>JAQBHI010000091.1:0-7440 GCA_032127875.1 Acidobacteriota bacterium
GCCAAGGGCCAGGTCAAGGTCCTCGATTTCGGGTTGGCGCGTCAGACCCGCGAAGGCGAGGCCCTTGTCGACAGCGGCCTGAGCACGCAGGCGCAGACCCAGGCGGGCGTCGTCATGGGCACCGTGCCCTACATGAGCCCCGAGCAGGCCCTGGGCAAGCCGGTCGACGCGCGCACCGACATCTTCAGCCTGGGTGTGGTGCTGTACGAGCTGGCCACGGGACGGCTGCCGTTCGCCGGGGACACCGCCAATCAGACGATCGACCGCATCTGCCACGCGACGCCCGAGCCCATCGCGGGCGGGAACCGCAAGGTGCCGGAGGCGCTCGAGCGCATCGTCGCGAAGTGCCTCGAGAAGGACCGTGAGCGGCGTTACGCCACCGCGAAGGACCTGCGGGTGGACCTGCGCAACCTGCAGCGGGACCGCGAGTCGGGCGCTGCCGAGCCTGCCCCGCGTCGCCGCGGACGGTACCTGCTGGTGGCAGGCTCCCTGCTGGCCGCGCTGGCGCTGGCGGTTTCCGGGATCGCGCTGCTCGCATGGCTGAAGGCGAAGCCCACGGCGATCGAGTCGATCGCCGTGCTGCCGTTCCAGAACCTGACCGGCAACCCCGAGCTGGAATACCTCAGCGCTGGTCTCACCGAGTCCCTGATCAACAGCCTCGCCCAGTTGCCCGGTCTCAAGGTCACCTCGCGCGACTCGGCCTTCGCCTTCAAGGAGGGCCAGAAGGATCTGGCGGAGATCGCCGGCAAGCTCGGCGTTCGCGCGCTGCTGCTCGGCCGCCTGGCCCAGCAGGGCAAGGAGCTGTCGCTCAGCGCGGAGCTCGTCGACCCGGGGGACCGCCGGCAGCTCTGGGGCCAGCGCTACCAGCTCGGTACCGACGCGGCGCCCAAGGTCGGGGACGAGATGGCGCGGACGATCAGCCGCACGCTCAGCCCGCGGCTGTCCGGGAGCGCAGCGCCGGAGCGCAAGCAGACGCCGGTCGATTCCGAGGCCTATCGTCTCTTCCTCAAGGGCCGCATGCTCCTGGCGGGCACGCCGGACGAGCTGCAGCAATCGACCGGGTATTTCCAGCGGGCGATCGAGCGCGAGCCTCTTTACGCCGCCGGCCACACGGGCCTGGCGGAGTCCTACGCGATGCAGGCCTATCTGAACAGCGAGAACCGGGAGGAAACGGTACGCAAGGCCCGGGCAGCGATCCGGCGCGCGCTCGAGATCGACCCGGACCTGGCCGAGGCGCTGGCGGTGTCCGGCATGATCCGGCTGTACTTCGACTGGGACCTGCCGGGCGCCGAGGCCGATCTGAAGCGCGCCCTCGCAAAGAACCCCAGCAGCTCGATGGCGTACGAGGAATACACGAACGTCCTCATGGCCCAGGACCAGCCGGAGAAAGCCCTGACGGTGGCGCTGCGTGCCAAAGAGCTCGACCCGCTGTCCGTTCTGCCCACGCACCAGCTGGGGATCACCTACATGAGGCTTGGGCGCTTCGAGGAGGCGGCCCAGGAGTTCCAGGAAGCGCAGCAGCTTCGCCCGAACTGGGTGTGGGGCTACATCAAGCGGGGCAAGGCGCTGGCCCACATCGGACGCTGTTCGGAGGCGCTCTCCGAGGAAGCGCGGGGCGCGGAGATCCTGGGCACGAGAGAGCAGGAGAGCGCCTGGTCCTGGATCGCCTTCGTCTACGCCAAGTGCGATCGACAGGACCGCGCCCGGGACTACTTGAAGCGCATGCAGGAGCTGGAGCGGCGTCGCTTCGTGGACCCGCTCACCATTGCGATCGTCCACGCCGGCCTGGGCGAGCGACAGGCGGTGCTCGAGCGCCTGGAGCAGGCATACCGATCACGCTCGCCGTGGCTGTTCAGCGTGGAGGGCTTCCCGTCCTTCTACTCCATCGAGGGCCTGGCCGGCGAGCCCCGCTTCCAGGAGTTGTGCCGGCGCGTCCTGCCGACGCGCGGCGCGAGCTGAATTTGCTCAGCCCGTGGCGGTGGTCAGCACCATCCCGGCCAGGACGCAGGCGATGCCGGCCCATTGCAGCGCGCTGGGTCGCTCGTGCAGCATCAGCCAGGCGAAGCCGAGCGTCACGACCGGATAGGCCCCCGAAAGCGGCGTGACGACGGACGCCGGCCCGTTCTTGTAGGCGATGGCCGCGAGCAGGCTCCCGACCGCCATGGTGGCCATCGGGCCGAAAGAGCGGCCCCACTCGTGGCTCGCGCCCTACCAATCGATCGTCCACGGCCCGATCTCGATCGTGGGCACGCTCTTCGCCGCGTATCCAGCACTCACCGTGATCCTGGCGCGCGTGTTCCTCGGCGAGAGGCTCGCGACGTCGGGCGGTCTCGTAGACCGTCGGGGACGCCAGCAGAAACGGTTAGAATGCCGCGCACGTTCCTCCAAGAGGCCAGGAGTTCATGAGCCTAGGGCCGGGCATGCGACTGGGTCCTTACGAGATCGTCGCGCCGATCGGCGCGGGCGGGATGGGCGAAGTCTACCGAGCGCGCGACACGCGCCTCGAGCGCGACGTCGCGCTCAAGGTCCTGCCCGACGAGGTGTCCTCCGACGCCGAGCGCCGTGCCCGCTTCGAACGCGAGGCCAGGGCCGTCGCGGCGCTCTCGCACCCGAACATCCTCGCGATTCACGACGTCGGCGACCACGACGGCACGGCCTTCGCGGTCATGGAGCTGCTCGACGGCGAGACGCTGCGCGATCGTCTTTCAGGCGGGGCGTTGCCAGTCCGGAAGGCGGGGGAGATCGGGGCTCAGATCGCCCACGGCCTGGCCGCCGCTCACGACAAGGGCATCGTCCACCGTGACGTGAAGCCCGAGAACGTGTTCATCACCGCGGACGGCCGGGTGAAGGTGCTCGATTTCGGCCTGGCGCATCAGCACACGCCGCCGCGAGAGGGCACCCACTCCCCGACACGGACTCGGGGGACGGACCCGGGCACCGTGCTTGGGACCGCGGGTTACATGTCCCCTGAGCAGGTGAAGGGCCAGCCGACCGACGCGCGCTCGGACATCTTCTCGTTGGGGACCGTGCTCTACGAGATGCTCACCGGACGGCGCGCGTTCAAGCGCGACACCGCGGCCGAGACCATGGCCGCGATCCTCAAAGAGGATCCGCCAGAGCTGTTGAGCGCGAGCGGCGCTCTACCCGCCGGCCTCGAGCGCATCGTGCGCCATTGCCTGGAGAAGCAGCCCGCGGAGCGCTTCCAGTCCGCGCGTGACCTAGCCTTCGACCTCGAAGCGGCCTTCGGCTCCGGTGCGAGCACGCCCACGGACGCGTCGGTGTCCGCATCGCGTGCGCGGCGCTTCTGGCCGTTGGCCGCCGCCCTGGTCCTGCTGGCTGCGGGCTTCGGCGTGGGTCGTCTCGGGCGCAGCGCTCCGGCCGCCGCTCCCATGCCGAGCCTTTTCATCCAGGTCACGGACCTGCCTGGCCTCGAGCGCCACCCGAGCCTGTCGCCAGACGGTCGAAGCCTCCTCTACGTGAGCGACGCCCGCGGCAACGACGACATCTACCTGCTGCGGATCGGCGGGCGGAAGCCCATCAACCTCACCGAGGACTCCCCCGCCGACGACAGCGCCCCGGCCTTCTCGCCCGACGGCAGCCAGATCGCCTTCCGCTCGGAACGCGCCGGCGGCGGGATCCTCGTGATGGGCGCGACCGGCGAGTCGGTTCGCCGCGTGACCGACTACGGCTACGACCCCGCCTGGTCTCCCGACGGCCAGCAGCTCGTGGTCGCGACCGAGCCGGTCCGGGATCCCATGGCCCGAGCAGGCAACAGCCAGGTCTGGGCGGTGCGGACGACCGGTGAAGGCAAACGCCTGATCAGCAAGGGTGATGGCGTGGGCCCGAAGTGGTCGCCCGACGGCCGCCGGATCGCGTGGTGGGGTCTGTGTCCGTCGACGTGGCACCGCGATCTTTGGACGATGGCGGCCAACGGCTCCGGCGCCCCGGTCGCATTGACGGACGATGCCAGCATCGATTGGGGCGTCGAGTGGTCACCGGGCGGCCGCTTCCTGTATTTCTCGAGCAACCGCGGCGGCACGATGAACCTCTTGCGCATTCCGATCGACCCGAGTTCCGGGAGTGCGCTTGGAGCTCCGGAGCCGGTGACGACCCCGGCCGCGTGGGCGGGCAGCCTGAGCTTCGCCAAGGATGGGAGGCGCTTCGCATTCGGAACCCGAGATTGGCGGGCCGATGCCTGGAAGGTCGCCTTCGATCTCGACCGCGAAGAACTCCAGGGCCGTCCGCTGCCGATTCTGCGAGGCCAACCGCTGCAAGAACTGGACTGGTCGCCGGACGGGACGTCGCTCGTGTTCGCGCGTCGGAGCTTGCCGTGGGAGAGCCTGGGTGCCGTTCGAGCAGATGGGAGCGGCTACGCCCAACTCACGGAGGCCTCCTTCCAGCACCGCGCGCTGCGCTGGTCGCCCGATGGCCAGCGCATCGCGTTTCAATCGCAGCGCGGCGGCACGCAGCAGGTGTGGACGATGCGACCGGACGGCAGCGCCCTCCAGCAGGTGTCGGGAGCCGAGCCCACGACGACCCCGGTGTGGTCGCCCGATGGCCGCCGGATCGCCGGCAGCGTCAGCGGGGCGGTGACCCTTCTCGATGCCTCTCAGTCCTCGCCGCGTGAGCCGATCGAAAGGTTCGCGCTCGGGGAGTTTGAGGGCATCAGCATCCTTTGGTCCTGGTCGCCCGACGGTCGCTGGCTCCTCTGCGGGCCCGAGCAGATACCGGGCGGTCTCTTCCTCTACGCGTTCGAGACGCGGAGCCTTCGCAAGCTGGACGAATCCGAAGAAGCAGCCCGCTGGCTCCCGGACAGCCGGCGGATCCTCTTCAACAAGCGCGGGGCGCTCATCCTTCTCGACACCGTCACGGGCCGACGCAAGGAGATCCTGCCGGCGGGAACGCTTCCTCAGGAAGGAGGCTGGACGACCTTCAGCGTGACTCGCGACGGCCGCGCCATCGCCTACCTCGAAGCGCGCCGCGAAGGCGACATCTGGCTGGCGGATTTCGGCGGCCCGACAGGTCCGGACGCGCCGTAGCGAGGGGTCCTTTTCGATGCGTTGGAGGTGGCCATGAAGGGCCTGATGCAGGAGTTGCCGCTCAACATCCCGATGCTCGTGCGCCACGCGGCACGCATGCACCCGCGCAAGAGCGTGACGACGAAGACCGCGGATGGCGTGCGCGTGACCTGCTACGCCGAGTTGCTCGAGCGGGCGCGACGGCTGGCGGCGGCGCTGCGCGCGCTCGGCGTCGGCCCCGACGACCGGGTCGCGACCTTCTGCTGGAACCACCAGGCGCACCTCGAGGCCTACATCGCGGTGCCGTGCATGGGCAGCATCCTGCACACGCTCAACATCCGGCTCTTCGACAGCGATCTGGCCTACATCGTCGAGCACGCCGGCGACAGCGTGGTGATCGTCGACAAGAGCCTGCTGCCGGCATGGCAGAAAGTGGCGGCGCGCGTCGCCTGCGTGCGCCAGACGATCGTGGTCGACGACGCGCCTGGACCGCAGCCCGCGGGGACACTCGATTACGAGACGCTGCTGGCGCAGGCCGTGCCGCTGCCCGAGTTCCCGGACGTCCCCGAGGACCAGGCCGCGGCCATGTGCTACACCTCCGGCACCACCGGCCCGCCCAAGGGCGTCGTCTACAGCCACCGCTCCAACGTCCTGCACTGCTACGCGGCCCTGATGGCCGACGGGATCGGCCTCTGCGAGACGGACGTGGTGCTGCCGATCGTGCCGATGTTCCACGCCAACGCCTGGGGTCTGCCCTACGCGTGCCTGATGGCGGGCGCCGACCTGGTGATGCCGGGCCGCTACATGACACCGGACGCGCTCACCGGCCTGCTGGCGGAGCGCGGCGTCACGTTCGCCGCGGGCGTTCCCACGATCTGGCAGGCGATGCTCCCGCCGATGACAGCCGCGCGCGACCGCCTCGGGCGGTTGCGCGCCATCCTGTGCGGCGGAGCCGCCATCCCGCCCGCAGTGCAACGCGCCTACCAGCGCACTTTCGGCGTGCGCATCACCCACGCCTGGGGCATGACCGAGACCAGCCCGATTGCATCGATCAGCGTGCCGCTGGCAGCGCACGCCTCGCTCGAGTTGGAGGCGCTCGACCACGTCCTGACCAGCCAGGGCCGGGTGCCGCCCGGCGTGGAAGTCCGCATCGTGCGGGAGGATGGCTCCGAGGCGCCCTGGGACGGCGAGAGCTTCGGCGAGATCGAGGTGCGCGGCAACTGGATCGCCGCGTCCTACTACAAGGAACCGGCGCCGGAGAAGTTCCCGGACGGCTGGCTACGTACCGGCGACGTCGCCACGATCGACGCGGACGGCTACATCCGCATCGTCGACCGCACCAAGGACGTCATCAAGTCCGGCGGCGAATGGATCTCCAGCGTCAAGCTCGAGGGCTTGTTGATGGGACACCCGGACGTCGCCGAGGCCGCGGTGGTCGGCATCGCCCACCCGCGCTGGGACGAGCGGCCGCTGGCGTGCGTGGTGCGCCGCAAGACCGAGGCCGGGCCGAGCCTCACCGGGGACGACCTGATCGAGCATTTGCGGCCGCACGTGGCGCGCTTCTGGCTGCCCGACGACGTGGTGTTCATCGACGAGGTGCCGAAGACCTCGGTCGGCAAGTTCGACAAGAAAGTGCTGCGGCAGCGCTTCCAGGATTACTTCTCCCAGCGCGCGGCCGGCGGCGAGCCGTGAGGCGCGCGAGAATCGCCTCAAGCCCTCACTAGCTGGGGCAGCTGATCGAAGTGCTTGTCGCGGTCGTGAAGGGCGAGACTGTGCTGGAGCACGAGGGCCGCGACCCAGAGGTCGTTCGTGGGGATGGGAGTGCCCTGGCGGCGCAACTGGCGGAAGACGGAAGCGTAGTGGTGCGTCGTCTGCTCGTCCGCGTACAGGATCTCGACACCAGGCTTCAGCAGGAAGCGCCTGAGCACGCGCTCGTTCTCCGCGCCACGCCGGCCCAATGCGAACCCGGCACGGAGCTCGGCCAGCACGACGAAGGGCAGGAAGACGGCCTCTGCGGTCGCCACGAGCTCTGCGGTTCCGGGGACTCCCCTGCACAGATCGACGTACCGGTTCGTGTCGAGCGCGATCCTCATTTCCAGAGTTCGCGGTCGACCCGGTCCTGAGCCCGAAGCGCTCTCTCCAGGGTCGCGTCGCGCTTCCAGGTGCCCACGATGTCGCTCACGTCGCGCCTGACCACGCGCTCCTGGTCGAAGCCGAGGCCCTGGGCGAGAGCCGCTACCGCTACTTCGTTCAGGCTCCTGCCTTCCCGGCGCGCGCGTTGACGGATGGCGGCGTCCAACCCGGGCGGGATTCCTCGCATCGTGTACTGCATGCTATGAGTGTAGGCGTCGCCTGCATGAGGTGCAAGCACCGACTCGAGGAGCGACACGGTAGAATGCCGTCCACTCTTTCGGCAGCGAGG
>JAQBHI010000092.1:0-3239 GCA_032127875.1 Acidobacteriota bacterium
GGTCGAGCTGGCCGAGAAGATCGGCGCCCAGGTGATCGCCGAGGGCATCGAAGCAGAAGCGGAGTTGTCGGCCGTGCGGGACATGGGCGTGCGCCTTGGACAGGGACGCTACCTGGCAGCACCCGCACCGGTCCCCGAGGAAGGCGGGGCCCGCGCTTGAGCCAGCCACCTCCGACGTATCACGAGCGGATCGCGGAGCTTGCGGCCCAGCTGGCCGAGCGCGGGAGCCTCGGGCTGCTGGTGATTGACGCCACTTCGCTGGCCAGGATCGAGTACGAGTACGGGTCCGAGGCCTACGAGGAGGTGCGGGGCCGCATCTTCAAGCTGCTCTCCGAGCAGCGAGGCAAGGACTATCGGAGCGAGGACCTGCTGGCCCTGGACGCCCCGCGCGGCCTGCGTTTCATCCTCGTCCTCGACCGCAAGCGCAGGCGTAGCATGCCGCTCGGCAACGCGGACCTGCGGGTCGTCCGCACCCGCCTGGTGGCGTCCCTGGTCCCCAACCTGGCCAAGGCCGCCTTCCCGTACCTGAAGACCGCTCCGGCCATCGAGGTGGGCCATGGCCTCGCGATCCACAACCCGCTGGTCCACACCGAGCGTCTGGTCAGCCGCGCCTTCCAAGACGCGCTCGACCAAGCCGCTCATGAACGCCGGGCCGACGCCATCGGGATGCGTGAGCGGCTCCAGGACATCATCGTCCGCAGCAGGATCGTGACCGCCTATCAGCCGATCCTGCTCATGGGGGACCGCACGCTGCTGGGCTTCGAGGCGCTTTCGAGAGGCGCGCGTGGCACGGGCCTGGAGGCGGCCGACGACCTCTTCGGCGCGGCCGAGGAGCACGAGCTCCTGGTCGAGCTCGACCGCCTGTGCCGGCAGCGGGCGCTGCTCTCGTCGGGGCGGATCCCGTCGAACGCGCGTATCTTCGTCAACACGCTGCCGGCCACGATCCGCGACCCGCAGTTCCGCGGCAAGCCGCTCATCGACTTCCTCGACCGCGCCCAGGTCTCCCCCGAGCGCATCGTCATCGAGATCACCGAGAAGCTGGTGATCGAGAACTACGGCCTGTTCCGCGAGACGATGGCCTACTTCACCGATCTGGGGATGTCGTTCGCCGTCGACGACGTCGGAGCGGGCTACTCGGGTCTCGAGTCGATCGCGCGCCTCAAGCCCCACTTCCTCAAGATCGACACCGCCCTGGTGCGCGACGTCCACGAGAGCCGAGTGAACCGCGAGATGGTGAAGGCGATCATCTCACTCGGCAAGGGGATCGGCTCCTCGGTCATCGCCGAGGGGATCCAAAGCGAGGAAGAATTCTCGGCGCTGCGGGCGATGGGAGTCGACTACGGCCAGGGCTTCTACCTGGCACGCCCGGACGCGGGACCCGAGTGAAGCTGGGCCGGGAGGCGCTCTTCCCGGCGACCGCAGCCGCTGCACTGGCACTGCTCGCCTGGCTCTCGTTCGCAGAAGAGCTCCCCTTGCGCTCCGGTGTCGCGTTCCATCACATGGCGAGCGTGCGCGAGCTGGCGAAGGGCGAGCTGCCGCCCTCCCACAACCTGGTCGCCGGGAGGACGCCGCAGGCGCACTACGGGCCATACCTCGTCCTGCTCAGCATGCTTCGGCGCGCGTCCGGAGCCGACCCGCTGGTCATCCTCGAGGGCGCCGGCCTGCTGCTGCTGCTGCTGTTCCTGCTGGTCTTTCGCGCGCTGGCTGTCCGCGTTGTCGGCAAGGACGCGGCGCGCTGGAGCGTCCTGACGACGCTGCTGCTCTGGGGCCCGTGGGCCGGGCCCGACATGCCGTGGATCGCCTGGGGATGGCCGGGTACGACGTCGCTCGCCGACGCTCAGAACTTCTTCTACCCGCAGCACGCAGCGGTCGTCCTGCTGCTGGCGCTCCTGGCCTTGTCGATGGGGCCGCGACTGCGGGGCCGGCGCCTGGCGGTGGCGGTCCTGCTCTCGGCCGGTCTCGTGACGACGCACCCGCTCACGGCCCTCGCGTTCGCGACCGCCGTCGCCGCGCTCGTGGCTTCCGAGCTTTCGCTTCGCACCACAGAGCCCCGGCGCGTCGCGACGATCCTGGCGCTCCCGATCGCGGGTTTGCTGGTCGCCGGGCTGTGGCCCTATTACCCGGTTTTCCGCCTGCTACATGCCCTCGTCGTCCCTGAGTTCCGGCAGCCGCTGCCGCCGATGACCGTCAGCGCGCTCGGTGCCGCGGCTCGGGGCGCCGCCCAGGCCGCAGGCGCCACGGGGATCGACTACGCGACGCTGCTGCTCCAGCCGTTCCACATCCTCGGCCCGGCTCTTCTGGGCCTCGTCTGGGCGGTCGTGCTCGCCCGCCGGAAGCAGCCGTTCCTCCTGCTATGGTCCCTGGGCGCGCTCTTGCTGGCCGTTTGTCCCCTGGTCCCGCTGCGCGAGCGGCTGGTGACCTTTGCCGCGCTGCCGTTGCAGCTGTCCGCGGCGGGGCTCTGCGAGGCGGCCTGGAAGCGCGGACGCGGCTGCCGGGGCGCGCTCGCCCTGGTCCTCGCAGCGTGCGCTCTCGTGACCGGCGAGCGCATCGCCTTCGTGCGCGGCCTCGAGCCGATCAGGCTGGACTTCGTCGCGCGCCTCACGCCCCAGGACGCCGTCATCCTGGCGGACGAGCGCACGTCCAACGCGATCGCGGGCACGACCGGTCGCAAGATCGTGGCGCCCGAGGGACCCGACATCTTCCTGGTGATGGAGAACGGCGCCTGGCGGATGCACGACGCGTTCCGTTTTCTGAGGCCCACCACGACCGCGGCCGAACGCGAGATCATCCTGCGCCGCTGGAACGTGACGCACGTGTTGCTCGATCGCTTCGCGCCGTTCCCGCTGAGGCTGCCGTATCCGATCGTCTACGAGGGCGGCGGCTACCGGCTCTACGACGTGCGCAGCCTGACTGGCCCCTGAGAGGCCAGGGCCGGCGCCCGTCAGACTCCGCCGGCCACCACGTCGGGACCGCTGTCCCTCACGAACAGGAACTGGGCGCGGGCGAAGCGGATCTCGTCGCCGTGGCGCAGCTCGCGTTCGGCGACGACCTCGCCGTTCACGCGGGTCAGGTTGGTCGAGCCCAGGTCCAGGACGCAGAAGGCGTCCTCGCGGCGCTCGATCCGGGCGTGCTGCCGCGAGACGAGCGCCTCGTCCACGCGGATGTCGGCCTCCGCGTCGCGGCCGACGACCATCACGGCCTTGTCCAGGACGAACTCCACCTTGCTGCCGTCGGAGCGG
>JAQBHI010000093.1:0-73878 GCA_032127875.1 Acidobacteriota bacterium
TGCTTCTCGGCGCGGGACTGTTCCTCGTCTACAGCTACGTGCGGCGTGTGCTGCATCTGTCGCGTCTCATGAGCGACTTCGTCGAGAACGTGTGCCACGAGCTCAAGACGCCGCTGGCGCTTATCCGGCTCTTCGCCGAGACGCTGGAGCTGGGGCGCGTGCCGACGGAGGAGAAGGCCCGGCAGTACTACCGCGTGATCAACAAGGAGAGCCAGCGCCTGACGCAGCTCATCAACAACATCCTGGACTTCTCCCGCATCGAGGCGGGGCGGAGGGAATACCACTTCGCGCCCACCGACGTGGGCCGGATCGTGAACGAAGTGGTCGATGCCTACCGTTTCCATATCGAGCAGCAGGGCTTCGCGCTCGAGCTGGACGTGCCCGAGGGCCTGCCCGAGATCCAGGTGGACAAGGAGGCCCTGGGCCAGGCGCTCATCAACCTGGTGAACAACGCGATCAAGTACTCCCAGCAGGAGAAGCAGATCAGCATCGCGGTGCGCCAGCAGGAGGGGCGTATCCTGCTGGCCGTGGCCGACCGCGGGATCGGGATCGCGAAGGCGGAACAGAAGAAGATCTTCGAGAAATTCTACCGGGCCGAGAACAGCCTGGTCCACGAAACCAAGGGCAGCGGCCTCGGCCTCGCGCTGGTGCGGCACATCATGGACGCGCACGGCGGATCGGTCGAGGTCGAGAGCGTGCTCGGCAAGGGCAGCACGTTCACCCTGGCGTTGCCCGCGGCGGGCCGAGCGTAAGCCGAGCGTAAGGAGACGGCTGAACACGGCCATGAACGAGCAGAATGGGACACGGCTATGAGCAAGATCCTTGTCGTCGAAGACGAGCCGGACATGGTGCTGGGGCTCAAGGACAATTTCGAGTTCGAAGGCTACGAGGTGATCACGGCCTCCGACGGGGCCTCGGGGCTGGAGCGGGCCCGCACCCACAAGCCCGACCTGGTGATCCTCGACATCATGCTGCCGAAGCTGTCGGGCCTCGAGGTGTGCAAGCTGCTGCGCACCGAGGGTTTCAGCATGCCGATCCTGATGTTGACCGCGCGCGGCCAGGAGATCGACAAGGTCGTCGGGCTGGAGCTGGGAGCTGACGACTACGTCACCAAGCCTTTCTCGATCCGCGAGGTGCTGGCCCGCGTCCGCGCCATCCTGCGCCGCACCGAGGGCGCCAAGAAGCGCATCGGCCGCTACCATTTCGCCGACATCGACCTGGATTTCGAGAGCCACGTCGCGAGCCGCTTCGGCGCGCCGCTGGAGCTGTCGCCGCGCGAATTCGAGCTGCTGCGCTATCTGATCGAGCGCAAGGGCGAGACCGTGACGCGCGAGCGCCTGCTCGAGGACGTCTGGGGCTACGAAAGCTACCCCTCGACGCGCACGGTAGACACCCACATCGCCAAGCTGCGCGCGAAGATCGGTGACAGCGGTTCCGAGCCGCGATTCATTCTCACGATCCACGGCTCGGGCTACAAGTTCGTGGATCCCTCCTGAGCATGTCTGCCCCGGCGCCCTTCCCGCGGAAGAGCGCGACGCCCGAGCGCCCGCGCGCCCTTGCGGTGGGCCTCGCGCCCGCCCTCACGAGCCTTGCTTCGCTTCGCGAGATGCTGGAAGTGCGCTCGATTTCCGCCCCGGAGGCGATCGAGGCGCTGCGCAACGGCGGCATCGACGCCTTGTTGCTCGACGGCGAGCTGCCTGCCGAGGTTCTGGGCCGCGTCCTCGACAGCGTCGGTCCGAATGGCAGTCCTGGCCGGCCGCTGGTGCTGGTGCTGAGCGAGCACGGCCGCCTCATCCAGGTCGAGACGCGCCTGCTCGACTACGTCGACGATTTCGTGAACGCGGGGCGCGGGGAAGAAGCGCTGCTGGCGCGCCTGCGCAACGCCCTGCGCGTTCGTGGCAGCCTGGCCGAGCTGACCCGCAAGAACGCCGAGCTCGAGGCCCTCTATGGGCGCCTCGAAACGATGGCCGGGCGCATGGCCGAGGAGTTGCGCCTCGCCGGCAACCTGCAGCGGAGCCTGCTGCCGCCGCCGCTCAACCATCCGCGCCTGGACCTGGCTCGCGAGTTCATCCCGATGCGGGAAATCGGGGGCGACTATCTGGACCTGCTCGGCCTGGGTCCCTCGAGGATCGCCCTGGTGCTGGGCGACGTGATGGGCAAGGGCGTTCCGGCCGCGCTGCTGGCGGCCAACCTGAAGGCCTGCCTGCACGCCCAGTTGCAGGCAGGCGACGCTGCCGCGGCCGAGCTCGTGAATCGGGTCAATCGATTGTTCTGGGAAGTCACCCCGAAGGGGCTGTTCGCGAGCCTGTTCTTCTCGATCCTGGATTTCGAGCGCGGCGTCCTGCGTTACGTGAACGCCGGGCATGACTACCCGTTCCTGGTCCGCAGCGACGGCAGCGTGGACGACCTCGCGACCGGCGGCACGCTCTTGGGTCTGCTCGAAAGCTCGACCTACGACGAGGCCGAGATCCCGCTGGGTCCCGGGGATACGATCGTCCTCTACAGCGACGGGGTGACCGACCGCGATAACGCCGCGGGCCAACCGTTCGGGGTAGGGCGGCTGAAGGCGGCCGCGGTCGACAGCCGGCGCGACCCGGCGCGCATCGCTCTCTACACGCTGCTGGGTGAGATCCAGGGCTGGGCGGGCGGACAGGGTCCCGAGGATGACCTGACGCTCGTCGTCGCCAGGGTCAGATAAGTCGTTGTTCGAATTGATCTTTGGCTGTTCGGCTGGTAGATTCGAAACGAGGCCATGGAATACGTCTGCAAGGTGGGCACGCCCGCCGGCGAAGTTGTGGAGCGGACGTTCGTGGCGCCGAACGAGAACTCACTGCGGGCGGAACTGGAGCAGCAGGGTTTCTACCTGTTCGCGATCCGCCGCGGGTTCGGCTTCGGCGAGCTGAGCCTTCGAAAGCCGCGCGTCGATCCGGCGCGGCTGCTGGTCTTCTGCCAGGAGTTGGCGGCGCTGCTCAAGGCAGGCCTGCCGCTCTATCAGTCGCTCGACGTGATGCTCGAGCGCCAGCGTGAGCCCGTCTTTCGTCGCTCGCTGCTGGCGGTCCGCGAGCGTGTGAAATCGGGGATGGCGCTCTCGGACGCCTTTCGCGCCGAGGCCGCGCTGTACCCACCGATCTTTTCGGCGAGCCTCGTCGCGGGCGAGCGCAGCGGCAGCCTGGAGACGGTGCTCCGGCGCTTCGTCCAGTACCTGCGCCTCAACCAGGCGCTCAAGAAGAAAGCGATCGCCGCTGCCATCTACCCGATCCTGCTCTTCACGATGATGAGCGGCCTGGCGGGAGTATTGCTGGTCTTCGTGATCCCGCGCTTCGAGAGTTTCTACGAGGGGCTCGACGCGCAACTACCGCTGGCCACCCGGATTCTGATCGCCGTGGCGCGGGTCATCTCGGACAACCTCGTGTACATCCTGGCCGGGATCGCCCTAGCCGCGACGGCAGGCCTTGCCTGGCTGCGGCGCGAGGGCAGCGCGGTCGTGGTCGACCGCCTGTTGTTGCGCATGCCCTACCTGGGGCCGCTGATGCGGATGTACGCCACGAGCCAGCTGGCGCGCACGCTCGCGACACTGCTGGCTGGCGGCCTGCCGCTGCTGAGCGCCCTGGAAGTCGCCTCCGCCTCGATCGGAAACCGGGCCATGGCCGCGGCTGTCGGCCAGGCGACGCCACAAATTCGCGAGGGCCGGAGCCTCACCACGGCGCTCGAGTCCACCGGCATGCTCGAGAACCTCGCGCTGGAAATGGTCAAGGTGGGCGAGCAGACGGGGGCGCTCGCCGACATGCTCGGTTCGCTCGCCGAGTTCCTCGACGAGGAGCTCGAAACCCGGATGCAGACCGTGCTGGCGCTGGTCGAGCCGGTGATGCTGCTGGTCATGGCGGTGATCGTGGCCGCCATGCTGCTCGCCTTCTACCTGCCGCTCTTCCAGGCGATCTCCGCCGTGCAGCACGGGGCGTCCTGAGGTGGCGAATCCCGCCCCTCCGCTCACGCTTCAGGACGAGGAGGCGGCGGCCCGCGCGCTCGCCGAACGCTACCGCCTCGAGTTCGTGGACGTCGGGTCCTTCGCGCCCGAGCCCGAGATCCTGCAGTCGGTCCCCGTCGACCTGATGTTCCGCTACAACTTCTTGCCCTACCGGCGCGAGGCCGGACGGCTGGTGCTGGTGATGGCAGACCCGACCGACATCCCGGTGGTCGACACGCTGTCGCTGCTGCTGCAGACGCCCGTGCAACCTGCCGTGGGCTCGCCCTCGGCGATCCAGGAGGCGCTGAAGCGCGGCCAGGGCACGCAGCGGGTCCTGGAGCAGGCCTCCGAGTCCTTCAAGATTCAACTGCTGCGTGACGACGAGAACGGCGAGGAGGTGCTCTCGATCGACAAGATCCAGGCGGACCAATCGCCCATCATCAAGCTCGTCGATTCGACCATCTTCGACGCGCTCAACCGGCGCGCCTCGGACATCCACATCGAGACCCGTGACACCGAGGTGGTGATCAAGTACCGCATCGACGGCGTGCTGCAAGCGGCCATGAAACCGATCGCCAAGGAGCATCACGCGACGATCATCAGCCGCATCAAGGTGATGGCGGAACTCGACATCGCCGAGAAGCGGGTGCCGCAGGACGGCCGCTTCCGAGTCCGGATCCGCGGTCGTTCCATCGACTTCCGCGTCTCCATCATGCCGTCGGTCCATGGCGAGGACGCCGTGATCCGGATCCTGGACAAGGAGAGCCTGTCGAAGCAGTTCGCTTCGCTGCGCCTCGACGTGCTGGGCTTCGACGAGAAAGAGCTGTCCCGCTTCCGGCGCTTCATCAGAGAGCCGTACGGGATGGTGCTGGTGACGGGGCCGACCGGATCGGGCAAGACGACGACGCTGTACGCGGCGCTCTCGGAGATCAGGACCGAGGAGGACAAGATCATCACGATCGAGGACCCGGTCGAGTACCAGCTCAAGGGCATCACGCAGATCCCGGTCAACGAACGCAAGGGCCTCACCTTCGCGCGCGGCTTGCGCTCGATCCTGCGCCACGACCCCGACAAGGTGATGGTGGGGGAGATCCGCGACAACGAAACGGCCGACATCGCGATCCAGTCGGCGCTCACCGGTCATCTGGTCTTCACCACCGTCCACGCCAACAACGTAATCGACGTGCTGGGCCGCTTTCTGAACATGAAGATCGAGCCTTACAACTTCGTCTCGGCCCTCAACTGCGTCCAGGCCCAACGCCTGGTACGGACCATCTGCGCACATTGCAAACACGAGGTGCGCGCGGCGGAGAGCCTGCTGGTCGAGTCCGGCCTGGATACCAAGGCCTACGCCAACGTGCCCTTCTACGAGGGCGCCGGCTGCCTCGAATGCGGCGGCACCGGTTACAAGGGCCGGACCGCGATTTGCGAGCTGCTCGACGTCACCGACTCGATCCGCGAGCTGATCCTGTCGCGCCGCTCGAGCGCCGAAATCAAGAAGGCCGCGCGCGAAGAGGGCATGGTCTTCCTGCGCGAGTCGGCGGTGTCCAAGGCGCTGGCCGGCAAGACGACGCTGCACGAGATCAACAAGGTCACCTTCGTGGAGGTGACGTGAAGCACGTCCTGCGCCGCCTGTTCCTCGATCCCGAGCCGCCGCTCGTGGCCGTCGAAGTCAGGTCGGGCTCGATCGGCGTGATGCGGCTCGTGTCGCGGCGCGGCGCCCTGCGCTTCGGCGCGGCGGCTTCGCTCGAGTTGCCCGTGGGCGCGCTGCGACTGTCCATGACCGAGCCCAACCTGCAAGATGCCGGTGCCTTCCGGCGGACGCTGCGCGCGGTTCTCGAGCGCGCAGGAGTGTTGGGCGGGGCGCGTGCGGCTCTGATCTTGCCCGATCCGGTCGCGCGCATCGCGCTCTTGCCGGCTGACGAGGTCAAGGGCCGCGGCACGATCGAAACCGAGGCTTTGATCCGCTTCCGCCTGAAGAAGGCGGTGCCCTTCGAAGTGAAGGACGCGCGCGTCGGCTTCCGGCGTGACGCCGCCGGCCACGTGATCGCGGTGGCCGCGTTACGCTCGGTCCTCGATCCATACGAGGCGGAATGTCGTGCGGTGGGGCTCGAGCCGGGGCTGGTCGAGCTGAGCGGCCTGGCACTGCTCGAAGCCCTCGAGGCGTCTCGGCCGGCGGCCGACCGGCTCTTCGTCAATTGGGACGCCGGCTACGTCTCGATCTTCCTGGTGCGCGAGGGGGCTCTGGCACTGGCGCGGACACTGTCCGGGGTCTCTGCCGAGCCGGCGCAGGTGCTCCGCGAAGTGGAAAACACCGTGGTCTACCATCGCGAACGGCTGGGCGGCGCAGCGCTGGGCGTGGCCGTGCTGCGTTCGGCCGCGCTCCCGCCCCTGGATGCCCTGAGGCTTCTCGAGTCCTCGCTGGGCGCCTCGGTCCAGCTGCTCGACCCGCAGGCTCCGGGCATCAGCGCCCCGGCGCTTGCGCAGGAACTCGCGGGCGCCGCGGCTTCGCTGCTGGGCAGGGTCGCGTGAGACGGCCCGCAAACCTGGCGAGCCGGCCCTTTGGCAACGAGCGGCTCGCGGCGCTGTTGCTGGTCACGGGGCTGCTGGCGCTTGTCGCGATCACCGCGCAGCAAGCGCTGCTGGTGCGTCGGCTGCTTCCGCAGCGGAGCGCCGCGCGGCATACCGAGGCCGCGGCCCTGGAGGCCGAGGTGGCGAAGCTGCGCTCCGATGGGGCGACGCTTCGCGGTCCGGGTCCGGACAAGGCGACCCTGGCGCGCTTCATGTCTCTCAAGGAGATCGTGGATCGCCGTTCCTTCGCCTGGACCGCGCTGCTGGGACGACTCGAGAAGACCGTGCCGCCGAGCGTACGGCTCGTGAGGGTCAGCCCCGGCTGGGAAAACGGCCGGCTGCGGCTCGGGCTGCGCGTTCTCGCGCAGACCAGCGACGCCGGTTTCGCGCTGGTCCAGGCCCTCGAGGACCAGCCTGATTTCGACGAGGTGTACCCGATCAGCAAGCAGGTCGATCCCGCGGGCGACGCATATCTGTTCGAGCTCACCATGCTCTACCTGCCTTCCGCCGCGCCCGCGGAGCCGCAGCCAGCGACGCCCGATAGCGCCGAGGATGTCGGATGAGCCGCTTGGTCCGCCCTGCGCTGCTGCTGCTCGCGGCGAACGTCGCGATCTTCTTGGCCTTCACGCTGCCGCAGACGCTTCAGGAGCGCAGCCTCGCCTCCCGTGTGGCGACGCTCCAGTCCGAGGCCCTGCGCGAACGTGGCCAGGTCGAAGCGCTGCGCCGGCGCGCCCGGGCGATCCAGGCGAATCAGAGCGACGCCGCACGATTCTTCGGCGAGATCGCGAAATCGCGCCAGGCAACGCTGCTGCCGGCGCTCGCCGAGGTCCACCAGGCCGCCGCCGCCGAAGGCCTCCACCTCGGCCAGGAGCAGTACTCGCGTAGCGACATCAAGGAGACGGGCCTGGTGCGCCTGCGCATCACGCTTCCGCTGCGGGGCAGCTACGGCCAGCTCGTCGGCTTCCTGCGCCGCCTCGAGGGCTCGAAGAGCCTGGTCGTGGTCGACACGCTCGGGCTCACGAGCCCGGAGAGCGGCGGCGAGGCCAGCCTGGCCATCGGGTTGTCGGCCTACTTCCTGGCCCCTCCGGAGGGAAGCGGTGTGTAGCCAGCGCGGCTTCACCTATCTCGAAATGATCGCGACGGCGTCGATCCTGACGATCCTGGCTTCGGCGATCCTGCCGCTCGCCAAGGTCGCGCGCACCAGGCAGAAAGAGATCGAGTTGCACCGCAGCCTGCGCGAGATCCGTTCGGCGCTCGACCGCTACAAGCAGTCCGTGGATGCGGGGCTGATCGGGGGCACCGACGTGAAGCTCGGCAGCGAAGGCTACCCGCCCGATCTCGAGACGCTGGTGCAGGGTGTCGCCCAGGTCGGCCGCATCGATCACAAACTCAAGTTCCTGCGGCGCCTCCCGCTCGATCCGATGACGGTCTCGGTGGAGTGGGGCCTGCGCTGTTACCAGGACGACCCCGACGACACGTCCTGGTGTGGCCAGAACGTGTGGGACGTCTATTCGCGCAGCGAGGGCAAGGCCCTGGACGGGACGCGCTACAAGGAATGGTGACACGCCAAGAGCGCGGCTTCACACTGCTGGAGCTGATCACGGTGATGGCGATCATCAGCATCCTCACGGCCATCGCGATCCCGCAATACCGCGGCGCTATTCTCCAAGCGAAGGAGGCCGTGCTCCGCGAAGACCTCTTCCGGTTTCGCGACACGATCGACCAATATCAGGCGGACAAGGGTGTCTATCCGCCGTCGCTCGAGGCTCTGGTGGAGCAAGGCTACCTGCGCAGCATCCCGAACGACCCCATGACGGCCGCGCCTGACTGGCAGTTGGTGCCGGCGGAGATCGACCCCGACAACCCCGGTCTCGAGCCCGGCGTCTACGACGTGAAGAGCGCCTCGCCGGGGACCTCTGCGTCAGGGGTCCTGTACTCGGAATGGTGAAGGAGCGCCTAGCGATGGCCGCGATCGTGACCGGTCTGGCCCTGGAGCTGGGGCTCGTGTGGGCCCGCGTCGCGCCTAGGGCGCCGCAGCCGCGGCCGAGCAGCGTGGCTCCGCGGGCGGTCGCGACGGGCGTCGCCGCCGTGCCGGCGATCGACCTGGCCCGAATCGAAGGGCCGGGCAGGGGAGCGCACTCTGGCGGGCGGCGCAACGTGTTCGAGTTTGGTGCGGTTCCCGCGGTGCGGCCCCTTACGGCGACGGCTCAGCCGCCGCCGGCCCTGCCCGAGCCCCCGGACTCAACCGAACCCGCGCCGCCGCCGGTGCCGCCGCTCGGGGTGAAGTACATTGGTGCCCTGCAGAACGAGCAGGGGCTGGAGGTGGCGGTGCTCATGACGGACCGCAAGGAGATCCTGACCGGTCGGGCCGGCGAGGTGGTGGCGAACCGCCTGAAGATCGTACGCATCGGCCTCGAGTCGGTGGACGTGCAGGACGTGAGCGGCGGCGCCGTTCGGCGCATCCCATTGAGAGGCAACTGATGATCGCAGCCGGGAGACGAATGGGGACGCTGTGGCTGGTGCTGGCACTCGTGGCGAGCGCCGGCTGCGCGGCGGGCAACGCCTACCGCCGTGGCCAGAAGGAAGCGAAGAAAGACCACTGGGACGCGGCCGTGGCCGGCATCACCAAGGCCGTGAGCCTTTCCCCCGACAACATCCAGTACAGGATCGCCCTCGAGAACGCGCGCATCCGGGCAAGCCGCTTCCACTACGACGAGGCCAGGAAGCAGCTCGCCGCCGACGCGCTGGACAAGGCGGCCGAAGAGCTGCAGATCGCCTCCAACTACGATCCCAGCAACAAGTCGGCCTCGGACGATCTCCAGATCGTGCGGGCGAAGATCCGCAAGCGCCAGGAGGAGAAGGACCACCTCGCCCAGTACGATGCGATGAAGAGCCGTGCCGGCGCGGTGCGGGTGCCGGTTCCGGTGCTCTCCCCGCGCAGCCCCGTGCCGATCACGCTCAAGTTCTCCGAGCAGAGCCTGCAGAAGATCCTGGAGTCGCTCGGCAAGCTGGCGGGCGTCAACGTGATCTTCGACACGGACTATCGCGACAAGCGCTGGTCGGTCGACCTTTCGGGCGTCAGCTTCGAGGAGGCGCTCAACCAGATCACCCTCGTGAACCGGCTGCTCTACAAGGTGCTCGATCAGAACACGATCATCGTCGTGGCGGATTCGGCCGCGAAGCGCAAGATCTACGACGAGAACCTGGTCCAGACCTTCTATCTCGAGAATGCCGAGGTGAACGAGACGCTGCAGCTCGTGAAGAGCCTGGCCGGGATCCAGAAGGCGGCCGGCAACCTCAGCCTGGGCGCCATCACCATCACCGGCACGCCCGACGAGCTGGCGCTGGCGGCACGCATCATCGAGACCAACGACAAGGCGCGGGGCGAGGTGATGGTCGAGGTGAACATCCTCGAGGTCAACAGGAACAACCTGAAGCGCTACGGCATCGAGCTCTCGAACTATGAGGCGCGCTCTACCTTCGCGCCGACCGGGGTCGAGGGCGAGGTGGCCGGCGGCTTCACCAATCTGCGCGCCCACTTGCTGTCGTCGATCAACCTCTCGGATTTCGTGGTGAGTCTGCCCTCGACGCTGTTCGCTCGCTTCCTGCAAAACGATTCCAGCGTCCGGATTCTGGCAACGCCCAAGCTGCGCGCGGCCGAGGGCAAGAAGACCAGCCTGCGTGTCGGCACGGAAGTGCCGATACCGGTGACGACCTTCACGGCCAGCGCCCAGGGCGGCAATCAGACCTTCGTCCCGGCCACGTCTTTCCAGTACCGGAATGTAGGCGTGAACCTGGAGTTGACACCCAAGGTCAACGCCGCCGGCGAGATCCTCCTCGAGATGACCGTCGAGTTCTCTCAGATCGGCGACGACCGCAACGTCGGCAGCGAGGGCAACCCCCTGATCGTTCCTACCTTCCTCACGCGCAACGTGACGGGGGTGCTGCGCGTCCGCGATGGCGAGACGAGCCTGATCGGTGGGCTGATCTCTGGCCGCGACGCCGAGACGTTGCGAGGAGCTGCGGGACTCAGCAGCATTCCGCTGCTCGGCAAGCTCTTCACATCCAGACAACGGACGCTCGACGAGCTGGAGGTGTTGATCTCGCTGACGCCGCACCTGGTTCGTGCCCCGAAGCTCTCCGAGGCGGATCTCGCGCCGCTCTTGATCGGCACCAAGGACTACACGCGGGTGAGGAGCGCACGCCCCTCGCTGTTCGCGGACGAGCCGGCCGCGGCGCCCGTCGCTGAGCCCACGCCGATACCGGCGCCGCCAGCGCTGCCGCCGTCCGACGTTCCTCCCGAACCCGAGGCCGTGGCGGCGCCAGCTGGCCTCGGCGACGCAACCCCCTCGAGCGGCGCAGCGCCGGCCACGCTCCAAAGCAGCGCCCGGGCCGTTTTCAGCCCGTCGGAGGCGCGCGTCAAGGTCGGCGAAAGCGTGGCGATCTCAGTCGTCTTGATCGGCGGGCGCAACGTGACTGCGGCCGACGTGGGTCTGGCCTACGACGCGAGCCTGCTGGAGGCGATCGACGTGAGTCCGGGCACGCTACTGACGCTCGACGGCCCCAGCGTCGGCGCCGAACGCAAGCTCGAGGCCGGTCACGTCCAGGCGCGCTTCACGCGTGACACGCCCGCGACGGGCTCGGGCGCCGTGGCGGTGATCCGCTTCAAGGCCCTGGCGCCCGGGACGGCCTCGCTCAATCTCACGAGCCTGGGCCTCACGACCTCGACGGGAGACGAAGCGGCGCCGGCGCAGGGCCCGGGCGCCGTGGTGGTGGAGCCATGAAGGGGAGGAACGCCATGACGGGAAAGACGCTCGTCGCGTTGCTGGCGCTTGCCAGCGTAACCTGCAATCAGGCGATCCTGACCTCACCAGCGGGCTCCACGATGACGATGGTCGCGAACCCGACCTTCATCGCGGCGAACGGCGAAGTGTCCGTGATCTCGGCCATCGTGATCGAGCCGACCGGCCAGCCGGTGCCCGACGGTACGGTGATCCAGTTCTTCACGACCCTCGGCCGCATCGATCCACAGGGCAAGACCAACGATGGTGTCGCACGCGTGAACCTGCAGTCGGATACGAACTCGGGCCCCGCGGAGTTGACCGCGATCTCCGGCGCCAATACGGCCACCGCCAGTGTGACGATCGGCAGTGGCCGGCCCGTTCTCGTCATCGTGAGCGCCGATCCGTCGCGCATCAAGACCACGACGCCACAGCGCCGGAGCCGGATCACGGCCAACGTCCGGGACGGCGATGGCAACGCGATCCGCAACGTACCGGTGTTCTTCTCGATCGAGGGCTCTCCGGCGACCGAGTCTCTCGCCAGCGGCGGGCAGCCGGTCTTCACCGATAGCAACGGCCAGGCGTCGGACTTCCTGCAGACGAGCTATTCGAAGAAGGAGGTTCCCAAGACGGTGACGGTCACCGCCACTACTGCCAACGACATTTCGGCCAGCACACAGGTGACGATCAACTAATGCGGAAGGCCGTGCTCGCCGCCGTGCTGCTCAGCGGAGCGCCTGCCGCGCGTGCGGAGATAGCGCTGCTAGCGAACGGCAAGGCGCTCAAGGTCGACAGCGTGCGAAGCGAGGGCGGCGAACGCCGCCTGGCGTTGCGCGGCGGCGGAGAGGTCAGCGTGCCCGCAGAGTTTCTCGTGGGCATCGTGCCCGACGAGGTCCTGGACGAGATCGCTCCCGGCGCGTCGCCGGCTGATCTGCGGGCGCTGACGCGGGCTGCTGCCCTGCGTCATGGTCTCGATCCGGCCCTGGTCCTCGCGGTCGTTGCCGTGGAGTCCGCTTTCGAGCCAGCGGCGCTCTCGCCGAAGGGGGCGCAGGGTCTGATGCAGCTCATGCCAGGGACAGCCAGTGCCCTGGGCGTCAGCGAGCCGTTCGACCCTGCCCAGAACCTGGATGGCGGCACGCGCCACCTCGGCGCGCTCGTCGCCCGCTACTCTGGAGACCTGACCAAGGCGCTCGCGGCCTACAACGCGGGCGAGGCGGCCGTGGCACGGCACCGTGGCGTGCCGCCGTATCGCGAGACGCGCGACTACGTGAGGCACGTCCTTCAGCGCTACGAAAAGGGGCCGTGAGCCGACGGCGCCAGGAAGGCTATGCGCTGGTTGCGCTGATCGCAGCCGTCGCAGTGATGCTCATCGGCCTCGGCGCGGCGGCCCCGACCTGGCGTTACGTGATGCAGAACGACCGCGAGGAGGAGCTGATCTTCCGTGGCACACAGATCGCCGATGCCGTGGCGCGCTTCCAGAAGAAGAACCTGAACGCGCCGCCCACGAGCCTCGAGGTGCTCGTCAAGGGCAAGTTCCTGCGCCGCGAGTGGAAAGACCCGATGGCGAAGGACGGTAAGTGGCGCTTCATCCGGCGGGGGGAAGGTATCGCGCCGATCGCGCCCCGCAGCAAAACGCCGACCACGACGCGCCCGCCCGGGCCCGGCGTCTCGGCTGGGCCCACGCTCGGCGGCTTCATCGGCGTCGCCAGTTTCAGCACCGGCAGGAGCCTGAGGCTCTTCAACGGCCGGCAGCGCTACAGCGAGTGGATCTTCGCGGTTGGCCAGCCGCGCGTCGTGGGCAAGCAGGCTGCCGCCCCGGTAATCCGACCCGCGCCGGCGGCGACGCCGGATACCGGCGGCTTCCCGCCGCCGCCGGGCGCAACGACGAGCCTGCCCTAGAGACTACTGCACCTCGGCATCCTCGCCGGACTCGTCCACGGGCTCGATCGGCGGCGCGGCGATCACGCTGGGCGGTGCGGGCGCCTGGGGCGCGAAGGGCGACACGGGGTAGCTGGCGGGAGCGTTGCCGGCCGGTAGCATGCGTGAGGGGGGGGAGTCTGGCTGATTCACGCCCGGTTGCAGACCTCGGGGTCGACCGCCGACCATCGGCCGAGGCGGCTGGGAAGGCCCGACCGCCGGCAGGTCCTCCTCCTCGTCGACCGGGTCTTCTTCGCCATCCGGGACGGCGGGAGCCGAGCGTGCCGTCGCCGAGCTCGTGGCAGGCGCGGGAGCCGCAGCCTGAGCGGCGCCGGCGGCCGGAGCAGCGCCGGCGATGACGAGGTGCTCCACGCGTGTGCCCGTCACGTCCATGCGCGCGAGGTAGTTGAGGCCGAGACCTTCGAGCACCGAGAGCACGGCTTCGGCCGGGGTCCGGTTCGCGAGGCTCGCGTTCACCAGGCTTTGCGGTGGCGCGCCCTCGTAGACGACGCTCATCCCGAGTTGTCGCGAGAGCTGGTCGAGAACTTCTGACAGGGGCGCCGCCTCGGCCCGCACGCTCACGCGGGTGCCGTCCTGTTTCACTTCGACCGAAGCCAGGGCAAACTCAGGCGCGTAGAGCGCCAGCAGCGCGAGCAGCATCACCCGACCCACGTCTCCATTGAAGCACACAAACCCGTGCTGGTGTAAGGGTTCTCGGACGCGCCGGCCAGGCGTCGGGAAGCCCAAGGCTTCTCCCATCAGGCCGGCGAGGGGCAGCATGGCGAGACAGGACACCCCGAAGACCCAGGTGGCGCCGGCGTGGGTGAGCCCGAGATGAGGCTCACGGGCACGAGCACGAGAAGCAAGCGGAGCAGGTTCTTTCCGGTGATCATGCGGGCTGCCTCAGCGCCGATCGTGCCTTGCCGGGGTAGCCGCGGGCAGTGCCGCGGCCTGCTGGGACGGGGCTTCGGGAAGGGGGCGGTCCAGCAGCGTGAGGGCTTCGGCGCGCGCCACTTCGAAGGCCGAACGTTCCTCGTCGTCGATCGGCTCGGCCGGCGCCGACCGCACCCGGAACGGGTTCACGAACGCCCCGTTCTGGAGCATGCGGTAGTCGAGGTGAGGCCCGGTGGCGAGACCCGTCTGGCCCACGGCGCCGATGCGTATGCCCTGGCTGACGCGCTGGCCCTTGCGAACCGCGATCCGCGAGAGATGGCCGTAGAGGGTCTCGAAACCGTTCGCATGGCGCAGCCGAACCGTGTTTCCGAAGCCGCCATCTCGGCCTGTGAACGTCACGATTCCGTCAGCCGAGGCGTTCACCGCTGTTCCCGTGGGAGCGGCAAAGTCGATCCCCAGGTGCGGGCGCACCGTGCGCAGCACCGGGTGAAGCCGGGCCCGCGTGAAGCCGGAGCTGATCCGCGTGAAGCGCAGCGGCGAGCGGAGGAAGGCCTTGCGCAGCGGCGTGCCGTCGGGGGCGTAGTAGCCCGCCCCGCGCTGGCCCTCGAAACGCACGGCGCGCAGCGTCCGCTCGCCGCGCACGAACTGGGCGGAGCGGATCTTGCCGTACTTCACGAAGCGGCCGTCGAGAAAGAGCTTGTCGACCGCCACTCGAAACGAGTCGCCCCGCTGGATCTCGGTGTTGAAGTCCACGTCCCAGGCGAAGATGTCGGCCAGGTCGAGGGCGAGTTGGTCCTGCTCGCCGGTATCGGTGACGGCGGCGAAAAGGCTCGAGGTGATGGCGCCCGCGGCCGTCTCGACGCGCGTCTCGTAGGTCCGCGTCAGCACCTGCGCCGCCAGCGCCTGACCCTCCCGCGTCACTCGCAGCGTGCGCAGCTCGTCGATGCCGTAGGTGAAGGTGCGCAGCAGGCCGTCCGGAGCAATGGCCAGGCCGAACGGGTGGCCCACCGAGAGCCGTGCTAGATCGTAGACAGGCCGCGCGGCCTCGACCAGATTATGCACGCCGGCGCGCGTCAGCGTGCCGTCGAGGGCGCGGGCGAGGGTCTCGTTCCGCGCGATCGTGCCGCTCAGGATGCGGAGAGGTTCCGGCGTCGCTGCGGCCGCTACCGAATCCGACACGCGCCCGTCCACCCAGTCCGGAAAGTTGGTGGGGAGCAGGAGCAGGAACACTACCCCGAGGGCGCAGCCGAGTTGCTTCAAGATCAGTGACTTAGTATACGGACGCTGGCCGCAAGGTCAAGCGTTTGCTGGCGTTTATCAGAATTTGTCGAGGTGTGCCGCCTCGGAATCGCCCATTTCCACAGAGCCTCCCGGGAAGTACTCGCGCCAACGGTCGCTGACCCTGCGCGCCACGTCCTCGCGGCACGTGAGTTCCGCCGGGAAGCCTGGCTTGAGGCGGGCGTCGATCAGGATCGGCCCCTCAAAAGCGATGTGGTTGCGCACGATGGCGCGGCCCGCGGCGTGGATATCAGCCGCCGGCTCGAAGCGCGTGAAGGTCGTCCAGAGGAAGTTCATCGGGCTCTTCGCGGCGCGCGCGGGCTCGTCGGTCAGAACGAGCAGTGGCCAGCCGGCGAAGACCGGCTGGGCGGCGAGGCGCGCCGCGGCCCGCGGTTCGTCCCCGAAGCGTGGCCCGCCGATCACGAGACAGCCGCCGCAGAACACGCGAACGTCGCTGACGCCCGGCGGTGGCGCCCCGTGGAATTCGCGGGGCAACTCGCGCACGGGATCCCCGAGGCCCAGCCACACACCCTTCGAGCCCTCGTTGACCTTTGCCCCCGTGTAGTCGAGCGTGTCCATCGAGGTGTTCGAGAGCACGTAGAGGTCGGTGTCCGGACGGGTACGGGCGAGGATGTGCTCGAGTGTCCCCCGAAAGTCCTTGAGGTCCACGGGCCGATCCGTCACGAGCAGGAATTTCGTGAGCGAGAGCTGGCCCTCGCCCAGAATGCGGAAAGCACTCGCCAGCGCCTCGCGGCGATAGCGCTCGCGGACGACTGCGGCCGCCAGCGAGTGGTAGCCCGTTTCGCCGTAGGACCACAACTGGCGCACGCCGGGCATCACGAGCGGGAACAGCGGTGAGAGAAGCTCCTGCAGCAGGTCGCCGATGTAGAAGTCCTCCTGCCGCGGCTTGCCCACCACCGTCGCCGGGTAGATCGCGCCCTTGCGATGGCAGAGATGTTCGATCTCGAAGACGGGGTAGTCGTGCCGCAGCGAGTAGTAGCCGTAGTGATCGCCAAACGGGCCCTCGGGCCGGCGCAGCTTCGGCGGCACGTGGCCGACGAGTGCGAATTCCGCGTTCGCCACGAGCGGGTGCGGCCCGGGCCCCGCGCACTGCCGCAGGCGTTCGCCGGCGATCAGCGAGGCGAGCAGCAGCTCCGGCAGGTTCTCGGGTAGCGGCGCGATCGCCGCGAGCATCAAGGCGGGCGGTCCGCCGAGGAAAACGGTGACGGGCAACGGCTCGTTGCGGCTCTCGGCCGCGGCGTGATGAAAGCCGCCGCCCTTGCCGATCTGCCAGTGCATGCCGGTGGTGTGCGGGCCGTGCACCTGGAGCCGGTACAGGCCGAGGTTGGGCGCCCCGCGTCGTTCGGGTGGCTGGGTGTAGACGAGCGGCAGCGTCAGGAAGGGGCCGCCGTCCTCCGGCCAGCAGGTGAGCACCGGCAGGCGCTCGAGCCGCACGTCGCGGGTGACGATCTCGGCGACGGGCCCGGAGCGGCGTTGCGAGAGACCGATCCGGAGCAGGTCCCCAGCCACGTCGCGAGCCTGCCAGAGTTTCGACGCAGTGGGGGGCAGCAGCGTCTCGGCCAGTTCCACGAGGCGCCGAATCAGTCGCGCCGGCCGTTCACCGAAGGCGAGCTCGGCGCGCCTCGCGGTGCCGAAGAGGTTCGTGGCGAGTGGGAAGTCGGCGCCCTCGACGCTCGTGAACAAGAGCGCGGGGCCGCCCGCGGCGATCACGCGGCGGTGGATCTCGGCTGCCTCGAGCCGGGCGTCGACGCGCGCGTCCACCTGCGCGAGTTCGCCATCGCGCTTGAGCCGGTCCAGGAAGCCGCGGAGATCGGGAAAGCTCATGCGCTCAGCAGGCCGCATTGTAGTGCGGTTTGCCCGTGGCGCTTTGCGGATGGTACGCTCGCCTTCGGAGCATGACTACAGCACTCGTGGAAGCACGGCTGACGGACCGAACCCTGGAGCCGATCCGGGAGAAAATGTTGAGCGGCAGGCGCTTGTCCTTCGAGGACGGCGTGGCTCTCTACAGGAGTCACGACCTACTCGGGCTGGGGCAACTTGCCAACCATGCGCGCGAGAAGCGCCACGGCGACGTGGCCTACTTCGTGTGGAACACCCACATCAACCACACCAACGTGTGCGTCGCGACGTGCGACTTCTGCGCCTTCGCGGCCAAGAAGAACGAGCCGCGCGCTTACACGATGAAGCTCGAGGAGATCTTCGCGAACGTCGGCAAGCTCCCCAAGACGGTGCGCGAGGTCCACATCGTCGGTGGCCTCCACCCCGACCTGCCATGGGCCTACTTCGTCGACATGCTGAAGGGCATCAAGCGGGTGAGGCCTGACATCCACGTGAAGGCCTTCACGGCGGTGGAGATGTTCTTCTTCCA
The DNA here is from genome assembly GCA_032127875.1 of Acidobacteriota bacterium. Classification (GTDB taxonomy): domain Bacteria; phylum Acidobacteriota; class Vicinamibacteria; order Fen-336; family Fen-336; genus CADEEV01. The sequence goes on from JAQBHI010000093.1 coordinate 17,795, forward strand.
CAAGCTGTATCGCAAGAGCGTCGCGGAGGTTCTGGGCGAGCTGAAGCAGGCCGGCCTGGATTCGATGCCCGGCGGCGGCGCAGAGATCTTCGCTTCGGAGACTCGCGACAAGATCATCCAGGGCAAGGCCGACGCGAAGCAGTGGCTCGACGTGATGCGCGAGGCGCACAAGCAGGGCATCCCGACCAACGCCACGATGCTGTACGGTCACATCGAAACGGTCGAGGACCGCGTCGACCACCTGATCCGCCTGCGCGAGCTGCAGGACGAGACCGGCGGCTTCATGACCTACATTCCGCTCGCCTTCCAGCCCTGGGAGGCGCCGGCGATGAAGCTCCCGGAGACCACCGGCTTCGAGGACCTGAAGGCGATCGCCCTGGGCCGTCTGATGCTCGACAATTTCCCGCACATCAAGTCGTACTGGATCATGATCGGCCCGCGCCTCGCCCAGGTCGGCCTCTCGTTCGGCGCCGACGATATCGACGGCACCGTCACCGAGGAGAAGATTGCGCACGACGCGGGCGCCCCCACGGCCCAGTCGATGACCGTCCACGAGTTGTGCCGCCTGGTGCGCGAGGCCGGCCGCCGGCCTGTCGAGCGCGACACCGTCTTCAACGTCGTCAAGGAGTGGTGAAGCTCCGTCTCGGCATCGTCCCCTACCTGAACGTCGAGCCCATCGTTCGCGGCCTCGCCGGGGACGAGCGCTTCGAGATCTGCCGCGAGGTGCCCTCGCGGGTGGCGCAGATGCTGCACGCCGGAGAGATCGATCTCGGCATGATTCCGTCCATCGAATACGCCGCCGGTGACTACGCGATCGTCCCGGGCATCGCGATCGGCAGCCGGGGCGCCGTGCGCTCCGTCGTGCTGTTCCACCGCGGGTCGCTTCAGGGCGTGCGGCGAGTGGCGCTCGACACCTCGAGCCGGACCAGCGTCGTGCTCGCGCAGATCGTGCTGCGCGAGCGCCTGGGCCGCGATCCGGAATACCTGCCGATGGCGCCCCGCATTCCTCAGATGCTGGAGGCGGCCGACGCGGCGCTGGTGATCGGCGATCCCGCGCTCTACTTCGAAGGCGAGGCGGTCGCGCGGCTCGACCTGGGCGAGGCCTGGCTCGGGCTTACGGGCCGCCCGTTCGTATTCGCCTTCTGGGCGGGGCGTCCCGGGGCGCTGATGCCCGCGGACGTCGCCCGGCTGCAGGCGGCACTCGCGGCCGGCCGCGCCGCGCTGGCTTCGATCGCGTCGTCCTATAATGGTCATGGCTCCGGGAATGCGCAGGACAACGAGGCCTATCTGCGAGCGAACATCGCCTTCGAACTGGGCGAGGCGGAGCAGGCGGGGCTTGCCGAGTTCTACCGCCTGGCCCACGCCCAGGGCCTGATCGGGCGCGTCCCGGAGTTGAGGTTCTATGGCCATCGCTGAGACGAGCGCGCACAAGGTGCTGGCGGGGGAGCGGCTCTCGCGCGAAGAGGGCGTCGCTCTCATGCAGCGCGGCGAGTTGCTCGAGCTTGGAACGCTGGCCGACGCTGTGCGCCGCCGCCTGCATCCCGAGGGGGTCGTCACCTACATCATCGACCGCAACATCAACTACACCAACGTGTGCACGGCCCAGTGCGCCTTTTGCGCGTTCTACCGGGACCTGCCCTCGAAGGAAGGCTATCTGCTGAGCCAGGCGCAGCTGGCGGAGAAGATCGACGAAACCCTGGCGCTCGGCGGCAACCAGATCCTGCTCCAGGGCGGGCTGCATCCGGACCTGGGCATCGAGTACTACGAAGAGCTGTTCCAATGGATGAAGGCGTCCTACCCGACGCTCTGGATCCATGGCCTGTCGCCCGCCGAGGTGAAGCACATCTGCAAGGTGTCGCGGCTCTCGCCCGAGGCGGCGCTGCGGCGGCTGGTCGCTGCCGGGCTCGACTCTATTCCGGGCGGCGGGGCCGAGATCCTGTCGGATCGCGTCCGAAACGCGATCGGGGCCTGGAAGGGTTCCACCGCCGACTGGCTCGAGGTGATGGAGACGGCCCACGCCCTGGGGATGAAGACCACCGCGACGATGATGTTTGGTCATGTGGAGACGCTGGAAGAACGCGTCGAGCATCTGCTACACCTGCGGGCGCTCCAGGACCGTACCCATGGCTTCACGGCATTCATTGCATGGACCTTCCAACCCGAGAACACGGCGATGGCCTGCGACGAGTTAACCTCGTTCCAGTACCTGCGCACCCTGGCGGTAGCCCGGGTGATGCTCGACAACTTCCCGAGCGTGCAGGCCTCGTGGGTGACCCAGGGGGGCAAGATCGGTCAGCTCTCGCTGCGCTTCGGGGCGAACGACTTCGGCAGCCTGATGATCGAGGAGAACGTGGTCTCGGCCGCCGGGGCCCACTTCCGCCTGACGGAGGCGCAGATTGCCCGGAACATCCAGGACGCCGGCTTCGTCCCCAAGCGGAGGACGATGCACTACGAGATCGTTGGCGATCCATTCTGCTGGACACACGAAACACCCGCACTCCCCAGCCAGCCGGCAGCCGCCACGTCGCTGGCCGGCTGAACGCCCGCCGGACCGGGCGCACTGCCCGGCACCTCGCCGCCGCCGGTCTGCTTCTCCTGCAGGTCTTAGCCTGTCGCAAGCTCGAGCCGTTGGCGATCACGCTGGCCCAGCATGTCCCTGTCCCAGGCCAACTAACGGCCCCTCCCCGGGTCCGCGCCGCTGCGCCAGAACGGCTTTACCGAGTCGCGTTCGGCAACCAGCCGTTCGATGCGCGCCCGGGTGACCTGATAGAAGTAGATCGAGTAGCCGATGCGCGCATCGGGCGGCTCGACGGTGAGCCAGTCGAGGCAACCGGCCTCGATGCGCTTGGGACGGTGGACCTCGACGGCTTGAAGCGCGTAGTAGCCAGGCGTCGGCTGGCACGGGGCCTGCTCCCACAGCAGCCCCCAGCGCCCCGGGTTGCCGTTGTAGAAAGTATAGTAAAGGCGCCATGGTTTCTGGCCCTTCATGAACTCGGCCAGCTTGCCCTGGTCCTGGCCCCAGTCGTCGCCGTGGATCAAGTAGCGCGGTCCCCCCGGGGGACCACCGGCCCAGCGGTTGAAGAACATCAAGTGATCGGGGTGGATCGCCAGCGATTCCAGGGCGCCCACCCCAACCATCACGAGGAGCACGGCCCGTCCGCGTCGCCCAAAGGCGGCGCTCACGCGCGGCAAGGCGCGGCCCAGCCAGAACATGCCGAACGGAAATAGCGGCAGGATGTAGCGGATGCCGTTCTGGGTGCTGCCCAGGCTCATGACCGCGAGCAGCAGCGCGGGGAAGGCGAGGATCGCGGCGTCGCCGAGCGCCTCGCCGTACGCCAGCCGCCGCTTGAGCGTTGCAGCGATCCCGAATAGACCGGCCGCCTGCGCGCCGATCGTCGTCTTGAGCGCGAGGCAGGCCAGGTAGAACCACCACCAGCCATCCGAACCCGTCCGGCCGAACAGGTAGCTCAGATGGCCGCCCTCGCCGTGAAGCCACTGCAGCAGCAGGCCCTCGATCCAGGCGGGGAAGGGCAGCGGGCCCATCCGGCTGTGGTAGCCGAGCCCGCCCGCAGTCCCACACAGATCGTTCGTCTGGATCACGCGCAGGCTGCAGCCGTAGACCGCCCACAGCGTGACGCAGAAGCCGCCCGCGAGCGCCGCCCACAGGCGTGCAACCCGGGCGGGCTGCCAGCGCCCGGTGCTGCGCCGCACGAGCCCCAGCGCGAAGATGAAGGCGACCGGCAACATCCCCGCGGCCGGCACCTTGCACGCGGCCGCGAGGCCGACGGCGCCGCCGAGCCCCAGCGCGCGTCCGGCGCTTGGCTGCTGCCAGAGGCGCACACCCGCCCACAGGGCGAGAGCTGAAAGCGCGGCCGCCCAACCGTCCAAGGTCGCGAGCGAGCCCTGCGCCAGAACCGTCGGCGAAAAGCACCACAGCGCCTGCGTCAGCAATGCCGCTGCCGGGCCGAAGGGCAGCGCCGCCGCGAACAGGAACAGGCCGGCGGCGGTGGTGATGAGGATGGAGGCGCCGCGCGCGGCGAACAGGTTGTTGCGCGCATGTGCGCTCGGAGGACCGAGTGGGTCCGGCTCCTTGGCGCCGGCCGGGCGCTTCGCCCAGTTCTCGAAGAGCGGCGGGTCCGCGAGCCGGAGGCCCAGGGCTATGCCCCATTTTGGCAGCGCGGGCGACTCGCAGTTGCGCTCGAAGGCCTGATTCACGTTGCCCGAGAGGACGCGCGTCCACTGGTGGATCCCGGCGGCGATGTAGACCGGCTCGTCGATGGTGTCGGTCTTGTCCCACGCCGTGCGCACGAGCAGCGTCGCCTGCACGCCCGCGAGGACGATCGCCAGCGCCAGGGGCGCGCGTTTCATCGGCGGCCATTCTATTATGGGGAGTGCGTCTGCTGACCGCGCCGTGGGTCGTGCCCGTGGCTGGCCCACCGCTGCCGCGCGGCTGCGTGGGCGTGGACGCCGGGCGCGTGGCGTGGGTTGGTACGCTCGACGGCGGCGATCGGCCGCCGGGACCCGTGGAAGAGCTGGGCGACGGCGTGCTGCTTCCGGGCCTGGTGAACGCCCACTGCCACCTCGAACTCTCCGCGCTGGCAGGCCGGGTCGCAGGCGGGCGAGGCTTCACGGCCTGGGTCGCGGACCTCGTCGAGGCGCGCGCGGCGCTGCCGCCCGCGCTCGCCGACATAGCTGTCGCTGATGCGATCGCCACGTTGGAGCGCACGGGCACCGTCGCCGTGGGGGACGTCTCGAACACGCTCGCCCATCTCGGTCGCCTGGGCGACTCCCGGCTCGAGGCCGTGGTGTTTTTCGAGCAGCTCGGTTGGGACCCGGCGCAGGCCGTAGCGATCGCGACGGCGGGCGAGGCACGCCTCGCCGGGCTCGCCCTCGCGGGGCTGGCCGAGAACGTGGAAGTACGGTGGGCGGCCCATGCGCCGCACTCGGTTTCCGCCGCGCTGTTTGCTCAGTTGCTGGCGCGCGGCGGTCCAGCAGCGCTGCACCTGGCCGAATCGGCCGACGAGACGCGCTTTCTTCGTGACGGCAACGGCGATTGGAGCCAGTTCCTGCGAGCCCGAGCCGGCGACATCGCCTTTTCACCCCCCGGCGTGAGCCCGGTCGCCTACGTCGAGGGCCTGGGCGTGTTGAAGCCGGGCCTGCTGGCGGCCCACTGCGTGCACATCGATGCGGCCGACCGCGCGCGACTGCTCCGCTGCGGCGTCGCCGTCGTCGTGTGCCCGCGCAGCAACCGCAGCCTCGGCGTCGGCATTCCGCCGGTGCCCGAGCTCCTCGCGGACGGCGTGAGCGTGGCGCTGGGCACCGACAGCCTGGCCAGCGCTCCGAGCCTGGAGCTCGCCGACGAGATGATCGCGCTCCGGGCCGAGTTCCCGGCCCTGGCTCCGGCCGTCATCGTGGAAATCGCCACGCGCGGCGGCGCGCGCGCGCTGGGCCGGCGCCAGCTGGGGGCGATCGCTCCGGGGATGCGTGCCGCGTTTGCCTTCGCTCGAGCCAGCGGAGCGCTCGACGAACCCCTGCGCTTTCTGGTTTCGGGTGCGGCGCGCTTCGAGACCCTGTACGCGTGAGAGCCCTCGCCTCGCGCGTCCTCGCCTATGGGCGCATGATCAAGTTCTCGCATTCGATCTTCGCGTTGCCCTTTGCGTTGGCCTCGGTCGTGCTCGCGGCGGAGGGCGGCGTGCGGCCCTCTCAGCTGTTCTTCATCGTCGTCGCGATGCTGGGGGCGCGCAGCGCCGCGATGGGTTTCAATCGCCTCGCGGACCAGGCACTCGACGCCAGGAACCCGCGCACGGCGCTGCGCGAGCTGCCGCAGGGCGTTCTCGCCCGCGGCGAGGTCTGGCTGTTGGTGCTCGTCTCGTCGTCGGCCCTGGTCTTTGCCGCAGCCCAGCTCAACCCGTTTTGTCTCGCGCTCTCACCGCTGGCGCTTCTCGTGATCTTCGGGTACTCGTACACGAAGCGTTTCACGGCGCTGTCCCACGTCGTGCTGGGCCTGGGGCTCTCGATCGCGCCCGTGGGGGCCTGGATCGCGATCCGTGGCCGCATCGACGCGCCGCCACTGGTTCTGGCCTTGGCGGTGCTGGCCTGGGTGGCGGGTTTCGACACCATCTACTCCTGTCAGGACGCCGAGTTCGACCGTCGGGAAGGCCTGCACTCGCTGCCGGCCGCGCTGGGCGTGAGGCGCGCCCTTCTCGTGGCCCGTGGGCTTCACGTGAGCGCGGTGGCGCTGTTGGCTTTTTTGTATGGCCTCGCGCCGCTTCACCCGCTCTACCTCGTGGGCGTCGGAGGCGTGGCGCTGCTGCTGGCCTACGAGCATTCCCTGGTGCGCGCCGACGACTTGTCGCGCGTGAACGCTGCCTTCTTCACGGTCAACGGCTGGATCAGCGTCGGCTATCTCGCGACGACTGCTGCGTCGCGATGGCTGACGCTATAATCCGCGCGTGAGGGCCGAGGTCTCTGCCATGGGAGTCGGGTTCGACGCACCCACGCCCGGCGCCCCCGAGAAAGCCGCCGTGCGTTCGATGTTCGATCGCATCGCACCCCGCTACGACCTGCTGAACCGCGTGCTTTCCGCGGGCACGGATGTGCGCTGGCGGCGTCGCTGCGCCGACGCGCTGGCGTTGCGCGAGGCGGGTCGCGTCCTGGATCTGTGCACGGGCACCGCCGACTTGCTGATCGAGTGCCTGGCACGCAGCGAGCGGTCGCGGGGCCTCGGCATCGACCTTTCGAGCGGCATGCTGCGACGTGGCGAGGCGAAGCTGCGCGCCGCGGGTCTGGGCAGTCGCGCGGCGCTGCTGGCAGGAGACGCGGAGCGCTTGCCGCTGGCAGCGGGGCTGTTCGACGGCGCCGTCGTGGCCTTCGGTATCCGCAACGTGGGAGACATCGACGCCGCATTACGCGAGCTGCTACGCGTCCTGAAGCCGGACGGGCGCCTGGTGATCCTGGAATTCTCGATTCCGCGAGGCGTGTTCGGCCGGCTGTTCCGTTTCTATTTCACGCGCGTGCTCCCGGTGCTCGGTGGCCTGGTGAGCGGCGACCGTGAGGCGTATGCCTACCTGCCCGCATCGGTCGAGCGTTTCGACTCGCCGCGGGCCCTGGCCCAACGTCTCGAGCGGGTCGGTTTCACACGCGTGAGCGCCCGGCCGCTCAGCGGCGGCATCGCCCACCTGCATCTGGCCGCGCGAGCGGCGTGAGCCGCCTGGGCGGGGCGCTCCAGAAGGTCTTTGGGCTGCTCGCTCCGCATCGCGATGCGCTTCGCGAGTCGTGGACGCGAGCCGTTGCGGCCGCCGCGGCGGGGCGCGAATCCGAGGCCCGCGCGCTGTGTCAGGCGAGCCTGGACCAGCTTTTCGAGCATCTGGGACGAGGCGACATCGAGGGTCTCGTCGCGGCCGAGGCCCGGGCCGCCGTTACGTTCGCTCAACTCGGCAGCGGCGCGAGGCTGACGGCCCAGGCGGTGCGCAGCTTGAACCGCTGCTGCCAGCCGATCCTGCTCACGGCACTGCCGGAGCGTGAGGCCCTCGCCGAGGCGCTGCTCAGCCTGGATGAGTTGGCCGGCCTGCGGCTCGAGACGCTGCTCGTGTCCCAGGAGGACGAGTCGAACCGGCGGCTGGCGGAGGCTCAGGACCAGGCTGCCAACGCCAGGGAGCGCGCCCACGATCTGGCCCGGGCAAACGAGACGCTGCTTCGCTCGGAGCGGCGCAGCCAGCATCGCGCCGAGCAGATCGCGTTGCTCAGCTCGGTGATCCACCGCACCGCGGGCATCCTGGATCCAGAGCAACTGATGGAAGAGACCGCCTGCATGGTCCAGGCTCGCATGGCGCACACCTACGTGGCGGTGGTGGTGCTCGACGACGAGGGAGTGCTGATTGGCCGCTTCGCCGGGCGCGGCGGCCTGGCGCGCCGCAGCGCGGGGCGTACCCAGGGTCCTCCCGGAGGCGTGATCGGCCGGGCGCTGCGCAAGAAATCGCCGCAGGTCGTTCCCGACGTCAGCTGCGATCCCGACTATCACGCGGACGTCGAGGGAACGAAATCGGAGATGGTGGTGCCGCTCATCGAGAACGGCGAAGCCGTCGGCGTCCTGGATTTCCAGAGCCCGGAGCCGTCCTCATTCGACCTCGACGACGTCGTGGCCGCGGAAATCCTGGCTGAATTCCTGGTCGTCGCCTTCCGCAATGCCCGCCTATTCGCGGCCCGCGCCGCGGAGTAGTTCAGGGCAACCTCGCGGTCCGACGCGGCGCTGGATCCGCGGAAAGAGTTGACTATGTCCCCGGTTGCTCAGCCGGCGCATCGACGCCGGACCACAGGTTCATCGTGCCCAGCTCTTCGCGGCCGCAGGCCTTGAGGTACAAGAACAGCTGCATACGGTAGCCCGTGCAGCTACACAGCACGAGGTTGACCATGAAGGCCCCGCGCGTAGCCGTGTCGCCGAACATCTCGATCTCGGCGCGCATGTCGGCGTCGGACACGTCGGCCAGCAGCGTCGCGTACGCGTCCGTGTGCGCGGCAATCGCCACGAGCGTCTGATCGAAGTCCAGCGCGGCGGCGGCCTCCTCGGTTGCCGTCCAAACGGTCGGGTCGAACGCTCCAGCCGTGGTGGCTTGCACGAGCGCGGGCCCCATCATGGTCAGATACCTCAGCAGCTCTATCGTGCTGCGTTGCTTGGGTGTCGGGCGGTAGTCGAGCTTCGTGCGGTCGATCTTGCTCGCGAGGTGAAGCAGGATGCGGACTTCGTTCTGGAGAGAAACAATGAGTTCGGACCTGGTCAGCACCATGGTTGCCTCCGGCAGGAATGCGGGCCGCAGGATACCAGATGCGGCTGGCGGGCACGTGGCGCGGGGCGCTCAGACCGGCCGCGTCAGCTCCGGCTGAGATCGTTCTCGCTCATCTGGTCCAGCCGGAGGGAGGCGCGGTTCTTGATGAAGACAGACACGATTCCACGCTCCAGCGTCCGGGCATCCCATCACCGGGCCGCTAGCCCGCTGCGGAGTCCTGCAGGCTGCGACCGAAAACGCTGGCGAAATGCGCTGCGAGCCGCGCCATCGCCTCCTCCACGAGCACGCTGCGGCCCAGCAGCCGTTCGAGGCTGGTGACGTTCCGATCCCGAATGCCGCAGGGCACGATCAGCGAGAAGGGCTGGAGGTCCATGGCGACGTTGAATGCGAAGCCGTGCGAGGTGACCCAGCGAGCGATGCGGACGCCGATGGCTCCGATCTTGTCGTCCCCGACCCAGACGCCGGTCAGGCCGAAGACGCGGCCGGCGACGACGCCGTAGTCGGCGCAGGCGCGGAGCATCACTTCCTCGAGGTCGCGCACGTAACGGTGCACGTCCTTGCGATCGGGCGCGAGGTCGAGGATCGGGTAGCCGACCACCTGCCCCGGACCGTGGTAGGTCACGTCGCCGCCGCGGCCGGTCTCGAACACCTCGAAGCCGCGCTGCCGCAGCGCCTCGGCGGGGAAGAGTACGTTCTCGGCGCGCGTGTTGCGGCCGAGCGTGAAGACGGCCTCGTGCTCGAGCAGCAGCAGCGTGTCGGGGATCGCGCCGGCCTGTCGCGACGCGACCAGCTCGGCCTGGAGTTCGAGGCCCTTTGCATACGGGACGCGGCCCAGGCGACGAACGACGAGGCTAGAGTCCGGTTTCGTCGAATTCCTGAAGGCCCTTCTTGACGTGGCCCATGAACTTGTCCGCGTCGGAGCCGTCGACGATGCGGTGATCGAAGGTGAGACAGAAGTACGCCATGTTGCGGATCGCGATGGCGTCGTCACGCACCACTGGACGCTTCTCGATCGTGCCGATACCCAGGATCGCCACTTGCGGCTGGTTGATGATGGGTGTGCCGAACAGGCTCCCGAAGACGCCGGGGTTCGTGATCGTGAACGTGCCGCCCTGCACCTCGTCGACCTTGAGCTTCTTCGAACGCGCCCGCTCGGCCAGGTCGCTCACGGCCTTCGCCAGGCCCAGCACGTTCTTCTCGTCGGCGCCCCGGATCACGGGCACGATCAGGCCCCAGTCCAGCGCCACGGCCAGACCGAGGTTGATGTCCTTCTTGTAGACGACCGCCTCGCCGTCGACACTGGAGTTGAGTACCGGGAAGGCCTTGAGGGCGTCGATCGTGGCCTTCAGGATGAACGGCATGTAGGTGAGCTTGACGCCGCTGCGCTCCTGGTAGGCCTCGCGGTACTTGTGGCGGAGCTGGTCGACGCGCGTCATGTCGATCTCCCACACCGTCGAGACATGGGCGGAGATCCGCTTCGAGAGGACCATGTGCTCGGCGGTCTTCTTGCGGATTGGCGACATGGGGACCACCTCGACGCGTTCGCCCGGTGCCTTCGCCGGCACGAACGGTGTCGCGGGTGGTTCAGCCGAAGTCGCCGGGGCGGGAGCTTCGGCTCCGCGAGTCTCGATGTGGCTCAGGATGTCCTGCCTGGTGACGCGGCCCGAAATACCCGTCCCGGGCACTTCGCGGATGTCCACGTTGTGCTCGGCGGCGATCTTCCGCACCACCGGGGACGAGCGCGCCTGGCGCAACTCGTCCGCCGTCATTTCCCTCTCAGGCTTCGCCGGGGCCGCCGTCAGGGGCGGCGCAGCAACCGGCGCTGGCGCCGCAGCCACGAGCGTTGGGGCCGGAGCCACTGGCGGCGGCGGCGGTACCACGATCGGCGCCGGCGGAGGGGGGGCGACGACCAGCGGAGGCGGGGGTGGAGGCGGGGCAACGACCAGCGGAGCTGCTGCTGGTGGCGGGGGTGCCACGAGCGCGGGAGCAGGTGGCGGCGGCGGAGCAGGATTAGGGCCGCTTCCTCGCCATATGCTTCCGGCGGGCACAAGCGTGGGAGCAGGTGGCGGCGGCGGCGGAGGTGCCACGGCCACGGGCGGCGTGGCGGCCGCCACTTCGCCTTCGGCCGCGATGATTCCGACGACCGTGTTGATCTCGACCGTGGCGCCGGCCTGGACCCGGATCTCCTTGAGAATTCCCGAGGCGGGCGCGGGGATTTCAGCATCCACCTTGTCGGTCGAGATCTCGAAGAGCGGCTCGTCGCGTTGGACCTTGTCACCGACGTTCTTCATCCACTTGGTGACGGTCCCCTCGGCGATCGACTCGCCCATCTGGGGCATGATTACGTCAGTCATCTGCAGGGCCCTCCGAGATCAGTAATCATACAGCGCACGGATGGCCTTGCCGACCTGCTCGGGACTCGGCAGGAAGGCCTCTTCGAGCGTGGGCGCATACGGCACCGGCGTGTCGGGGGGTGCCATGCGTACGATCGGCGCGTCGAGGTATTCGAAGGCGCGCTCCGCGATCGTAGCGGCGATCTCGCCGCCGGGTCCGCCGGTGCGCGTCGCCTCGTGAAGCACGATCACCTTGCCGGTCCTTCCGGCGGTGGCGAGCACCGCCTCCTCGTCGTAAGGTAGCAGCGTGCGCAGGTCGAGCACCTCGACGTCGATGCCGTCCTTCGCCGCCGCCGCGGCGGCCTCCAGTGCGACGTGCAGCATCGCCGCGTAGGTGATGATCGAGACGTCCTTGCCTTCGCGCGCGACGCGCGCCTTGCCGATCGGCGTCAGCAGCTCGCCCTCGGGAACTTCGTCCTTCAGGCGTCGGTACAGGAACTTGTGCTCCAGGTAGAGCACCGGGTCGGGATCGCGAATCGCGGCGGTCATCAGGCCCTTGGCGTCGAGCACGGTGCCAGGCGCGACGATCTTGAGGCCCGGCACGTTCATGAAGTAGGCCTCGGGGTTCTGGCTGTGGAAGGGCCCGCCATGCACGCCGCCACCGCACGGGCCGCGCACCACCATCGGCACACCGCCGCCCCAGCGGTAGCGACTCTTCGCCGCGTAGTTCACAAGCATGTCGAAGCCGCAGGCGATGAAGTCGATGAACTGCATCTCGGCAATTGGCCGCATGCCCATCAGCGCCGCGCCAATCGACGCGCCCAGGATCGCCGATTCGCTGATCGGGGTGTCGATCACCCGCTTCGGCCCGAAGGCGTCCAGGAAGCCGGCCGTGACGCGAAAGGCGCCCCCGTAGGTGCCGACGTCCTCGCCGATCACGAAGACGCGCTCGTCCTTCTGCATCTCCTCGAACATCGCGAGGCGGATGGCCTCGAGATAGGTGAGCTGCGCCATCAGCCGCGGGTCTTTCGCGATTCCCAGTCCGCGACCAGCGGAGGCGTCGGGGGCCTCACGGCCCCGTCGCGGTAGACGCCGTCGAGGCCGCTCGAGGCGTCGGGGAAGGGGCTGGCTTCCGCGAACGCGACGTCGGCGTCGAGCTGCCGCTCGATCATGGCGCCGATCGCGTCCAGGTCGGACTGCGCCGCGAGGCCGTTGTCGAGCAGGTGCTTCTCGTAGCGCGCGATCGGGTCCTTCGCCTTCCACTCCTCCAGCAGGGCGGCCGGCACGTACTTCATGTCGTCGTGCTCGGCGTGGCCGCGCATGCGCATCGTCTCGACCTCGATCAAGCTGGGCCCCTCGCCGCTGCGCGCGCGCTCGATCGCCTTGCGAGCCGCCTCGTAGACGGCCAGCACGTCGTTGCCGTCGATGCGCTCGCCGAAGCAGCCGTAGGCGAGGGCGCGGTCCACGAAGCGAGGGTTGGCGGTCTGCATGCGCGTCGGCGTCGAGTAGGCGTACTGGTTGTTCTCGACGATCACGACCAGCGGGGCCTTCAGCACGCAGGCGAGATTGAAGCCCTCGTGGAAGGCGCCGGTGGACGTGCCGCCGTCGCCGATCCAGGTGAGCGCCACGCTGCTACGGCCCTTCATGCGCTCGGCGAGCGCGGCGCCCGCGAGGATCGAGAGCATGTCCCCGAGCATCGAGATCACGGCGAGGTTGCTGCCGGCGTCCGATATCCAGCCGAAGTGCGTGTTGAGGTCGCGCCCGCGCGTGGGGCCGTCGCTGCGGGCCATGTATTGGCAGAGCACGTCCCGAGGCTTGCCGCCACGCACGAACACTGCGCCCAGGTTGCGGATCAGCGGCGTCATGATGTCGCCGTGGTCGAGCGCGTACGACGCGCCCACCGAGGAGGCCTCCTGGCCGAGGCTGCGGTACAGACCGCCGACCACCTTGCTCTGGCGATACAGGTTGGTGAGGCGCTCCTCCACCATCCGGTTGAGCTTCATGTAGTGGTACAGCTCGACGAGCTGGGGTCGGGAGAGTTGGGATGCGGGCGGTTTCATCGAGCCATCCGGGGGGGTACGGGGCCGCAAGCACCGACCCGCGTGCGAAGCGCTCCCCCCCAGGCTGCTCGCACCGGAGTGAGTCCGGGGCTCGCTGCCCTAGGCGTCGATCGCGTGGCCGTAGACGGCCTCGGCTGCCTGCATCATCGCCTCGGGCAGCGTCGGATGGGGATGCATCGTACGCGCGATCTCTTCGACGGTCGTCTCGAGGCGCAGCGCGATGCAAGCTTCGGAAATGAGGTCCGTGGCGTGCGGGCCGACGATGTGGACGCCGAGCACTTGGTCGTACCTCGCCTCCGCGACGATCTTCACGAGGCCGAAGTCCTGGCCGATGATCCGCGGCTTCGCGAGGTTCGGGAAGGGGAAGCGGCCGACCTTCACGTCGTAGCCGCGATTCCTGGCCTCGGCCTCGCTCAGCCCGACGGCCGCCACCTCGGGCCAGCAGTAGGTCGCCGAAGGCACGAGGTCGTAGTTCACCGGCTCGACCTGCTTGCCGGCCAGGCGCTCGGAGACGCCGATGCCCTCGGCCGACGCGACGTGGGCGAGCTGCGCGTGCGGGTTGCCGTCGATGCTGACGACGTCGCCGATCGCGTAGATGCCGGCCTCGCCCGTCTCCATCTTGTTGTTGACGCGGATGAAGCCCTTTTCGAACTGGATCCGTGTACCCTCGAGGCCAAGCCCGTCGGTGACCGGCCCGCGGCCCACGGCCAGCAGCAGCAGTTCGGCGGTGACGCTCTTCGCTTCGCCGCCGCCGGTGCGGAAGGCGACCTCGACGCCGGCCGCCGTCTTGAGCGCCGCTTCGGTTCTGGCCCCGGTGTGGAGCGTCATGTGCTTCGCGAGGAGCTTGCCCGCCTCGGCCGAGATCTCCTCGTCCTCGAGCGGCAGCACGCGCGGCAGCAGCTCGATCACGGTCACCTGCGTGCCGAAGCGCGCGAAGATCGATGCGAACTCGATGCCCACCGCGCCAGCGCCGATCACGATCAGGCTCTTGGGGAGCTCCGTCAGCCGGAGGATGTCGTCGGAGGTGAGGATGAACCTGCCGTCGGGCGTGATGCCCGGCAGGCTACGCGGCCGGGAGCCGGTCGCCAGCATGATGTTCTTCGTCTCGAGCTTCGTCTCGCCCTCGGCGCCCTTCACGACGACGCCGCGGCCCTCGAGGCGGCCCTGGCCCTTGATCAGCGTGATCTTGTTCTTCTTGAACAGGTAGCTCTCGATGCCCTTGCTGAGGCGCGTGACGATGCGGTTCTTGCGAGACTGGACCGCGGCGAAGTCGATGCGCAGGTTGTCGGCGAGGATGCCGTATTCCTTGCCGTGCTTTATCTCCTCCCACAGGTCGGCGGTGTGCAGCAGCGCCTTGGTCGGGATGCAGCCGCGCAGCAGGCAGGTGCCGCCCGTCCCGGCCGGGTCGCGCTCCACCACGGCGGTCTTCAGCCCCATCTGGGAGGCGCGGATCGCGGCCACGTAGCCGCCGGGCCCGCTGCCGATGACGGTCAGGTCGAAGGTCTCGCCGCTTGCCAAGGCTTCCTCCTCAGGAGACTCGTCCGGATGTTGTGCTCGTCGCGGACTTCGCAAGCTATCAGAGACGGCCCGGGGAGACAAGCGCGGAAGGCGTAGTAAAATGGCAGGCTGTTGATGAGCGAATCAGGTCAGCTAGTCGTCGCTATCTTGTTGTGCCTGCTGGGGAACGGCTTCTTCTCCGGCAGTGAAATCGCTGTTCTTTCGGCGCGCCGGAGCCGCATCGAGGCGCTCATCGCCGAGGGCAGCAAGGCCGCCAAGCGCGTGAAGGCGCTGCAGGACGACATGGACACGTTCCTGGCCACCGTGCAGATCGGCGTGACGCTGATGGGAACCCTCGCGGGCGTGCTCGGGGGCTACCTGGCCAGCCGGCACGTCGAGCGGCTGCTCGAGGGCACGGCGTTCGCAGGCTGGGCGCTGCCGGCGGTCCTGGCCGGCAGCCTGGTGGGGGGCGGGATCGTGTACGTCGAGCTGATCCTCGGCGAGCTGGTCCCCAAGGCATTGGCCCTGCGCTTCAGCGAAACCGCCGCGCTGGCCGCCTCCTGGCCGCTGGTCGTGATGGCCCGAGCCTCGAGGTGGGTGGTGCGCTTCCTCACGGCCTCGACACGGCTGGTCCTGCGGCTGTTCGGCATTCGTGAGTTCGGCCAGCGGACCTTCACGTCCGAAGAGGAAATCCGGCACCTGGTAAAGGAGGGCGGCCAGCAGGGCGTCCTCGACTACGCAAAGGTGGACCTGATCCACAGCGTCTTCGAGTTCTCTGAGACGCCCGTGCGGAAGGTCATGGTGCCGCGCCCGAAGCTCTTCGCTCTCGACGCCGCGACGGACCCGGACGAGGTGGGTCGAATGATCGTCGAGAGCGGCTTCTCGCGCATCCCGGTTTTCGAGGGCACCGTCGACAACATCATCGGCGTCGTCTACATCAAGGACGTGCTGCGGCTGCTCGAGCGGCGCCAGCCCGTCGTGCTGCGCAAGGCGCTTCACCCGGTGCACTTCGTGCCCGAGACCAAGAAGGTGGGCGAGCTGCTCAAGGAGCTGCAGAAGCGCCGCACGCACATGGCGCTGGTGATCGACGAGCATGGCTCGGTGACGGGCCTGGTGACGCTCGAGGACGTGCTCGAGGAGATCGTCGGCGAGATCCAGGACGAGTACGACTGGGAGGAACGGCCGGTCGAGAAGCAGCGCGACGGCTCGCTGGTGGTTGAGGGCACGGTCTCGGCCGCGGAGCTGCGCGATTCCCACCAGATCCCGATCCCCGAGTCCGAGGAGTTCCAGACGGTGGCGGGCTTCATGCTCGACAAGCTCGGCTCGCTGCCCAAGGGCGGGGAAGTGGTCCCGCTCGGCGACTATCGGCTCACGGTCGTCGACGTCGAGCGCAACCGCATCAGCAAGGTCCGCGTCGAACGCCTGCCGGTGGTAGTCAAGGCGTAAGCAAGGCCGCGGTTTTTCTCCGCCTCAGGCGGCCGTGCCCGGGCCGTAGTCGGAGCGGATCGTGGCGCGAGCTGGGGGCGCCGGCCACAGGCCCAGCAGACGCGCGAGCCAGTGGCCTTCGATCTTGCCGCGGAAGTAGCGTTCGTGATCCCACTCGACCTCGGCCATGCCGAGCAGGCAATCGATCAGCTCGCCACTACCGCAACCGCGAGCGTGAGCCGCGGCCAGCTCGTACTCGGCTACGTTGCCGCTCTCCAGACGGCCTGCGCCGTACATCGGCACGCACCACGGTGAGAGATGGCAGAGCAGCTGGATGCCGCGGCCGACCAACAGGGCACGCGCTTCGCGGTAGCGGCTGGGGCGTGCGCCAAGAGCCGCGAGCATCCCCCCGACGAGCTCGCGGTGGTGCCACTCCTCGTCCTCGATCTGGCGGATGCGTGTGCGCTCTTCGGGGTCGGAGCAGGAACGCCGGTGGCCGCGGTAGGCGTAACCGGCGGCGCGCTCGCCCGAGTACGCGAGCTGCAGGATCGCGATCAGGCCGCGGCGATGGCCATCTTCATCCATGCAGGGAGGGAGCGGCGCTGGGGGCATTGGGGTCGCTCTTGAACAGCCAGCGCACCGAGAGCCACAGCAGCACGGCGTCGTCGAGATAGCCGGCGACCGGGAAGAAAAAATCGGGCAGCAGGTCGACCGGCCAGAGCAGGTAGGCCGCGGCGGCCAGCACGGCGAAGCGCGGCCAGCGCCCCACGCGCGGATCGCGCATCAGCGCCAGCACCCGCTGCAGCCTGCCTAACATCGCCTAGCGCTCGGGGGTCGAAGGCGTCGGCGTGGGCGTTGGCGCCGGAGGGCGGATCGGCTCGATGCGCGGGGCGTCGGGCCGAGGCGGCGTCAGCAGCGGCGGCGGGACGAGCGGCGCTTCGAACAGCACGGTCGAAGAATCTGCTCCCACCTCGAAGGAGCGGAAGTCTTCTTCCCCTAGGTCGGGGCGCTTCACGATTTTCGGCGTCAGGGTCATCACGATGTCCGTTTCCTGGCCCTCGTCCTTGTTGTGGGCGAAGAGCCGACCCAGAAACGGAAGCGAGGCGAGGCCGGGCACGCCCGACATGCTGCGTCGCTCCTGGTCGCTGATCAGCCCTGCGAGGATGTTGGTCTCGCCATCCTTGAGACGGATCACGCTCGTGACCGTGCGCGTGTTGAAGGTGGGCAGACCCTGGAAGCCGGCGGGTCCGACCGAAGATATGTCGATCTTGAGGTTCAGCGAGACCTCGTCGTCGTGGTGGACGCGCGGTGTGATGTCGATGTTGACGCCGACGCTCTTGTACTCGAAGGACGTGATGGCCTGTTGGGCGACGCCGCCCGCCGCGATCGGAGAGAAGGTCGTGACGGGGACAGGCACCTGGTCGCCGAAGCGGGCCTGGGCCGTCTGGCCCTCGGTCGTGCGCAGTTGCGGGTTCGCCAGCAGCCGCGTCGAAGTGTCGCTCTGCAGCAGGCGGTAGATCACGCCGGGCAGGCCGGTCACCACCAGGTTCGATTTGCGATAGGGCTGGTCGGCCGCGGTGGTCGTGCCGCGCGGATCCGGGAAAAGGCCGCCCACGATGCCCTGCGCTCCGACGATGTTGGAATTGATCTCGATTCCGTATTCCTTGAGCCGCGTGCGGTTGACCTCGAGGATCTCGACGTCGACCACGACCTCGGCACGGCGCTTGTCGAGCACCTCGAGGATACGTTCGGCGGCGCTCACCTTCTCGGGCGTGTCGTTGATGGTGAGGGCGTTGGACCCGGGCAGGGGCGCCACGCGCCGCGCGCCGAGCACGACGCGCAGCAGGTCGATCGCTTCCTTGAGGTCGGCGTTCGAAAGGAAGAACGTCTTCACCACCTGCTGCTCGTATTCGCGACGCTTGGTCGGCGTGTCGGGGATGACCATCAGTACGTGAGAGTCCACGACGCGATGGAAGGTGTGGCCCACGCTCGAGAGCGAGCCGAGCGCCTCTTCGAAGGCGACGCCACGCAGGTCGAGGCTGAGCGTCTGATCGACGAACTGGCCGTCGAAGACCACGTTGATGCCGGCCGACTTACCAAGGGCCTGGTACGCCTCGCGCAGGCTCGCGCCGCGGAAGGAAAGGCCCAGCAGCTCGCCGGCCTCGGGACCCAGCGACAGTCCGCTCAGCGTGCGCTCCTTGGCCAGCTCCTTGAGTCGCGCCAGGTCGCGGCTGGGGGAGCCGGCCTGGCGGGCTGTCTCTGCGGCCTGCATCTCGGCGGCGAGGCTGCCTGCCTCGGGGTTGAGGTCGAGCGCCAGGCGATATTCGTCTACCGCCTCCTTGTACTCGCCGCGCGCGGCCAGCCGGCGGGCCGTGCTCGCGTGAGCCTCGGAGGCGCGTAGCCGGGCGCGCTCGAGGCTGCGCTTGTACGTGACGTTGTCGGGGTGCTGCTGAACCACCTTCGAATAGTTGAGCACCGCGCGGTCGTAGTCCCGGACGTGCTCGGCCTTCTCGCCGGCGCGAAAGGCTGCCGGAGTGACACACGCGCCCAGCGCAGCGGCGGCGACCACGAGCAGCAGCCGGCGGCTCAACCCGCGATCACCTCGACCCCGCGCGGGATCTCGAAGCGGAACAGCTTGTCGGAGAGCCCGAGGTTCTCGCGGATGCCGTCGAAGTCGAAACGGCTGCGGCTGCCCTGCGCGTCGACGATCTCGATGCTGCGGATGAGGTAGTCGGCGTCGAGTTCCAGGAAGGCGCGCTCTACGTCCGGGTCGGGCTTGCGTGGCGTGAGACGCAGGCGCAGGCGGCCGTTTGCAGCCGATTCGAGGCTGGGCTCGAACGGCTCGAGGATCGCGCCCCGGCCCGAGAGCAGCAGGTTGACGATGCCGCGGCTGCCGCCCTGGTCGCGCACGATCACCTGGCGATCCGCGGGCACATAGAAGTAGAAGGTCTTGCCGTCGGAAACGAAGGTCTTGCGGTCCGGTGCGTCGTAGTCCCAGCGCATCCGTCCGGGCCGCTTGAGGCGCATCGTGCCGCGCTCCACGATCTCGCGCCCGAGCGCCTCGGAACGATAGGTCTGGACGAAGTGCGCCTCGAGATCGATGGCCCCGACCGCGCGCTCCTCGACCCTTCGGGCCACCTCTTGTGCCGATCCCCCGGGTGCGGCCGGAGGCAGCAGGGCCGCGAGGAGAAGGGCCGCGGGAGCCGCGGCCATTGCAACTGTCATCGCTCGGCTATGATAACACCCGGAAAGCGGCCCACCCATGTCCCTCATCGGCAACCTCGAAGAGATCAAGATCGCCGACGTGCTCCGGCTCTTCGCCCAGGGGCGCAAGAACGGTCGCCTGATGGTGACCGACGACGAGGAGCAGACGACGCTGCGCTTCCAGAAGGGCGCCATCGTGCACGCCCACGCTTCGCACGGGCGCTGGTCGGGCGAGGATGCCGTGCTCGATCTGTTCGGCTGGAAGGCGGGCCAGATGACTTTCGTTCCCGAAGAGAACTCGATCGCGCCCAACGTTCGGCGTAGCGTCGACCTGCTGGTCCTCGACGGCCTGCGACTGGGCGAGGCGTTCCATCGCATGAACCTGGCGATCCCTTCGGATCGGGCGGTCTTCCAGATGAGCGGCGGCCCCGCCGACGACGAGCGGCAGTTGTCGGTCGGGGCGCGCGACTGGCGGGTGTGGCGCCTTTGCGATGGCAGCCGCGACGTGGGCGAGCTGGTCGATGCGGTCAAGCTGCCACGCAGCGAGGTGATGCGCGCGCTGTTCGAGGCGCTCGAGGCCGGCTTTCTCGAACGCGTCGAAGCGCAGAAAGGGCTGCGTGCCGTGGCGCAGGGGCTGTTCGGCAAGGACACGGCGGAGTTGGACTTGCGGCTGGAGGAGGAGTGGCGCAAACTGCTCCGCTTCGGGCGCGGCGTGCACCGGGTCGAGGTGCGCTCCGGGCCCGGCCGCAGCGCGACGCTCGCCGCCGCCTTCCGCAGCGGCCTGATCCGCGACGTGCACCTGCCGCGGGGCGCCTTCGGCGAACTCGGGCTCCGCGACGGCGAGGACGTGCAGGTCAAGCCGGTCGACTGATGCTGCTGGCCTTGTTGCTCGCGGCCCAGGCCGCTCTCCCCGGGCAGGCCCCCGAGCTGCGCGGGCTGTGGGTCGTGCGCACTGGCCTGGTGTCGCCTGCGGCAGTGGACAAGGTGGTGGACCAGGCCGCCGCCGGCGGGATCAATGCGCTTTTCGTCCAGGTGCGTGGGCGCGGCGACGCCTTCTACGGCTCTCAGCTGGTGCCACGCAGCGAACTGCTCCGGAACCAGCCGGCCCAATTCGACCCGCTCGCCCGGCTGATCGAGCGTGCCCGGGCGCGCGGGCTGGCGGTGCACGCCTGGATCAACGTGCTGCTCACCGCACACTTCAGCTCCCTGCCACCGGAGAACCTCGTGTCGCTGCGCCCGGAGTGGCTGATGGTCTCGCGCAGCGGCGCGCGTGGCACGCCGCCCGCGGATCCGAAGGGCCTGCTCTGGTGGATCCGTCGCTCCGCCCTGGCCGACGGCGACGCGGAGGGCTACTATCTGTCGCCGTCGGTGCCTGGCGTCGCCGAGCACCTGGAAGCGGTCGTGCGCGAACTGGTGCGCGCGTATCCGGTGGACGGCGTGCACTTCGATTTCATCCGCTACCCGGGGCCCCAATACGACTACTCGGCTGCCGCGCTCGGTGCCTTCGAGCGCGAGCGGGGAGGCGGCGATCGTCTGAGCCTGCCGGCGCAACGCGCGGAGGCCTGGAACGACTATCGGCGGGAGACGCTCACGGCGTTGGCCGGCCGGCTCGCTGGCGCGGCCCGTGCCGAGCGCAAGGGGCTCGCGATCTCCGCCGCGGTGGCGCCCGATCGCGCGACCGCAGTCTCGCAGAAGTTCCAGGATTGGCCAGGCTGGCTCGCGAGCGGACTGCTCGACGCCATCTGCCCGATGGCCTACACGGCCGACAGCCGGGTGTTCCGCCAGCAGGTTCGCGACGCCCAGGACCAGCTGCGGGCCGGGCAGGCGGTGTGGGCGGGTGTCGGCGCATATCGAGTCGATGTCGCGGGGATCGTCGCGAAGATCCGCGAGGCGCGCGCGCAGGGCGCCTCGGGCGTCGTGCTCTTCTCCCACGAATCGCTCGGGCTCGCCCAGTTCCGGCAACTGCGTGAAGAGGCCTTCGCCGGCCCGGTCGCGGCGCCGGCAGGGGCCGGCGTGCGATGAGGCTGGGGCGAGGCGCCGCCGCTCTCTCGCTGCTCCTCGCCGGCTGCCAAGCTCCCGAGCCCGCCAAAGCGCCGCGGCCCGTCGCGACCGCGGCCCCTTCGTACGCTTGGGCGCACGACACGCTGAGGCGCCTCGACCTTCCGCACAAGGCCGCACAGCTTCTCGGCGTACGCGTTTCTGGCCTGTACCGCAACGCGCGCTCGGCCGAGGCGCGCCGCACTGCCAGCTGGGTCCACGAACTGGGCGCGGGGGTCGTCATCCTCTTCGAGTCCGAGGTCGAGTCGGTGCCGCGCCTGGTCAACGAGCTGCAGGCGAGCGCCGACGTCCCGCTGCTCGTGGCCGGCGATTTTGAACGCGGCGTCGCGTTCCGGATCCGGCGTGGCGTCGTGCCACTTCCGTTCGCGATGGCGATCGGTGCGACCCGCTCGGAGGCCGCCGCGCGATTCGCCGGAGAGGTGACAGGCCGCGAGGCCCGGGCGCTCGGCGTGCATTGGACCTTCGCGCCCGTCGCCGACGTCAACAGCAACCCCTCGAACCCGATCATCAACATCCGCTCGTTCGGCGAGGACCCGGAGCTGGTCGCGCGCCTGAGCGTCGCCTTCATTCGCGGCGCCCGCTCCGAGGGCCTGCTGACCACGGCAAAGCACTTCCCGGGCCACGGCGATGCTTCCGTCGACAGCCATCTCCAGATCGCTTCGATCGGCGCTGATCTCGCGAGGCTGAAGGCGGTGGAGCTGGTGCCGTTCCGCCGCGATCTCGAGGCTGGCGTCGATGCGGTGATGATCGGGCACATCGCGGTGCCTGCCCTCGACCCGAGCGGTGGTCCCGCGAGCCTGTCGCTGCCGGCAGGCGAGTTTCTTCGCAAACAGATGGGCTTCGGCGGTCTGGTCGTAACTGATGCCATCGAGATGGCTGGGGCGAAGGCCGCCTGGTCGGGGGAGTCGGTGATCAAGGCGATTCAGGCCGGCGCGGACATGGTCCTGCTGCCGCCGAGCCCAGAGGTCGCCGTCCAGGCGATCGTTCGCGGCGTGAGAGAAGGCCAGATCGACCTGGCGCGGCTCGACGCCTCCGTGCTGCGGATCCTCGAGGCGAAGGAGCGTCTCGGCCTGCACAGACAGCGCAGCGTCGACCCAGCGGCCGTTGACGCAAAGGTGGCACGGCCGGAGGATGTCGAGCGCGCTTTCAGGATCGCGCGCGACTCGATCACGCTCGTGCGCAACACTGGCGAGATCCTGCCGCTCCACGCCGAGGCCCGGCTGCGCGTGCTGCATCTCGTGATGTCGAGCGACGCCCGCAACGATCAGATCCAGGGCTTTCCGGAGGACGAACTCCAGGCGCGGCGCATCCCCACGACGACCCGCTTTCTGGGGCCCGAGGTGGCGGACGAAACGACGGCGCAGATCCAGGCGCAGGCCGGCGAATTCACGCACGTGCTGGCTTCGGCCTTCGTGCGGGTCCGTGGCGGCAAAGGCACAGCGGACATGTCGGCAAGCCACGCGCGGCTGCTGCGCGCGCTCTCGGAGGCGGGCCGACTCGTGATCGTGGTGTCGTATGGCAGCCCCTACCTGCTCCGACAGTTTCCCGAGGCGTCTGTGTTCGTGTGCGCCTACGGCGGCGCCGAGTCGAGCCAGCGGGCCGCGATGGCGGCCTTGTTCGGGGAGTATCCTGTGCGGGGCAAGCTGCCCGTGACGATTCCCGGGTTTGCGAAGTACGGAGACGGGATCGAGACTCCCATGCGCGAGATGACCTTGAAGACCGCGAGCCCGCAGAGCGTCGGCTTCCGCCCGGAGGGCCTGGGCGAAGTGGACCGGCTTCTGGAGGGGTTCCTTGCCGAGAAGGCCTTTCCGGGCGGCGTCCTGGCGGTGGGCAAGGATGGCGCCCTGGTCCACGTCCATCCGCTCGGGCGGCTCAGCTACGAGCCTGTCGCGCCGGCCGTCAGCGCCGAGACGATCTACGACCTCGCCAGCCTCACCAAGGTCGTGGTCACCACGACCATGGCCATGATCCTCGTGGACGAGGCCAGGATCGACATCGACAAGCCCGTGTCTTCGTTCCTGCCGAGGTTCCGCGGCGGGGCGAAGGATCGGGTGAGCGTCTCCCACCTGCTGACGCATTCGTCCGGGCTGGATGCCGTGATGCCGTTCTACAAGGAGCTGCGCGGCAAGCAGGCCTACCTCGAACGCATCGAGAGCCTCGAGCTTGGCTACGAGCCGGGGACGAAGTCGGTTTACAGCGACTTGGGCGAGATCCTGCTCGGCGAGATTCTGGAACGAGTGGCGGGCGAGCCGCTGGATGCCTTCGCCCGGCGTCGCATCCTGGAGCCTCTGGGGATGCGCGATACGGGCTACAAGCCTGCGGCCAGTCTGCTGGGGCGCATCGCGCCGACCGAGAGCGATCCCTGGCGCGGACGCCTGCTGCGCGGCGAGGTGCACGACGAGAACGCCTTCGCGCTCGGCGGTGTCGCAGCGCACGCCGGCCTGTTCGGGACTGCCGGCGATCTGGCGCGCTTCGCACAGATGCTGCTGAACGGCGGTGTCTACGCCCAGCATCGCATCGTGTCGCGCGAAACCCTGGAGCGCTTCACGCGTCGGGCGGGCATCCCCGATTCGAGCCGCGCGCTGGGCTGGGACACCCCGTCGCCCGGCTCGTCCTCGGGGACGCTGCTCTCGCCACGCTGCTTCGGTCACACGGGCTTCACGGGCACGTCGCTGTGGGTCGACCCGGACCGGCAGCTCTTCGTGATCCTGCTGACCAACCGCGTGCACCCGACGCGCGAGAACGCTACCCTTCCGAGGATTGTGCGCTCCGCGGTCGCCGACGCCGTGGTGCGCGCGCTGGTTCGGCCTTGATCGCCGCGGGCCTGCAGGCCGGGATCCTCGCTGGCGCAGCCCCGGCGGTCGGACTCGAGGATCTAACCGCGACCGCCTATCGGCCGGTCACCGGCAAACGCATCGGCTTCGCAGCGCATCCGGCTTCGGTCACTCTCGACGGGCGCCATCTCGTCGCCGGCCTGTAGCCCAGCGCCAGTTGCAGGAAGGTCCAGTTGCCCAGATACGCCATACCCGGCACGCCGACGAAGGTGAGCGTGCTCGTCTGGGTGGCGACGATGCACGCCGCGATCGCCCAGAAGGGCACGCTGCGGCCGGCCAGAAAGCCATCGGAAACGCTGCGGCCACGGCGTCCGAGCCAGGTCCCAAAGCTGGTGATGCGACGACGCAGGCGACGAGACGAAGACCGCGGAGAGCGGCAACCGCGAGGGGCGGGCTAGCGGCGGCTCGTCATCTGGAGGCCGACGATCTGGAGCGCCGAGCTGAGGCGGCCCATCTTGCGGTTGCGCGCCTGCTGGGCGAGAGCATCGTCCTGCGCCACCACCAGGCCGCGAAGCTCGCGCTGGAGCTTCTCCAGTTCGGCCTTGAGCGTCCCGAGGTCTCCGGGGCTGTAGCCCCGGAGCGTATTCTTGTTCAGCAGGAAGTAGCCCTCTACGACCTGGTTTGCCATCGCCGGGGCACTGCCGCCAATGAAACTGGGCATGCTTTGGCGGCAATTATACGCTCGCCGGCCTGGTGTAGAGTGAGGCCGGAATGAGCCCCCTCCTGGTTCGGGCCGTGCGCCGTCTGGCGGGCTATGCCGTGTTCCTAGCACTCGGGCTGCTGCTGGTCTTCAAGGTGCTGCCAGCGTTCGGGATCCTCGGGCCGACCGCGGCCGAAGAGATCGAGCGCACGCTTCGTTCGCTCGAGACGGCCAGGTTCTACGGCGCGGAGCCGGGGCTGCCATCGCTCGAAGCCGCGCAGGCCGGGCTCACGCATGCTCGAGAGCTGCTGGCCGCGGGCCACGACCGCCGCGCGAAGCAGGCCGCACTCGACGCCCGCGAGCACGCCATCGCGGCGCAGCGCGAGGCGCTGGCCCGGCGCGAGGACGAGCGCCGGCGGGCGCGCCAGACGGTCACGGAGATCGACCACCTGCTGAGCGACATCGAGGAGGTGTATTCGAAAGCCGCCGAGGGCAAGGACAGGGCGGCGACCGGGCCACTGCTGGCCGTGATGCGCGACGCGCGCGAGACGGGCGCCTCGCTGTTCCTGGCTTTCGAGCAGGCCAACTTTCGCAAGGTCATCGGCGAAGCCCAGGCCGTCAAGACCCACCTGGCGGAATCGAAGGCCGCTCTCGAGGCGGCGAGCCGAAAGAAATGACGGGCAGCGGAGCGCCGGATTCACTCTGGCGCGGAGCGACTGGGGGGAGCCCGAAGGGCGCGGGGGCGCGGATGGCGCTCGAGCCGCGGGTCGTTGGCAGCGGAGCGCCGGATTCACTCTGGCGCGGAGCGACTGGGGGGGAGCCCGAAGGGCGCGGGGGGGTGCATGGGTCCGTACCCCCCCCGAACTGACTACTTGATGCAGACGGCGCGGACTTGCTTGAAGTCCGTGACGCCGCCGATGACTTTCTGGATGCCGTCCTGCAGCAGCGTCGTCATGCCGTCGCGCTGCGCCTGCTTGCGCAGCTCTTCGATCGGCTCGCGCTTCTGGATGCGGCGCTTGATCTCGTCGGTGCCGACCAGCAGTTCATGGATGCCCATGCGGCCCTTGTAGCCCGTGTTGCCACACTTCGTGCAGCCCTTCGGGCGGAACAGCTTGAAATCGGCTGAGTACCTC
Organism: Acidobacteriota bacterium; assembly: GCA_032127875.1. Taxonomy (GTDB): domain Bacteria; phylum Acidobacteriota; class Vicinamibacteria; order Fen-336; family Fen-336; genus CADEEV01. The sequence goes on from JAQBHI010000093.1 coordinate 43,762, forward strand.
ACGCCCAGCGTGTCCCAGTGTTCGAGGCCGTAGTCCTGCATCAGCTCCGCGAACTCTTCCTGGGTCGGGTTGTACTCTTCCTTGCATTCCTTGCACAGTGTCCTGGTGAGGCGCTGTGCCATGATCCCGAGCAGGGCGTCGGCGAAGTTGAACGGATCGATGTCCATGTCGAGCAGGCGCGTGATGGTTTCGGGCGCCGAGTTCGTATGCAGCGTCGAGAACACCAGGTGGCCCGTGAGCGAAGCCTCGATGCCCGTGGCCGCCGTCTCGTGGTCGCGCATTTCACCGACCATGATCACGTCGGGGTCGGCGCGCAGGAAGGCGCGCATCGCCACGGCGAACGTGAAGTCGATCTTCGGATGGACCTGTACCTGGCGCAGCCCGGCCTGCGTGATTTCGACCGGGTCTTCCGCCGTCCAGATCTTCATGTCGATGGTGTTGATGTAGCCCAGGCCCGAGTGCAGTGTCGTGGTCTTGCCGGAGCCGGTCGGGCCCACGACGAGAGCGATGCCGTAAGGCTTCGAGAGCATCTTCTGGAACTCGGAAAGGTTGCGCGCTGAAAAGCCCATCTTCTCGAGCGGTAGCGGCTTCGAAGCGGCCAGGATGCGCATCACGATGTCCTCGTTGCCCCCCGAGGTCGGAATCGTGGCGACGCGCAGCTCGATGGTGCCCATCGGTCCCCTGAAGCGGATCTTGCCGTCCTGGGGCTTGCGCTTCTCCGAGATGTCGAGCTTCGACATGATCTTGAAGCGTTGCACTATCGCGTTTCTGTGCGCCGGCGGGATCTCGATGTACTTCTGGCAATCGCCGTCGACGCGCAGTCTCACCACCGTGGGCGCCGTCTTCCCGTAGGGCTCGAGGTGGATGTCCGAGGCGCCCCTGTTGTAGGCGTCGATGATGATCTGGTTCGCGAGCTTGACGATGCCGCTGTCGGTCTCGTCCACCTCGGGCGGCGCGCTCGGGTCCTCGCTGCCTTCGAGCTCGTCCTCCTCGCCGCTGCCCAGCTCCATGATGATGCGACCGAGGTCCTGCTCCTGGATGGCCGAGGCCCCGGCCGTCTCGCCGTAGCTGGCCTTGATGTATTCCAGGATGTCGAGCCGCAGGCCCACCATGAACTCGTGGCGGGGCGCCAGGTTCATGGCCTTGATCGCGTCCAGGCGAGTCAGGTCGTAGGGATCTTCTACCGCTACGAACAGCGTGCCCGCCTTCTTCTCGGCCGGCGCGCACATGTTCTTCTTGAGCAACTCCGGCGTGAGCCGGGCCATGATGTCCTGTGGGATGGTGTGGCCTGCGGGCTCCCAGAACTGACAGTTGTAGAACTGGCTGAGGGCCTTGCCGATCTCCTCTTTGGGGATCTTGAAGTCCTCCATCAGCACCTGCGCCGGATCGATCTGGTTCACGCGCGCCGATGAGATCGCGTTCTCGATGTCCTTCTCGGACACGAGCCCTTTGTCGAGCAGCGCGCCGTATTTCGAGGGTTTGTTCGAGCGCGTGGCCCGGTGCTGGTTGTAGAACGCGATGCCGAGGATCTTCGAGAGCTCCTCGGCGGCCTCCTCGTCTTTCGCCGTGAAGGCGGCCCCGGTGCGCTTGTTGATGAGCTGCAGCACGCCGAGCAGGTACTTCTCGAACAGGATCGGGGTGGCCAGCACCTGGCCCGTGCGGAAGCCCGAGGCCTTGTCCCAGCGCGAGTCGAATTTCAGGTTCGGGTGGAGGCGTGTGAGCTCGGCGGCGTCGTAGGCGCTCTTGACGTTCGCGGTCTTGCGGGAGAGCGCCGTGAAGCCCGCGATCGAGCCGAAGGTCTTGGCGACGCGGATCTCCTTGACCTCGGCCCCGGCCTTGAGCAACGAGAACAGCTCCTGGTTCTTGGTGTCGAGCGCGAAGATCGTGACCCGCTCGGCATCCACCAGGTCGAGCATCTTGTCCTTGATGTCGACGAGGATCTCCTGGATGCCGGGAGCGGAGTTGATCATGTTGGCGATCTCGATCAGCCGCTTGCGGTAGGACAGCTCCTTCTGGGTCGAGTCCGCTGCGGTCCGGGTGCTCATCAGGCCGGCCTCCTCAAGATTCCGCGAAGGGCGTTGATGCAGTTGAGGATAAGCGTCCGACCCAGAGGGGTCAAGGGGGAGTCGGGCTGCGGCCCCGAGTGTAGACTTCGGAGGGTGGCTCGAAACGACCTGAAAGGCTCCGGGCCGGAGGGCTTGGTGCGCCGATTCCTCGAGCCGAACGCTTGAGGCGGCTTCATTTCTACGCCGCCCTGTGCGCGATCCTGCTGGCGGCCGCCGCACTCCGCGGCCAGCGCCTTGGCGAGCCCAGCTATTGGCTGGACGAGTTTTTCAGCCTGCAGGCGAGCAACGGTTTAGCGAACGGAGCATGGCGCTCGGGCGCGCGCCAGTTGCACGAGCCGCCGCCCAGGTTCACGCAGCTCGACGCCGCTCGACCCTGGTCCGCGATCGGTCCCGCCCTGCGCACTGACAACCACCCGCCGCTCTACTTCGCGCTGCTGCGCCTGTGGCGGATCGTGCTCGGCGACGGCGAAGCAGCCACCCGCTCTCTCTCGTGCCTGGCCTCACTGGCGGCTTTGTGGCTGCTCGCCGAAGGCGTGCGCCTGCGGCATGGAGGGGCGGCGGGGCTGTTGGGGGCGCTGCTCATGGCCGTGAGCCCGGTGCAGGTCGAGTACGCGCGAGAAGCACGCGGCTACGCGCTGGCCACCGCCTTCGTAGTCGGCGCCGCTGTGGCGCTTGCTCGCCTGCAGCGCCACGGCCCGCACCGGCGCCGCAGCGTGGCGCTCGGTCTGGCGGCGCTCGGGGCGCTGGCGACGCACTACTATGCGGCAGGTCCGCTGCTGGGGCTCGGCGTCTACGCCCTGGTCGCCCTGCGCGGGGCGCCGCGCCGCGCGGCCGTCGCGGGCCTGCTGCTGGCGCTCGCCCTTTTCGTCGCCGCCTGGGGGCCGGTGCTCCTGGCGCAGCGCGGCCACGTGTACGCGAACAACTCTTGGGTCTTCGAACCCTCGGCAGGCCACGTGGCGCTGACACTGAGCCGGCTGTTTTCCCTCCCCGCCAGCCTGCTCGCTCCATCTGTCTCGCCACGGCTGGCGCCGACCGCTGCAGCGCTGCTGTGGCTGACGATGTGCGTGGCTGCGTGGCGCCGACCCGGGGCGCGTCTGTGGCTCGCGTGGTGGCTCGGAGGCGTGCTCTTCGTAACCGCAGTCGACCTCACCACCGACAGCGGGCAGTTGAACGTCCTGCGCTACACGTTTTTCGTCGCGCCGGCGCTGCTGGCAATGCTGGCGGCGCTCGCCGAGCCCGCGGCGCAGAGTGCGAGGCGCTGGAACCCTGCCGGCGCCGGCCTTGCACTGGCGGTGGCGGTCAGTGGCCTCGGACAACTCCCCGGGGTGCATGCTTCGAACCACACTCCCTGGCGCGAGTTCGCACGCCTGCTCGACCGTGCCGCGCACGCAGGCGAGCCGATCGTGGTCGCGAACGATGCCTGGCTGGCCGGCCGCGAGGCCTACCGCGCGCTGCTGCACTACGCCTGGGCTCCAAGGCGTGCGTTCGTGCTGACGACAGGGCCGCCAAGCGCCAGTGTGCTCGAAGAGCTGCGCCGCCGCGCGGCGCTCTGGCTCGTGGTGCCTTTTCCATTGGCTGTGGCCCCCTCGGAGCTGTTTCCTTCCGCGCGCGTCGAAGAGCGGATCGAGTGGCCCGATGTCGCGATGCTGTATCGCCTGTCGCTCAGGGCGAAGTAGCATCCGAGATCGTGAGCGCTGCCTGGCGAGAACGCCTGGCCCTGGCGGGGGTCTTGATACTGGCCGCTGCGCTGCGCCTCCACGCTCTCGATCGCAGCGCTTACTGGAGCGACGAATTCGCGAGCCTCGTCGCGAGCAACGGCCAGCTCGTGTGGGCGAACCAGCCCCGCCCCGGCTCGTTCCCGCCGACAAGGCCGCGTCCGACTCGCATCGCGGACGCTCTGCCGACTCCCCAGATCGCCTACGCCCTCGTCGAGGACAACCACCCGCCGCTCTACTTTCTGGTCTTGCGTGGCTGGCGCTGGCGGTTCGGCGACGACGAGCGCGCCACGCGCAGCCTCTCAGTGCTCGCCTCGCTCTGCGCCCTCGCGCTCTTCTTCGACGGGGTGCGCTCGCTCCTGGGGAGCACTGCCGGTCTGTGGGCGGCTCTACTGCTGGCCGTGGCGCTCCCTGATATCGCCCTCGCCCGAGAGACGCGCAGCTATTCGCTGTTGCTGCTCTGCTTGATGGCAGCGGTGGCCGCCCTGGCGCGCCTGGAGGCGCGCGGCGCGGGACCTCGCCGAGCAGTGCTGCTCGCCGTGGCGGCCCTGGCCGCGATGCTCACCCACTACTTCGCTGCCTTCGCCCTTGGCCCGCTGGCCGTTCACGCGTGCTTCCGCCTGGAAAAGGCTGCGCGACGCCAGGCGCTGCTCGCCCTGCTGTTGGCGGCCGGGGTATTCCTTGCCGCCTGGGGCCCATTCGTCTGGTATTCGCGCCAGGCGGCCGTCGAGAATGCCGACTGGCTCGCGGCCGTGGGCAGCACGCCCTCGGCCCAGACCCTGGCGCGCCTCGCGGGTCTCCCGTGGCGTCTGCTCGCGGGGCCGATCTGGGCGCAGACGCCCGGTGCGGCGTGGCCCGCCGCTTTGTACCTGGGAGCGCTGGCGGTCGTGTGGCGTCGACCCCGTGCGCTCTTGTGGTTCGCACTCTTCGTCGGCGTGATCGGTTTCGTCGTCGCGCTCGACCTGACCCGCGAGACGCGCCAACTCGTCGTGCTACGCTACGTCTTGCCGGCGACGCCCGCGGCCTGCGCCCTGCTTGCGGCCTGCGCCGCCGCTGGCGGCCGGCTGCTGCGGCACGCCGTGCCGGCGGCAGCGGGCCTCGCGCTGCTCCTGAACGTTCCCGCCGCGTATCCGCAACCCGAGGCACACTGGCGCCGCCTGGTGCGGATCCTCGAGCGCAGTGCCGGACCCAATCAGCCGCTGGCACTCACCTTTCGCGACCGGGACATGCCGCAGCTGTATCGAGCCTTCAACCACTACGGCGTCGGGCCACGGAGGCTATTCGTCTTCACTCGACAGCCCAGCCCGCTGGCTCTTTCGAGGTTGCCTCGCGCCTCGTCGTTCTGGCTCATCAGCGACGCGGATCCGCTGGCGCTGATTCCCGGTTGCCGCATCGAAGAACAACTGGACCGCGCCGGCTTGCCCTCGGCATACCGGCTGACGCTCGCGGGCCTCGTCCCCGCTACTTGATGTAGCCGAGCGCTCGGAGTTCCTCTTCCGTGGTGGTGTCGAACGGACGCTCGGGCAGGCGGCTACCCTCGCGTCGCAGCCTGGTCCAGGTCTCGCGGGTCAGCGAGGCCAGCCGCTCCTTCAAGGGCGACGGGGCCTTCACGAGATTCGCGAGCTCGAGCGGATCCTTGCGAAGATCGTAGAACTCGTCCCCGCCCTGGCTGTGGGCGATGTACTTCCAGTCGAGGTCGAAAACGGCGAACACCTCGCCCCGCTCCCAGAGGCGTCGCGCCTTGTCGGGGGGCCGCCGCTGGGCGAAGGCTCTGCTCGCGGGAAGGCGCCCGCTGCCTGTGAGCAGCGGGAGCAGCGAACGCCCCTCGCTCGTGAAGCCCGGCTGGGCCTGCGTCCTTCCCAGCAGCGCCGCGAGGGTCGGCATCACGTCCACGAGCCGCACGAGGGACGGGTCGCGGACGGCGCCCCGAAGCCCGTTGCCCGAGAAGACCAGCGGTACGTGGAGTTGCTCGTCGTAGAGCAGGCGCCCGTGGCCCCATTCGGAATGATTGCCCAGCCCTTCGCCGTGATCTGCCGTGACGACCCACAGCGTCCCGCGCTTCCGCGAGTTCCCCTGCAGCTCCCCGGACAGCCGCGCAAGCTGCTCGTCGGTGAAGCGGATCTCCGCGTCGTACTTCTGGTAGCGCGCGGCGAGCTCTGCGGCGCTCTTGAAATAGGAGCGGGGCACACCCCATCTTGTCCAGGCCTCCCCGGCGAAGGCGGTCTGTGCGGCTCCCGACGCAAAGCGGAGCGCATCCAGGTGGCGAGTCGGGGCGCGGCTGGGCCCGTGCGCGTCGAACAGATGGATCCAGGCGAAGAAGCGGTCCGAGCTGGCGAGCCCTCGCATCCACTGGACGGCAGCCTGAACGGTCGCGTCTGCCTGCCGGTAGCGTCGGCCTCCACCCAGGTCGACGTGGGAGAAGCCTCGCGTGAGGCCCTCGAGAAACGCCACGCTCGTAAAGGCGGCGGTGCGGTAGCCCGCCGCGCCGAACAGCTCCGCGAGGGTGGTATAGCTTGGGCGCCCGCCCGCGCTGCCAGTTGCGGGGAAGCCCTGGCCGTTCACGAGCACCCCGTGCTGGGCGGGGTAGAGCCCTGTGAACATCGAGGCATGCGAGGGCGCCGTATGGGATGCGGGCGCGTAGGCTCGCTCGAAGAGCACACCCTCGCGCGCGAGCCGGTCGACGAAGGCGGACGTGGGGCGAGCGTAGCCGTAGCAGCCCAGGTGGTCCGCTCTGGTGGTGTCGAGCGTGACGAAGACTACCGCGCGAGGCGTGTCCAAGGGGCGGACCGGCGCCGCCCCACACGCGGCCAGCAGCAGTGCGCCGCCAAGCAGCACCGGCCTGGGGCTGCTTGGCGTCGGCGCGGCTGGGCTCAGTGGTGCTTCGCTGGCGGGGGCGGTGGATTGCTCCGCCACCACGCCTGGCCGGACTCAGGGAGGGTGTAGATCGGATCGTAGTACTCGTACAGGCGCGTCAGGGCGTTCTTGTCCTCGAACTCGATGCCGGTGCGGTAGTTCTTGGTCCAGTAGCTGACGCCCTTCTCGCGGTCGTACTCCCTGAGCTGATGGATCCAGCGCTTGCCGACGAAGGGCACGTCGCACACGATGCGCGGAGTCGCGAAGCCCGGCAGGTAGCCCATGATGTCGTGCTGGAGCTTTTGCGCCTCGGCGATCGACAGCCGCCAGTGCTCGGAGTTCGGGATCATGTCGCACTGGTAGAAGTAGTACGGCATGATCGCCGCGTGATCGAGCAGGAAGAAGCACAAGTCGAGCAGGTCCTTGGGTGTCGAGTTGGTGCCGCGCAGGATCACGCCCTGGTTGCGCACGTCGCGGAAGCCGGCGTCGAGCAGCATGCGCGCGGCGCGGCCGACCAGCGGCGTCACTTGCTGGGCGTGATTCGCGTGGGTATGGAAGGCGAGTGAGACGCCGCGCTCGCGCGCCTTCTTGGCGAGGCGCTGCATGCCCTGCGTGACCTCGTCCTGCAGGAAGTGCTGCGGGATCCCGATCAGGCCCTTGGCGGCGAGCCGGATGTCGCGGATGTTGTCGACGTCCATCAGCGCGCCGACGAACGGCTCGAGCTGCTGGATCGGCATGTTCGCGATGTCGCCGCCCGAGACCACCACGTCGCGCACCTGCGGGGTCTTCTTCAGGTAGTCGAGGATCTGCTGGTAGCGGTCCTTCTGCGGGACCTGGAAGCGCATCTTGGTGACCTGCGGCACGTCGTTGCCGACCAGGTCCATGCGCGTGCAGTGACCGCAATACTGCGGGCACGTGGTCAGCACCTCGGCCAGCACCTTCGTGGGATAGCGGTGGGTGAGGCCCTCGACCGCCCACATCTCGGCCTCGTGCAGGCTGTCGCGCGAGGAGTGCGGGTGGCTGGGCCAGTCGGGGTGCCGGTCATCGAAGCAGGGCAGCATGTAGCGCCGCACAGGATCGTGCCAGAGGTCGGCGCCGTTCATGGTGTTGATCATCTGTGGCGGCACCAGCATCGACATCGTGGCGCGTTCGGAGATGTCCTTGGCTATGTCCTGGGCGAGGTCGTCGGGCAACTGCGGACCCATCACCTCTTTCAGCTCCTTGAGGTTCTTGACGGTGTTCTTGCGCTGCCAGAGCGCCGATTCCCACTGCTCCCGGGTGACCTTCTTCCAGCCGGGGAAGCGCCGCCAGTCGGGCTCCACGAAGTCGCGTTCGACGGGATACTTGAAGGGCTGTTCGGCGGCGCCGACGTGGCCCGCTGGCGTCCAGACCGGGCGCGCTCTTGCGGTGCTCATGGGCCGCGATTTTACATCTTTTTCGCAAACGACGGCGCCTTGAAAAGCCCCGGTCGTTCCCATATCGTTCGCACACGGTGAGGGGCGCCAGAGCCAGATGAAACGCATCGGGATCCTGACGGCCGGCGGCGACACACCGGCGCTGAACGCCACCATCAAGGGCGCGGTGGTGCGCGCAAACCAATGCCGGGTCGAGGTCTACGGCTTCATCAAGGGCTTCAGCAGCCTGCTCTACCCGCACGTTCCGCACGTCTTGCTGAACCCGCTTTTCAGCGAGATCCCGGAACTCGACGAGACCATGGGTGGCACGCTGCTGGGCGCCTCCCGCACTTTCGTCGATTCACGCGAGGCCTCGAGCCTCGATCAGGTGACCGAGCGGATGCGGCGTCTGGGCGTCGACGGCCTGATCTGCATCGGCGGCGACGGCACGCTGAACGGCCTGCAGCCCCTGGCCGACCGTTTTCCGGTGGTGCTGGCCCCCAAGACCATCGACAACGACCTCGGCCTCAACTATCGCAGCGAGCCTGAGGAGTGGCTGCGCGAGCCCAGTCCCGCCGAGCCCGGCTTCACCTACAAGCGGGGCAAGGCCCGCACCGTGTTCGATCTCGACAACATGATCAACTACGCGACGCCGGGCTACGCAACCTCGGTGTTCGTCTCGTCCGAGGGCGTGCGCCGGATTCGAACCACGGCCGAGAGCCACCGCCGCATCGCGATCGTCGAGGTGATGGGACGGCACTCGGGCTATATCGCCCTCGGCTCCGCCTTCGGCCAGCCCGACATCATCCTGGTGCCAGAGCATCGCCTCGACGTGGGCATGCTGATGGAGCGGGTCTGGGAGCTGTACGAGCTGCAGAAGAACGTGGTGATCGTCTGTGGCGAGGGCATCGTGGACCAGGCCGGCCAGGAGCTGGGCGCGCGCAAGTCCGCACAGGACCCGGCCGGCAACGTGATCCTGACGGGCGCCTCGGAGGCGCTGCGCGAGTTGCTGATCCGGCAGTTCGGCGACGAGTATTTCCAGAAGCACCGGCGCGCGGCGTCCGCCGGCGAGGCGATCTTCACCAGGAAGGTCGGCCACACGCAACGCGGCGGCCGGCCGATCCTGTTCGACCGCTTCTATGCGGCGCAGCTCGGCGGCAAGGCGGTCGACATGTTGCTCGACGGCCAGAACAACGCCATCGCCATGTTGCAGTGGAGCGCGAAGAGCGGCTTCCACGTCGACTCCCTCGACGGCAACGCGTTCCGCGACCGCTGGGGCTTCATCCACGCGCGCCAGATGCACCCCTCGTTCTACGATCCGCAGCTGATGAAGCCTTCGAAGACAGGCATCGAATACCTGCTGCCGATCTTCTCGAACGCGATCGGCTACGACGACGTGGAGTGGATCCGCGACTCGCTCTTCGATTCGGGAAACCTGACCCGGCCCTACCACTCGGTCAACACGGATATCAGCAAGCGCATCCGCTACCTCGAGCCGCCCGGAGTCGAGTAGTAGGGGGGTACGACGCGCGTTTCGCGCTCCCCCAGCCGCTGCGCGGCTCTTGGTGAACCAGACGTCCGCCGCAATATTCAGAACCTTCCGGGGGCGCCGTCCGTTACTGGGGCAGGACGCGGGCACGAAGCCTGGGTCGGGAGGGCAGCGATGAAGCGCAAGATGCTGGCCGGGTTGGGCTTCGGGGTTCTGGTTGCAGCCTCAGCCGCCTCGGCACAGGGCGTGAAGCCATGGCTTCACGTCCAGGTCGATCAAGGCTCGAAATCCAAGGTCAGTGTGAACCTGCCGCTGTCGCTGGTCGAGATCGCGCTCGCCGCGGCTCCCCAAACGCTCTTTTCCGACGGGCACTTCAAGCTCCACTGCGGCGACAGCCGGCTGTCGGTCGCGGACATGCGCAAGCTGTGGAAGGAGGTCAAGGCCACGGGCGACTCGCAATTCGTCTCCGTCGAGGAAGAGGACGAGACGGTGAGCGTCGCGCGCAAGGGCGAGCTGGTACTGATCCGCGTCGCGAAGCCGTCGAATAAGCAGTCCGTAAAAGTGGACGTGCCGGTCAGCCTGGTCGACGCGATGCTCGCGGGCGAGGGCGACGAGATCGACGTGCGTACGGCGTTCGCCGAGCTTGCCAAGCGGCGTGGCGACATCGTGCACGTGACCGATGCCAACAGCCAGGTCCACGTCTGGATCGACGAGAGGAACTGAAGATGCTGCTCAAGGCCGTGACGGCATTCTCGCTGGCGGCGGTCGGCGGCATCGCCAGCATGGACTACGCGGTGGTCGACGTGCAGGAAGGCGGGCCCAAGGGCACGCACATCGTCGTTCCGGTGCCCGTGCTGCTCGCGGAAGCTGCGCTCAGCTTCGTGCCCGTTCACGCGCGGCGCGTCGAGCTCGACAAGGCCGCGGAGCAGTGGCTGCCGGTCGTTCGCAAGCTAGCCGCGGAGCTCAGGGCGATCCCCGACGCCGAGCTGGTGCGTGTGCAGGCTGAAGGCAGCGACGTGCGCATCGCCAAGGTGCGGGACCACCTCGAGGTGCGCGTCCACGACGGCGGTGACGACATCTCGGTCAACCTTCCACTCGAGGCCCTGGACGAGGTGCTGGCCTCGCTCGAGGGAGGCCGCGTCGACCTGCGCCGCATCGTCGGCTCGCTACATCGCGCCCACGGCCAGCTCGTCGACGTCCGCTCCGGTGGCGACCACATCAGCGTCCGGATGTTCTAGGGCAGATCGGGGGGGTACGGAGCCAAGCACTCCCCCGCGCCCTTCAAGCTCCCCCCGGACGCTCCGCGCCTGAATGAATCAGGCGCTCCGCTGCCTTGCGGGCTTCTGACGGAGCCATGCGGATACCAGCCTCGCCTCCCTGGTACCGCTGTGATTGAATAGGGCTCGAGGTTCCACGACATGCCCCTGCTCGAGCTCAGCGTCAACAAGAAGCCGGTCTCGGTCGACGTGCCCGCGGACATGCCCCTGCTCTGGGTGCTGCGAGATGTGCTCGACATCAAGGGTCCCAAGTTCGGCTGCGGGATCGGCGAGTGCGGGGCTTGCACCGTGCACGTGAAGGGCGCCCCAATGCGCTCGTGCAGCGTGCCGGCCGCGAGCGTCGCGGGCATGGAGATCACCACGATCGAAGGCCTCTCGGCTGATGGCTCGCACCCGCTGCAGAAGGCCTGGTGCAAGCTCGACGTTCCGCAGTGCGGCTATTGCCAGGCCGGACAGATCATGACGGCCGCGGCGCTGCTCGCGAGTAAACCGCATCCCACCGACCGAGATATCGACGCCGCAATGGCGGGAAACCTTTGTCGCTGCTGCACCTACCTGCGGATTCGTGCCGCGATCCACGAAGCCGCCGCGATGCGGGCCAGGTAGCAGGCCTCGTGGACAGCCAGCAGCTCGATCGTCGCGCTTTCCTCAAGGTCTCCGTCCTCGCGGGCGGAGGCATGCTGCTCGGCGCATTTCCGGCCGCGGGCGACGGCCTCGTTGCTGGCGGCGAAACCGAGTTCGTTCCCAATGCCTTCATCCGCATCTCCGCGAGCGGCGTCGTCACGATCGTTTCCAAGAACCCGGAGGTCGGCCAGGGCATCAAGACGATGCTGCCGATGCTGATTGCCGAGGAACTGGAGGTCGATTTCAAGGACGTCCGGATCGAGCAGGCGATGTCGGACGAGGCCCGCTACGGGCGCCAGTTCGCCGGTGGCAGCCGGGCCACGCCGAACCACTGGGACGAGCTGCGGCGCGTCGGCGCCGCGGGCCGCCAGATGCTGCTGAGTGCAGCGGCCCTCACCTGGAACGTGCCCGAGTCCGAGTGCGTCGCGGCGTCCGCGACCGTGTATCACCGGGCGAGCGGTCGCAGGCTCGGATACGCTGCGCTCGTCGCCAAGGCGGCTACGCTCACGCCGCCGGATCTGAAGGGCGTTCCGCTCAAGCACCCGAAGCACTACAAGATCATCGGCCAGCCCATCGCCGGCGTCGACAACGCGGCGATCGTCACCGGCAAGCCGCTCTTCGGCATCGACGTGAACGTGCCGGGGATGCTCCACGCCGTCTTCGAGAAGTGCCCGGTCTTCGGCGGCAAGGTCAAATCCGTCGATCTCGAGGCCGTGAAGGCGATGCCCGGGGTTCGGCTCGCGTTCGTGGTCGAGGGCGGCAGCAAGCTCGATGGCCTGCTGGGCGGCGTGGCGATCGTGGCTGATACGTGGTGGGTCGCGCACACGGCACGCCAGCAGCTCGAGGTGACGTGGGACGAGGGCGCGACAGCTGGGCAGAGCAGCGAAGGCTTCGCGCGGCGCGCCGCCGAGCTCGGAGCGAAGCCGGGAGCTCGAATCCTGCGCTCTGACGGCGACGTCGAAGCAGCGCTTCGAGGCGCAGCCAGTGTCGTCGAGGCCGCGTACGCGTATCCGTTCATCGCGCACGCGCCGCTCGAGCCGCAGAACTGCACGGCGCACGTCAAGGACGGCAAGGTCGAGATCTGGGCGCCGACCCAGAATCCGCAGCCCGGTCGGGAACTCGTCGCCTCGACACTCGGTATCCCCGAAGCCGACGTCAGCATCCACATGACGCGCATCGGCGGAGGCTTCGGCCGTCGCCTTCGCAACGATTACATGGTCGAGGCGGCCTGGATCGCGAAGCACGCGGGCGTTCCGGTCAAGCTGCTGTGGACGCGCGAAGACGACATGCGGCACGACTTCTATCGCCCCGCGGGCTTTCATTTCCTGAAGGGCGGTGTCGACGCCTCGGGCAAGCTCGTCGCGTGGCGCAACCACTTCGTGAGCTTCGGCGAGGGCGACAACTTCGCCAGCAGCGCCAGCATTTCGGCAGGGGAGTTCCCGGCCCGCTTCGCGCCGCACTTCAAGCTGGAGAGTTCTCTCATGCCCTTCGGCGTGCCCACGGGTCCGCTGCGAGCGCCGGGCAGCAACGCGCTCGCCTGGGTATTCCAATCGTTCATCGACGAACTCGCCTACGCCGCGGGCAAGGACCCCGTGCAGTTCCGGCTCGACTTGCTGGGCGAGTCCCGCATCGTCAAGGACGAAGCTGGAAGCGACGCCTATGACGCCGGTCGCATGCGCGGCGTCCTCGAGTTGGTCGCCACGAAGGCCGGCTGGGGGCGCAAGCTGCCGAAGGGCAGCGGCCTGGGCGTGGCGTTCCACTTCAGCCACCGCGGCTACTTTGCCGAGGTGGCGGAGGTCGGCGTGAGCGCGCCCGGCGCCGTCGCCGTGAAGAAGGTCTGGGTCGTGGGCGACGTGGGCAGCACCATCATCAACCCGTCCGGCGCGATGCAGCAGGTACAAGGTGCGGTCCTCGATGGGCTGGCCGAAACGCTGCATCAGGAGATCACGATCGAGGCCGGGCGAACCCGGCAGGCGAATTTTCCGGATTTCCCGCTGCTGCGTCTCACGGAGGCGCCCAGCGTGGAAGTTCACTTCCTGAAGACCGACAACCCACCGACGGGCCTCGGCGAGCCGGCATTGCCACCGCTGCCACCCGCGGTCTGCAACGCGATCTTCGCGGCCACCGGCAAGCGCGTGCGCACTTTGCCGCTGTCGAGGGTCGATCTGAAGACGGCCTGAGTCCACCGCGCGATCCTCGACCAGGCTCGATCACGGTTGCGTTGGAGGGCCGGTGGTCACGGGTCCGAGGTAGTGGTCCAGCCAGTCCAGGGTCTCGCGCACCACGTCGGGCCACGGGGGCACGTGGCCGGTGTCGAAGACCACGTGCTTCTTGTCCTTCTCTGGCGATCCCAGCAGCCGGAAGAGAGGCACCTGGTTCGTTTCAAACGGCAACGCGAAGTCGTAGCGGCCGGTCACCATGAGTACGGGGACATGCACGCGGGGCGCGAAGTTGAGCCCGTCCACCTCCGCCGGCATCCCCTCGTCCAGTCCCGCCGCGACGAGCACGAGGGCGCGCAGCCTGGGCTCCACGGCGCCGACGATCGTCCCTTCCACCGCCCCCATGCTGAGCCCGTAAAACGCGATCCGCTCGCGATCGACGTCGGTTCGGCTTTCCAGGAAGTCGATCGCGCGGCGCACATCCAGCGCACGTTGCGTGACGACCTCTCGGTCAGTGCTCGGTCCGTCAGCCCGGGGCCGGCGCCGCTCGTAGGTCTGCTGGTAGACCGGAAACAGCACCGCGCGCCCGCTCCGCACCAGGAAGGCGAATTCGCGGCCCCCCACGCGGTCGATCGACGGAAGGTGCAGGGCGCTCCCCGGCGGGAAGTAGACGACGGTCTGGAATGGCGGCCTCGCGTTCTTCGGCAGGAACAGCAATGCGGGGATGTGTTCGCCGCCGTACGCCGCGGCGAAGCTGACCTTCTCCGCGCGCCAGTGGGGGGAACGGTCGTCCACCGACTCCACCTTTGTGCCCAGCGGGGCGGGGTCATAGTCGAAGAGCCGGCTGTAGATGCGAAAGACGCTGTCGTCGACCGGCCGCGCCTTCGAAAGGTCGCGCACGACGGACGGGATCGAGCCGAAGCAAGCCGGAGGGGGCGGCTTTTCGTACAGGGCCAGGCGCACCCCGAGGATCGGGTTCCTGTCCATGGGGTCGAGCGCGTCGGGCCCCGTGTAGAGGTAGGTGGGGTCGCTCCAGGCCCCGCCCAGCGTGTAGCGCCGCTCTCCCTCGGCGTTCCAGACCCACTCGCGGACGTTGCCGGGCCATGTCGTAGTTCCCGTAGCTGGTGAGGCTCGGTTGGGCGCCCACCGGCCTCGGCCCTTGGTCGCCGAAGTTGCTATAGCGGAGGATGTCCGAGAAGCGTGACAGGTCGGCCGCGCGGTACCAGTGGTGCAGCGTGGGCAGGCTCTTCCCGGCGAACTCGGCGTAGGCCGCGGCCTCGTGCCAGCTCACTCCCGACACCGGGAACTCGGCGTGGCCCTCCGGGAAACTCGCGAGTTGCCAAGTGGAGGGACCGGGGCGTCCTGTCCGGTCCCGGAAGAGCGCCATGGCCGCCTCGAAGGACAGCGTCTGGCCGTGACGGACGAAGGGTTGCTTCCACAGCTCGCGTCGGCGGTACCCTCCGGCGCTCACGAACGCCTCGTACTGGCGGTTCGTGACCTCGTGGCGGTCGAGCCAGAAGTCGCCGAGCTCCACCTCGGGGGCGCTTTGGTACTTGAAGCGGCCGCCGGGCACGAGCACCATCCCGGAGGGGGCTGCGCTCGTGGGGACGAGCCGGAAGGGAGGGTGGCGCGTCAGGACCATCGGCGCGAAGGCCAACTCCGCCGGCGCGTACCCCGGTTTCTCGATCCGGAAGCGCGAGAAGACCCGTGGCAGCTCGACCGTTTCGACCGGCGTCCGGCCGAGCTTTCGCCATTCCGCGTCGGGCTCCGAGTACGGTCTCACGGAAACCTCCGCATCGGCGGGCTCCGTTCGCACGGAGGCCGCACCCTCGATGAGGTCCAGCCAGAGCTTGTCGAACTGCGGGTCGCCCGCGAGGACGGGCCGCGCCTTCCCGGCCAGGCGGAACGCGCTCGTGATCTCGTCGGCGTCGATGAGCCGCTGGATCTCGGGCAGGGCCTCGCGCCGCGCCCAGCGCTCGTGGGCGCCGCGGCGCCAGGCCCAGAGCGCGAAGGCCGTGGCCCCCAGCAGCAGGACGAGACCGCCCACCCACGCCCAACGCGGCAGGAGCGCCCGACCCGACGGCCGGGCATCGCCTTTGAGGCAGGCCTCGAGGTCCGGCAGCAACGCCTGGGCCGAGGGAGAGCGCGCGCCGGGATCCTTCTCCAGGCAACGCTGGACGAGCATGTCGAGTCTCGGGTCGACCTCCGGGCGGACGCTGCGCACCGTCGGAGGCGTGTCGCGCAGGATCGCGGAGAGCAACGACACCTCGCTCGCGCCCTCGAAGGGCCTTTTCCCCGTGAGCATCTCGTAGAGCACGGCGTCGAAAGAGAAGATGTCGGAGCGGGCGTCTGCGGCGCGGCCCTCGGCCTGCTCCGGCGACATGTAGGCCGGAGTGCCGAGAAGAGCGCCCTGCGCCGTCGCGACCGCGGCGCTGACCGTCGGCGACACCGAATCGGTGGCGGCGCCCTCGGAGCGGGCCAGCTTGGCCAGGCCGAAGTCGAGCACCTTGACGAGGCCCGAGCTCGTTACGGCCGAGGCGCGTGTCGCGGGCGCGGTACAGCACACCCATGCCGCCTTCGCCGAGCTTGCCCGTGATCTCGAAATGCCCGAAGGTCTCGCCAGGCACGATTCTGCCTTTCCGGGGTCGGAGACCCGCAGACTAAGGTCCGCGGGAGGGGCGGTCAAGGGGCGTGACGCCGCCCGTGACGGCTGGGGGGAATGCCTTCGCGCGCGGGGGTTCCTCCGTACATTCGAGCGCTTGCTAGAACGCGCAGCGGCCGAAGCGGTCCTCGCAGATGGCGTTGTTGCAGCTCAGGTTGGCCTGGCAGGGGAGGTCCGGAAGGTTGCACGGGGCATTGACCGGCTGACCCGCGGTGGTCGTCCCGCACGCGCCGCCCGCGATGATGTTGCCGTTGCAATCACACGGCTCGCCGGGGCCGCCGACCGTGCAGATGCGCGGCGAGCAGTTGGCCACGATACCCCCCTCGGCCGCCTTGTTGTCCTTCGCGATTGCGTTGATGCCGACCAGCGCGCCGATCCCGATCACGTTGGCGCCGACGATGCCGAGCACGCCGCCCGTGAGCCCGCCGCCGCCGCCCTTCGAGCCGGCGACGCCGTGGCCCAGCGACACCTCGCCACTGCCATCGGCCCCGCTCACGAGTCCTTGCAGGCGTCCGAGCTTCAGTCCCAGGTTCCACTCGCGTTCGGCCTCGTCCTTGAAAGCCAGCGTGGAGTCGGTGGCGGTCACGTCTTTGAGTGTGGCCGTGATCTGGAGTGCGGGACAGGCTGTGCCCGCCGCCGGCAGGTCGAGGCTGATCGTGCCGGTCAAGGCTGTGGCGGCCGTGCGCTCGATGGTGAGCTTCGCCGAGGGGGGCTCGTAGCCGCCGAGCCACGTGCAGGGCGGCTCGCCGCTCGCGGCCGTGAATTTGGCAGTCCCGCTCCAGGCTCCGACGAGGGGATCCTTCGGCTTGTCGTCGGCGCCCGCGGGAGGCACGAGGGCCAGGCTAAGAAGGGCTGCGAGCACGCGCATCGAACGGCCGACGATACACCGCGTGTCCCGGCAGCCGCAAACCAGAGCGGCTCGCAGGATATATTGGGCTCGTGAGTGAGCGGCCCGTGGACGCAATCCTCGTCCTATCGTTTGGAGGGCCGGAGGGCCTGGACGACGTGACGCCGTTTCTCCAGAACGTGGTGCGCGGCCGGAACGTGCCGCCCGAACGGCTTCAGCAAGTCGCGCAACACTACGCCCTCTTCGGTGGAGTGAGCCCGCTCAACGCCCAGAACCGGGCGCTCATCGCCGCGCTGGAGGCGGAGCTTGGGGAGCGGGGCCCCGCCCTGCCCGTGTACTGGGGCAACCGCAACTGGCACCCGCTGCTGGAGGACACGCTGCGGCGGATGGCCGGGGATGGCGTGCGGCGCGCGCTCGGCTTCGTGACCTCGGCATTCAGTTCCTATTCCGGTTGCCGGCAGTATCGCGAAGACGTCGAGCGCGCTCGGGCCGCCGTGGGTGAGGGCGCGCCCAGCGTCGAGAAGCTGCGCGTCTTCCACGACCATCCCGGCTTCATCGAGGCGAGCGTCGATCGCGTGCGCGAGGCGCTGACGGCCTGGCCGGCCGCACGCCGGCCGAGCGTGCCGATCGCGTTCACGGCTCACAGCATTCCGCTCGTGATGGCGGGCGGGTGCGCGTACGAGGCGCAACTGCAGGAGAGCTGCGCGCTGGTGGCCGAGCGCGTCGGTACGAACCCGTGGGCCCTGGTTTACCAGAGCCGCAGCGGCCCGCCGGGCCAAGCGTGGCTCGGACCCGACATCCGTGAGCACCTGAAGCGGCTGTACGAGAGCGGCATTGACGAGGTCGTGGTCTCGCCGCTCGGCTTTGTGTCCGATCACATGGAGGTCGTCTACGACCTCGACACCGAGGCCGCCGCCGCCGCGAAGGCTCTTGGCATGACGCTGCAGCGAGCGGCTACGCCCGGAACCCACCCGGCGATCGTCGCAATGATCCGCGAGTTGGTGCTCGAGCGCGTGGCGGGTGTCACCGCCCGCACGCTGGGAAGGCGCGGGCCGCTGCCCGACGTGTGTCCCGCGGACTGCTGCCTGTCAGGCAAGGCCGTTGCGTCGTGAGGTTCGCCATCTTTGGCGCGGGCGGCGTCGGCGGCTACTTCGGCGGCCGCTTGGCGGAAGCGGGGGAGTCGGTCGCCTTCGTCGCGCGCGGCAAGCACCTCGAGGCGATGCGCCGCGAAGGGCTGCGCGTCGAGAGTATCTCCGGAGACTTCGTCGTGCAGCCGGCCGAGGCCAGCGACGATCCGGCTCGCCTCGGAGCGGTGGACGTCGTGCTCGTGGCCGTGAAGGCATGGCAGGTGCCGGAGGCTGCGTCAGCTCTCGGGCCGCTGCTGAGGGGCGACAGTGTCGTGGTCCCGCTGCAGAACGGCGTCGAGGCGGCGGACCAGCTCGCAGCGGTGGTCGGCCGCGAGCGCGTGCTCGGCGGCCTGTGCCGGATCATGGCATTCGTCTCCGGCCCCGGTCGGATCCGGCATGCCGGGATCGCGCCGCGAATCGAATTCGGCGAACGCGACGGCCGCAAGAGTGAGCGTGTCGCGCGGCTCGAGGCTGCGTTCAAGACGGCGCGCGGTCTCACTGTCACCGTTTCCGACGACATCGAGACGGCGCTGTGGGAGAAATTCCTGTTCATCGCACCGCTGAGCGGCGTCGGTGCGGTGACGCGCGTGCCGGTCGGGGTGTTCCGCGCGCTTCCCGAGACGCGCGCGATGCTCGAAGCGGCGCTGCGAGAGGTGTTCACGCTCGGCCGCGTGCGCGGCGCCGCGCTGGCCGACGACGCCGTGGCGAAAACGCTCGGCTACGTCGACGCGATGCCGCCCGAGGCCACAGCCTCGATGCAGCGCGACATCCTCGAAGGTCGCCCATCCGAACTCGAAGCCCAGACGGGCACGGTGGTGCGCCTGGCGCGGGCCGCGGCCATCGCGGCGCCCGTCAACGAGACGATCTACCGCGCTGCTGCCGCTGGAGCGGAAGGCACGAGGCGTGCTCTAATCGGGCCTTCACCTGGAGGACTGGATGAGCGAGCGAGGATTCGGCCGGCGGGACTTCCTGCGCACCGGAAGCTTGGGGGCATTTGCGACCGCCGCTGCCGGGCCGGCGATCGGCGAGGCCATGCCTCGGCCAACGCTGCCAGCGCCCGCGGTCGAGGCATTCGAGTTCGCCGAGGCCACGATCGGCGAGTTGCAGGAAAAGATGAAGGCGGGCGTGCTTACGTCCCGCGCGCTCACCACGGCCTACCTCGCGCGCATCGAGGCGCTGAACTACAAGGGCCCGGCGCTGCATCACGTCCTCGAGACCAACCCGGACGCCATCGCGATCGCCGAGGCGCTCGATGCCGAGCGCCAGGCCAAGGGGCCGCGCGGAGCCCTGCACGGCATCCCGGTGCTGCTCAAAGACAACATCGACACCGCCGATCGCATGACCACGACGGCTGGTTCGCTCGCCCTGGAAGGCTCGATCCCGTTGCGCGATTCCTTCGTGGCCGAGCGGCTGCGTGCGGCAGGCGCCGTGATCCTGGGCAAGACGAACCTGAGCGAATGGGCCAACATCCGTTCGACGCGCTCGAGTTCCGGCTGGAGTGGCCGGGGCGGGCAGGCGAAGAACCCTTACGCCCTGGACCGCAACCCGTGCGGCTCGAGTTCCGGCTCGGGCGGCGCGGCCTCGGCCAACCTCGCGAGCGTGGCCGTGGGCAGCGAGACCGATGGCTCGATAGTCTGCCCCTCGAACAACTGCGGGCTGGTCGGCGTGAAGCCGACGCTGGGGCTGGTGAGCCGCGCCGGCATCATCCCGATCGCGCACAGCCAGGACACCGCCGGCCCAATGACGCGCACGGTGCGCGACGCTGCCATCCTGCTGGGCGCCATGGCAGGCGTCGATCCGCGCGACGCCGAGACCGCAGGCAGCCGGGCCCACGCGCTGCCGGACTACACGGCTTCGCTCGACCCGCGCGGGCTCGAGGGCGCGCGGCTCGGCATCGCTCGCAAGATGTTCGGCTTCCATCCGCTGGTGGATCGGGTGACGGAGGCGGCCCTCGACGTCCTCTCGCGCGAAGGCGCCGTGCTCGTGGACCCGGCCGACGTCCCGCATGCCGGGGAGTACGACGAGAGCGAGCTGGAGGTGTTGCTCTACGAGCTGAAGGCGGATCTCAATGCGTATCTCGCGGGGCTCGGGCCCACGGCTCGCGTGCGCACGCTCGCCGACGTGATCCGCTTCAACGAGGAGCACAAGCGCCGCGAGATGCCGTTCTTCGGCCAGGAGCTGTTCCTGCAGGCGCAGGAAAAAGGGCCGCTCACGACGCAGGCGTACAGGGACGCGCTCGAGAAGAACCGGCGCCTGTCGCGGGCCGAGGGTCTCGACGCCGTTTTGGACCAGCACAAGCTGGACGCCATCGTGGCGCCGACCGGCGGCCCCGCCTGGCTCACCGACCTGGTGAACGGCGATCACTTCAGCGGCGGTGGCAGCTCCACGCCCGCGGCGGTGGCGGGCTACCCCCACATCACCGTCCCAGCCGGCGAGGTGTTCGGCCTGCCCGTCGGCCTCTCGTTCCTGGGCCGCGCGTGGAGCGAGGCGACGCTGCTGAAGCTCGCGTTCGCCTTCGAGCAGGCCACCCACCATCGCCGTGCGCCGCGACTCCTGCCGACGCTCGATCTCGGCGGGGGTTCCTGACTGACCGCGTTCCAACTGGGGCCCGAGTGGATCAAACTGCGCTTCGATCCCGACCGGTTCCTGAAGAACCCGCCGGGGCCGCAGGCGTAAGCGCCTTTTTTAGTTTCGCGTGTCAGTTGTCTCGGTGACGGCATCACGTTCCATTGGCAGCCGAGCGCAGGCTTTCGCGTCCGCCTCACGCCGCGCGGGGAGGGCAAGGTCGGATGCTTCCCCGGCTAGAATACGGCCCCATGGTGAAAGCACGCAGGCGCTTCCTGAGACAGTCGGCGCTCGGACTCGTGGGTGTCGCGGCCGCCCGCGCGGGCGCAGCGAGCCAGTCGGACGTCACCCAGACTCCGGCCGGCGCGCCGCCGACATTCGGCGCAGCACCTCCGGTCGGCCCCGAAATCAGTTCCGCGACCCTGGCCGAGGCGGAGAAGCTGGTGCAGGTGGAGTTCACTGCCGCCGAGCGGGCCCAGGCTGCAGGCAGCTGGCGCGTGTCGATGGCCTCGCTCTATGAGCGTCGCACCGGGCCACGCAAACTGGCGCTCGACCGCGCGCTGGCGCCCGCCAGTCGCTGGGATCCGATGTTGCCCGGGATCGCGGCGGGGCCATCGCGCAGCCGCTTCGTGCGCAGCCCGATCGCTGCCGGGCCGCTGCCGACGCGCGATGAGGACGTCGCCTTCGCCCCGCTGTCGCAGCTCTCGCAATGGATCGCGTCGCGCGCGCTTTCGTCCGAGCGGCTCACGCGGCTCTACATCGCGCGCCTGGAGCGCTTTCAGCCGAGGCTCAACTGCACGATCACCCTGACCCGGGAGCTCGCGCTCGAGCAGGCCCGGCGCGCCGACGCCGAGATCGCCGCGGGGCACTACCGCGGGCCGTTGCACGGCATCCCGTGGGGCGCCAAGGACCTCGTCGATACCGCTGGCATTCCCACCACCTACGGCGCCGAGCCGTTCCGCGACCGAGTTCCGAGCCAGGACGCGGCCGTGGTCGAGCGGCTGCACCGTGCCGGCGCTGTGCTCGTGGCCAAGCTCAGCCTCGGGGCGCTGGCCCTCAACGACATCTGGTTCGGCGGCCAGACCAACAACCCGTGGCTGCTCGAGGAAGGCGCCTCGGGCAGCAGCGCGGGCCCCGGGGCGGCGACCGCCGCCGGCTGCGTCGGGTTTGCGATCGCCAGCGAGACCGGCGGCAGCATCATCGCTCCCGCCATGCGCTGCGGTGTCGTCGGCCTGCGCCCGACCTATGGGCGCGTGCCGCGCACGGGTGCCATGACGCTGTGCTGGTCGCTCGACAAGCTGGGGCCGATGGCCCGCGGTGTCGAGGACACGCTGTTCGTGCTCGACGCGATCTCGGGTCCCGACGCCGGCGACGTGGGCAGTGTCGCGAGCCACCTCGACTTCGACGCCACGGCCGGCGTTCAGGGTCTTCGCGTCGGCTATTTCCCAAAGTGGATGGCGGAGCTGCCAGCGACCGATGTGGATCGCTCCGCTCTCGAGAGCATCCGCACACTGGGCATGATGACGAAGGAGGTCGAGCTGCCAGACTGGCCATACGGTTCGCTCAACACCATCCTCTTCGCCGAGGCTGCCGCTGCCTTCGAGGAGCTGACCCTCAGCCAGGGCCTCGACCAACTGAAGATGCAGGTGCCGGATGCCTGGCCGAACATCTTCCGGCAGTCTCGCTTCCTGTCCGCCGTCGATCTTGTTCAGGCCGATCGGCTGCGGCGCCTGGTGGCGGGCGAAATGGCGCGGCTGTTCGCCGATGTCGATCTGCTGCTGGTCCCGTCGCTGCGCGACGAGATGCTCACTATCTCCAACCAGACCGGCCACCCGTCCTTGACGCTGCGTGCCGGCTTCGTGAGAGTGGGCCAGGCGCGCAGCGACTGGGCGCCCGATCCCGCGCATCCGCTCCCGAAGTTTTCTCCGCCCCGGCGTGTGCCCCACGGCATCACACTTATCGGGCGGCTGTTCGACGAGGGCACCCTGGGCCGCGCCGGAATCGCCTTGGAGCGCGCCTTCGCGGTCGCGGACGAGCGGCCCCCGGGCTTTTAGGCGGGTCCTTCTTCGAAGGCCCAGGCACCGGACTAGCGCGCGGGCAGACTCTCGGCCGAGTTCACGACACTGCAAAAGCGATCGAGGTCGATGTTTCCGCCGGAGACCACGCACACCACTTTGCCCGATCCAGCCCGGCCTGACAGCGCCACCGCCACCGGGCACGCGCCCGCTCCCTCCGCGATGATGCGGTTGCGCTCGGCAAGGAGCTTCACGGCCGTGGCAACCTCGCCGAGCGTGGCGACGAGTGAGCCCTCCAGCAGCGCCTGGGCGCGACGCAGCATGTCCGGGAACACCGTCTTGCTGCCGATCCCGTCGACGAAGGAGCGCCGGAACTCGACGAGTTGAGGCGTGCCCGCCGCGAGCGAAGCGGAGAGCGGGGCTGCCGTGTCGACCTCGGCGGCGTAGACGCGTGCGCTCGACCCGCTCCCGCGCACGGCCGCTGCGATGCCGCTGGCCAGGCCACCGCCGCCCCACGGCACGACGATCGCGTCGACGTCGGGAAGCTCCTCCAGAATCTCGATGCCGATCGTGCCGTTTCCGGCCATCACGTGCGGGTCGTCGAAGGCGTGGACGAAGACCGCGTCGACGCCTGGCAGTGTGCGGGTCTCGAACGCCCGCCACCATTCGTCGAAGGGCGCCTTGAGGACGCGGCCCCCGAGCCGTTCGACCGCCCGCGTTTTGGTTTCCGGAGCGGTGTCCGGCGCCAGCACCGTGCACGGAACATTGCGCAGCCTGGCGCCCCACGCGACACCCTGGGCCATGTTCCCGGCGGACGCCGTCGCAACTCCTCTTGCGAGGTCGGCCTGGCTCAGGCGGGCGATGGCGTTCATCGCACCGCGGATCTTGAACGAGCCGATCGGCTGCAGATTCTCGAGTTTCAGGTAGATCTCGGCCGGTGCCTCAGCGACACCCAGGCGCACGAGGGGCGTCCTTATCGCGGCGCCGGCGATCGCCAGACGGGCCTGCTCGATATCCTGGAGTGAGGGGACCGGGATTTCCACTTGCCTTGCCCTCAGCGCTTGGGCCGATACCAGTAGTTCTCCGCGAACTCCTCGGTCGCCCTGGGATTGACCAGCAGCCTGGCAGCAAGTCGCGGCATCAGCCTGAAGTAGTGCCAGTCGCCATACTCGTCGAACTTCCGGGCAGACGCGATCGTCTTGGCCGTCGTGGCCCGGCCGAGCTTCTGGCCGCGGGGACGGCCGAGCCTGCGAAGCGCAAGCAGGAACGCGACATCCTCGGCGACGCGCAGCGACTCGTCGTATCCGCCAAGCTCTTCGAAATCCTCGCGCCGGCAGAACACAACCCCTGTGTCCAGGCCAGTGAGCCACACGAGAGGCAGCATCAGCGCAAAGGTAACTGCGATGCCCGGCGACCAGCGTTCCAAGGTCGTTCCCGTGGCTCCGCCCACCACGCGCTCGGTCAGGACGTCGTCGATCGCGTCGAAGGTGAGGGGGTCAATGCGCATGTCTGCGTCGGTGAACGTGAGGATTTCCCCCGTTGCGATGCGGGCGCCGCCGTTTCTCGCCGCCGCGATGGCGCGCTTCTCCACGCTAGCCACGAGGCAGCCCCGCTCCCGGGCGATGGCTCGCGTGCCATCGGTGGAGGCATTGTCGGCCACGATCACCTGGATCGCGCTCTCACCGCCGGCGTAGCTCCGCTTCGCCTGGTCGACGGAGTCGAGCAGCCGGGGAAGGCAGCGCTCTTCGTTGTAGGCCGGGATTACGAGAGAGAAGCGGGGGAGCGGCATTCACGAGGCCGCGGCGGTTTCGGCGGCCTTTTGAGCGCTCAGCACGGCAGAATCGAGGGCCCACGACCAGGCTTCGCGTGCGCCACCTTGCAATGACGCCAGGAAGGGCGAACCCCGCAGTTCCCCGTACCAGTCCAGTTCCTGGTCGTAAGCGGCGGCTTCGTCCGTGAGGCCGTCGTAGTGCGCGAGCTCGTGGCGCAAGGCGCCGCCGAGGCTCAGCCAGGCGAAGGCCTCCTGATAGGCTGGCGAAACGTCCGTCGGCCCCTGCTCGTAGAGGTGGCCCCGCGGATCGACGAGCGCGCGCCGTCTGATGTAGATGCGCCGCACCAGGCGCAGCGACTCCACGAACACCGCCCAGCGTTCAGGGCCCAGCGACGGCGCGGCCCAGACGTGACCCTGGGCGCGGAGCTTCTCGAGCCGCTCCGAGAGTGGCGTTTGCCCGAGCATCTCCAATTGCCGTCGCAGGCGGTCGAAGGCGTCGCGTTCCTCGCGCTGAGCGTCGCCTATCGCAAAAACTCCCGGGCCCGCTGCCGCCTCGTTCTTGGCTTCGGCCACGCGCAGCAGGCAGAAGTAGGTGGTGACGCACAGCACAAGCGCACCGAGCAACTGACTGCGAAGGCTCATTGGCAGGCGCAGCTAGGGCAGAGGCCGGTCGATGGCCTCGCTCTGCGGCGTGAAGAAGCGCGGCCCGTTCTCGGTGACGTACAGGCAATCCTCCAGGCGGATCCCGAACTCGCCATAGATTGCGATCATCGGCTCGTCGCTGAAGCACATCCCCGGACGCAGCGGGGTCTTGTCGCCGCGCACGAAGTTCGGGGCCTCGTGACCATCGAGGCCGATGCCGTGGCCGGTGCGGTGCGGGAGGCCCGGCAGCCGGTAGTCGGGGCCGAAGCCAGCTTGCGTGATGATCCGTCGCGCAGCCGCATCTACCGATTCGCAGGTCGCTCCAACGCGCGCGGCGGCGAAGGCCGCGTCCTGCGCGCGCCGCTCCAGGTTCCAGATCTCGGCCTGCCGTGCGCTCGGCCGCCCGAAGACGGTGGTCTTGGTCACGTCGGATTGATAGCCCTCGACTTCGCAACCGATGTCCAGCAGTACGACGTCGCCCTCGCGCAGTCGCTGCGGCTGGACGCTGCCATGCGGAAACGCCGAGGATGCGCCGAAGCCAGCCAGCGCCCAGGGACTCACTCCGCCCAGTCGCGTGAAGGCCGCGAGAACGTAGCGCTCCAGGTCGTGCTGCGTCATGCCCTCGCGCAAAGTCGCAAACGCCGCGCGGAAGACGGCCATGGTGATGTCGCTGGCGCGCTGCATCAGCGCGAGCTCGGCGGGCGACTTGAGGCTGCGGCAGCCGGTGGTGATCGGTGTCGCGCTGACGAACGTGGCCGAGGGCGCTCGCTGGCGGACGCCGTCGTAGATGAAGAAGCGCAGACGTTCCTCGACGCCGATGCGGCCGCTCGCGGCGCCGCGGTCGCGCAGTATCCCCGCGACGCGGGCGTACGGGCTCTCGTCCTCCTGCCAGACGCGGACGTCGCTCTTGCCGCGGATCAGCTCCCGTGCTCGCGCCTCCTCGAAGCCCGGGCACACGAAGGCGATCTCGCCGCGCGCGGGTAGCACGGCCAGGAACGGCCGCTCGGAGAGCCCCCACGGGACGCCGAGAAAGTAGGAGAAACTCGAACCCGGCTCGAGCAGCAAGGCGTCGAGGCGCTCTGCGAGCATCAAGCGCCGCGCCTGCAGCAGCCGGGCGTCGCGCTCGGCGTCGCCGATCCGAACGCCTTGCCCGGGCATCGGGCGCAGCTCGCGAATGGACGCGGGCAGGGCGTCGGCATCCTGTTCGGGCGAGATAGGTGCGCCGAGCAGCAGCGGACCCGGCGCGGCCGCGCCGCCCAGCAGGCCCGCGCAGAGACCCACGAAGCGACGGCGGCCGCTGGTAAACGGCTCGAGGTCATTCATGCTCGAGGATTCCCTTCGTCAAGAGTGCGGCGTGAAGCCGAGTTCGCGATAGAGATCGCGCAGTTTCGCCTCGAGAAGCTTCGCGTTCCGAGGGCCCGTGCGGAGGAGTTGTTTCTGGGCGAGGCTCAGGGCCTCGAGTCGTGGGTCCGTGTATCGATAGAACAGCGGCCCCTTGTCGAGCGCGAGCTCGCCCTCGGGCACGGGCGTCTCTAGCAGACGCGCGATGGCTCGCTCCGTCGCCTGTGAGAAGTCCGCGTTCGGGTAGCCGAGCTCCGCATACGCCGCGCTCAGCAGCGGCAGGCACATCTTGTAGACGCGAGCCACGCCGGCAGTGTCGAGCGAGGCCACCGCGTTCGCGAGATCGTCGTATTCCGCGAACGATCGTGGGTCCGCCGTCAGGCGGCCAGCCTTCGACACGGCGGAGAACTTGGTTTTCGGCGCCAGAAACGGCACGAGCGGCGCCGGGGATCGCCCGTCGGCGAGGTTCAGCACGGACGTAGCGAAGATCCTGACCAGACCCCGGGTCGCGAGCCAGCGCGCGAGCTGCGGATGCGTCGATAGACTCGCGGCTTGCTCCCGCACGAAGGCATCGCTCTCCTCGAGATTGGGCAGATCTGCACGAGACTCGGTGGGGGGCGGGCTCTCGATCGGGCTCGCCGTCGCGGCGACGAGCGGTGGAGTCGAAGGCACGGCGACAGTTTCGGCGGGCCCACGGCGGAAGAGCCAGAAGAACGCCGCCACGATGCCCACGAGCCCGAGCAGGGAGACTGCGAGCAGCCCGAAGGGAAAGCCTGGTTCGTTGCCCGGCGGCTCGGCCGACGGGTCAGCCTCGCCTAGGTCGTAGTCTTCGAGATCGCTCATGCCGGACTCACCCTCGCTCCCGCAGTGTGCCTCGCCAAGCATCGCACAAAGAAACCGCGAGAGTCGTGCCTTGGCAGAAGAGGCTGGCGGTGACGGGCGCATAACGCTGGAAGCTCGAGCGCCGGAGAGCGGTTCCGCGTGGCGCTGCACCGTGCCAGAGGCGACATCGGCGAAGATGCGCCTAGGACGACCAGCCGCCGCGTGCCATCATGGGAGCCCCGTCGCAGCGCCAGACAGCCGCTGGTGTCAGACCGTAATGATGAGGAGGTCCGATGTTGCGCAAGCAGATTCTAGGGCCGGCGACACGAGGGCCGGCCGACGTCTCGACCGTGCTCGACGTGTCCGCCCTGGCTCGCGTGCTCGTGAGCTCCGAGCAGCGGGATCACCCCATCGATTTCGCCTTCGACGGTCAGGGCGGCCCGGGCGCCACGCGCTGGATCGCCGCCGAGACTGGCGAGCAGACGTTGATCGTAGCCTTCGACCGGCCGCAGGCGGTCCGAGCGATACGGCTCGAGGTGGAAGAGCCCGAGGTCGCCCGCACCCAGGAGCTGCAGTTGGCGGTGTCCACCGACGGTGGGAAGAGCTACCGTGAGATCGCGCGACAGGAGTACAACTTCAGCCCTCCTGGCACGTCGTTCGAACGGGAGCGATGGTCCATCGAAGCGGCGGATCTGACGCACGTACGCGTGCTGATCCGACCCGACAAGGGAGGCGCGGCTCACCGGGCGACCGTGACGACGCTGGCTCTCGAGTGACGCCCTGTTTTCACAGCGCGGCCATCGCTTGTGCGGGTGTGACGGGAAGTGTGACGGAGGACCTGGACGAGGGCCCATCACTGGCGTAGGTGACAAGCCGGCGCGTGAGCCTTCGACTTCGGGGGCCTCGTCATTTTCAGGAGGATGGACTCCGGTGTGAGGTCATGAGCGAGGATCCGCAAACGGTTCTGATCGTCGACGACAATGAGAGTGTCCGGTCGCTTCTCAGCGATGTCGTGCGGGACCTGGGCGCCACCTCGGTGGAAGCCGAGAACGGCGTCTCGGCCCTGGCCCATGCGCGGCAAGCGCCCCCCGATCTCATCCTGCTCGACGTGGACATGCCGATCATGGACGGCCGGGCGGCGCTGGGCTTGCTCAAGCAGGATCCGGCGCTACGGGTCGTGCCGGTGATCGTCATCTCGGCGACCGACGAGACGGACG
The DNA here is from genome assembly GCA_032127875.1 of Acidobacteriota bacterium. Lineage (GTDB taxonomy): Bacteria > Acidobacteriota > Vicinamibacteria > Fen-336 > Fen-336 > CADEEV01. Next base: position 72,348 of record JAQBHI010000093.1, read on the forward strand.
TGGCCGTCGAATGCATCGGGATGGGGGCAGAAGACTATGTCACGAAGCCGTTCAACACGGCGCTGCTCCAGGCCCGGATCCGGTCGACGTTGGAGCGGGCCCGCTTACGTTCGCGCGAGAGGTTGTACCAGCAGCAGGCGGAGAGATACGGGCTCGAGCTCGAGGAGCGCGTTCGGCGGAAGACGCTCGCCTTGGTGGAGGCGGAGCACCGCCTGAGCCTTCTCGGCAAAGCGAAGGACGATTTTCTCGCGGTCATTTCGCACGAGCTGCGCACGCCAGCGACGGGAGTCTTGGGCGCCAGTGAGACCCTTTCCCAGGTCGAGCTGCACGATGCCGGGCGGAAGGCTGCGGCGGAGATGCTCCGTCAGTCCGTCGAGCGCTTGCTGCGAATAATCGAAGATGCCCTGCTGCTGACGAGCCTCAAGGTCGGCGTCGACGAGTTCTCTCTGGGGCCTCATCAGATGCAGCCGATACTCGCCAACGCTGTGGCGCGCGCGTCGCGCGTCGCAGACGTCCGTGGGGTTCGCTTTCAGCAGGCCGAAGGAGACGCCGGCTCGGTCCTGTGCGAGGAGCGGATGCTGGCCGAGGCTCTGCGCGCCCTGCTCGAATGCGCAGTGAAGTTCAGTGCTCGCGATCGGGTCGTGCAGACGCGCTGCTCCCGGTCGGGAGACTTGGCGCAAGTCTCGATACGGGCGGCCGGGCGCCAGATCCCCCCGCAGGCGATCCCGAAGTTCTTCGAGGTGTTCTCCCTCGCCGAACCGGTCACGCCGGGTGGCGACCTCGGCCTAGGCCCGGCCGTGGCGGAGCAGATCCTCCGCCTTCTCGGCGGCTCGGTGGTGCTGGAGGCGACCGAGGACGGGATCAAGTTCGTCGTCAGCCTCCGGGCTGCCAGTCCCCCGGAAACGGTGGGCCCGGCTGTCAGATAGGTCGCCGAGAACCTCCAGAAGAGCGGTCGCGCCGCCCCAATGAGCCTCTACTCCGTGCGGGCGAGGCAGTCGTCAATCATGAAGATTCCTCAGCCTGAACCCGTAGCGAGGCACCGCTCGAAGCGGCTTCTGAGCGCGGCGGCTAGCGGGCGCGGATCTTTCGGATCGCTTCCTCGGCGGGGCCACGGACGCCGTCGAGCCTTGCCGCGCGTTCGAGGGCCGGAACAGCCGACTCGGCCGCGCTCCCGATGCTGCCCAGGGCGCGCGCCGCCCATTGGCGAACCTCGCCGCTAGGATCGCGCAGGCCCTTGACGAGCGCCGGGATTGCCGGGGCGGCAGACGGGCCCATGTTGTCGAGTGCCATGGCGGCCCCGACGCGCACCGCCGTGTCGGAATCCGCCAGGGCTTCCCCGAGCGCCGGGGCAGCGCTGCCGGCCCGCGCTCCCATGGCCCAGAACGTCCTCGCGGCGGTGGCCCGATGGCTCGGGTCCGGATCGCGCAGGAGATCCAGAAGGGGGGGAACGGCCGGTTCGCCCAGGCCGATCAGCTCCAGGGCGGCGGCGCCGTTCACTGCCTGGTCCGGACTCTTGAGCTTTTCGACCAGC
>JAQBHI010000094.1:0-5013 GCA_032127875.1 Acidobacteriota bacterium
TGGCCACGTACCCCCCGGACTGTCCAGGTCTCGCCCGATTCACTCGGGCGCGAACGGCATGGGGGGGAGCCCGAAGGGCGCGGGGGGGTGCTTGGGTCCGTTACCCCCCCGAGTTGCCTAGTACGCATGTTTCTGGCCGAAGCCGCGGAACAGCGTCAGGATCAGGATCTTGATGTCCAGCAGCAGCGACCAGTTCTCGATGTAGTACAGGTCGTACTCGATCCGCTTCTCGATCGAGGTGTTGCCCCGCCACCCGTTCACCTGCGCCCAGCCGGTGATTCCACTCTTCACGCGGTGCCGGAGCATGTACTGTGGGATGCGCTCCTTGAACTGCCGCACGAAGGGCGGCCGCTCGGGGCGCGGGCCCACGAGGCTCATGTCACCAAGCACGACGTTGATGAACTGCGGCAACTCGTCGAGGTTGTGGCGGCGCAGGAAGGCGCCGATGGGCGTCCGCCGCGGGTCGTCTTCGGTCGCGAAGACGGGGCCCGTCTGCTCTTCGGCGCCCTCGATCATCGAGCGGAACTTGTAGATTTGGAAGGTCTTGCCGTCGAGGGTCATGCGCTCCTGGCGCAAGAAAATCGAGCCGCAGCCACCACGCCACTTGATGAGGAGCGCAATCAGGGCGAGTGGCATCGCGCTGAGCAGCAGCAGCGAGCCGCCCACCACCACGTCCATGCTGCGTTTCACCATGCTGCTCCAGCCGCGGAGCGGGACCTCGTTCAGGCTGATGATTGGAATGCCGTCGAGGTCTTCGAGCGACGCCCGGATCGTGGCGTACTGCACGAGATCGGGAACGACCTTGAGATCGACGCATTCGTTGCCGAGGCTCTTGATCAGGGACAAGAGCTTGCCGTGGTCTTCGAGGGGCAGGGCGATGTAGAGCTGGTCGACGCGCAGCCTCGCCGCGACCTCAGTCGTCTCGGCCAGCGTGCCGAGAACGCTCAGGCCCGCATGACCCTTGCCCCCTGGAGCATCGTCTACGAAGCCGACCACGCGGTAGCCGAGCTCCCGATGGGCGACGATGGTGTCGGCCAGCGTGCGCCCCAGCTCGCCGGCCCCGGCGATCAGCACGTTCTTGACGTTGACGCCGGCGGCCCACATCTGTTCGAGCCAGCCGCGCAGTACCCAACGCCCGGCGTTGAGTGCCAGGACGTCGAGGGCGATGAACAGCACGAACACCGCCTGGCTGAACTCCCACTGTGGCGCGAGCTCGGGCTGATAGAAATGGTAGACGCGCAGGTACAACGTGAAAGCAAGCGTCAGCCCGGATGAGATCAACACGCTCACCACGATCGCGAAGAACTCGTCGATGCGACTGCGCCCGCGCTTCACCCGGTAGAGGCCGTGGAAGTAGAGGACGCTGGGCCAGACCACCGCCATCAGCGGAAACAGCAGCAGGTAGCGGTTGAAATCAGGAACGCCCTTGGGGGCTTCGATCAACCCCGAGTGGAAGCGCAACGCGTAGGCGAGCGCCCAGGACAGGCCCGTGGCCACGACGTCGGTCAGGACGAAGGCGGCCACGATGCGGCGTGTTTGAAAGCGAATCATGAGAGGGAGCGGTGTTCGGCCAAGGCGTTGTCGAGGAACGCTTTGAGGCGCGCCTCGAAGGCGTCGCGACCAAAGGCTTCGGCCCGTTCGCGCAGCGTCTGGCTATTAAAACGTACGCCCTTCAGCGAGTCAACGGCCAAGCGGAGCGCCTTGGCGGTGGCCTTGCGAAAAATCAAGCCGGTTACGCCCTCGACGACCGTCTCCGGCCCACCACCCTCGCCGAAGACGATCGCGGGTCGACCGCAGGCCATCGCCTCCAGCGGCACGATGCCGAAGTCCTCGACGCCCGGCATGATCACGACCCGACAGCCCCGATACAGCTCGCGCAGGCGTTCGTCGGGGACGTAGCCGAGGAAGCTGGCCTCGGTCGGGGCGCGCTGTTCGAGGCGGGTGCGCTCGGGGCCGCTGCCGACGATCCTGAGCGGGCGGCCCGTGCCGCGGTAGGCCTCGAGCACCAGCTCGAGCCGCTTGTATGGCGCGAGGGCCGAGACCACCAGGTCGTACTCTCCCGGGCGATCGTCGCCCGGCGTGAAGAAGTTCGTATCGACGGGTGCGTGGATCACCTCGGCGTCGCGGCCGTAGTAGCGACGGATCCGCTCCGCCACGTAGGCGCTGTCGGCCACGAAGCGATGCACGCGCGCCGCGCTGCGGACGTCCCAGCGCCGCAGCCAGGCCGCAATCGGGCGCATTAGCCAGCGCAGCGGCGCCGGCAGGCGCCCCGGACCGAAGTAGTCGTCGTAGCGATCCCAGACGTAGCGCATCGGAGTGAAGCAGTAGCAGACGTGCAGGGCGTCCGGCTGCGTCATCGCCCCCTTGGCGACGCAGTGAGACGTCGAGATCACCAACTCGTAGCCGGAGAGATCGAGACTCTCGATGGCGCGCGGGAAGAGCGGAAGGTAGTGGCGGTAGAAGCGGCTGACGGCGGGCAGGCGCTGGGCGAAGCTGGTGTGGATCTCGCGGGCCTCGAGCTCCGGCGCGAGCGACCCCTTGATGTGCAGCAGCGTGTAGATCGGCGCGTTCGGATAGAGCCGTGTCAGCGAGAGCAGCACCTTCTCGCCTCCGCGCATCCCGGTGAGCCAATCGTGAACGAGAGCGACTTTCAAAAAAGTTCACCCGCTTCGATGACAGCCACCGCAAAGGATAAGGGAAGCAGGCGAAAGGCGGTGAATCAGTGGCTGCGCGGCGCGGGGACAACGGGGAGCGCAACGCCGAGCACCTTGAGGTAGGTCTCGTGAATCGACGTGACGGATCGCTCCCAGCTGAAGCTCGCCGCGCGCAGCCGGCCGCGGGCGATCAGCTCGCTGCGCAGTGCCTCGTCCTCGAGCACCCGCGCCAGGCCGTCCGCGATGGCTTCGACGCTGTAAGGATCCACCAGCAGCGCGGCGTCGCCGACCACCTCGGGTAACGATGAGATCCTCGAAGTCACGACGGGGGCGCCGCAGGCCATCGCCTCGAGCGGCGGCAGGCCGAAGCCTTCGTACAAAGACGGGAATGCGAAGACCGATGCCAGGCGGTAGAGGGCCGCGAGCGTCGAGTCGGGGACGAAGCCGAAGAAGCGCACGTCCAGCCGGACTCCCGCGCTCTCGACCGCGCGGCGCAGCGAGCCGTACTTGTGAATTTCGTCACCGATGATCAGCAGCTTCACGTCCTCGAGCCCGCTGCGCTGCTTGAGCAAACCGAAGGCCGCGATCAAGCGGTCCAGGTTCTTGTGCGGCTTGATGTTTCCCGCGTACAGCACGAAGCGGCCCCGGATCTGGTAGCGCTCCCGCACCCGCTCGATCTCTTCCTCGCCCGGGTTCTCGATCAGGTTCGGATCGATGGCGTTCGGCACCACCTGGACGCGTTCCCCCTGTGCATCGGGATAAAAGCGCAGGATGTCCTGGCGCGAGGCCTCGGACACGGTGAAAACCGTGACGCTGCGCCGGATCGCCTGGCCCATCATGAACTTGGCGTAGCCGAGCGCCATGCGGCTTGGCAGGTACTGCGGAAAGAGCAGGTGGATGCAGTCGTGTATCGTGACGACCGAACGCGTGGGCGTGAGCAGCGGCAGCACGTAGTGCGGCTCGTGGAGCAGCTCGACGCCCAGGCGTTTCAGCTTGAAGGGAATCGTCAGGTGTTCGCGCAGGCTGTAGCCTGGCGATTCGTCGACCACGGGCACGAAGTTCTCCGCCAGGTCGCGCAAGGTAGGGACGTCGGCCGCATCGCAGAAAAGGAAGTAGGTCGTCTCCCGATCGATGCGTGCGAGGTGCCTGACCAGGTTGCGGACGTACGTCCCGATCCCATAGTCGCGCCACTTGCGCGCGTCGATGGCGATGCGGGCCATGAAGGAAGGTAGCACGTGCCCGGCCGGCGGGCCAAGGGCTCTTGTGCCCGCCGCGAGGTGAGCGTCCCAGACGGAAGGGTGGTACGACTCCCCGCCGGACCGGGGCTTCCGGGAGCCTAGCGAATCCCGCGCAGGCGCTGTGTTAGCCACAAGGCCGCGACCGAGAGCGGGTTGTTGTGCTTGCGGTAGTAACGCAGGTGGCTGCGGTGGTACTCGGCGAGGGCGCGGCCGGAGGAGCGGCCCTTGCTCGCGCCCTGGTGGTGCACCACCTCAGCTCGGGACGTGAAGACGATGCGCCAGCCTGCTTCACGCAGGCGGTAGCAGAGGTCGGCGTCCTCCCAGTAGAGAAAGAGAGCCTCGTCGAACAGGCCGGCCGCGAGGAGCGCTTCGCGACGGGCCAGCCAGCAGGAAGCCGAGACCCAATCGGGCTCGTGCTCGCGGCTGGCGATCTGCTCCGCGTGCCTGAGCGCCCCCGGCAGGCGCGCTTGGGTGCCGAGCATGAGCCGACGTTGCTGCCATTCGCTGAGCGGGTCGGGGAAGCGGCCCCAGGACACCTGGATAGCGCCGTCGCCGAAGCGCGTTCGCGGCCCGACCACGGCGATATCGGGCTGCGCGTCGAGGAGCGCGGCCATGGCTTCGAGGGCGCCAGGGCGGAGCTCGGCGTCGCTGTTCAGGAGCAGGACGTAGGGCGCCGTGGCAGCTCGGATGGCCTGGTTGCAGGCGCGGCCGAAGCCGAGGTTCTCGGCGTTCTCGATCACGTTCACGTCGGGATGGCTGGCCCGCACGGCCGCCGTTGAGCCGTCGGTGCTGGCATTGTCTACCACGAGGATCTCGAGCGGCAGGCTCGTCGTCGCCAGCGAGCCGAGGGCGCGGAGCAGCTCGTCGCGTGTGTTCCACGAGACGAAAACGACCGCGACGCGCGCGCTCACGCCGAGGCGGCCTCGCGCAAGAGCGCGTGGGTACGCGCGGCGGCGTCGGCCCAGGAGTGGCGGGCCGCCAGCGCCCGGCCGCGGGCGACCAGATCGTCGCGCAGCCGCTGGCTCGACAACACGCGCGCGATGGCGGCGGCCACGGCGGCCGAATCGGCGGGCTCGACCAGCAGTGCTGCGTCCGCGAAAATCTCGCCCGTCGCTGGCCGC
>JAQBHI010000095.1:0-7927 GCA_032127875.1 Acidobacteriota bacterium
GCCGCGGTGGCCTGCACCACCTCTTCGAGGCCGAGGCGGAGAGCGCGAAGACGGGCTCCGCTGAGCGTCTCGAGCGCTTGCCGAAGGCCATGCTGGAAGGGCGGCGGGCTCTTGCGAAGCAGGCGCCGGCCGGGGGACGTGAGAGAAAGACGCAGGCCACGCGCGTCCTTGGGATCCGTTGTCCGGCGCAGGGCCCCGCGCGCCTCCAGGCGGTCCACGATGCCCGAGACCGTGGAGGGATGGGCAAAAAGCCTACCGGCCAGCTCGCCGAGCGACAAGCCTGGCTCACGGTCGAGGATGGTCAGCGCCCAGACCTGCGGCCCGGACATGCCGGTCTTGCCGAGGATCGCTTTCGAATGCTCCTGGATGGCCTTGAAGAGCTGGCGCAGGCTGTCGACGACCGCAGCGGCCTGCTGCTCCTTGGTCGCTCCTGCGCGCCTACGCCGCACCGCATGCAGCCGCCGGCCGCCCTCGTCCTCCACCCTGCCTCCAGTCCGCGCTCGAGTCGGCAATCCTTTGTACTCAAAGCAACCTGGATACTAGCACGATCCCGCTCGGGCGTGCTCATCGAGGCTTGGCCGCCGGCGCCACGGGCACCGCGATCTCCTGCACGAGCTGCACGCGGAGCACGTCAGGTTCGAGCTGCGAATCCTGCTCCAGGCGGAGGCGTCGGAAGGCGCTCTCGCGCGGCCCAGGCTCTCGACGAGCAGCGCGCCCCCGGCCTGCCGACCCAGCGAGCGGACGAACGGCGAGGCGACCGCCGCCGGCTCGAGCAGCGAGCCCAACAACGACTGGACTTGGCTCTGCGCCTCGCCGACCACGGCGACCACGGGCGGAGGCGGAGTGGGCGCGGCCGCGGGCTTGGGCTTCGTGCCGGCCAGAAAATCCTCCGTTTCGAAGCGGAGTTGCTGCAAATGCAGCTTCACCGGACGGGTAAGCCGCTCCGAGAGCAACGCCGCCACCACGTCCTCCTCGGCTTGGGGGATGAACTTGTCGGTGTAGACAACGGCGTTCACGGCGACCGCCTGCGGACTGGCGCTGAAGTCCAGCGTCGAGAGCCTCGATTCCCGCTGAGACTCCAGCCGGCGCTTGAGCACGGAGGTGATTTCGCGCCGCTGCAGAGCCTGCTGGCTGGCGGAGTGGAGGGTTCGCACCAGTGGAATCGAGACCACGATCAACACCGCGCTGGCCACCATGATGCGGGGGCGGGCCAGCAGGTGGTCGGCTTCCTCGTGGGGCCGGAAGCCCACCGGAAAAAAGACCGCGGCCGCGCTGATCACGATCGCCGTCAGGTTGGTGAAGAACAGCATGAAGCCACCGGCGCAGGTCTGCCAGTCAGCCGTGGCCAGCCCCTAGCCCGTGACGGCCAGCGGCGGCATCACGGCCGTCGCGATCGCGACACCCGGCAGGATGGTCATGCCGCTCTTGCGGGAGGCCAGGGCCAGCGTCCCCGCCACGCCGGAGAAGCAGGCTATCAGCAGGTCCATCAGGTTGGGATGGGTGCGGGCGATGGATTCTGCGACGCTCAGGGCGACGTTGCGTGCGCTACTGCCTTGACGAGCGCGACACGCGCAGCCCGAGCGCGGTCGCGAGGCCCAGCATGAAACCGGCGCCGAGCGTGATTGCGAGCAGCGGGAACACCGACATTTCCGTCTGCCAGACGAGGAAACGGACCGCGACCACGGCGCTGTTCTGCGCGGCCACGCCGAGCGCCAGCGCCAGGAGCACCAGGACCGCGACCAGCTTGATGCTTCTCACCGTTTCTCCTCGCGCGGCCTGGCACCGATCCGCGCCTGGGCATCCCGCTCGGGTGGCCTTCTAGCGTGGCTCGTGGCGGAGTGACGAGGCCGGGTGGCTCCTGTTTGGCGGCTATTCGGAGGGCGTGTAGTCCATCACCAGCGTGCCGATCCGAGCATCGAAGGCCATTATCGGCACGACCTGCCGCACACGCTTGCCGGTCTGCTCCTGGGCCGGCTCAGCTGTCGCCAGCAGGGCGCTCGAAACCAGATCGGCGGCGCTACGTCCGACCAGCTTCTGATCGCTCGCCACCACGACCTTGCCATCCTTGTCCACGAGCAGCAGGCTCTCGACGCCACGCTCCCTGATGAAGAGGCGGAAGTAGTCGTCCACCTGATTCAGGTTGTCCTTGAGCATCTCGCCGCGCACCGCCCAGCCCAGCGGCAGAGTCGCCAGTCGCAGCATCTCGGCCGCCTGCAGCCCGATCGCCACGCGGCGAGCCTGGGTCAGCTCCGTCTGCTGCGCCTGCATCGCCTGCTCCACGCGGCGCACCGCCACCAGCTTCCAGACGTACAGCCCCGCCGCCAACAGGCACAGCGCCACGACGAGGGCCGCAACGCCGTACGCTCCGACGCGCCCCCATGACACCTTGCTGGCGGCTGCACTCGGCGCGGGGTTGGCGCTTGGCGCAACCTCCGGGGTCTTCGGGCTCTCGCTGTCCGGCATCTTCCACCTCACTTCAGGGGCGCGCGACGCTGCGCGCCGGCCCGGACCTGGCCGCAAGACACAACTCTAAGACCCGTGGCTGGGCCCGTCAATCGAAGTCCTCGCGAGGGCGCTTCGAGCCATTGTGCGGTGACGGAGAACGCCCGGCTTCCGTAACGCAGCGGCAGGCCGATAGGTACCGGCGCCACGAGCCTCGCGCTCACTGGCCCGGCGGCGGCTCCGCCCTCGCCCCGCGCTTGCCCTCGGCGGCGTTGTCGTAAATCCGGTAGCTGGGGTAGGCGAAGTCGATATCGTCGCACGCGGCGAGGCGGTCCAGGATCGCCTCCCAGATAGCCTGGGCGGTAGCGCGCCGCTCCCGGGGATTGCACAGGTAGCGCAGCGTCAAGAGCACGCCGCTGTCCGTCACGCTCGTGTAGACGGCCGGAGCCAGGTTCGTATAGAAGATCATGAACCGGCGCGCGGCCGCCCGCAGTTGCTCCTCGGCTGCGCCGGTCAGGTGCAGCGCGTGCTGCTCCGCGACCTCGTCCAGGACCGCCTTCGCCTTCCTCCAATCGCTCTCGAAGGTGACCAGAACCGGGATCTCGTGCCAGATGTACTGAAAGCCCTGGTCGTAATTGGCCTGCGCCTCGCGAAAGATCTTGCCGTTCGGGATGTGGATGATGCGGCCTGTGCTCTGGTCGGCGTCCACCCAGTTGCCGACCTCGAGCAGGGTGAACTGGAAAACGCGGACGTCGATGACGTCACCACGATGCTCGCCGATCTGGATCCGGTCACCTACCTGGAAAGGCTGCCGCCATACGATGAACAGCCAGCCAGCCAGGTTGACGATCGGGTCCTGCAGGGCGATGGCGAGGCCCGCCGATAGCAGGCCCAGGAAGGTCGAGATCGACTCGAAGCCCGGGGACCAGATCCGACCTACAACCAGGAACCCTAGTGCGAAGGCCGCGTAGCTGATCCCCTTGCGCCACTGGTAGAGCACGCGCGGATCCTGGACCCGCGCGTAGACGAAGCGCAGAGCCAGCCAGCGCGACGCCCAGAAGATGAAGGCGACGACCAGCGTGCTGACGAGCCGGTCTCGAATCTCGGAGGGCGCCAGGACGGCGGCCCGCAACCAGGCGGCGAGCCCATCCAGGCTCACCAACTGCACCGGGCCGACAGCGGGACGAGAACGCGCACGCTCAACCCGCGCAGCCCGGCTGGGTGGGAGCGGCTTCGACGCTCAGATTTCGGGACACGCCGGGCCGAGCCTATGCCTCGTCGTGGGTCGGGTCAAGGGAACTACTCCTATCCAAGGGGCCGCGCTGCCCGACTAGGCGCCGCGGGTGCGGATGTGGAAGTCCCGCTGCGGGAAGGGGATCGTGATTCGCTGTCCCGAAACCGATCCCGACCAATCCACGGAAGACTCACACGGCCGGCCGCGGCGCGGCGCTGCCGGGCCGGCAGCTCCCACGCGACAGGGTCGCAGACGAGCAACGGCAGCAGCTATCGGCTCAGCGTCTCTCCCTTCGCGGCGTGGCCATCTTCGCCAGGCGTCCAAGGCTGAGAACACCCTTGCATTTATTTTGTACTCAATCTATTCTGACGGATGCTGCCTGGACTCTCCAGGCAGTGCGCGGACAGACGCTGCCTTTGTGGAGCTTGCCGATGAAGACACTCGCCGGTCCGTTGCTGGTGGCGACCGATCTCGAGGCCGGGGGCGACGAAGCCGTGCGCCAGGCGGCGGCCCTCGCGCGTGCCTGGGGCGGCGCGCCCCTGCACATCTGCCACGTGCTGCCGAACCTGCTCGGAACACGGCCGCTCTTCCCGCACCTGAAGCAGGCCGACGCCCAGGCCGCCCAGGCTTTCGAGGGCCGGGTGAGCGACGAGATCGGCCGGCGCACCGAGGCGCTCAGCGGCCTCCCCGCAGGCTCCTTCCGGGTGTCGGTCGCTTTCGGCTCGCCCCACGCCATGGTCGTCGAGGAAGCCGAGCGGATCGGGGCAGGCCTGATCGTGGTGGGCGGGGCCCGCGAGGGCGCGGCGCGCTTTCTCGCGTCGGGCACGGCCGAGCTGATCGTCCGCTACGCGCATTGTCCAGTCCTGATGGCTCGGGCCGCGGCTGGCGGCAGCGTGCTCGCCGCCACGGATCTCTCCGAGCCCTCCCTGCCAGCGGTCGCGGCCGCGGCGCAGGAAGCGGACCGCCTGCAGGCGCCGCTCGTGGTCCTGCACGTCCTGGAGATCCTTCCGCTTTCGGCCGCGGAGTTCGGCTTTGCCGCCCCCTTCCCGGCGCCGTCACAGGTGGAGGCGTGGCGGGAGCAGGCGCGCGGAGAACTGCGGGCCGGTCTCGCAGGGCTGGGGCTCGACCTGGATGGCCAACTGCTCGAGGGCCACCCGGCCTCGCTGATCGTCGAGACGGCGCGGCGCCTCCCCGCCCGACTGGTGGTGGTCGGGACGCGAGGCAGGACCGGGCTTTCGCGCCTGGCGCTGGGCAGCGTCGCGGAGGGCGTCCTTCGCAGCGCCCCCTGCTCGGTGCTGGTGGTACGCCTCTCCGGTTCCTAGGCCTAGCGTGGACGAGCGCTTGCCAGGGCGCTGCGGCTTCGACTAGAAATAGCATGTCCATGACGCTCCTCTCGCCAAGCCGCGCGGCCGAAGTGCAGTACGTCGTCTTGCTCTTCGCCTTGTTCGTGCTCCCCAAGGCCCTCCAGCGCTTCCGGGTACCGACCGCCGTGACGGCCCTGGGGCTGGGCGCGCTCTCGGGCCTGGGGCTGGGCTGGTTCCACCTCGACCCCACGGTCGAGTTGCTGTCGACGTTCGGCATCGTCTCGCTGTTCCTCTTCGCCGGCCTGGACGTCGATCTCGACGAGCTGCGCCGGGAATCCAGCGTGCTGATCCAACACCTGAGCCTGCGGCTGGTGGCCCTGACCTTCGTGGCCTATACCCTGGCCTGGCTGCTGAACCTCAGCCCGCGGCCCGCGGCCCTCGTGGCGCTGGCCCTGCTCACTCCGTCGACCGGCTTCATCCTGGACTCGCTGGACTCGCTCGGGCTCAGCCCCCGGGAGCGTTTCTGGATCCGCTCCAAGGCGATTGCCACGGAGTTGCTGGCGCTGGGCGTTCTGTTCGTCACGCTCCAGTCGACGAGCGTCGCGCGCCTCGCCGCGTCAGCAGTGGTGATCGTGCTCATGATCGCCCTGCTGCCCTGGTCGTTCCGTCTGTTCGCTCGCATCGTCGTGCCTCATGCACCCAAGTCCGAATTCGCGTTCCTGGTCATGGTCGCGGTGGTGTGCGCGATCGTGACGCGGGAGCTGGGCGTCTACTACCTGGTGGGGGCATTCGTCGTCGGCATGGCCGCACAGCGCTTCCGAGAGCAGTTGCCGGCCATGGCGTCCGAGAAAATGCTGCACGCCGTCGAAGCCTTCGCCTCCCTGTTCGTGCCGTTCTACTTCTTTCACGCGGGACTCGAGCTGCGAGCGGAAGACTTCGACCTGACGGCTGTGCTGCTGGGCGTCGCGTTCGTGGTAGTCCTGGTGCCGAGCCGCGTCGTGCTCGTCTGGGTGCCGCGCCTGAGGATGCTTCGCGAGCCGTTTCGCGATGCGCTGCGAGTCAGCGTGCCGATGCTGCCGACGCTGGTCTTCACCCTCGTCATCGTGCATATCCTGCGCGAGCGCTTCGCCACGCCGCCGGCCGTGCTGGGCGGGCTGATCCTCTACACGCTCGCCACGACGGTTCTTCCCAGCTTGATCCCGCGCGCGCCTGTCCCGGACTTCGACACCCCGGAGCTGCCCCCCCTCGAGAGCCTGCCCAGTTCAAGCTTCTAGCGAGCCCGAAGCGCCTGGCCTGTGAGCCCGGCCCTCAGACTTCGTTGATGCCGGAACGCCGGCCTCGGGACCCTTAATAGTTGCTATACAAACTATATGAGGCTATGCTTTGTTCACCTGAAGGAGGAGCCGATGCTCGTCAGTGTTCTCAGCCGGGACGTGCATCTGACGCGAGCGGAGCGGAAGCTCGTGGTTGCCGCGCAAGGCGAGCTCGAGCCGCGCTTTCGCCGCATCATCAGCATCGACTTCATCCTCGAGGCGGAGCGGGGCAGGACCAAGGTTTCCTGCCGCGTGCACTCGGCGTCCGGCTACTACCGGGCATCGGCTACGGGGCGGAGTCCTGGCGAGGTGATTCGCCAGGTGATCGACCGGCTTCTGACTCAGCGAAGGCGCCGCAAGGCCGCGCTGGTCCGCGGCCGACACCGAGCGCTCGCTGGGCGACGCTCGGAGCTGCGCGGGCAGGTGAGCGGACGTGAACGCGACTGATGTCGTGATGCCTGCCGCGGAGTCGGCGACACGCTCCGTCGTGGAGTTGCTGGCCGTGGCCTGCCTGGTGGCAATCGCTTCCAAACGTGTGCGCATGCCGTACACGGTGGCGCTGGTGCTGGTGGGCATCGCCGTGGGCTTCTTCGAGGTCCTGCACCCCGTCGTCATCTCGAAGGAGGTGCTGCTGCTGGTCTTCCTTCCGCCGCTGCTGTTTCGAGGGGACCCTGGCCATGGATCTCAGGGTGCTCCGCGCCCGCTGGCTCGAGGTGGGCGTTCTCGCGCTGCCCGTGACTCTGGTTTCGTTCGGGGTCGTCGGTTGCCTGGTGCACTTCGTGACCGGCTACGGCTGGCCTGTCTCGCTGCTGGTGGCGGCGATGCTCGCGCCCACCGATCCGGTGAGTGTGCTGGCCACGTTCCGGGCGCTGGGCGTACCGCGCCCCGTGGCCATGCTGGTGGAGGGGGAGAGCGTCTTCAACGATGGCATCGGTGTCGTTTTGTTCCTGGTCGTGAATCGCTGGTTGGCAGTTGGTTCGGCCTCCCCCGCCTCGATTGCCGGCCTGTTCGTGGTCGAGGTCGTGGGCGGCTTGCTGGTGGGCGGCGTGGCGGCGTACCTGATTCACCGGCTGCTCGCCCGCATCGACGACCATCTGATCGAGGTCGTGATCTCGCTGTCGCTCGCCTACGGCGTCTACCTGTTGGCCGAGGCGGCGCACGTTTCCGGCGTGATGGCCGTGGTGGCCGCGGGCCTGATCATCGGAAACTTCGCCAAGGTCCACTCGATGTCCCCGGCCACCCGCCTGGCGCTCACCACCTTCTGGGAAGTCGCCGCCTACATCGCGAACTCGCTGGTGTTCCTGCTGATGGGCATCGCGCTGCAGAGCAGCGCCTTGCTGCCCATGGCGGGTCGTTTCGCGTTGATCTTCTTCGCAATGACCGTGGCACGCCTGGGGATCATCTGGGTTACGGGCCGGGCGCTCGTCGCCGCGCGGCGCCCGTTCCCGCCAGCGTGGCGTCTGGTCGTGGCCTGGGCGGGGCTCCGCGGCTCGATTCCGATCGCCCTCGTCCTCGGCATCAACCCGGCCGACTGGCTTGGATCGGGACATCCCGGCCGGCAGGAGTTGCTGACGTTGATCTCGGGCGTCGTGCTGCTCTCGCTGGTCGTCCAGGGGCTGAGCATCGGCCCGCTG
>JAQBHI010000096.1:0-6869 GCA_032127875.1 Acidobacteriota bacterium
CCAGATTGCGGAGCCAGAGTAGCTCCTCCCGCAGCCTCTTGGACTTCTCGCGCTCGGCGGAGAGGGCGGCCTCGGCCTTGCCTGCCCTGGCGACCCCCAGGTCGTAGGCAGACTGAAGGGCGGCGCGAATCTTCGGAGGAAAGGCCGATTCACCTGGAGCCAGCAAATAGTCTCCACGGCGCAGCTCGCCACGCAACTCATCCGCCATCTCGTCTAGCTTCCTCACTTCACCCCCTCCGGCAGACTCGCCCCGATTACCGCACAGGCTTCGCAGTCAACCGCGCTCTCGGCCTTTCGCCACTCCCCTACCACTGCCATCAGCAGCGCCGCCTCGGCCTCGGCGGCTGCCAGCCTCTTCCGATCGTCGGTAACCTGCTTGAAGCAGTTCTCACGATACTCACGACAATCCTGGCAGGCGAGACCTTCCTTCAGTCGCTCGATCTCCTCCCGCAGCGCCTGCTCCCTGCTGGCGAGGAGGGCGGCGAGGCTTTTTACGTCCGCCGGACTGGCTGCAATTCCACGTTCCTGTAGCCACTCCTGCGCGGCCTTCAGGGACTCGGCGGTGGGCTCAGTCATGGCGATGCTTTCTCTCAAAGCCTCGGGCAACAAACTCATCCAGTCCCTTGGGTCGGCTGTTCGGAGAATCCAGCATCGGTCCCTCGCTCCCCTGGCTGGCTTCCCGAGCGTCGAGGGCGGCGAGCACCTTGCGAGCGTACTCGGCATCGACACGTATCCGGCCAGCCGATTCGGTCAGGATGTTGTGTCCCATGCCCTTGAAGCCCTGATTCCAGTTGAAAGCGGGCGTCAATGTCGCGCAGGAGATCGCGCAGCGCACCAGCCGCCGGGGCCACCGCGTCCCGCACGAGGCGCTCGGCCCAGTCGGCGAGGCTCCTAATGTTCAACCACCAGCGAATCTTGGTCGCGCTGAAATGAACCATCGAACTCAGTGATCCACTCCCGCGCCTCGGCCTCCAGCTTGTCGCGGGCGGTCATCGGCTCTCCTCCTTCGGCAGCAGGCCGGCGGCGCGCCACGCACGAACGGTGTTGCACAGTCCGCATTCGAGTGCATGCACTCCACAGTTTTTCCAGTGAGCGACGAGAAGCGGTGCTGCCCGCCGCGCCAGATCAGCGAGGGCGAGGAAGTCACCGGGCATGGGGTCGGTGGGCACATAAGGTTCGACTTCGTGGAACCTCTTGCGCGCCCGCTTCTCCGCTTCAGGGACGTTGAGCTTGCTCATGGCTTCCTCCGCATTGCTGCTCGCTGCACACGCTCCTCGCAAGCGTCCCAGCCAGCGTTGTGGGCATTCTTCAAGGCCGGAGCCACTAGCGCCTTGATTTCGACGTAGCCGAACTCTCTGCCTCCAGAGCGCCGCGACTCCGTGATGCGGGCCACGATCTCTTTCGCCAGCCCGATGTCCCAACCGATGATTGCTGTGGGTGTCATGGCTTCGGCTCCTCGGGCTCGGGGCGCAGGGCCGCGGAATGGATAGCGTCCAGCTTGACCACCAACGCCTCCAAGCGTCGAAGGGTCGCGTGGTCGTGGATTTGGTAGCGGATGCGCTCGCGGATGCAGAGACGCTGTGTATGTGCTCATGAATGCTCGCATGTCTCTACCCTCTCAATCCTGGCACTGCGCGGAACGCGCCGCTAGGCATCACGTCCGAGATGCGCCCCGCGCCGAGACAGACAAGGCAGGCTTTGGAGAATGGCAAGCACTCCCGCGCGTGGTGGAAGTTGCTCAGCGGTCCGTAGGTCTTGCAACTGTGCCCGCTGTAGACCTTGCCTGTCCCGCCGCACGAATCGCACGCATGCTCACTGCTCATCGTCCGCCTCCGTGATCCTGGCACACCCTGGCTCGTGAAACCCAGTTCGGCCTCGGCCGCCTCGTTCTTCTGCTCGATCCCCTGTAACCTCTGCGTCTCGATGATGAGCCCGTCCGAATGGCGCTCGACCTGCGCCAGATCGGCTTTCAGCCGCTCGTTCTCCTGCTCCAGCTCCTCGATGTGGGCCTCGGCCTTCTTCGCGCGTTGGTCTAGGTCCATCACCTCCGCCAGCTTGTTCAGCGCGTGCGCGTAATCGGTCGCCCAGAACTGCGGATCAGCGAGGATCTCGGCGCGTTCGGAAGCGTCTGGCTCCAGTAGTTCCACGAAGCGCATTGCTGCCTCCAGCTCCTCGATGCGGTCGAGGGCGGCGCTGGCAGGATGTTCCTGCGGATACTGCCCCAGCAGCGCCTTCACTTTCTCTGACCATCGGGGGGCGGTCATCGCTTCACCTTCCGCTTGCGCCAGCTCTTGCGCGCCAGTTTCCGGACGGTCACTTGCCCCTCCGCCTTGTCGATGGCGGTGCGGGCTTGTCTCTCCGCGCGGTTATCAGAGCGAGGATCGCCGTCCAAGGCCCCACACGACAGCATCAGATCCCGCAGCGCCTCCAGTAGCTCCGGCGCGGCGGCTATCAGGCGGGCGTTGGCGCGGCACAGTGGACACATCTCGTGTTTGCTATCGGACATGCTAGCCCTCCTGCCGCCCTGAAGCCTCTACAGCGAACAACGGCCCCGCAATGCGGCGGCGGGCCATCTCGACATACTCCGGGCTCAGCTCCATGCCGATAAAGCGGAATCCCTCGGCCAGCGCAGCGACACCGGTGCTGCCGGAGCCGCAGAATGGGTCGAGGATCAGCCCGCCGGGCGACGTCACGAGCCGGCAGAGCCAGCGCATCAGGTCAACGGGCTTGACGGTGGGATGGTTGTTCTTCCCGGCGTAGTGGCGCTCGCTGCTCGCGGCCTTCGCGGTGTAGAAGAAGCGGGACGCGCCGCCGCCGCCGCCATATCCAAGGTCAGGGGTGCCCTCGGGTTTCGCCCGCACAATACTCGTTACACCCCCTGTGACGCCTCGATGCCGGACGGCGATGCCATCCTTCTGAATCCCGCTCTGCTCGTCCAGCAGCGCCCCCGCCTCCTCGTCCAGAACGAGGTTCGCGGGCCAGCGGCCGGTGACCACGCCGCCAGAAGACCCTGGCCCCACTCCGGCATCGTGACGATAGCCTGCTTCAACACGGCTCTTGCGACTAGCACTTGTCGGAGATGCGTGTCCATTGACGCGCTCCTCGGTTCCCACCCGACACCCATCCACGTTCAGCGCCCCCGTCCCGTGCTCCTGCACGTTCTCCGCAACGGTGCCGATGAGCGGCTTGCGGGCGAGGATGATCGGCTCCCACGCGGGCTTGAGCGCGGTGCCCCAGCCGGACCACTGCTTCGCGGCGTCGGTAGTGGGGGCAGTATCCAGCTTAGGCCGGTCGCCGTCGTCCTGGGTCCACCCGTCCTGTGCGTACTTATCGCTCGTCGCCTTGCGCCAGCTTCCCGCTGTGCCATCGGCATAGATTCGCGGCCCTATCGTCTGCCGCTCCGCTCCCGCCGCCTTGTCAATCGCCTTCGACACGTCGAGCGACTTCGGGAAGCCGGAGCCGTAGAGCCAGCAGAGCGTGTCGCGGATCTCAAAGCCGGCATCCTCCAGCGCACAGGTCAGCCGGTGGAAGGTCCGCGTCCCGCCGAACGCCACAAGGTGCGCGCCGGGCTTCAGGACGCGGAGAGCCTCGATCCAAAATGGCACGCCCGGGACGCCGTGGTCCCAACCCTTGCCCATGAAGGAGAGCCCGTAGGGGGGATCACACGCGATTGCGTCCACGCACGCCGGCTCCATCGCGGCCATCAGCCCAAGGCAGTCTCCCTGCCGGATGTCGAGGCTCTTCATCGCTTCACCTCCACGCCCGGCACGTCACGCCCGGCGGCGATGGCGCGGTCTACCCGCCGGGGCTGGACGACCTTGAACTCGTCGGGGAGCGCCGCGAAGTCGACCAGCTCCCAGGCGCGAGGCTGGCGGCGGCGGTGGGGTTTGGGGCAGCCTCGTGCGCGCTCGATTCTGCGCGCGAGCGAGGCGGCGGCTCGATGCGACGGACAGCAGTAGCGGCGTGGCTGCCCGTTGCGACCGACGGGCGACGACAGCACCGTGTTGCAATGAGCGCAGCAGGGCATGTCGTCGCCCGACGATGCCTCTATCGACATGCCCCCCCCTCTCGCGGCAGACGACGACCTAGGGCGCAATTGCGCTATCCTAGCAGACGACCCACCCTGCTAGGCCCACCAGATTGACGCCTGCCGGGCGTCCCGATTTCAGACGCCCTGTGGGTCGCGGGCGTCTCGGCTGACGCGGGAGGCGTCGACCTCGTGGCTCTGGCCCACATCCGCGACCCCCTTGACGCTCTAGAGCAACCCGAAGCGGTGCGCGTCGTCGTGGCGTGCGGGCCCGACGTACTCGAATGAGGCGGTGGGGCGTGTGCGATAGCCGATCCGCGCAGGCGAGCCGGCGCGGAAGTCCGCCGGGCCCGCCGGAATGGCGGGGGCGTTCATTGTGGAGCTGCTCGTGCGCCCGACCGGGGCGTTGTAGTTCATCGCCGAGGTCATCACCCACAGTGGCGACTTGGCGCGGTGGCGAATCATCGCGGGGTGAGAGGTGGTCGAGAAGTACGGCTTGCCGAGGGCGCGAAACAGAGAGCCGACGTACTCGCTCACCGCGTTGCCGAGCCCGATCCCCTGGAAGTCGGGGAGGCTGACCGTGCGGTGCTCGCGGTAGCCCGAGCGTCGCGAGTGCGGAAACGGGAGGACAGCCGTGAATGCTGCAGGGCGTCCATCCACCAGCGCCATGAAACACCGCGCCGATCGGTTGAGCGTCGCGCTCAGATAGTGATGGTGACGGAATACGACCCACGCTTCAGTGGAGACGCGGACCAATTCGACGGCGACGGCTGGTCGTCGCTGAAGCTCCCTCCACTGAAAGCGCATGTTGAGCGTGTCGAAGATCCAATCGGGCTGAAGCCAGTCGACCACGTCGTAGTGACACGAGCACGCGATCAGCCGACGATTCGTGCCGCGTACCGCCTTCGCGACGGCAGCCGATCCGATCTTGGCAACGACGCGATCGACCACGGAGGTGAACTCGTCGATCACGCTCAATGTCGGGTTCTCGGCCAGCGTTCGCGCGACGTTGGCTCGAAACTGCTCGCCGTTCGATAGCGCGCCGAAGGGTCGCAACCACGCCGGCGGCGAGGAGAACCCGACGCTCGACAGTAGTTGCGTGATCTCGCGCATGGTCATCTTGTCTGGAAAGGAATCGACGAGCGCGCGCCGCTCGTGCCATGTCGGGGTCCAGGCGATCGCCTCCGGAAACAACTCGCGAGCGATCGTGGTCTTGCCGCTGCCGGAAGGACCGACGATCAGGCCGATGCTCCAATCGCGGTCCTCGAATGGGAGGCTCACGTCGAAACTCGATTCGCTGCGCTCGGTCGGCGGGATGTCGAACATCCCCTCCAACTGCATGACGCGCGTCGTGCGCTCAATCGATACGTGCTTCAGTACACGACAGCTCGGCATGTGAATCCTCGCTCGACGAGTTCCTCTAGCAGCGTCTTCTGTGCTTCCTCGCTGGTCGTGCCGACGATCACGTCGAAGCCGCTCTTGACCTCGGCACTCTGATCGCCAACCGGCGCGGGGCTCGGCACGAGCCCAAGCTCGCCGGGCTCAAACCCCCACGACTGCAGAATGTCCGTATCGAAGGAGTTGGCGAGCGCGTCGTAGTCCCATTCGCCCGTGTTTCGATTGAGCCGCAACGCCAGCTCGATCCCCTCCTGCTCCGAGAGCGAGCGCGACGGGATGCGGACATCGACCATCGCCTCGGGGTCGAGCAGCGCCTGGGCGAGCGCGACGCGACGGCGCATGTGGCCGCCGATGATCGAGCGCCCGTCGGCGTTAACCACGATCTCCTCGACGTAGCCGAACTTCTGAAGCGATGCGGCGAGGTCTGCCGCTTGCTTCTCGGTCAGGCGGCGCGGGTTCGCCTCCCATTCCACGAGGTCACTGATGCGACGGCGCTCGGTGCGCCAGATGATCGGGCCCGTGCTCGCGCCGTGCTCGTGCTCTGATGCCGTCGCTTCTGACGCCTCACGCTTGCCGAACAAGCCCATCTCGCACTCTCCCCTCGAAGGTCGCGTGTCGCGCCTCGATCTTGGCGAGCTGCTCGTCCAGCCCGCACGCCGTTTTGGTTCGCACTTCCTCGCGCAGCACGTAGAGCAGCGGCAGACGCGCGGACGAGTAGTCAAGCCGCGTAGTGACCTGCGCCAGAGACTTGCGGCGCGACCACTCCACCACGCCCACGGCCGCTTCGACCAGCGCGTCCCATTCCAGCGGCCGGCTGGTGTAACGGCGATGGCACGCGCTGCACAGGCACCATGCGTTCTCTCCGAGGATACGGCATTGAGCGTAGGTGCGAGAGATCAGGTGAGCGCACTGGGTCGCGACGCGATGACGACCGTCCGCGCCGCACAGACGGCAGCGGTTGAGGTCGCGCACGCGGACGTAGAGCGAGAACGTATCGTCGCACAGCCGCTCCATGAAGGCGTGGTTGAGACGGCCATGCTTCAGGGCGGGCGGCTCCTCGCGCCTGGGCGGCGATGACCGCTTGAGTGGCCGTCGCGGCTTGGGTCCGCGACGTTCGGGCTTTGGCAACGGTGCGCTCAGTGGACCCATCCGCAGCAGGTAGCGGCCTCGAGCTTCTGGCACAAGAACCCGATGGCGGCGAGGCGCTCCCCGCGCGCGAGCAGCTCGGGCACCAGTGGCGACGTGACGGGGAGCGCTTGCAGTAGGCGGTGGACCTCCACGGCCTCGCGGCGCACGTCCTCCCATACGACCACATCGACGCGCGGCGCGGGGGGCGACGACCTCCTGATGGGCCGTCGCGGCTTGGGTCCGCGGCGTTCGGGCTTGGGCAACGGTGCGCTCAGTGGACCCATCCGCAGCAGGTAGCGGCCTCGAGCTTCTGGCA
>JAQBHI010000097.1:0-21940 GCA_032127875.1 Acidobacteriota bacterium
GCACACAGCTGCGTGAGCTCACCCACGTCACGAGCCTCACCACGCGTCACCCCGGCGACGTGCTCGTGCTCGACGCTTTGACACGCCGCAACCTGGAACTGGTCGAGAACCTTTCCGATGCCTCGCGCCGTGGCACTCTGCTCGACGTTCTCGACGGCACGCGTACGCCGATGGGCTCGCGGCTGCTGCGCGAGCGGATCGTCAGGCCGCTGCTCCAACTCGACCCGATCCTCGACCGGCTCGACGCCGTCGAGGAGCTGGCCTTCCGCACCATCGAGCGTGGACGCTTTCGTGAGGCGGTCGCCCAGGTGCAGGATCTCGACCGCATCCTTGGACGCCTCACCCTCGGCACCGCCGGCCCGCGCGACCTGGTAGCGCTCTCACGCTCGCTCCGTGCGCTGCCCGCCGCGGCCGACGCGCTCCTGGACTGCGCGGCCCCTCTGACGCGCGGCGAGGTCAAGGCCATCGACCCGCCCCTGGACGTGGCGGCGGACATCGACGGCCTGATCGTCGAAGAGCCGCCGGCCCTGGTCAAGGACGGGGGCCTCGTGAAGGACGGCGTCGACCCACAGCTCGACGAGTTGCGCGAGATCAGCCGCGGCGGGCGCTCCACGATTGCCTCGATCGAAGAGCGGGAACGCGAGCGGACCGGCATTGCGTCGCTCAAGGTCCGCTTCAACCGCGTCTTCGGCTACTACATCGAGATTACCCGCTCGAACCTTGGACTGGTCCCTCCGGAGTACATCCGCAAGCAGACGATCGCCGGCGGTGAACGCTTCGTCACGCCCGAGCTCAAGGAATACGAGGAAAAGGTCCTGCGCGCGGAGGAAGGCAGCCTCGCGCGGGAAGTCGAAATCTTCGAGGCCCTGCGCTCCCGCGTGGCGGGCCAGGCGAGACGGCTGCAGCAGACCTCGCGAGCGACGGCCGTGCTCGACGTTCTGGCGGCCCTCGCCGACGCCGCCGCGCGCTTCAACTACGTCAAGCCGCGCATCGTCGGGGCCGAGGCGTTGTCGTGGGTCGAGGGCCGCCACCCGATCATGGAGCGCCTTCTCGACGAGCCCTTCGTCGCGAATGACCTGGCGCTCAGCGAAGAGGGCGCGCGACTCATGGTCTTGACGGGCCCGAACATGGGCGGCAAGTCCACCTTCCTGCGCCAGACAGCCCTGATCTCGGTGATGGCGCAGATGGGCAGCTTCGTCCCGGCGCGCGAAGCCAAGCTCCCACTCGTGGACCGCATCTTCACGCGGGTCGGGGCCACCGACCAGATCCTGCGCGGGCAGTCGACGTTCATGGTGGAGATGCAGGAAACAGCGCACATCCTGCGGCATGCGACGCGCCGGAGTTTGATCCTGCTCGACGAGATCGGGCGCGGCACGGCCACCTTCGACGGCCTCTCTATCGCCTGGGCCGTGGCCGAGCACGTGGCCTCGAAACTCGGCGCGATGACGCTCTTCGCCACCCACTACCACGAGCTGACCGACCTCGCGGCCGACATCCCCAATGTCGGCAACCTGCACGTGTCCGCGCGCGAGTGGAAGGACAGCATCGTCTTCCTGCGCAAGATCGAGGCGGGCGGCTCCGACCGATCCTTCGGCATCCAGGTGGCGCGGCTCGCGGGCTTGCCGGCCCCGGTGGTGGTGCGCGCCCAGGAAATCCTGCGAAACCTGGAGCAGACCGAGTTCGACCGCGAGGGACGCCCTCGAGTGGCGCATGCGGGCGGCGAGGCTCCGGCCCCCGGCCATCAGATGCCGCTGTTCTCGGGCACAGGCGATGCGGTTCTCGACGATCTGCGCAAGCTCGACGTCAATGGACTCACTCCCCTGGACGCGCTCGCGCTCCTCGCCGAAATCCAGAGGCGGCTCGGGGGCCGCACGCAGCCTTGACCCCTGCTGGGACTGGGCCTTACACTCGCCTCATCTCTTCCGGGGGACGGGGGCGCTTCTTGGTGATTCGGCGTTGGGATCCTCTGCGCGATCTGCTGACGCTCCAAGAGCGCATGAACCGGCTATTCGATGAGAGCCTGGTGCGCACGCGGGGGCCCGAGCCGCTCTTGGATTCCGACCGCTTCATCCCGCTCGCCGACGTCTACGAGACGGCGGAGGCGTTCGTGTTCCAGCTCGACCTGCCCGGCGTTCTCGAGGAAGACGTCGAGATTCACGCCGAGCTCGACCAACTGACGATTCGCGGCGAACGGCGCCTTGCGGAAGCCGTCCGGCCCGACTGTTTCCACCGAATGGAGCGCAGCTACGGTCATTTCTCGCGCAGCTTCGCCCTGCCGGCGGAGGTCGACCCCTCGCGCGTCACGGCCCACTTCCAGGACGGCCTGCTGAGGCTGGAGATCCGCAAGCTGCCGACCCAGGGCGGGCGCGGGTGCTCCGCGTGAGCCGCTCGCGAGCGCTACTGGCGCTGTGCTCGGCGGCCTGCCTGGCCGCGGGCATCGCGCTCGGGATGCATTTTCATTCGCGGCTGGATCCGGCGACGCAAGCGGCAGTCACCGCCGGCCCGCGCCCGCTGCGGAGCCTTCCGGGTCCTGACTTCAGCGAAATCGCCCGGCGCGCCACGCCGGCCGTCGTCAACATCTCGGCGACCCAGATCTACCGGACCGAGCGCTCGCCCTTCTTCAGCGACCCGTTCTTCCGCGAGTTCTTCGGCCGTGACATGCCGTTCCGGATGCCCGAGCAAGAGCGCAAGACGAGCCTGGGCTCGGGCGTGATCGTCAGCGCCGACGGACTCGTCGTCACGAACAACCACGTCGTGGAGCGCGCCCGGCAGATCACCGTGACCACTTCCGATCGCCAGAGACATCGCGTGACCAGCGTGGCGACGGACCCCGTCACCGACATCGCCGTGCTGCGCATCGAGGGCAAGGGACTGCCGGTACTGCCCTGGGGTGACTCGGCCCGGGCTAAAGTCGGCGAGTACGTCCTGGCGATCGGCAACCCCTTCCAGCTCAACCAGACCGTGACCATGGGCATCATCAGCGCCACCGGCCGTTCCAACGTGGGCATCGTGGACTACGAGGACTTCATCCAGACCGACGCGGCCATCAACCCCGGCAACTCGGGGGGCGCCCTGGTCGACACTCGGGCCGAGTTGATCGGCATCAACACCGCCATCTATTCGGAAACCGGCGGCTACCAGGGCGTCGGCTTCGCCGTGCCCTCTAACCTGGCCCGCAAGGTCGTCGAGCAGCTCGCGGTCGACGGCCGCGTGCGTCGCGGCTTCGTCGGCATCACGCGCATCAGCGACGTCTCGAGCGACCAGGCCCTGGCGCTGGGTGTCAAGCCCTCGCAAGGCGTGGTGATCGTCGAGTTGCTGCGACGCAGCCCCGCGGACCGCGCAGGCGTCGAGCCGGGCGACGTGCTGGTCGCTGTCGACGGGCGGGCCGTGGAGAGCGCCGCCCAGTTGCGCAACGAGCTGGCCGCGGCCGAAGTCGGCAGGCGGCTCAAGTTCACGCTCATCCGCGAGGGCCGCAAGCACGAGGTCGAGCTCGTCGTCGAGGAGGCAATACCCGATGCCTAGGAAGGAGCTGGGCGAGATCCTCCGCGAAGCGGACCTGGTGAGCGAAGCGCAGCTCGCCGAGGCGCTCACCCTCCAGCGCACGTTCGGCGAGCGCCTCGCGAGCATCCTGGTGCGCCAGAAGATCCTGACCGAGAAGTTCGCAGTCACTTACCTCGGGCGGCAGCTCGGGGTTCCGCCCGTGGACCTCTCGAGGACGGAGATCGATCTCTCGGTGCTCGAGGTTCTGCCTCTCGAAATGTGCGAGCGGCACCTGGTGTTTCCGGTGCGGGTCGAAGGGACGCGGCTCCAGGTCGCCATGTCGGATCCGACCGATCACGTTCTCGTCTCGGAGATCGAGTTCAAGACGGGCGTTCGACTGGCGCCGATGATCGCCCTTGAATCGAGCATCAAGAATGCCATCATCGAGGCGCGGCGCGCGATGAAGACCGGCAGCCGCCGGATCCTGTCCAACGTTCAAAGAAGCAAGGACGCGGACAAGGCGAGCGGGCCGGGGGCGGCCACCGCAGGCTCCGCTGCCGCCAGCCCGACCGGCCCGTCGGCCCCCTCCGAGCCCGAGCCCGCGCCCGAGCCCGCGCCGGCCCCGCTAACCCAGATGGAAGAGCGCGAGCGGGTCGTCTTCGAAACCCTGGCCGGAGCGCCCCTCAACATCGCCACTACACCGGTCCCTGCTCCCCCCATACCCCGCGTTCCGGCGGTCGAGGAGATGCAGACGATCCTCGCAGTGGACGACGACGAGGCGATCCTGCGCCTCATGCAACAGCTGCTCCAGTCACGGCGTTATCGGGTCCTCACGGCCAGGGCCGGCCGCGAGGCGCTCGCCAAGGTCCGCGAGGCGATGCCCGACCTCGTGGTCCTCGATGGCATGCTGCCCGAAGTCCACGGTTTCGAAATCTGCCGGCAGCTCAAGACCAGCGAGCGCTTCCGCCACATCCCGGTGCTGATGGTCTCGGCCGTCCACGTGGGCTGGCGCTTCGCCGCCGACGTCAAGGAAAAGTACGGCGCCGACGACTATCTCGAGAAGCCATTCGAGGCGACGGAATTCCTGCGCCGCGTCGAGACGCTACTGAACCGCGCCCCGGCCGTCGCCCCCGATTCCGAGGCCGCCGCCCGGCAGCATCTGAAGGAAGGCGTCATCGCGCTCAAGCAGGATCGTCTCGACGACGCTATCGCCGCCTTCTCCCGGGGGCTCGCCATCGACCAGTTCAACGACATGCTCCACTACTACCTGGCGATGACCTACGAGAAGAAGGACATGGTCTTCAACGCCATCGATCACTACGAGAGGGCGATCCAGATCACGCCCGATTTCTACGACGCGATCACCTCCCTTGCCAACCTGTACCAACGCCAGGAGTTCTGGCGCAAGGCCGTCGAGATGTGGGAGCTCGCCCTTGCCGCGACCAAGGACGAAGGCGTTCGCTCCCGAATCAAGGATCACCTGCTGAGTCTCTTGTAGGCGCAAGCCCCGCGCCTAGCCTGCCCAGTTGCCACCGACCAACGCCCGCAAGGCCGAAGCGACGCTCCGCAAGTTCGCCCTGGCATTGCCGGGCGCGTGGGAGGATCCCCCGTGGGGCGAGAGCGTGGCCAAGGTAAGAAAGAAGGTGTTCGTGTTACTGGGCCGTGCCGACGCCGGCCTGAGCTTGAGCGTCAAACTGCCCGAGTCTGCGACGATCGCCCTGAGCCTGCCATTCGTGGAGCCCACGGGCTACGGCCTCGGCAAGAGCGGCTGGGTTACGGCCCGCTTCGAGGCGGGTGCCAAGCCCCCGATCGAGATTCCATTGCGTTGGATCTACGAGGGCTACCGCGCGGTCGCGCCCAAGAAACTCGTCGCCAGCCTGCGGCGCAGCCGATGAGTTCGGCTAGGAACGCGGCGTCTCGTGGTCTGTCAGGATAGGCATGAAGGGTACCCAGGGACCGACAGCGTTCCGGTACTGCTTGGCCATCACTCGAGCGACCTGAGCCAGGTGCCCCAGGTCGTGCACGACCCAGGCGGCCAGCAGCTCCCGGAGCGTCACGGGTCCGAAGGTCGGGTGCAGTGCCTGCAGCTCCAGTTCGACGCTGCCGAGCCGGCAGGAACCGAGGACCTCGAGGTTGTGGGCACGCAGCCTGGTGAATTCCTCCAGCAAGGAGCCGAGCGATCGACCCGGGTTTCGACTCAGATGGCGAAAGCGATCGTAGATCTCGAAGCGAGGCTCCGGCCCTCGGGCCAGGATGATTCGTGCGCGCGCCATCCAGTCGGTCTCTTCCCCGTCGATGAGATGTCCGACGACATCGAACGGGCTGAACGTCTCGGGACCCTCGGTGCCCCGCACCCAAGGCTCCGCCAGCCCGCCGAGCAGGGCCGTCAGCGCCGACGGCGTCCGTCGTAGCACCTCGCAGGACAAGCCGAGATCGAAGTCCATGCGCGTTCAGTCGAAGGTCTTCTCGAAATCCGCCCCAAGTACGATCTCGCGGCCATCCACGCTGATCATTCCTTGCCGCTCCAGATCCTTGAGCATTCGCGTCACGGTCTCGCGAGTGGTGCCGATGCGACTGGCCAGTTCCTGGTGCGTCGCCCGCCGAAAGGCGATGCGCCCGTCCTTGAGCCGCCGGCCTTCCTCCCGGGCCATGTCCAGGATCACGCGTGCGACCCGACCGTACACGTCGAGCAACGCCAGCGTCTGAATCTGATGGTTGGCGCGCCGCAGCCGCTGGGTCAGCACCTTGATCAGGGCGGCGGTGATGCTGCGCTTCGTCGCGATCTTCTGGAAATCGCCCCGGTGCAGGCAAAGCAGCTCGGTGTCCTCCGCGGCAATCGCGGTCGCAGAGCGCGGCTCGTTGTCGAGCAGGGCCATTTCGCCGAAGAAATCGCCTGGGCCCAGCATCGTGAGAATGATCTCGCGACCATCGTCACCGAGGATCGTCACGCGAACCCGGCCTTCGAGGATCATGAAGAACGAGTCGCCCTCTTCGTTCTCGAAGAACACGACCGTATCCTTGGCGGAGTGACGCCGGGTGGCCAACTGCGCGAGGCTCGTGATGTCGACTTCCTCCAGCTCCGAAAAGAGCGGAACCGTTCTCAGAAGCTCACGTTCATCCATCGAAGGCGTTTCTCCCTGCGACGGATCCTACCATCAAGGCCCGACGAGGCGAGCCAGGGCATCGATCACGTCGGCGGCGTCGCGCCCCGAGACCGGCCGCCACGCCTCGAACGCCCCGCTGGCGGTCAGGTCCATGAGGCCCGCCCCCACCGCCCGCGCGGCCGCGTCGTGAAACAGGTTCGTCGGAGTCATGTCGCTGATCGCGAGCGCCGGCGTCGAGGGCTGGCGCAGCAGGTCAAGCACGCGGCCCACCACCCGCGCCAGGTCGCCCCGCCGCGCGATGGCCCCCGGCTGGAAGGTATGGTTCGGATATACGTCGAGAATCCCCAGCGCCAGCGCCTCCAGGATGTACTCGCGCGCCCAGGACCCGGAGATGTCCACCGCGACATCAGGCTCCCCCGTCTCGAGTCGCCGCAAGGCCGAGACCTTCACGGCCACGAGCGCCGCGAGATCCGCGCGTGTGATCCGCGAGGCCGTGGCGCTGCGCCGATACTCCTCCGGCATCCCGAGCATCTGAGCAGCGTCGCGCGCGGCATGGGCCCGCCGCAGAGCCTCGGCGTCCTTGGCGTCTCGGAGCAGGATCAGGCGGTAGGCTTCGAAGGCACCGGCTGGATCCTGCTGGGCCTCGAGCATCGCGCCAAGCCGCAACAGCACTTGCCGATCGCCGCCCGGGTCCCCCCGCAGCAACTCGACGGCTGCCGCGGGATCTCCCTGCTCGAACAGGAGGTTCGCGCAGTCGATGCGAATCGCTCCCACCTCCGGCGCCGCTTCGAGAGCGTGCTGGTACTCCGCGACGGCGGCCTGCTGGTCACCTCTGTCGAGCGCCAGCTTCGCCGCCGCCACCCGTCTCTCGATCACCTGGACCTTCAGCGTCGGCAGCCGCCGCCTCACCGCCGGCTCGCCGGGACGGGCCCGCTCAGCCCGACGCATCAGGTCGAGGGCCGTTTCGGAGTCGCCCAGCCGGAACGCGGCCGAACTGGCGCCCACCAGCGCTGGCACGAACTCGGGCTCCCTCTGCAAGACTCGCGTGAAGGCCTCGGCCGCTTCTCGATAGCGACCCGCGCGCAGCCGCGCGAAAGCCAGCCCCGTCTCCGCCGGCACCAGGCCAGGCCGACGCTCGAGCAGGCTTCGAAAGGCACGCTCTGCCCGGGCAGCGTTGCCGGTGAGCACGTCCTGCCAGGCCTTCTCGACGCTGCGCGCATCGTCGGGGCGCAGTTCGCCCGTGCGGGCGACTGGATAGACGTAATCCTCACCCTCAGGGATCTGCGGCGCGCGGGGCGGCGCGCGGGGCGGCGTGCAGCCTGCCAGCAGGAGCAGTAGCGCGATCGGGGCGAGCCGTCTCACACCAGATGTGCCCGATAGCGCGCCACCATCCGCTCCGGTATCTCGGCCTCGATCGTGACCTGGTCGCCCTCGACTTCGTGACCGACGACACGACCTGTGGCGTAGACGCCGCCGATACCGCGCTTGTCGTCGGCGCGGAAGCGCAGCCGCACGCTGCGGGGCGCCAACTCCAGACGGGCCGCGATCATGGCCTTGAGGTCGTCGAGTCCCGCGCCGCTGTGTGCCGAAATCAGGGCAGCGTCGGGACGCGCCGTGCGCAGCGAGGCGGCCCGGCCCGCTGGCAGCCGATCCGCCTTGTTCAGAACGCAGACCACCGGTCGTTCGTCGGCACCGATCTCCTTCAGCACCACCCGCACAGCCGCCTCGCGCTCCTCCATGTCGTCGGCGGACGCATCGACCAGGTGCAACAGCAGGTCCGCCTCGTTCACCTCTTCGAGGGTGGCTCGGAACGCCGCCACCAGTGCGTGAGGCAGTTTCTGGATGAACCCGACCGTGTCGACTACGAGCACCTCGCGCCCGGCGCCCAGGCGCGCACGCCGCACCAGCGGATCGAGCGTCATGAACAGTTGCGGAGAGACCCTTGTCGCGGCGTGCGTCAGAGCGTTGAAGAGCGTCGATTTCCCGGCGTTCGTGTACCCGACGAGCGCCACGATCGGATGCTCGGCGCGCTGCCGCGCGTCACGCCGAGTGTGGCGGCTGCGGCGCACGCGGTCGATCTCGGTCCGGACCACCTGGATCCGATGGCGAATGCGACGCCGATCCGTCTCGAGCTTGGTCTCGCCGGGGCCCCGTGTGCCGATGCCGCCGCCGAGGCGCGAGAGCAGAATGCCTTTCCCCGCAAGCCGTGGCAGCAGGTAGCTCAGTTGCGCCAGCTCCACTTGCAGCCGACCCTCCCGCGTCCGTGCACGGCTGGCGAAGATGTCGAGGATCAACTGGGTGCGGTCGAGCGTCTTGCGCTCGATTTCTTTCTCGACGTTGCGCTGTTGAACGGGAGACAACTCGTCGTCGAAGATCACCATGTCGGCATCGCTCTCGTCGGAGCGCCGGGCCAGCTCGCCCAGCTTGCCCTTGCCGATCAGCGTCGCAGGGTCGAGCCGCTCGCGCTCCTGGATCACGGACCCCACGACGCGGGCCCCGGCGCTTTGGGCGAGCAGGCCCAACTCCTCCATGGAGCCCTCGCTCGCGCCGCGGCCACGCGCTCCGCGCCTGACGCCCACGAGCAGCGCTCGTTCGCCGGCGGCTTCGCTCAGCTTTGGGCTCCGACCACGCTTCCGATTCTAATCAAGCCGGCCCCGCGCGCAAGGCAGCCGCGATCTCGGCCCAGGCGATTGCTCCGGCCCGCAACAATTTCGGCTCGCCGTCCGTCACCTCCACGATCGTCGATGGCTGGGAGCGGCTCGGGCCGGCATCCACCGCAAGGGTCGCGGACTCGCCCACCTCGGCCAGCGCGTCGGCGCAGCTTTGCGGCGCCGGTCGGCCGCTACGGTTGGCCGAAGTCGAGACCAGCGGCCCAACTCGAAGGCAAAGCCGTCTCAGGAAATCGTGCCGGGGAACCCGCACGGCGACCGTCCCGCCGCCGCTGGTGATCGCCTCTGAGACCGCGGCTGCGGCCGAGAACACGAGCGTCAGTGGCCCGGGCCAGAAGCGAGTCGCGAGCCTCTCGGCCACTTCCGGCAGCGACGCGCACAGGGTTCGCAGCTGGTCGACACTCCCCGCCACGAGCGGCAATGGCCTGCCGTCATCGCGGCCCTTCGCCTCGCGCACCCGGTGAGCAGCCTCGGCCTGGGACGCCTGGCACGCCAGGGCATACAGCGTGTCAGTCGGGAGGATCACGAGCTCGCCCCGGTCGAGCGCCGTCGCCGCCTCGGCAAAGACGCTCTCGTCGTCTGCAGGGGTCACAAGACGCAGCACGCGCGCGCTCAGGCGCTCTGGCCCCCGACCGGCGCCCCCGCCTCGGCCGGCGCCCAGGACGTGTCCAGGTTGTTCTTCTTGAACATCGAGAGCAGCCCTGGCTTGTCGAGCGCGCGGTCGTAGGCCTCCTGCGGCGCCACCACCTTCTTCTTCACCAGTTCCGTGAAGCTCTCGTTCATCAGGCACATTCCGTATTTCTTGCCGGTCTGCATGACGGAAGGAATTTGGAAGACCTTGCCCTCGCGGATCAGGTTGGCAACCGAGGGCGTGCCGATCAGCACCTCCAACACCGGCGCACGCCCGCCGCCGATCTTCTTGCAAAGCACCTGGCTGATCACGCCCTTCAGGCTCTCCGCCAGCATCACGCGGATCTGACCCTGCCGATCCGAGGGAAACTGGTCGATGATGCGGTCCACGGTCGACGGGGCCGAGGAAGTGTGCAGCGTGCCGAAGACCAGATGGCCCGTCTCGGCAGTCTCGATCGCGATCGCGACCGTCTCGAGATCTCGCATCTCGCCGACCAGCACGATGTCGGGATCCTCGCGCAGCGCCGCCCGCAACGCGTCCTTGAACGAGCCAGTGTGCTCCCCTACCTGTCGCTGGTTGATCAGGCAGTTCTTGTTCTCGTGCACGAACTCCAGCGGATCCTCGATCGTGATGATGTGATCGGTGCGGCGCTTGTTGATGTGGTCGATGAGCGCGCACAGCGTCGTGGACTTGCCTGAGCCAGTCGGCCCGGTCACCAGCACCAGACCCTTGGGCAAATCGCACAGCGCCAGGATCTCCTTGGAGAGGCCTATCTCTTCCGCGCTGATGATCTTTGTCGGGATCTGGCGGAACACGCCACCCATCCCTTTCCGATCCATGAAGAAGTTGCAGCGGAAGCGCGCCAGACCCTTGATCTCGTACGCGAAGTCCGTGTCGTGGCGGCGCGCGAACTCCTCGCGGTTGCGCTCCGGAGCAATCGGCATCAGCAGCTTCTCGGTGTCTTCGGCACTGAGCGGGGTCCGCCCCGGAATCGCCTTGATGTCGCCGTCATGCCGCAGCATGGGCGGCGAACCGGCCGAGATGTGCAGGTCGGAAGCGTTCTCGCGGCACACGATCTGGAACAGCTCGTCCAAGGCAGCCGTGGGCCCGGTTCCCTTCGGAATCGAGATCGCCGGCACGGGCGCGGCCGGAGTCGGAACGGCAGCCTCGGCCGCCGGGGCGGCCGACTTGCCCAGCAGCTTCACGACCGTGCTGCACCTGGGACACTTGACACCGAAAGGGCGATCCGGGACACGGGCGTCATCGATCGAGATGGCACTGCCGCAGTTGGGACAGTTCGCTTGCAACTAGTCCTCCCGGAGTTCGATGACGCGGGTGATTCTTTCCTTCTGCACTAGGTGATGCACCGCGCCGTCCCGCAAGGTCACGAAGGCTTCGGGCCGGTTCAGATAGTCGAGAGCCCGCAACTGATTCTGCGGCATATCGATTACGAGCGTGCCTTCGATCCGGCGTTTCTCCGCTTCGAGCGCGACGTGGCGCACCGGGCTGTCGACACCCTCGGCGAGATCACCATCGTCGGCCGAGGCCGGCACGCTCACGAGCAGGATCTCGCGCTTGTTCATGAGCACGGGCCCGGGCGCGTCGTCGGGCAGGAATGGGAAGAACGGGGCCGCCTCGTTCATCCACTCCTCGGGTCGCGTCGGGCCCGGGTGCCGCGGCGAAGTCGCGGGCATGAAGATACGGCCCTTGAAACGGCGCCCATCGGCACATTCCACTTCAGCGTTCAGCGCCACGGTCGGGATTCGAAGCTCGCTCACCTTGTGCCCTCATTCCCTGGGGAGACGGCGGCATTATGCTTCCGCCCCGCCGCCCCCGGCAATTCGCCCGCTTGCCCAGGCCAGCTGTCGCGCCAGCCCGCGCAGCAACGAGACCTCGCGCCGGCTCGGCCCCGCCCGCACGAAAAGCGCTCGCAACTCCGCGAGGATCGCGCCGGGGTTCTGCGGGTTCAGGTATCCGAGCCTGGTGAGCACCGCCTGCAGCTCTGCAAGTGCCGTCTCCAATTGCCCGGCACTGGCGAGATCCGTGGGCGGGGCCTCGGGCGCGCCGGCCGGCCCAGGCGTCGCCAGGAACAGCTCGTAGGCGACGATCAGGACCGCCTGGGCCAGGTTCAGCGACGGCTGCCCGCCGTGCGTGGGAATCCGCACGCTTGCGTGGCACAGCGCCAGCTCTTGGTTCGTGAGGCCGCTCGCCTCGGGCCCAAAGACCACTGCAACTCGACCCCCCGCTGGGCGCTGCCCCGCCTCGCGCGCGAGCTGGCGGGGCGTCCACGCGGCGCTGCCGGCTTTACCTGACGTCCCCACCACGAGGCTTGTGTCCGCGACAGCTTCGAGCAGCGTCGAGTACTCCTGCGCCGCATCC
Organism: Acidobacteriota bacterium; assembly: GCA_032127875.1. Classification (GTDB taxonomy): domain Bacteria; phylum Acidobacteriota; class Vicinamibacteria; order Fen-336; family Fen-336; genus CADEEV01. Next base: position 12,264 of record JAQBHI010000097.1, read on the forward strand.
AATACGTCCCAGGCCCCGTACGCGAGCGCACGGCTCTCGCCGGCCTTCAGCTGCGGCGGAGGCGCCACGATGCGCAGCGTGCTGAGGCCCATGTTCTTCATGCCGCGGCAGGCCGCGGCAACGTTGGCAGGACGCGACGGGCGCAACAGCACGATCACGCATTCGGCAAGACGCATCGCGGGCGGGGGCAGTCTAGCAGCATATAATCCGGCGGTGGCCACGGGCCAAGCGCTGCTGTACCTGCTCCGACCCATCCCCCGCACCTTCGCCCGCACGGCCTCGGTCCTGATCCTGCTCGCCTGGGGCGCGCAGATGAGCCTGCTCGTGAAGCGCGCCTACCTGGAGTCGCCGGTTCTCGCCGCCGACTTGTCGCGTTACGGGGTCGGCGCACAGTGGAAGGGCGTCTACTACCGCGGCGAGAAGATCGGCTACTCTGTCGGGCAGACGCAACCCGCCGCCGACGGCTTCGAACTGCAGGAAGACGGACGCCTGCAAATGATGATGCTAGGCTCCTCGAGCGCGGTGCAGTTGCGCACCACCGCACGCGTCGACAAGGCCTTCAAGCTGCGCTCGTTCGATTTTGCCCTCGACCCGGGCACTGGGCCGATCCAGATCAGCGGCGCTCTGCAAGGGCTGCGTCTCAAGCTCACCATCAAGACCCCGACCGGAAGCCGCACCGAAACCCGTGAGCTGAGCGAGCCCCCCAACCTTTCCTTGAACCTGCCCCGACTGCTCGCCGCCGAGGGACTCGCGGCGGGCCAGCAGCGTAGCCTGTCCGTGTTCGACCCCGCGACCCTCAAGAACGCGCCGATAGAGCTGTCGGTCGAGGGCCGCGAGGTGGTCTGGGCCGCAGGCCGGCCGGTCCCGGCCTTCCGCGTGAAGATGAGCTTCAGCGGCCTCACCACGACGTCATGGATCACCGACGTTGGCGAGGTAGTGCGCGAGGAAAGCCCGATGGGCTTGATCGTAATCCGCGAAACGCGCGAGCACGCGACGGCGCTCGCAGTTCCGGGCGACATCCAGGTGGACATGCTGCGCACGGCCGCCATCGCACCGAAGGGTCCGCGCATCGACGACGGCGTCAATGTCGAGCGCCTCAAGATTCGCCTCGAGGGTGGCGACTTCGCCGCCGCCGAGCTGCAGGGCGCGGGCCAGACGGTCACCGGGAACGTCTTCGAGATCCACGACCGCGCCACGCTCTTGCGCGAGAGGGCCGATCCCGATCTCGCGCGCTTCCTGCGGCCAGAGCCCTTCATCGAGAGCGACGCACCGGAGATCCGGGCCGAGGCGAGTAGAGCGGTCGGCGAGGAGACCGATCCACGAAAGCAGGCCGAGAGGCTGACACGCTACGTCGGCGCGCTGCTCGAGAAGAAGCCGACCCTCAGCCTGCCGTCGGCGCTCGAGGTGCTGCGCACGCGCGTGGGAGATTGCAATGAGCATACAGCCCTGTACGTCGCCCTGGCGCGTGCCGCCGGCCTGCCCGCGCGCGTCGCGGTCGGCCTCGTCTACCTGCACGGCGCCTTCTACTACCACGCGTGGCCCGAGGTGTTCCTCGAAGGACCGCCCGGTCGCGGCCTTTGGTTGCCCGTCGACCCAACGCTCAACCAGTTCCCCGCCGATGTCACGCACGTCGCCCTGGGCCGCGGCGGCCTGGAGCGTCAGGCAGCGATCCTGCCGATCCTGGGCCGCGCGCAGATCACGATTCTCGACCTGCAGATGCGGGCGGGCAGCACGCCGATCCTGGTCGGCCGGCCCACCCGCGACAATCGACCGCTCGAGATCGCGCTGCCCCAGCGCGATGGCTCGCTCTCGTGCTGGTCCCGTCCCCCGGAGTGACCCTCGAATGATCCAGGTCGAGAACCTCGTCAAGCGCTACGGCAAGTTCACTGCCGTCGACGGCGTCAATTTCGACGTTCCGGCCGGCGAGATCCACGGCTTCCTCGGACCCAACGGCGCGGGCAAGACCACCACCATCCGCATCATCGCCGGCCTGCTCAAGCCGACCTCGGGGCGCGTCGCGATCGGCGGCCACGACCTCGCCCGCGAAGCAGAGGCGGCAAAGGGCGCGCTCGGCTTCATCCCCGACCGCCCATTTCTCTACGACAAGCTCACGGCTGGCGAGTTCCTCCGCTTTCACGCCGGCCTTTATGGCCTCGATGGTGACGGTGTCGAGACTCGTTTCGCCGAGCTGCTCGGGCTCTTCGAGTTGACGAAATGGGAGGGCGAGCTGCTGGAGAGCTTCTCCCACGGCATGAAACAGCGGCTCGTGATGTGTGCGGCCTTTCTGCACCGGCCACGCGGCGTGCTGGTCGACGAGCCTATGGTCGGCCTCGACCCCCGCGGCGCGCGACTCATCAAGGACGTCTTCCGGCAGATGGCGAAGAAGGGCGTCGCGATCCTGATGAGCACCCACACCCTCGAAGTGGCCCAGGAGATGTGCGACCGGATCAGCATCATCCTGAACGGGAAGATCATCGCGCGCGGAACGGTCGACGAGTTGCGCGTGGCGTCGGGCGGTGGGGACGAGGCGCTGACGCCGGTCTTCCTCAGGCTCACCGGCGGCTCCGGCTTTCAGGAAATCCCGGACGCCCTTTGAAACAAGGCTTTCCCTACCTCCTGCTCCCCAGCTTCTGGGCGGCGCGCAACCGCGCGCGGCGCAGGGAGCCCGGCGACGCGATGCGCGGCACGCTTTTCGGCGGCATCGGGATCCTCGTCATGGCTTCGATTTTTGCCGGGGTCTTCTGGCTCACCTGGCAGCTTCTCGACTACGAGGAGCTGGGCGAGTACCTCGTGCGTCTGGGTCTGTCGTGGCTGTTCCTCACGTTTCTCTCGTTCGTGACCTTCAGCGCCATCGTCACGTCGCTGTCGACGTTTTTTCTCTCCGAAGACCTGCGCCTGGTTCTCGCGGCTCCGGTTCCACCCGACCGGCTCTTCTACTCGCGCTTCGTCCTCACCGTCGGCCAGGCGTCGTGGATGGTCGTCGTGTTCATGATCCCGGTTCTGCTCGGAATCGGCATGGTCCGCTGCGCCGGCTGGAGCTACTACGCCACGATCGTCGCAACGCTCGCGCCCTTCGTGGTGATTCCCTGCGCCTTTGGGGCGATCGTGACGCTCGGTCTCGTCAACATCTTTCCCGCTCGACGCGCTCGCGACATCCTGCTGCTGATGGGCCTGCTGTTTGCCGTGGCACTGGTCCTGCTCCTCCGATTCATTCGGCCGGAGCGGCTGCTCTCGGTCCAGTCGCTGCCGGACGTCACTGCGTTTTTCGCGACACTGCAATCGCCCGTGACCCCGCTGTTCCCTTCTTTCTGGGCTGGCGAATCGCTGTTTGCAGCTCTTCAGGGCGGTTTCGACGCCTTGCACCTGGGCGCACTGTGGACCACGGCGCTGGCCTTCCTGGTGCTGACGCGGGTTGCCTATCAGCAGCTCTACTTCGTGGGTTGGAGCAAGGCCCAGGAGGCGCGCAAGGCCCGTTTCACGAAGTTGCGTGGCCTCGAAACCCTGGCACGCCTGCTGCCGGCGAGCCCGGCCACCCGCGTGCTCCTGGTCAAGGACCTGAAGGTCTTCCTGCGGGACACGACGCAGTGGTCGCAATTGCTCTTGCTCGTGGCTCTGGTACTCGTCTACCTTTACAACTTCCGGATCCTGGACCTGGACCGGATCCCCTACATGAGCCGCCTGGTCAAGAACGCCTACGCCTTCGTCAACCTCGCCATGGCAGCCTTCGTGCTGTCCGCTGTCGCGGTGCGCTTCGTGTTCCCGGCGGTCTCGGTGGAGGGCGCGTCGTTCTGGATCGTGCGCACGGCGCCGGTTTCGATGCACCTGTTCTTGTGGTCGAAGTTCTGGACGGGCCTGCTGCCCGTGCTCTTGCTCGCGGAAGGCCTCACGATCGTCTCGAACGAGTTCCTGGGCGTCGACCCGTTTCTCAAGGTGATGTCCGCCGCGGCGGTCTTTTTCATGAGCTTCGCGCTCGTGGGCCTCGCCGCGGGCATGGGCGCGCAGTTTCCGCGTTTCTCGGCCGAGAACGTCACCCAGGTCGCGGGCTCCTACGGCGGCATCTCGTTTATGATCCTTGCGGTGCTGTTCATTCTGATCGAGATCGCTTTCCTGGCATGGCCCTCGTCGGTCTACCTCTGGCACCAATTCCAGGACGTGCCAATGGCGCCCCGCCACTATCTGCAGATGAGCCTCGCATTCTCCGCTGCCCTGTCGATGTGTGCCGCAACATTCTGGCTGCCGATGCGCAAGGGCGTCCGCGCATTGGAGCGCCTGGACTAGGAGGCGTCGTTGCTGCTGAAGGCTGACTTCCACATCCACACCCGCGACGATCCCCACGACTTTATCCGGCACACCTCGGAGGAGCTGCTCGAGGAGGCGGCCTGCCAGGGCTTCGAGGTCCTGGCGTTCACCTGCCACAACAAGCGCATCCATAGCGAGGCGCTGGCACGCCGGGCGGAGCTGCTCGGGATCCTGCTCATTCCCGGCGTCGAGGCCTCGATCGAAGGCCGCCACACGCTGCTGCTCGACATGCCCTACAGTCGCTGGAAGGTGCGCAGCTTCGAACACGTGCGCGAGCGCAAGCGCGATGGGGGCCTCGTGATCGCGCCCCATCCCTTCTTCCCGGGACACAAGTGCTTGAGCCACAAGCTTGCGGAGAACCTCGATTTGTTCGACGCGATCGAGTTCTCGCACTTCTACACGCAGACCGTGGACTTCAACCGGAAGGCCGTCGACTACGCCAAGGCCGTGGACCTGCCGCTCGTCGGAACATCCGACTGTCACCGCCTCTGGCAACTCGGGACGACCTATTCGGTGCTGGATGCCGAAGAGAAGTCGCTCGCGGGCGTCTTCGCGGCTATCCGGGCGGGCCGGGTGCGCGTCGTGACGGCCCCGCTGAAGCCTCTCGAGCACCTCAAGAGCCTGTGGCACAAGAACTTCAAAGCCGAGGCCTGGCGGCTGCCCTCGCCGCTCGCCTGAACGCGTCTTTGCCCGCGCTGCGGGCTGTCTGATACGATGTTCGGATGACGAAGCGCAACCAGGCGCGCGCTGTGCGCGTTGGCTCGGTCACGATCGGCGGCGGTCATCCGGTTGCGGTCCAGAGCATGTGCGCCACCCGCACCCAGGACATCGACGCGACCGTGGAGCAGGCCGAGTCGATCCGCAGGGCCGGCGGCGAGCTGGTGCGCGTCGCGGTCGACAACCCGAAGGATGTCGCCGCGCTGGCCGAGATCCGGCGGCAGACGCAGGCCAACCTCGTCGTGGACCTCCAGGAGAACTACCGGCTCGCGGCCCAGGTGGCCCCGCACGTCGACAAGATCCGCTACAACCCGGGCCACCTCTACCACCACGAGCGCGAAAAGACGGCACAGCAAAAGGTTGCCTTCCTCGTCGGCGTGGCGCGCGAGCACGACTGCGCGCTGCGGGTGGGCGTCAACTGCGGCAGCGTCGATCCCGAGCTGAGGGCCCGCTATCCGGAGGACGACATCCAGGCGATGGTCGAGTCGGCCCTCGAACACTGCCTGATCCTGGACCATCTCGGCTTCGATCGCTTCGTGGTGAGTCTCAAGGACTCGCACCCGCGCAAAGTGATCGAGGGCAACCGCCGTTTCGCGCAGGCTCGGCCCGACGTGCCGCTGCACCTGGGCGTAACCGAAGCCGGCATCCCGCCTGAGGGCGTCATCAAGACGCGCGTCGCGTTCGAGCAGTTGCTCTCGCGCGGCATCGGGGACACCATCCGCGTCTCGCTCACGCTACCCAACCCACGCAAGTACGAGGAGATCGTCGTTGGGCGGCAGATCCTGACCGACATCGCCAAGGGCCGCTTCCGTTCAGTTCCGGTGTTCGACGACGACAAGCTGAACATCATCTCCTGTCCGTCGTGCTCGCGCGTCGAGAACGAGCGCTTCGTGGAGCTGGCCGAAGCAGTCAAAGGCATGACGGCCTACGCGGAAAAGCACGCCGTGACGATCGCGGTGATGGGCTGCCGCGTCAACGGCCCCGGCGAGACCGACGACGCCGACCTGGGCCTGTGGTGCGGGCCGACCCACGTGAACCTGAAGAAGAAGACCGCGACCGTGGGCGCCTATTCCTACGACGAGATCCTCCCGAAACTCAAGCAGGAACTCGACACGCTCATTGACGCCCTCACTGCCACCAGCGTCTAGCTAGGGCCCCTCCTCGCAGGAGCGCCAGGCGGTGGTCCGAAAAGGCTGTCGCTAACTAGCGGCCCTGGCCGGACATGTCCCCGTCGACCATCAGGCGCACCAGGCGCTTGAAGTCCACCTTGGGTTTCCAGCCGAGGGCCTGCCTCGCCTTCGTGGAATCTCCGAGCAACAGGTCGACTTCCGCAGGCCGAAAGTACTTCGGGTCGACGACCACATGCTTCTGCCAGTCGAGGCCGACGTGTGAGAAGGCCTCCTGCAGGAACTCCCGGACGGAATGCGTCTCCCCTGTCGCAATCACGTAGTCGTCCGGTTTTGGCTGCTGGAGCATCAGCCACATCGCCTCGACGTAGTCGCCGGCAAAGCCCCAGTCACGCTTGGCGTCGAGGTTGCCCAGGCGTAGCTCCTTCGTTTGACCCTGCTTGATCGCCGCAAGTCCCATCGTGATCTTACGCGTCACGAAGTTCTCGCCGCGGCGCGGAGACTCGTGGTTGAACAGGATGCCATTCGAGACGTGCATCCCGTAGCCCTCGCGGTAGTTGACGGCGATCCAGTGGCCGTAGACCTTGGCGCAACCATAGGGCGAGCGCGGATGGAAGGGGGTTGTCTCGGTCTGCGGAGTCTGCTGGACGAGGCCAAACATCTCCGAACTGCCCGCCTGGTAGACACGAGCGCCAAGACCGATCTCCCGCACGGCGTCGATCAGTCGCATCACGCCCATGGCGGTGACGTTGCCGGTGTACTCCGGCATCTCGAAGGAAACCTTGACATGGCTCTGCGCCGCGAGGTTGTAGACCTCGTCGGGACCCACGGATTCGAGGGTCCGCAGCAGGCTGTTCTGGTCCACGAGATCGCCATAGTGCAAGACGAGGCGGTCGCGGATCTGATCGATGCGCCAGGTGTTGAAGGAACTGCTGCGACGCACGAGGCCATGAACCTCGTAGCCTTTGTCCAGCAGCAGTTCGGCCAGGTAGCTACCATCCTGGCCCGTGATGCCTGTGATGAACGCCTTCTTCCCCAAGCCTTCCCTCCAGGAGACGCCCGACAAAAGGTTGAGCTTAGTGGATCAAGGGGAAAAGAAAAAGGGATCGCGTTTCCAGGGAAGCGTCCGGGCCTCCTGCAGTCGCCCCGATCGGCCGCTTGGCCGAGCGTTCCCGAGATTCCTCGACAGGACTCCCTCCAAACCCTGCCGCAAATCTCGGAAGGCACCGCATGAACACCCAAGTCGCTCCGAGGTGTGCGATCCCCTCTTCAGCTTCCCATCTCTGCAACTGTCATGCCGGTGGCTGTCCGGCAACCATTGGCCTGATTCTAAGAGGCTTAGGCCGGGATCACTCCGCGCAAGACCGACCGAATGCGGCATCCTCGCAACGCACAATTATCATTCGAGCAACGTCCGGGCTGCCTTCGTCCGTGGCGTACGAATCCCCAGCGCTTTGAGCTTTCGGTACAGGTTGGTGCGCTCAATCCCCAGGTCCTTGGCCGTCTGACCCAGGCTGCCCCCGTTCGCAGTGAGCCGGTAGAGGATGTACTGTCTCTCGAAGCGGGCGCGGGCCTCGCGCAGGGGCAACGCCCGCCCCTCATCCGCGGCGCCGCCGGCTATCTGAAAGGCATCCATGGCGTCCTGATGGCCCACGGCCTCCTTCGAGACCAGCACCACAAGCCGTTCCATCAGGTTGCGCAGCTCGCGGACGTTGCCATGCCATGGCACCTGGGCCAAGAAGTCCATGGCCCTGGGCAGCAGTCGCTTCGGCCGCACTCCGTTTTCGACACAGGCCAGCCGGAGGAAGTGTTCGGCCAGTTCCGGGATATCCTCGCGCCTCGCGCGCAGCGGAGGCACTGCGATCGTCAGCACGTTGATGCGGTGGTACAAGTCCGCGCGGAACGCTCCGCGGGCGATCTCGTCCGGAAGGTACTTGCTCGTCGCCGAGATGATCCGCACATCCACTGGCCGGCGCTCGCTGCTACCTACGGGCGTCACCTCGCCCTCCTGCAGGACGCGCAGCAGCTTGGTCTGCGTCATGGGGCTCATGTCCCCCACTTCGTCGAGAAAGAGCGTGCCGCCGCTGGCGACCTCGAAGGTGCCCTTGCGATCCGCAACGGCGCCCGTGAAGGCTCCCTTCAAGTGGCCGAACATCTCGCTCTCGATGAGCTCCGAAGGGATTGCGGCGCAATTGAGCTCGATGAAGGGCCGGCCCAATCGCGGCGAGAGCGCATGGATCGCCCGCGCGATCAGCTCCTTGCCCGTGCCGCTCTCCCCCGCGATCAGCACCCGGCACCTGGTGGGCGCGGCCATCTCGATCAGCTGGTAGATTCGGCGCACGGCCTCCGAATTGCCGACCATGCCGTAGCGGGATCCGTCGGCGACGCGATCGAGGTCGGCCTCGCCTCCAGGCGTCGGCCTGCGCAGGATCTTGTCCACCACGGCGAACAATCGGTCTCGGGAGAGCGGCTTCTCGATGAAGTCGGTGGCCCCGAGGCGCATCGCCTCCACTGCCTCCCCGACGTTGCCGTACCCGGAGATCACGACGACCGGCGTCCCTGGAGCCTGGCGCTGTAGCTCGCGCAACACATCGATGCCGGTGCCGTCGGGCAGCTTGAGGTCGAGCAGCACGGCGGCAGGCTTTCTCTCGGCGAACAGGCGCAGCCCGTCCCCAACCGAAGCCGCGGCGATCGCGGCCTGGCCCCGCCCCGCCAGGAAACCGACCGTCGTCTTTCGGACCGCATCGTCGTCGTCGATGACGAGGATCAGATCATTCGAGCGCGCGGACATGGTAGCTGCGAACGACATGCTATCATCCCGGCTGGAAGTGCCGGAAGCCATGGGACTGCTCAACCGAACTGCTGCGCGATCGCTCCTGGCGGCGGCCCTGCTGGCCGCCCTTGGCGGCTGCTTTCGCCCCGACGACGTCCCGAGCGGCCCCGCTTCGATTCCGATTCCTGCCACGACCAGCGTTCAAGTGGAGTACACCCAGCCAAACGGCTGCGTGAGCACGACCGTCAACTGCCAGGACCTGGTCATCTTCCTGGGGAGTTGGATGCAGCCCGACGGCCAGATCTTCCTCACGCGCAACGCCAGCCATCACGTGTGGACCGGTGTCGTGAGCGGGGTTCCAGTGAACTTCCCGCCGTCAGGCAGGCCGTTCGAGGTTCGGATCTACGATCCCTTCCTCCAAACCGATCAGGCGATCCGCTACACCGGCCGCCGGCTCAAAATAGGAACCCAGGATCTGACGCAGATCGAGCAGCCCGGCGCACACGACGAGCACGCGCTCGTGTTCGTGGACTCCACCGGCCAGGGCCACAACCCTTTCTAGCGTTCGCTCGGGCAGCGCGCGGCGCCCTGTGGGCAGTCCGCCAGGCAGAGGAGCGCCAGATTAACCAGAAAGAGGGTGGCGCACGGCGGGGCGGGTTGGTTCAGGCAGCTGCCTCCAGGGTCACGTTGAAGCCGAGATCGCGGAGGCGTCGGACGTAGTGTCGGCGCAGGCGATCTCCGGCGAGGTTGTCGAAGTGCCG
>JAQBHI010000098.1:0-26589 GCA_032127875.1 Acidobacteriota bacterium
CTTGAACCCGACGATCTCGACCCTCTCGAGACGCATGAAAACCCCTAGATATTGCGTACTGAGGGGACTCTAGCACAAGGAAAAGGGGTAATCCAGATCCAAATAAACCCCTGTTTTCCCGCGTGTTAGCATGGCTCACCACGATTCCGGGAGAGGAGGCTTTCAGATGAGTTGCTCCGCCTACGCTGTGATGCTGGCGCTCGCGCTGGCGGTTCCGGAGTCTGCCGAAGAAAAGCAGAAAAAGCCCACGCCGCCGCCCGCAGTCTCGATCGAGGACCTCCTGAAGCAGGCCGAACAGGCCATGGCCGCGGGCGATGTGGCCGGCGCGGTCGAGGTGCTGAGCAAGGCCAGCAAGTTGCCCGCGGCGACCGGCGAGCCAGCGCTGCGCCTGGGACGCGTGCTGGAGAGCACCCTCGAGCTCGACGCCGCGATGGACGCCTACCAGGCCGCGGCCGACAAGCTCGGGGGCGCCGCGCGCGGCGAGGCGCTGGGCCGGCTTGCCGTGGTTCAGGAGATGCGCGGAAGCGTCGCGGACGCCGCAACCACCACCGCCGCTGCCGTCGCCGCGGATCCAGGCGGCGTGTTCCCTACGATCGCGCTTTCCCGCGAACGGGCGCGCGCCGGGCAGGCGGACGAGGCCGTGGCGCTTGCGCAGAAGGCCGCTGCCGCAGGCGGCGGGGCAGCGGCCGCCTCGGCCCTGGGCTACGCGCAGGAGGCACGCGGCGACATGGCCGCGGCCGAGGCCGCCTACCGTGAGGCAGCCGGGGACCCGGCGGGCCGCATCGCGGGCAACCTTGGCCTCGCACGCGTCTTGCGCAAGACGGAGCGCGCTGCCGAGGCGGAGCCGCTCCTGAAGCAGGTGCTCGAGCAGGCGCCGGGCGCCGTCAACGCGTACAAGGAATCGGCTCGGGTCAAGATCGCGCTGGGTCGTCCCGACGAGGCGATGGGCGATGCCGCGACGGCCGCCGCGCTCGCCGAGAACGACGTCGAGGCCCAGCGGCTCGTGCAGGAGGTCGTCGTCGCCAAGGCGCTCGGCGATGTGGCGGCCAACCGGATCGACATCGCGATCCAGGACCTGAGCGCGCTGCGCGACAAGCACCCCGATTTCGCGCTGGCGCGCGTAGGACTCGCCAAGGCGCTGATCGCCAAGCGGCAGCCCGATGCGGCGCTCGCCGAGCTGCAAAAGGCCGTGGAGATCGAGCCGGCTCTCGCAGAGGCCCAGTTTCAGCTGGGTTTCGTCCAGCACGTGCTGAAGGGCAACGCTGCGGCTGCCGTCGCGCCATACGAGAAGGCCGTCCTTGCGGATGCGGGGAACTTCGGCTACCGCACGAACCTGGGGGCGGCGCTCGCCGGGTCGGGCCAGTACGATCGCGCAGTGGCTGAGCTGAGCAAGGTCACGCAGGCCCCCGGCTACGCTCGCGCCGACGCGTGGATCTATCTCGGGCAGGCGCAGCTGCAGGCGAAGAGATACAAGGACGCGATCCCTGCATTGGAGAAGGCAGTCACGATCGCGCCGAACAGCGAGCAGGCCTGGGCCTATCTGGGCTGGTGCTACTTCGGTCTGAAGGACGCCGACAACTTCAAGAAGGCGGCGGGCAAGGCGCGCTCCCTTGGCTACAAGGAGCCGACGCTTCTACAATATCTGCAGCGCATCGAGGGAGGGGAGCCGATCAAGTGAGCAGAACTGCCCTGGTCGTGGTCACGATGCTGGCCGTCGCTTGCAAGCTGCCTCCGAAGCCGAAGGCAGAGGGCCGCAAGGACGCGGCGGCCGCCAAGCTCGCTCCCATCTCGGTCGACGACCGCGTTCTGCGCGAGGCGCGCGCGGCCAAGAGCTCGTTCCTGGAAAACCGCACCGAATGCCCGGTACTGAACAGCGGACTGCCTGCCACTCTGGCGCTGCTGGACGAGGCCCAGAAGGAGACCAAGACCCAGGACGCGCACGACAGCATCGAAGCGATGAAGCAGGAAATGCGCGACGCGATCGACAACTGTTCGCCGTAGACCGTCAAGACCCAGCCTCACCTCGTCCCTTGACTTGTCCAAACGCCGTGCCCGCCTCCTTCGGTTCGCATCCGGAACTTCGGAAGCGCCAAGCTCAAGGTGAATGACAGCGACGGCAACCCGATCGAGATAGCGGCCGTCGTGATGTGGAAGGTCGTGGACACGGCCGAGGCCTGCTTCGAGGTCGACGAGGACCGTAAGGCGGCCATGGTCAGCAACCTGCTCGTAGTGCTGTGTGGCGAGCGCGCCGCGCAGCCGGTCTTGAACACCGGCAGCATCTACCAGTAGCAGGCGGCGCTCAGCACTTGGCCGACCGGAAAGCCTTTCTGCTCCGCATCAACCCGGCCCTTTTGCAGGCCGTGCAACGCTGGGCCGACGACGACCTACGCAGCCTCAACGCCCAGATCGAGTTCCTGCTGCGCCGCGCGCTCCAACAGGCCGGCCGAGCACGCCCGGAGTCTCGGCGCCGCGAGACGGAGCGCTAGACGGCCAGCCGTTGTATGGGTATGGCGCGGTTCTCGAAGGTGACGACCCGGTACGGGCGAACGCGACGCAGGAGCCGCTTGGGGAGCGCAGCTGCGGCCGCGGGCGTCAAGAGCACCTCGCTGCGTTTCGCCAGGTCCTCGCCCAGCTTCGACGCGAGGTTGACCTCGAGGCCGAAGACGTCGTGCTCCAGGTCCAGCACGTCGCCGAACCCGATGCCGTAGCTAAAGGCCAGGAACTCGTCCTTCGGTTGGCCGCGCTGCAGGCGCCTCAGCGCCGCCTCGATCCCGCCGACGGCCCGGCACGCCGAGGCGACGTCGTCGAAGCGCAACAACAGGCTGTCGCCCTCGACCTTGACGATGTTCCCGCCGTGACGCTGGACAGCCAGGGCGGCCGCCTTCACCGCGCGATCGAAGAGCATCAGGAAATGCAGGATGCCTCGTCGCGCCACGACCTTGGTGAAGTCGTCCGTGTCCGTGAAGACGATCGCCTTGGGCCGAAACAGCTTCGGAAAGTGGCTACAGTCGAGGCCTGGCCGTGCCTGCGGCCGCGCGCGCGCGCGCCTGGCGAGGTAGGCCGAGAGGCGGCGTGTACGCGGCCCGGCGTCGCGGAACAGGCTCAAGCAGTACCGCTCAGCGCTGGATCTCCAGCTTGACGACGCGGCTCCCCGGAGCCGCGCTGCACTCGACCAGCGACGAGTAGCTCATCACGCAGAAGTCACGCTTCGTGCCGGTCAGCGTCTCGCCCCGCACGTCGAGCGAGCGGGCCTGCACGGTCAGGCCCTTGGAGCTGTCTCCCGGCAACAGGAGGTCCTTGGCGGGGGGCTCGGGCTTGAGCTCGGTGCGCTTGCCGTCCACGTTCAGCACGATTGCCGTGACCACCGCGCCCGGGAGCTTCTGCGGCTGGCCGTCGATCTCGACCTGCCGCTCGTAGACACGGTACTGGATCTCGAGGCCGCTCCCCGGGATCGGGAACGCCTTCTTGCCCACCCACAGCTCGCTCGCGGCGCTGCGCGACGGCTGGCTGAAACCGCGGGCCGTTCCCTGCTTCCAGCTCAGGTACTCGTAGGAGAGCGACCAGGACGTCAGCGGCAGGCTCGTACCATCGGCCAGATGCACGATCAACAGGCCCTTGCTGCTTTGCGACGTCGCGGCCGCCGGCAGCAGCAAGAGGACGGCGATTGCAAGAACGCAGCTCGAGAGCGCCTTTTTCATCAGTAGAATCCTGACTTTCTGGACTGCCCGGTGTAGTCGACGTAGACCGTCTTCACCTCGGTGAAGAACTCCAGGGCGGCCGGTCCCTGCTCGCGCGGCCCGACTCCCGTGGCCTTGGTACCCCCGAAGGGGAGCTGGGCCTCGCCGCCGGGCGTGCCGCTGTTGATGTGGACGATGCCCGTCTCGACGCGGTCGACGAAGCGGAACGCGTTGCCGTTGTCGCTCGTGAAGATCGAGGCCGACAGCCCGTAGCGGACGGCGTTCGCCGCCTCCACCGCCGCGTCGAAGCCGCGGGTGCGGATCACGACGATCAGCGGGCCGAAGACCTCTTCCTGCGCGATCCGCATCGCCGTCGTGACGCCGTCGAAGACCGTGGGCTCGACGAAATAGCCGTGGGCGAGGCCGCCTTCGGTGAGGCGTCGGCCGCCCGTCACGAGCCGTGCGCCTTCGGCCTGCGCCAGCTCCACGTAGCGCAGGTCCGTGTCGAGCTGCGAGAGATCCACAGCGGGCCCCATGTCGGCGCCTTCCAGGCCGTTGCCGACCCGCAGCTTGCGGGCCCGCGCCGCGAGGCGCTCGACGAAGACGTCAGCGATCTGCTCGTCGACGATCACGCGCGAGGTGGCCGTGCAGCGCTGGCCGGTCGAACCGAAGGCCCCGGTGGCCGTGGACTCGACGGCGAGGTCCAAGTCCGCGTCGGCCATCACCACGACGGGGTTCTTGCCACCCATCTCGGCCTGTACCCGGATCATGCGCGAAGCGCCACGGGCGTAGATGCTGGCGCCGACCTCGTTGCTGCCTGTGAAGGAGACCGCGCGCACCGCCTCGTGGTCGAGGATCGCGTTGCCGACCACGCTGCCCGAGCCGAGGATCAGGTTCAGAACGCCCTTTGGCACACCCGCGCGTTCGAATATGGAGACCACGGCCGAGGCGGTCTCGGGCGTCAGCGTGGCGGGCTTGAACACCACCGTGTTGCCGCTGACCAGCGCGGGCGCTAGCTTCCAGATCGGGATCGCGACGGGGAAGTTCCAGGGCGTGATGCACGCCACGACGCCGAGCGGCTGGCGCAGCGTGTAGCAGAAGTTGCTGGGCAGCTCGGACGGGATCGTCTGGCCGCCGATGCGCCGGCCTTCGGCGGCGATGTACTCGAGGATGTTGACGCTGCGCTGGACCTCGCCCAGGGACTCCTTGAAGGTCTTGCCTTCCTCGCGGGTGAGCAACCGCGCCAAGTCCTCCTTCTCCTTGTCGAGAATCGCCATGGCGCGGAACAGCATGGCGCCCCGCTGTGGCGCCGGCGTGTCGCGCCATTTCGGAAACGCCGCAGCGGCCGCGGCCACGGCGGCCCGGGCCTCGTCGGCGGTAGACAGAGGCACGTCGCCCAGGACCTCGTGGGTCTCGGCCGGGTTCAGATTCGGCACGCTCTTGCCGGAAGCGGATGCAGTCCACACGCCGCCGATGTAGTTCCGATAGGTCTTCAAGTCGGTTGCCCTTCGTTTTGGCGCGCGCCGAAGAGCCTCTATTATGCGAGCCTATCCCCCATGTCTCAAGCCATGCCAGGGCGCCCGGGGCTGCTGCGCGCTATCGGGCGCTGGGATCTGACGGCGGCCGTTGTCAACGCGGTCATCGGCAGCGCCATCTTCGGCATGCCGGCGCGACAGGCGCAGCTGGTCGGGGCGCTGAGCCCGCTGGCCTATGTCGCGGCCGGATTCGGAATCCTCGCCATCGTGCTGTGCTTCGCGGAGGTCGCGAGCCGCTTCCAGGACGCAGGCGGGCCCTACCTGTATGCCCGGGAGTCCTTCGGGCCCTTCGTCGGGTTCGAGGCCGGCTGGCTGACCTTCTGGATCCGCGTCACGGCCGTGGCGGCGAACCTCAACGTGTTCGTCGAGTACCTCGCCCAGCTCTTGCCCGCCGCGGGATCGGGGGCGGGGCGCCTGTGCGTGATGGCCCTGCTGCTGGGGCTGATCACGCTCATCAACCTGCGCGGGGTCCGGCCTGCCACCTGGACCATCGATTTCTTCACGCTCGCGAAGCTCGCACCGCTCGCGCTGCTGATCGTTCTCGGGCTGCCGCGCGTGAGCGGGGCGAGCCTCGCCACGCAGCACGTCGCGACACCCGATTGGACGCAGGCCATCCTGTTGCTCGTGTTCGCCTACGGTGGCTTCGAGGCGCCGCTGATTCCCGCGGGCGAGGCGCGCAACCCGCGCCGGGACACGGCCTTCGCGCTGCTCACGGCGCTGGCCGTGATCGCCAGCGTGTACTGCCTCGTGCAACTCGTCGTGATCGGCGTCGTGCCCAGCGTCGCGGGAGTGAAGGCCCCGGTGGCCGCCGCCTTTGGCGCCCTGCTCGGTCCCGTGGGCGTGACGATCGCCAGCCTGGCCGCCATGATCTCGATCTACGGCTACACGACCGGCACGGTGCTGCAATCCCCCCGCGTGCTCTTTGCGATGGCGGAACGCGGCGAGCTGCCGCGCGTCTTCGGCTCGGTCCACCCGGCGTTTCTCACGCCGCACGTCGCGATCGTGACCTACTCCGTGCTGGCCTTCGTGCTCGCAGCCTGGGGCAGCTTCGAATGGAACGCGACGCTTTCGGCCATCGTGCGGCTCTTGACCTATGGCCTCACCTGCGCGGCGCTGCTCGTGCTGCGCGCGCGCCGGCCCGACGAGGCGCCTGGCTTCTTCCTGCCCGCGGCGAGACTGATCGCCCCCGCGGCGATGCTCTTCTGCCTCTGGCTGCTATCCACCCGCACCTTCACGCAGGCCTGGATCCTGGGGCTGATCGTCGCGGCCGGAGCCCTCTTGTGGGGGGCCGCCGCGAGGCGCACAATCACGGGAAGGCCATGAGCATCCCGACCTTCCGGGAGGTAGAAGACAAAGTCGGCGAGATCCTCAGGGGGCAAGGCGCCCTGGGCGCGATCCTCGTGGATCTCGAACCGCTCGCCCGCATCGAGCGCAGCTTCGGCGGGGCCACTTATCAAGGCCTGCGCCAGCAGGTCGACCCGCTGATGATCGAGGCCAAGGAGAAGGTGCGCGACTCGGACATCCTGACTCGCGACGAACGCGAGGGAGACCGCTTCCTGTTCCTGCTCTCGGCCAGGCGTGCCGAAGGAGGCCCCTTCGTCCTGGCCGATCTGCGCAAGCTCGCCGACCGTATGGAGGGGTTTCTGACGCCGCGCATGAGCCGGCTGATGCTGCCCTACCTGCGCGAGCGGCCTGGCATCAACGTCGGCTACGCCTTCGTGCTGTGGAGCCCGCTGGAGAGCGCCGAGCGCCAGGTGCTGAGGCTCATCGAAGAGGCAGTGGCCTGTGCCGAGCTGCGCAATCGTGAGAGCGACCGCGAGCGCCGCGAGCAACTGGTCGAGATCGTCTTCAACCGCAACATCTGGACGGCCTTCCAGCCAATCGTGGAGATCGAGACGCGGCAGGTCATGGGGCACGAAGGGCTGTCGCGCGGTCCGCGCGGCAGCGCCCTCGAAGCGCCCATGGCGTTGTTCGGCCTCGCGGGCCGGCATGGCCTGGTCGAGGAACTCGAGCGTGCCTGCCGGCGGCAGGCGTTCGTGGACTGGGCCGTCTTCGGCGCCCCGGGCCGGCTCTTCGTCAACACCGTCCCCGCCACGGTTCGCGACCCGAGCTTCCTGGGTCGCGGCGTGCTCGAGTATCTCGGCGCCGGGCTGACACCCAGCCTGGTGACGCTGGAGATCACCGAGCGCCAAGTGATCGAGAACCTGAACCTGTACCGTGAGGCCATGCACCCGTTCACGGAGCTTGGCTTCACCTTCGCGATCGACGACGTGGGAGCCGGCTACTCGGGCCTCGAGACGATCGCCAACCTGGGCGCCAGCTACCTCAAGATCGACATGGGCCTGGTCCGTGACGTTCACCAGAAGCGCGTCGCTCAGCAGGTCGTGAAGGCGATCGTCGACATGGCCGCGGGCGTCGGCGCCACCGCGATCGCCGAAGGCATCCAGACCCAGGACGAGGCGGACACGCTGATCGAGCTGGGTGTGCGCTACGCCCAGGGCTACCACTTCGGACGCCCGCAGGATCCTTATGCCCCGAAGATGAAGGTCGTCCTCAAAGGAGCCTGAGGGGCGGGCTTGACGGGCGCCTGGCCGATCAGCTTCGATGACGTCCTGGCGGCGCGCGAGCGGCTGCGTCCGCACCTCCCGCCGACGCCGCTACGCGCCTATCCGAGCCTCGACCTGGCCGTGGGACGCGGCATCCGCGTATTCGTCAAGCACGAGAACCACAACCCGACCAACGCCTTCAAGGCTCGCAACGGCCTTTCGGTGCTCTCGTCGATGAAAAAGGAGGACCGGCGCCGTGGTGTGGTCGCCGCGTCCACTGGAAACCATGGCCAGGGGGTTGGCTGGGCCGGGCGGTTGCTGGGCGTGCCCGTTACGATCTGCGTCCCGCTGGGCAACAACCCCGAGAAGAACGACGCGATGCGGGCGCTGGGAGCCGTCGTGGTCGAAGAAGGCCGCGACTACGACGAAGCGGTCGTCGTGGCCGCCCGGCTGGCCCAGGAACGGGGCCTTCGCATCGTGCACTCCACCAACGACGCGGCGGTGATCGCGGGGGCTGGGACTTTCGCGCTGGAGATGCTGGAGGAGCATCCGGGCCTGAGCGCCCTGGTGCTCTCGGTGGGCGGCGGGTCGCAGGCAGTTGGCGCGATGACGGTCGTGCGCGGGCTGGGGCGCGTGACAAAGGTATACGGCGTCCAGGCCGCGGGCGCCTCCGCGGCCTTCGACTCGTGGAAGGCTGGCCGCAGGCTCACGCACCCGAGCGTCTCGACCTTCGCCGAGGGCCTTGCGACGCGCAGTGCCTACGAGATGACGTTCGGGGCTTTATGCGAGGGCCTCGCCGGCTTCGTCACCGTCAGCGACGCGGAGATCGCCGAGTCGCTACGCGTGCTCTTGCGTGTGACCCACAACCTGGTCGAGGGCGCGGGCGCCGCGGGTCTCGCCGGCCTCCTGAAGCTGCGCGACCAACTCGCCGGGCAGGAGGTCGGCATCGTGATTTCCGGCGGCAACGTCGCCGCGGAAACGCTGGCCCGCGTCCTGGATGGCTCGATCTAGCAGCGGAGCATTCACTCGGGCGCGGAGCGGCCGGGGGGGAGTGCTTCGCGCGCGGGGGGTGCGTGGTTCCGTACCCCCCCGAGTTTCTATAGGAGATGCGGCAGCACGTCGGGGTGAGCGAAGGGGATGACCACGTCCGAAACCAGCATGCCCTCTTTCGTCACCGTCGCCACCCCCGCGGCCACCGCCGCGCGCACGTCGCCGACGCGCCCGGTCATCACCACCAGGCCCTTGCCGCCCGGCTGGTTGCGCGCCTCGATCAAGGTCACGTCGGCCGCCTTGGCCGCCGCGTCCCCGGCATAGATCGCCGAGGCCACGTCGCGCGTCTCGATGAGGCCCACGGCCTCTACTCCCGGGACCTTGACGCGACCCTTGATCGCGGCCGGAAGCTGCGGGTGAACGCTCGGGATCAGGAAGTGGTCGACGAGCGTCCGGTCCGCCGCCTCGATGCCCGCCTTCATCGCCTCCTCGACGTCCGCGACGCCACCGGCCATCAGGATCAGGTACTTGCCGCGCGGCACGATGGTGGTCATCAGGACTTCGACGCGGGCCCGCTTCAGCAGGGCATCGAGTGCCTGCACGCCGCGCGCGATCGAGCTGGTCTCGAGAAAGCCGAGGGCTGGCCCCGGCAGGGCGTCTACCATGCAAGCTCCGAGGTGCTAAACACCGGCTCGCCCTCGAGCAGCGTCAGCAGCACCTTTTGTTTCGCGATCTCCGCGGCCGGCACGTCGAACAGGTTGTTCGACAGCACGATCAGGTCCGCGGCCTTGCCGACCTCGATCGAGCCGGTGTCCTTCTCGAGGTTGTTCGCGTAGGCCGAGCCGATCGTATATCCGGCGAGGGCCGTGGCTAGGTCGATCGCCTCTTCTGGAACCATGGGGGCCCGCTTCGGCTCCTCGATGCCTTGACGCGTCACCGCGACCTGGATCGCGTCCAGCGGGTTCAGGGACGACACCGACCAATCGCTGCCCAGCGCCAGCATGCCGCCCGCGCGCACGACACTGGCGATCGGGTAGATCCAGCGTGAACGCTGCGGGCCGATGCCGCCCCAGGTCAGGTCTACGATGTAGTCGTCGGCGTAGGCCCACAGCGCCTGGAAATTCGCGATCACCCCGAGCTTGCGGAAGCGCGGGATGTCGGCCGGGTCGATGACCTCGAGATGTGCAAGCTGGTGGCGCTGGCCGCGGACGCTCGTCCTGGACTGGGCTGCCTCGAGAGCGTCGAGGCTCATGCGCACGGCGCGATCGCCAATCACGTGGATGTGGACGTTGAAGTCGGATTCAGCGAGGCGCAGTACCAGTGCGTGGAGCGCCGCCTCCGTGAAGTTCGGCTCGCCCCGCCAGCCGGGCCGGTCGGTGTAGTCGGTGAGCATCGCGGCGGTGCGCGGCTCGATCACGCCGTCTGCGAAGATCTTGGCAGCGATCGGCTTCACGCGAGCGGTCGTGTAGCGGCTGCGCAGCTTGACGAGGTCGTCCACCTGCTCCGGGCCGCGCGCGTTGTCGGTGCCGAGGGCCGCGACCACGCGAACCGTCAACTGGCCGCGCTTCTCGGCCAGGACGTAGGTTTCCATCGTGTCGCTGGCGCCGCTGCCCTCGGCACCGGAGCCGGCACTCGCCTCCTGCACTGCCGTGACACCGCTCTTCGCCAGCAGCGCCATGGTTCGGCGCAGACCGTCGAGGCGCTCGGCGGCGGTCGTCTCGGGGGCGTGCTTCGCCACGAGGCCCACGGCGCTCTCGCGCAGCGTGCCGGTGGCGACCCTGGTCACGGGGTCGCGTTCGATGCGCCCGTCCTTCGGGTCCGGCGTGTCGTTCGTGATCCCCGCCAGCTCCAGCGCCTTCGAGTTGACCCAGGCGGAGTGGCCGTCCGCGGCGCTCAGCATGGCGGGCTTGTCCCGGACGATCGCGTCGAGAACCTCCTTCTTCGGGTTGCCGCCGGCGAACACGGACAACGGCCAACCGCCCCCGACCACCCAAGGCTTGGCCGCCATCGTCTGCGTGCACTCGCGAACCTTGGCGAGCACCGCGTCCGCCGTGGGCAGGTCGTTCAGATTGCACTGGCCCAGCTCGATGCCGCCGCTCAGGGGATGGATGTGCGCGTCCTGGAAGCCCGGCAGGAGCATGCGGCCGTCGAGCTTGACGACGCGGGTCTTCGGGCCGACGAAGGCCTTCACGCCCGCGTCGGTTCCCACGTACGCGATGCGGCCAGCCCGTACCGCGACCGCCTGCGCCCACGAGCGCGCCGCATCGACGGTGTAGACGGCGCCGCCGCTGAGCACGAGGTCCGCGGGCGCCTGCGCACCGGCCAGCGGTGCGACGGCCAGAAAGGCAAGGCTGAGTCGAAGTCTCGCTCGGTTCATCGCGAGGCGGGGGTTGTCGGCATCGGGTCGAGCATGCCGTCGGCCAGGGAAGTCAGGCGGACGAATTCGGGATCCTCGCGAATCGAGAGGAAGACCGCGTCCTCGCGCCGCTTCACCGCCTCGCTCGCCAGTTTTCGATTCATGGGGACCTCCGGGCGGTTAACGTCCCGGCATGCCGGGAACGATGCCGTGCTCTTTCTTGAGCCGCTCCAATGCGGCGATCCGAACCGGGCGCCGCACGTCGTGATCGGACGGCCGGTAGCCCGGCCCGTACTCCGCGAGCTTGCCCCGCTCCATCAGGCGATCGCGGTCGATGATCAGTTCGGCGCGGGTGGTGCCGACGAGGTCGTTCTCGCGGCTCATCATGATCGCCTCTTCGGGGCAGGCGTCGACGCAGAAGCCGCAGTAGACGCAACGCAACAGATCGATCTCGAAGCGCGTCGGGTATTTCTCGATCGACTCCTCCGGCCGTTCGCCGGACTCGATGTAGATGCACTCCGCCGGGCAGGCCGTTGCGCACATGTAGCAGGCGACGCACTTGGGCGTGCCGTCCTCGCGGGCCGTGAGCAGGTGGATGCCGCGATAGCGCCCGGAGCTCACACGCTTCTGCTCGGGGAACTGGATGGTGGCGGCCTGGCGCAGGAACACGGTGCGGATCATGTTCATGAGGGTGATCTTCAGGCCGATCAGGATCGGGTAGATCCCGGGGTAGGTGTTGCGATCGACCGTGACGACCCTGACAGAGGCCATGGACTCCTCTAGACCCGCGCCTCGGCTGCCGCGGCGTCGGGCAGCCGCAGCGCGCGACCCGTCGAGCCGATCAGCTTGTAGTCGAGAGCGGTGTAGTCAGGCACCGCCTGCGCCAGACGCGCGAAGACCTCGCGGGCCGAAGTGGCGGCGAGGGTGCCGCCCGATCGCTGCAGCAGGCCGGCCGCCAGCTCCCAGCCCGGCCGCGCGTCGCCGGGCGCTGCCACGGCCTTGCGAAGGCGCTGGACACGGCGCTGATAGTTGGTGAAGGTGCCCTCCACTTCGGCCCACATCGCGAGCGGCAGGATGGCGTGGACGCGGTCGAGCTCGGGTCCCTCGTGCGTCGCCATCACCGCGATGAACGGCACCTTGGCGAGGGCGTCCAAGTTCGCGGGGTTGCGCAAGAGCTCGGGTCCCAGGAGCACCAGCGCCTTGATCTGGCCCGCGGCGCAGCGCTTTACGATCTGGTCGACGCCGTCCCTGGCCAGGCCGAGGTCGAGGGCACCCTGCGTGTTCGGGTTGCGGTCGGCGCGTTGCAGCACCTGGTCGAGCCGCTCGCGCACGCGCAGCTGCGGGTCGCCGACGCGGAAGTCGAGGAGCCCGCCCACGCTCCTCGCCAGGACGGAGAACGCGAACAGGTCCTCGTTGGTCGCCTGCGGCGAGGCCACGAACGCAACGCTGTTGCCTGAGCCCTTGAGCCACGAGCCGATCTCGTCCAGGGCGGCCGCCACGCTCGTGCCTTTCCAGCCCTTGGCCTGCTTCAGGCGTGCGCCGGAGACGCGGGAGGTGACGGCGATCTCCTTGTACAGGGCTCGGCCGGGATCGCACATCCACGACTTGTTGACCTCGACATTGCGGCGGGGGCGCAGCCGCTCCGGCACATCGTCACGCTGGTCCACGTAGATGTTGCAGCCGGTGGAGCAGCCTGGGCAGACCGACTCGCTCTCCTTCAGGAACCAGACCCGCATCTTGAAGCGGAAATCGCTCGAGAGCAGCGCCCCCACGGGGCACACGTCGGCGAGATTGCCCGCATACTCGTGCTCGATCGGCCGGTTCTCGAAGGTGGCGATCTGTGTGACGTTGCCACGGTTCACGAACTGCAAGCTGTTGGTTCCCGTGACCGTGCTCTCGTAGCGGAGGCAACGCGAGCACAGCACACAGCGCTCGGCGTCGAGCATGATCGGTCCGAGATCGACGACCTTGCGCTTCTTGACCTTCTCTTCGATCTCGATCTTCGAGTCGTGGAGCCCGACCTTCATGTACTGGTCCTGCAAGTAGCACTCGCCTGCCTGGTCGCACACGGGGCAGTCGATCGGGTGGTTGACGAGCAGGAACTCGAGCGTGGAGCGACGCGCCTGGGCGGCCTTCTCGCTGTTCGTCCGCACCACCATGCCGTCCGTCACCTGCGTGTTGCAGGCGATCTGCAACTTCGGCATCCGCTCGATCTCGACCAGGCACATGCGGCAGTTGCCGTCGACGGGCAGGTCCGGATGCCAGCAGAAGTACGGCACGTAGATGCCGGCGGCGAGCGCCGCCTGGATAACCGTCGTCCCCGTGGGGACCTCGAGCTGCTTGCCGTCGATCGTGAAGGTGGGCATGGCTTACCTGTCGAGCTCTCCCGCGATGACGTTGAGTCCGCCGATGATGGCCACGGCGTCGGCCAGCATTCCGCCCTTGATCATCTCGGAGAAGGCGGCGTAGATCGCGAAACAGGGGGGCCGTACCTTCATGCGCCACGGAAACTTCCGGCCGTCGCTCACGATGTAGTAGCCCAGCTCGCCGTTGGCGGCTTCGGTATAGCCGTAGACCTCGCCGGACGGTGGCAGGATGCCTTCGTAGACCAGCTTGAAGTGGTTCATCAGGGCTTCGATGTTCGAGTACACCTCGGACTTGGGCGGCAGGGCGACCTTCTTGTCGTCAGTGATCACCGGCCCCTTCGGAAGCTTGGTGAGGGCCTGCTCGATGATCCGCAGGCTCTGGTGGATCTCGGCCACGCGCACCAGATAGCGGTCGTAGCAATCCCCGACGGTGCCGACCGGCACGTCGAAGTCGTACTGCTCGTAGCCCGAGTAGGGATGATCCTTGCGGACGTCGTAGGCGACGCCCGAACCGCGCAGGCAGGGGCCGGCCCAGCCCCAGGAGAGCGCGTCCTCGGCGCCCATCACGCCGATCTCGCGGAAGCGGTTGGCGAAGATCGGGTTGCGGGTCAAGAGCCGTTCCATCTGGTCCGTCACGTCGCGCACGCTCACCACGGCCGCCTTGCACAGCGCGTCGAAGTTGTCGGGCACGTCCTGCGCCAGCCCTCCGATGCGCACGTAGGAAACCGTGAGCCGCGCGCCGCAGCAGGCTTCGAGCAGGTCGTAGATCGCCTCGCGGGCGCGGAACACCACGAAGAAGGGCGTGATCGCCCCCAGGTCCACCACGTTAGCGCCGATGCAGATGAAGTGGTCCATGATCCGCGAGAACTCGGACAGGATCACGCGAATCGCCTCGGCCCGCGGCGGGGCCGGCACGCCGAGCAGCTTCTCGACCGCGAGCGCGTAACCGTGGCCGTTCATGAACGACGAGCAGTAGTTGAGCCGGTCGGTGTACGGGATGATCTGCCAGTAGCTCCGCTCCTCGGCCATCTTCTCGAAGTTGCGGTGCATGTAGCCGATCTCGGCCTCGGCGTCCTGGATCGTTTCGCCATCGAGCAGCACCTGCACGCGGAAGGCGCCGTGCATGGCCGGATGCGAAGGCCCGATGTTGACGATCATGTGCTCCGAGCCCTCGGGCACCTTGAGCAGCCACTGCTTCGCCTCTTTCAGGAGGTGCCGCTTCGGGGTCTCGTAGTCCTTGCGCATCGGATGACCGACGAATTCCTCGTGGGTCAGGATCCGGCTCAGGTTCGGGTGACCCATGAAGGTGATGCCGTAGAGGTCCCAGGCCTCGCGTTCGAACCAGTTGGCGCCCTTGTACACGCCGCTCAGCGTGTCGAGCCGGGGGTCGTTCTCGGGCAGCGCGACCTTGAGCCGTACGTGGTGCTTGTGGGAGACGGAATAGGCGTGCAGCACGACCTCGAAGCGCTCGTCATGTCCGTCCTTGTCGAGCCAGTCGACGCCGCACAGGTCGAGGAACAGCTTGTAGTCGAGTTCGGGATGTTCGCGCAGCGTCCGGGCGGCCTCCAGCCAGGCCCTGCGCGAGACGCTGATCGCCAGATCGCCGCGCCACTCGTCGACGCCCGTAAGCCCGTCGCCCAGTTTGTCGCGGAGCACGCGCAGTGTCGGGCTGCTGGCGCCCGCGGGCGTCGGAGCCGTCTCGACAGCGCTAGCCACGATGGCCGGTCGGCTCCTCTTTCCCCGGCGGGAGCACGCGCAGTTGCAGCAGACCCCGGCCGGGCTTCCCGGCCGCGAGCCGGCTGGCGTCGTCCTCCGCCCACTCGGTTCGGCGCTCGCGGCGGTCGATGGCGCCTGCGCCGGAAGCGCCCAGGCGATGCTCGCCCTGCGGGACCTTCGCCTGCTCGCCCTTCTGGATCCTTTCCTGGATCTTCATGAGCGCCGCCAGCAGCGCCTCGGGCGAGGGCGGGCAGCCCGGGACGTAGACGTCGACCGGGATGATCTCGTCGATGCCCTGCATGGTGTGGTACGAGCGGTAGAAGCCGCCCGAAGACGCGCACACGCCCATCGAGATCACCCACTTGGGTTCGGGCATCTGGTCGTAGATGGTCTTCAGGATCGGCGCCTGCTTGTCCACGATCGTGCCGGCCACGAACATCAGGTCGGCCTGGCGCGGCGAGAAGCGCAGCACCTCGGCCCCGAAGCGGGCGATGTCGTAGTGCGAGAAGCTCACGGCCATGAATTCGATGGCGCAGCACGCCGTGCCGAAGGGCATCGGCCAGATCGAGGACTTGCGGCCCCACTTGACGACCGCGTCGAGCGTCGTCGTGATGATGTCGCCGCCGCCGTGTACGGAGGGGTAGGTCGGATCGACGAACTTTCCCCGGAAGAGGTCTAGGAGACCCATAGCCTCGGGATGATACCCCAAGCGCCTGAGGCCGGCCACGGCCAGGTAAGCATGCACGCGTTCACGAGCGGGGGTGCTTCCGCAACGCCAAGGCGGCGCTATACTGCACTTCACGCAACCCAATGGAGTCTTGAGGCGCCGCTCGCAGCCTAGGACAGGACCCGGTGACTGAAGCGACCCAGAGCCTGCAGTCGATCGCGGTCGCATGGGCAGCGCTGGCGCCAGGCTGGTTGCTCAGCCTTGGAGTTCTGGTGTGGGGACGCACCGTGCTGGCCAAGAATGACGTCCTCAAAGGACTCGCCTGGACGGTTGGCACCAGCGTGCTCGCTTTCCCCGTGATGTGGGGCGCGTTGAGTTACTGCGCCGGGTTCAATCCGCAGCCGAAATCGTCTGCGATGACAGTCGGAGGCACCTTCGCGGGCCTGCTCTTTCCGTTCTACTCAGTGCTCCTCGCGTGCGTCGCATTCGAGTTCCGTATTCAGGCCGCGCGAAAGCGCGGCGCTCCCGAGCGCGTCCTCGGCGTCCGCTTGATCGCTGGGATGTTCTTGGTGGTAGTGCTGATTCTGTCTCTTGGCGCTCTGACGGTCGGGTGTTTCCTGGCGGCGGGTCCAAAGGCGTTGGGGTAGGCGTGGCAGAACTGCGTGAACTCGTCGAAGAATTGGATCGCCTGATTCCGAAGGATGGGGCCAGGCTCAAGATCCCGGCCGATCAGGACGGCAAGACCACGATCGGGACTCAGAATGGGTACTTGCGCCTGGGCGTCGAGCTGCTTCGGGCGGGTCTTGCTCCCACCACGGATCCTTTGCCAGAGATTCCACGGATCCCCTTGGACATAGACTATCTGCTGACGCCAGACTCGAAGACCCCATTCGAACTCTGTGAGATCGATGAGCAGGTCGAGAGCCTGCCGGCTCGGACCGAGAAGCTCGGGGCCCTGGGCCAACTCCTCGCCGCGCTCGTTGGCGTAGCGCTGCTGGGGTTCCTGCTGGTGGGAGCCGCCGCCGTGCTGTCGTGGCTCTTCCGGTGAGAAGGCCTTACAAGCCCACCCGCGAGGCTTGCTAGCGTAGTGGCGTCGTAGGTACAATGTAAGAGTATCGGAGTTGGTCTTCAACTGGGACCCGAAGAAGGCCGAGCAGAACCTCAGGAAGCATGGGGTCGCCTTCGAGGAAGCCCAGACCGTTTTCTATGATGAACACGCCCTGCAACTCGATGATCCGGACCAAGCGGTGGGCGAAGAGCGTTTCCTCATGCTCGGCGTGAGCGGAGCTCTGCGCATCCTGACTGTCTGTCATTGCGTTCGCGCCCATGGCGACGAGATCCGCATCATCTCCGCCAGGAAGGCCCTCAAGGCTGAGCAGAAGGAGTACTGGGAAAGGCTGAAGCGGTGAGAAAACAATACGACTTTTCGAAGGCCCGGAAGAACCCATACGCTGCGCGGCTAAAGAAGCAGATTACGATCCGGCTTGATCGGCCCACGATTCAGTTCTTCAAGGAGGCCGCGGTGGCCTCGGGCATTCCCTACCAGACCCTGATCAACCTGTACCTGCGCGACTGCGCTCAGCAGGGCCGGAAGCTCTCGATCGAGTGGCGAGCTTCGGCGTAGGGAAGTGGCCGCCAGCGAGACGCGCGCACAGCCCTGAGGCTGGGGTGAGACGCTAGTCTCGCAGGGCCGCTGTCAGCATTTCCTCGAGGCCGCCGAAGCGGGTGAGGTAGTCCTCGTGGCTGCGGCCGGTCTTCTCGCTGCAGAACGCCCCGACGCGCTCGGCGCACAGCGCCTGATCAAGCCGTAGAGACCGGGGCAGACGCTTCGAGTATTTCTGCGGCCGGTCCACCTTGAGCAGGCCCGTGAGCTCGTCCAACGCGTACTTCACGGTGTCGGTCTGCACCATCTCGATGTAGCAGGTGAGAATCGCGGGCCCGTCCTTGGGATAGGGCACGCCGTGCCACGGGTGGGAACCGAACAGGATGCCAAGCGTTTGCCAGCGGGGCCTGTTCGTCATGCTCACCTCCCCGTACGGTGCGCACGGCGCCACAGTTCCCAGGCCACTGCCGAGGCCACGATCTCGCGCAGCTCCGAATGGGTCGGGCGCCACGCCACGTGGGAGAACAGGCCCCCTGGATCGGCGACGAGGGTCGCCGGGTCGCCCGGCCGACGCGGCTTCACCGCGGGGTTCGGTCGAATCTTCAGCGCCGCGCCTATCGCTTCGACTACTTGCAGCACCGAATGTCCATGGCCCGTGCCGCAGTTGAGCGAGACGCCGCTGGGCATGCCGTCGGCCTCCAGCACGCGCACGTGGGCTCCCGCCAGGTCCGTCACGTGGATGTAGTCGCGGACGCAGGTGCCGTCGGGCGTCGGGTAGTCGTTGCCGTTGATCTCGACCGGCCGGCCGTCGAGCAGCGCCGCGATCACGCGCGGGATCAGGTGCTCCTCGGGATCGTGCTCTTCGCCCACGCGCCATTCCGGGTGCGCGCCGCTGGCGTTGAAGTAGCGCAGCGCGGCGGAGCGGAAACCGGTGGCGCGGGCGGCGTCGTGAAGCAGCCGCTCGAAAGCCAGCTTCGAGGCGCCGTACGGGGAAGCGGGCCGAAGCGGCGCCGATTCCGGTATCGGCGACACGTCCGCGTTCCCGTAGACCGCCGCGGTGGACGAGAACAGGAATACGCGTGGCGGGAACAGCGCGGCAGCCACGAGCAGGCTTGCCGCGCCGGCCAGGTTCGTGGCCCAGTAGGCCTCCGGCTCGCGTACGCTTTCGGCCACGCTGATGTAGCCCGCAAGATGGATCACGGCTTCTGGCCGATGACGCTTGAAGATCCGCGTCACCGCGGCGGTGTTCTCGATCGCGACCCGCTCGAGAGTAAAGCCGCCGGCGCGATCCTCCTGCGAGCGGCGCAGGTCGTCGAGAATCACCGGCGGGTGGCCGGCTTCGGACAAGGCGCGCACCACGTGGGAGCCGATGTAGCCGGCGCCGCCCGTGACGAGGACTCTCATGCCGCAGCAGCCTTCACGGTTCGGACGTACTCCGCGAGACCGCCTTGCCAGGCTGGCAGCCGTCGCGCCGGGCGTCGCTGCGTCTCGAGGACGGAATAGCGCGGCCTGGGGGCGGGCCGCGGGAAGGCCTCGGTCGTCACCGGTTCGATCGGCACGTCGAGGCACAGGCAGCGGAAGAGAGCACAGCTCAGTTCGAACCACGAGGCTTCGCCGGCCCCCGCCAGGTGGTGCAAGCCGAAGTCGGCGGAGCCCACAAGATCGGCGAGCGCCGCCGCCAGGTGCGGGGCGTAGGTAGGTGAGCCGCGTTGGTCGCTCACGACGCGCAGCGGCCCCTGCGCCGCGAGCCGTCGCATGGTGTTCGGAAAGTTGCGGCCTTCGGCCGCATACAGCCAGGCCGTGCGCACGACGAAGTGCCGCGGATTGGCCGCGATCACGGCCTGCTCGCCGGAGCGCTTGCTGCGGCCATAGGCCGAGAGAGGGTTCGGTGCATCGCTCTCGACGTAGGGTCGACTGGCACGGCCATCGAAGACGTAGTCGGTCGAAACGTGGACGAGCGCCATGCCCCGCTCGGCGGTGGCCTCGGCCAGCAGTCGCGGGCCCTCCGCGTTCGCGCGCAGCGCGGCCGCGGGGTCGGTTTCGGCACGGTCGACCTCGTTGAACGCCGCCGCGTTGATCACGACGGCAGGCGACTGCGCCATGAGCACCGCGCGCACGGCCTCGGCGTCGGCGATGTCGAGCGCGGCGCGGGGTAGCGCGACGACGTCGTGCCGGCTGAGCGCCGGCAGCAGAGCGCGGCCCAGTTGTCCCGAAGCGCCCGCGATTAGGATCTTCATCTAGAGCATCTTGACAGCGGCCGGCTCGTAGCGCGGCAGGCGGTCGAGGATGTTGGACAACCGCGGCGCCTGCTGGTCCTTCTCGGAGAGCAGCGGATCTCGAAGCGGCCACTCGATGCCGATCTCGGGATCGTTCCAGGCAATTCCGATCTCGTCGTCCGGTTCGTAGAAGGCGGTGCACTTGTATTCCACGTCCACCTCCTGGGAGGTGACGCAGAAGCCGTGCGCGAAGCCCGGGGGAATGTAGAGCTGCCGGAAGTTCTCGCCTGAAAGCAGCACCCCGACCCAGCGCCCGAAGCCCGGTGAACCGACGCGGATGTCCACCGCCACGTCGAACATCTCGCCCTTCACCGCGCGTACCAGTTTACCCTGTGGCCGCAGGTGCTGGGCGTGCAGCCCGCGCAGCGTGCGGTGCATCGAGTGCGAGTGGTTGTCCTGCACGAAGGCCTCGGGGATGCCGGCCTCGCGGTACTTGTGCTGGTGATAGGTCTCGAGGAAGAAGCCGCGCGCGTCGCCGTGCACCTTCGGTTCGACGATCACGACGCCGCTCAGGCCCGTCGGCGTGATGCGCATCAATGTCCCTCGTCCTCGAGCAACCGGAGCAGGTACTGGCCGTACTCGTTCTTCTCCATCGTGCGAGCGATCCGCAGCAGCGCGTCGGCGTCGATGAAGCGCATGTTGTAGGCCACTTCCTCGGGGCAGGCGACCTTCAGGCCCTGGCGCTGCTCGATGGCCTGGATGAAGGTCGAGGCCTGCAGCAGCGACTCGTGCGTGCCGGTATCGAGCCAGGCGACGCCGCGCCCCAGGATCTCCACGTGCAGTTGGCCACGCCGCAGGTACTCGAGGTTGACGTCGGTGATCTCGAGCTCGCCGCGGGGCGAAGGTAGAAGGCCCGCGGCGATCTCGAGAACGGCGTTGTCGTAGAAATACAGGCCAGTGACGGCATACGGCGAGCGGGGGTCCTTCGGCTTCTCCTGCAGGTTCGAGGCGCGGCCGTCGGGCCCGAACTCGACGACGCCGTAGCGTTCGGGATCGCGCACGCGATACGCGAAGACGGTGGCGCCTGGGCCGCGGGTGGCCGCCGCACGCAACGACTCCGACAGCCCCGCGCCATAGAAGACGTTGTCGCCGAGCGCCAGGGCCACCGCATCGTTGCCGACGAAATCGCGCCCGATCAGGAAGGCCTGCGCCAAGCCCTCGGGCCGCGGCTGCGCGGCGTACTCGATGCGTAGCCCCAGCGCGCTGCCGTCCTTCAGCAGCCGCCGAAAACTCTGCTGATCCTCCGGGGTCGTGATCACGAGCACGTCGCGAATGCCCGCCAGCATCAGCGTGCTGAGCGGGTAGTAGACCATTGGCTTGTCGTAGATCGGCACGAGCTGCTTGCTGACCGCAAGCGTGAGCGGCCACAGTCGCGAGCCCGAACCCCCGGCCAGGATGATTCCTTTCATCATCGAGCAAGGGGGTGCTGCGCCGCACCCCCCTGGCCGCCCGCCCTCGCGCCGGGAGTGAATCCCGTCGCTCGGGCCGCTCGTTGCTCGTAGCCGTGGCGCATTCCGCTATTTTTCCGCCAAACCGAGGCGCTCACGACGGTAGCGGCCCGACTGTACCGACTCGCACCACTGGGTGTGCTCGAGGTACCACTGCACCGTGGCGTCCAGGCCGGCCTCGAAATCATAGCGCGGGCGAAAGCCAAGCTCCGCGGCGAGCTTGGAGGCGTCGATCGCGTAGCGGCGGTCGTGGCCCGGGCGATCCTTCACGAAGCTCTTGAGCTCGGCGTAGGAGCGCAAGCCCTTTGCCCGGAGCGCTGAGTTCGAGGCGGCCGGCCTCCACTTCTCGAGCGCCTCGCACAGCCTGTCGACCACCTGCAGGTTCGTGCGTTCGGAGTTTCCACCGACGTTGTATCTTTCGCCGACGCGGCCCCGCTGCAGCACGAGCAGCAGGGCGCGGCAGTGGTCCTCGACGTAGAGCCAGTCGCGCACGTTGCCGCCGTCGCCGTAGATCGGCAGTGGCCTGCCTTCCAGTGCGTTCAGGAGCATCAGCGGGATCAGCTTCTCGGGGAACTGGTAAGGGCCGTAGTTGTTCGAGCAATTGGTCAGCAGCACCGGCAGCCCGTAGGTCTCGTGCCAGGCGCGCACGAAGTGATCGGCGGCGGCCTTGGACGCGGCGTAGGGCGAGTTGGGAGCGTAGGCGGTCGTCTCCGTGAAGGCGCCGGTCGGGCCCAGCGTGCCGTAGACCTCGTCGGTGGAGACGTGCAGGAAGCGGAAGGCACTGCCTGCGGCGCCGTCCAGGCCGCGCAGGTGCTCCCGGGCCGCCTCCAGCAGTTCGTGGGTGCCGGACACGTTGGTGCGCAAGAACGCGCCGGGGTCGTCGATCGAGCGATCCACGTGCGTCTCGGCGGCGAAATTGACGACGGCGCTGGGCGGATGCTCGCGAAACAACTTCCGCACGCCTTCGCGCTCGGCGATGTCCGTGCGCACGAAGGCGTAGCGCGGATGGCTGCCCAGATCCTCGAGGCTCTCGAGGTTGCCGGCGTACGTCAAGCTGTCCGCGACCACCACTCGCTCGTCGCTCTCGGCCAGGGCCAGGCGAACGAAGTTGGAGCCGATGAAGCCCGCGCCCCCGGTGACGATCAGTGTGCCCATTCGCGCGCTAGATGGTATAGCGAGTCCAGCTCAGGGCGGTATGCATGCCGCGCAACCCGCCGGCAGCTAGCCGCCGCACTGGCCGACGTAGCCGAGGGCCTGCATCTGCTCGCAGGCGGCCTGGTCGAACTCGAGGAACTGGCGCCCCGCATCGGGCGTGAGCCACACCAGCACGCCGGAGCCGGCGGCGGGCGGGGGCGAGAAGAGGTTGGTCGCGGCCTCGTCCTCCGATTCGGTCTGGGGGAGTCGATAGGGGAGGGCGTCGGGCCGGAGCGACTTGGGCCCGACGCGTACGTCACGCGGCTGGAGCGGTCGACCGTCACGGATCCCCTCCAGGAAGACCGGCACTCCGACGGGCCGGACGCTGAAGGCGAGGTCGCGCTGCTGGCCGTCCGGCACGCGCAGGCGCAACATCAGGCGCCGGCCGTTTTCGACGAGCTCCTGGCGGTCCTCGAGGCCGAGGCCGCTCGCCTCGACGCGGTCGAGCCAGCCCCGTGTTCGCAGCGTGATCTCGTAGCGCCCGGGGCCTGCGAAGCGCAGGTTGTGGCGGAAGGGATTGCGCGTCATCGCCGCGTCCAGAATCGCCCGCAGCAGGCGCACCCGCTCGCCGGAACGCGAGAAGGCGTTGTTCTGCTCGCGGGGGTCCTTCAGCAGGTCGAAGTAGAGCTCATCCTCCTCCGGGCTGAAGCGCTGCACGTACTTGTCCTTCGAGGTGCGCACGCCCAGTGCCACGATGCCGCGGTGAGAGATCTCCAAGATCGCCGGGGGCTCGGAGGCAGTGCCCCCGAGGACGCCCTGGATCGGCCGTCCGGCCAGCGCCGGAGGAGCGGGCACCGGCAGGCCAAGGCTCTCGAGGATCGTCGGCAGCAGGTCGATCTCCTGGACCTGTTGCGGCACGCGGCGGCCTGCGTACTCGCCGCCCGGGAATTTCACCACGAGCGGGATGCGCACCAGCTCGTCGAACACGCTCCGGCCGTGGAGCCACTGGCCGTGATCCTGGAATTCCTCGCCATGATCGGCCACGAAGATCACCAGCGCGCCGTCATAGCGCCCGCGCGCCTTGAGCTCGGAAACGAAGCGGCCGAACTGCTGGTCGTTGTAGGCGACGTCACCGTCGTACTGCGCGATCATCCGCTCGCGGTCGGCGCTCTCGCGGTTGTCGTGGCGCGGATCGGCCGCGGGTCGGTCGGGCAGCGGGTGCGGCTCGAACATCTGGTCGAAGGGTGGCGGCGGCGAGTATGGAACGTGCGGGTCCATGGTGTGGACGTAGAGAAAGGCGGGGGAGCCGGCACGCGCGTCCAGCCACTGCAGCGCCGCATCCACCACGTCCCTGGCTTTGGGGTCCTTGGATGGTTTGTCGTCCGCGCCGTGAATGCCTGCGAAATAGTCGAAGCCCTGCTCGAAGTTGTGGCCTTCGAGATAGATCACCGAGTTGCCTACCGCGGCGCCGGTCGCGAACCCTTTGCCGTAAAGCATCTCGGCGAGCGTCGTCAAGCTCGGCTCGAGCGGATCGCGAAGCTGCACCACGCGATGCCGGCCCGGCAGGAGCGACGTGAAGATCGACGCGACCGACGGTTTCGTCCACGAGGCCTGGGCGATCGCCTGGTCGAAGACGACGGCGTCCTTGGCGAAGGCGTCGAGCTGCGGCGAGGTCGCTCGCGCGTAGCCGTAGACGCCGAGGTGGTCGGCGCGCAGCGTGTCCGTGAGGTACAACACGACGAGCGGCGCCCTCGCCAGGGGCGCGCTCAGCGCGAGGTTGCCCCAGTAGACGCGGCGCTTGGATCGGCTCGTTTCGGACGAGCGCGTCTCCAGCACCAGATCCAGCGTCTTCCCGGACCAGCGCGAGAGATCGACGTCGGCGCTCAGCCAGCGCCGATGGGCCGGATTGGCCGCGGCGTCGAGTGTCGCGGACCAGACCTTCTCCAGCGCAGCCTCGGGGCCAACGCTGACCTGGAACTCGACGGGCGGCCCGTCCTGCGCCTCCGGCGCCAGGCCGCAGGCAAAGGCGAGCCGGCCGCCTCGTGGCACCCTCACGCGAAAGTGCAGGCGGCTGGGCGGGGTGGCCGGCAGCGTCTTGCGTACCACGTCGGCGAGCCTGACGTTGCGGCCTGCCTGCTGCACGACCCAGGTCTTGTTCCGCTCCGGCATCGAGGCATCCAGCAGGGCTTGCTCGGCGCGCACCAGGTCCAGCGGTGTGCCGGGATCGCGCGCGCACGAGGCGCTGGCGAGGGTGGTGAGGCAACAGCAGCACAGCAGCGAGCGGGAACTCATGCGCGCCAGAGTTGTACTACGAAGCGTGGCTGGCTCGAAAGCGATGCTGGACGCTCGAATCCGGTCGAGCACGTCGCTCTGGCCGGCCGGCGGGCGATCGTCCGCCGTGAGATGGGCCGCCCGCGGCTCGGCGAAGCCGCCTACAGTTTGGCGTAGATCGAGAGCGAGGCGCGCGCCCAGGCCTCGACCCGGCTCCAGAACAGGAGCGGGAAGAGGTTGGCGGCAGCCAGGGCCGCGAGCCACGCGAAATCGGCCGCGGGCAGGCGGAAAGCTGGCTTCTCGACATGCGGCTCGTCGATGATCATCGTCTTGAGCACGCGCGCGTAGTAGTAGGCCGCTATCGCGGCGTTGAGGGCGCCCGCGACCGCGTACCACCAGTAGGCCGGGCCCCGCTCGATCACCGCCGCGAACACGTAGAACTTGCCCATGAAGCCGACCAGCGGCGGAATGCCCATGAGCGAGAGCAGGAACATCGCCATGGCGCCGGTCAGGAACGGCGCGCGCTTCGACATCCCGGCGTAGTCGCGCAGGTCGAACGTGCCGTCCTGCTTGTGGATCAGCGTCACGACCAGGAACGCGCCCAGGTTCATGAACACATAGACGAGCAGGTAGATCATCATGCCGCGTGCGCCGTTCTCCGAGAGCGCCACGACGCCCATCATCACGAAGCCGGCGTGGGCGATCGACGAATAGGCGAGCAGCCGCTTCAGGTTCGTCTGGGTGAGCGCCGCCACGTTGCCCAGCGTCATCGTCGCGACCGAGATCAGCATCAGCAGCGGTACCCAGTCGATTGCGCCCGCCAGGTCCCAGGCAGCCGCGCCGCGGGTGGACAGACCACTCCAGAAGAAGCGCAACATGATCGAGAAACCAGCGGCCTTGGGCGCGACCGAAAGGAAGGCCGTGACCGGCGTAGGCGCGCCCTCGTAGACGTCGGGGCACCAGAAGTGGAAGGGCACGGCTGCGGTCTTGAAGCCGAAGCCCGCGAACACCAGCAGTGCGATCACGTACACCGCGAAGCGGTTCTCGCTCGTGAGGCCCGCGGCAAGGAAGGCCTGGATCTCTGGAATGCTGGTGGTGCCGGTGAGGCCATACAGGAACGACAAGCCGTACAGCATCGCGCCCGTCGAAACCGCCCCGAACAGCACGTACTTGAGCGACGCTTCGTTCGACATCCGGTCGCCCTTGAGGTACGCGACCATCACGTAGGAGGTGATCGAGACCATCTCGAGCGCCAGATACAACATCGCCAGGTCGTTGGCCGCGGCGAGCAGCAGGTTCGAGAGCGTGAGCGCCAGCAGCAGCGCGTGGAACTCGCCCTGGCCGAGGCCGTGCAGTTCGGCCGAGTTGCGGAAGGTGAAGGCGAGCACCACGAGCAGCGAGGCGCCCAGCAAGAGCGCCTTGAAGAAATCGGCCATCGGATCCGCCACGAGCATCCCGCTCCAGATCTCGGCCGGCGCTCCGCGACTCGCGAGGCTGAGACCGAGCGCCACGACGAGCCCCAGTGAAGTGACCAGCCGGATCAGGCCGTGGCGGGCGCGGATGCCGCTGGCATCGACGAGCACGACGAGCAAAAGCGCCACCGTGAGGGTGATCTCAGGCAGGGAACGCGAAAGACTCGCGAGAACGATCTCCACCTCAGCCCCTCAGGATGTCCGCTTGATCGAGGTTGGGCGTGCGGCGCAGGCGGTAGAGCGTGAGCACGATGGCGAGCGCCACGGCGGCCTCGGCGGCGGCGATCACGATCACGAACAGCGCGAACATCTGGCCTTGCAGGTTGCCCGGACCGAAGCGCGAGAACGCCACCAGGTTGAGATTCGCCGAGTTCAGGATCAGCTCGACGCCCATCAGCACGTTCACCGCATTGCGGCGCGTGAGCACGCCGAGTAATCCCAGGCAGAACAGCGCGGCGGAAACCACCAGGTAGTGTTGAAGCCCGATCATGGGAGCTCCGCTCACGCTTGCTTTTTCCGCCGCACGATCATG
>JAQBHI010000099.1:0-13751 GCA_032127875.1 Acidobacteriota bacterium
AGGATGCGCTTCGCGGCAGCGATATGTATCGCCTGGTCGATCGCGAGCGCGGCGCCGACGCGGTCCTCAAGGTCTCGCTCGGGGCCTTGCGCGCCGAGGTGCGCGACGAGATCCGCATCGAAACCAAGTACGTGAAGATCGGCGAACGTCAGGAATGGAACGAGAAGAAGAAGAAGTCCGAGACCAAGGACGTGTACGGGAATCGATCCGAGCCCGTGAGCTGGCGTCTCGCGGACGGCAGCCTGTCGGCCACCGTCGTCGTGGAGAGCCAGAATGGACCCCGGACCACCGATGTCGGCGGCTCGTACCACCAGCAGTTCAAGCTGGAGGGCGGCCTGCCGCCCGAGGCCTCGACGGAAGAGTCGCTGCGCCGCTACCTGGTGACGGCAACCGCCGAGAACGTCGTCGGCCAGGTGACCTTCGCGCCCGATCCTGCCGAGGCGCTGCTCGCGGTCAACGACGAGCTGAAGGCCGGCAACAAGCTGGCAGAAGCCGGGCTCTTCCAGGAAGCGATGGAAGAGTGGAACCGCCGCATCTTCAAGGGCGACACCGAGGCCGCGCGCCTGCACAACCTGGGTGTCGCCCACGAGGCGCTCGCCTACAAACTGCCGCCCTTCACGCCGGAGCATCGCGGCCACCTGGAGGAGGCCAAGAGCCTGTACCTGAAGGCGCTGCAACTCGACTCGGACGAGAAGTACTTCCGTGAGCCGCCGCCGCGCGTGGACCAGAGCCTCGCCTACGCCGCCACTGCCGCGCTGTTCATGCAGGAACTCGCCATGTTCCGCGACGAGAAAAACGACGCGCGCCAGGCGGCGCAGCCGAGGACGAAAGCGCCCGCGCCCAGCGAGCCGGTCCCGCCGGTTGGCGCGTCTCGGCCCAGGAGTCCAGCCAGGCCGGACTCGGCTGTGGCAGGCCTGCCGCTGCGCAACGGCTCGTTCGAGTCCACACTCGCCCCTTGGATCGTGACCGGCAAGGGCCGGCTGGCTCAGGAAACGGGACGCGGCGGCGTTCTCGAGGTGGCCGCCAGCACGGGAGCCGTGGTCACGACCCAGCCCGTGGACGTGACGATCGCCTCGGGTGCGGCGCCGCTCAGCCTCGAGTACAAGGTCGTCTCCGGCGAGGCGATCCTGCGCGTCCTGGTGACGTATGCCGATGTCGGGGGCAAGACCCGCACATCGACGCTCGAAGTCACCGGCGGCGAGGGGCCCGGGGGCTGGTCGCCCTGGAGCCTGGACGTCGCAAGCCTGCGCCCCAAACCGGCGCGCGTGACCGAGGTCAAGCTCAGCGCCGAGGGCGGCGTGGTCCGCATTGACAACGTGGCGATCAACCCGAGGTAGCGATCGGTGTCCGCGGCACGGCGCATCTCGACGCGAAGGGTCTACGCGGGCCGTGTGCTGTCGCTCGACGTGGACGAGGTCGAGGAGCCGGGCGGCGTGTACGCCACCCGGGAAGTGGTGCGTCACCGCGGTTCGGTTGCGACACTCGCGGTCCACGAGGACGGACGCGTGGTGCTGATCCGGCAGTATCGCTACGCCGTGGACCAGCCGGTCTGGGAGCTTCCCGCCGGACGCCTCGACCCGGGCGAGAGCGCCCTCGAAGGCGCGCGCCGGGAGCTCGAGGAAGAGACCGGGCTGCGCGCCGCGCGGATCGAGCCGCTGGGCGTCTTCTATACGACACCGGGCTTCTGTGACGAGACCATGCACCTGTTCCGAGCCACGGGCCTCACCCAGGGGCCGGCGCACCCCGAGGCCGACGAGCGAATCGAGGTCCGCGCCTGCGCGCTCGAGCAAGCTCGGACGATGATCGGCGAAGGCGGCATCCGCGAGGGCAAGACGCTCGTAGCCCTGCTGCTCGAACGAGAGCTGCGGGAAACCGGCACGCCGCGCGCGTGAGACGCGCCCGACTCGCGTTCTGGCTGATCCTGGCCACCGCTCTGGTATTGCTGCTGGCCTTCGGCCGCTTTCCCCAGGCGTCGCTCAAGTCGTGGATCGAGGCCAGTGCCTCCGCAGCCCTGGGCGGCACGGTCCGCATCGGCCGCCTCGAGGTGGTGCCCGTCGCTCTCAGCGCCGAGATCGAGGGGCTGCGGGTCGAGGCGCCCGGCTTCGCGCTGAACGTCGCGAAGGCCCACGCCGTCTTGCATTGGTCGACGCTGTCGGGCGGAGTCGTCGCCCTCGAATCGCTCCGCCTCGAGAGACCCGCACTGACACTGCTGCCCGCGGTAGCTGCCGACACGAGAGTGGTTGTGGCCCCCCCTCGAGTGTGGATCGATCACCTCGAGCTCATCGACGGAAGCGTCGAGGGGCCGCCTTCGCTGGGGTTTTCGGTCTACGGCCTGAGCGCCCAGGGTGCGATTGGTAGCGGCGCCCTTTCGCTGCGCGCGGCCGGAATCGAGTGGCAGCGGCCAACGCCCGGTGCCGGCGTCGGGGAGGCGCGGCTGCGAATCGACACCGACTTGTCGGCCGCGTTGGAGAGCGCCCACTTCGAAACCCCGGGCCTCTCGCTCGACGCCCAGGGCCACCTCGGACCGCTCACGGCCTTGACGCCAGACCTGCAGCTCAGCGCGCGCGTTCGCTTGCCCGAGGCTTCGAGGCTTCTGCCCGACCCCATCGCTGAGATGAGCGGACAGCTCGGCATCGAGGCGCGGATCCAAGGCACTGGGGCGGCGCCGACCGCCGAAGTGACCGCCCGGTCGGGCGGATTCGTCGTGGCCGGCTGGAGGATCGACTCGGCAACGGCAACGGGAGCCTATCGCGATGACCGGGCGCATCTCGATCTCACCGCGCGCGGCCTCGACGGCGAGCTCTCGGCGCGCGCAGGCTTGCGCGGCCAGGAGCTGGAGGCAAGTCTCGATGTGCGCGGCGTCGTGCTTCCCGATGTCGGCCGCCTCAGCGCAAGGGCGGGCGGCAGCGGAGACTTGAAGCGGCGCCTCGCGGTGACGGCGAGCGCAGTCCTCGATGGCGCTCGCGACGGATTCACCTACCACGTTGTCACTGAGGGCGCGGGTGCGATGGCGATGCCAAACCGCAGCCTCGACCTCGCATGGTCTGCGCGGGCAACGGCCGAGGCGCAGGGCCAACAGGGCCTCGACCTCGAGGCGCGGGGCACGGCCCGAGGTTCCTGGCCCCTTGCAGTGGCAGGCAACCTCTTGGGATCGGCCCGCCTCGATCGCCAGGGCGCACTCGCCAGCGTGCCTGTTTCGGGACTCTTTCGATCAGAGGGCCGGAGCCTTCACGTGGAGCTCACGGCCAGCCCGGGCGACGGAAGGCTCGATGTAGTAGGGGTTTCCGGACCCTCGTCCGCGCGCGTCACCGCCATCGGCCGCGGGCTCGATCTGGCGCTCCTCGACCCGCGCGCCGGCGGCCGTTTGGCACTCGATCTCGCCCTCGACGATCCGCTGGGGCGGGCGAACGGAACCGGCCGCGCCGAGCTCCAGGGCGGCTCGTGGGCAGGGGCGCCGCTCGGCGAGGCGCATGTCTCGTTCGCGGCCGACCGCGGCAGGGTCGTGGCCCGCTGGGCGGTCCCGTCTCTTGGGCTCACGGGTGAAGCTCGGCGCGAGAACGCACGAGCGGAGACGATCGACGGCGAGCTCAGCCTCGACGCCACGCCGCTTCAGAGGCTCACGGCGGCCGCCGGCCGCCCGGACCTGACCGGGCAGCTTTCGGCGAACGCGACCTTCTCCGTGCCCATGGCGAAGCCCGACGGGGCCGACGTCGATGCCCGGCTGTTTGACTTCGATGTGGCCGAGGGCCGCTATGCGGCCCGGGCCGGAGCGCCCTTCTCGCTGAAACTCCGAGAGCGGACGCTCGGCATCGAAGGCCTTCGGCTCGAGGCGCACGGCGCGTCGCTCGACGTCTCCGGGAAGCTGGGTCTCGAGGCCGACTCGCCGATGGCCCTCCAGCTAACGTTGACGGCCGACCTCGCCCAGCTGCCGATGCCGGACGGCGCCAGCGCCGCGGGCCACCTCGATGCCGACGTCACGCTCTCCGGATCGCCGCAGCGACCCCAGGCGCTCGGCCAGGTGACAGGCCGGGCGCTCCGCTTCGAAACCCCTGCCCTGCCAGCCGTCAGCATTCCCTCGCTCACGGCCGAACTGGCCGGCCGGACGCTGGTCCTCTCGCCGTCCGCGGCGAGCTTCGCGGAGGGAACGCTCCACGCCGAGGGCCGCGTACCCCTGGCCGCCGTGTGGCCCGAGGCGCGTGCCGACCGAGGCGTGCTCGCAAAGGACGAGGAAGCTCGCCTCGAGCTGCGCTGGCAGGGCGTTCGCGTGCCCGAGCTGTTGCGGCGGCTCAGCCCGGAGCTTGCCGAGACGCTCACGGCAGCGGCCTCGGGCGAGGCGCTCATCGAAGGCGGTCTCGCCGCGATCGGCGAAGCACGCGCGACGGCAGCGCTGCGGCTCGAGGCAGTGCGTGCCAGCGAGCTGGCCTTCGAGGTGTCACCGCTGGAGATCGAGTTGCACGACGGCCGAGTCTCTTCCCCGGGCGTGACGATCGGCGGCGCCAACGGCTCGCTCAGACTCTCCGGAGCGGCGGACCTCGGACGGCGGCAGCTCGACGTGCTCGGCAAGGGCCGCCTCGACCTGCACGCGCTTTCCCCGTTCCTCCCGGACAGCTCGGCCACGGGCGCCGCGGACGTAGACCTCACGGTCTCGGGCGCGCTCGCGACACCGAGGGCGCGCGGCCGAATCGACATAGCGGACGCCGGGCTGCGCAGCCGCCTCTTCCCGCACGCTCTCTCGGCGATAAACGGCAGCCTGGTCTTCGAAGGCGAGCAGGCCCGCATCGAGGCCCTTACGGGGTTGCTGGCGGGCGGCAGCGTGTCGGTGACGGGCGGCGCGCAGCTTGGAGGCGCCAAGGGGCCGAGCGTCGACCTCAAGCTCGAGGGTCGCGAGCTGAGCCTTCGCTATCCGGAGGGACTGCGGACCCGGGTCGACACGGATCTCACGCTCACGGGAACGCCTGGCGCGCTGCGGCTTGGCGG
Source organism: Acidobacteriota bacterium (assembly GCA_032127875.1). GTDB lineage: Bacteria > Acidobacteriota > Vicinamibacteria > Fen-336 > Fen-336 > CADEEV01. The sequence continues at coordinate 4,978 of JAQBHI010000099.1, forward strand.
CGAAGTGCGCGCCGAGCGCGGCCTCTACGACGTCGACGCCGCGCTCCAGCAGAGCCTGAAAGGGGCGGCGGTCAGCAAGACACCGTCGCCCTTGCTGCGCGGCATCGCCCTCGACGTGCGCGCCCTCACCCAGAACCCCGTGCTGGTGCGTCACGAGCTGGTCCGGCTCGAAGCCAGCGGCGCGCTCACGGTGCGCGGCGACCTGGACACGCCCGCGCCCCTCGGTCGTGTCGAGGTCCTCCCGGGCGGCAAGCTCGATCTACAGGGCCACGAGTTCACCGTGGAGTCGGGGGCGCTCAGCTATTCCGGGACCTGGAACCCCGCCATCTCGCTGCGGATGACCGCCGCTGTTCGCAACGTCGACGAGCAACGGGACTACTCGATCACGATCACGGCCTCCGGCAGCCTGGAGAACCCGCAGCTCGCGTTCTCCTCGGAACCAGCGGAAAGCGAGGCACGCTTGCTGGGTCTGCTCGCCACTGGCCGCTTCGACACGAACGCAGTCCAGAACGTGGGTTCGCTCGCCGGGAACCAGCTCGCGATCCTGATGACGGGCCGGCTCACCGGGGGCCTGGCGCGAGGCCTGGGCCTGGATCGCGTGAGCCTGCAACCCGAGTTGCTCTCGCGCGAGAAGGAGCCCGGGGCGCGCTTCACGTTCGAGAAGCAACTCACCGACCGGCTGCGGGCGATCCAGTCCTACTCCCTGAACGAGGCCGAGGCCCGCTTCCTGCAACTCCAGCTGTCGCTACCGAAAGAAGTCAAGATCATCGGACAGCGCGACGACGACAGCTCGCTCACCGCCGGCGTCGGTCAGGCGCTGCGCTTGGGCGGCGAGAGGCGGCCGCCAGGCGTGGGTCAGGAAGAGAGCGTCGTCGTCGAGGAGGTCGTGCTCGTGGGCGCGCCGCCCGTCGAGGAGCCTGCCTTGCGAAACGCCCTCTCCACCGCCAGGGGAAAGAAGGTGACGCCGGGGCGTGTGCAGGACGACGTCGAGCGCCTCCGCCGCCAGCTGGTCGGGCGTGGCTACATCGAGGCCGAGGTGGGTGGGCGCCTCAAGGCGGCGACGGCTACATTTGCGGTGCGGGCGGGCCCACGCTTCATCGCGCAGGTCGAAGGCATGGCCTCGCCGCCGGACTTGTCCAGGGTTCTGGAAGGCGCGCTCTACGAAGAGGAAGCCCTGGAGCAGGGGAAGTCGCTGCTGCTCGGCGTCCTCAACCAGCGCGGCTACCTGCGGGCGAGCGTGAGGGCGCAGGGCGAAACCGAGGGAGAGAACCGGCTGCTGCGGTTCCGCGCGCAGCCTGGGCCACGCTCGAACGCGGTGTCACTCGAATTTCCTGGCGCCAGCGCGCTCTCAGCCGCGAGCCTCTCGAAGGAGGCCGGCGGCCCTGCGGCGCTTCTGCGCGAGCCGGGGGCCGCCCTGGATCGAGTACGGGCTGCCTATGCCGCGCGCTTTTACCTGGCGCCGCAGCTCGGCCCCGTCTCGGTCAGCGAAGCCGGGGCATCCGTCCGCATCGTCGTCCCGGTCCACGAGGGAGAGGCGGCCCGCGTCGCCGCGCTTCGCGTCGAAGGCAGCGCGCTTCCCGAAGGCGAGGCCGAAAAGCTGGCAGACCTGGCTGTAGGCGAGGCCTATCAGGAGGAGACGGTGATCGCGGCGGCCGCGCGCCTGCGCGACAGGTACCTGTCGCTGGGCTACCCGGCCGTCCGAGTCGTACCGGAAGTGCGCCTGGCTGCGCCCGACATCGAGGTGATCCTGCGCGTCGCGGAAGGCGAACAACTCAACATCGGCAGCATCGAGATCCACGGGGCGAGCAAGACGCGGCTATCCCTGGTTCGCGGTCGCCTGCAGCTGAAGCCGGGTGAGCCGCTCGACTTGCGCGCCCTGACCGGCGCCGAGCGCCGGTTGGCCGAGCTGGGCGTCTTCACGCGCGTTTCGATCACTTTCACCCGCGAGAACCCGTCCGTGGTCACGGTCGGGCTCACGGAGGAGGCGCCACTTACGGCCGCCTATCAAGCCCGCTATAACGACAAGGACGGAGCGGCGGGCGACGTGGACGCGGAACTGGGTAACCTGTTGGGCCGGGGCATCGCGCTGGGCGCTCGCTATCGACGGGGTGCGGACCTCGAAGACCAGCGCGCTTCCCTGCGCCTGCCGGCGTTCGTGGGCGGAGACCTGGTCGCTTCGCTGTTTCGCACCAGCGAGGACACGCTGACCGACCCTTCGGACCCCGAGCTGGGGACGAACAATTCCCTGAGGCGCGGCTTCCAACTGCAACAGAAGCTGCGGCTGCCCCGCAGCCTCGACCTGCTCTTGGGTTATCGCTTCAGGCGCACGACGCTCAGCTCACCCCTGTTTTTCGAACCCATAACGATCAGCGTGGCGGCCGTCGACGGCTCCCTGCTGCGCGACTCGCGCGACTTCGTCCTGGATGCGCGGAGCGGCAGCTTCCTGAGCCTGAACCTCGAATACTCTCCGGCGGCGATCGGCTCGGAGTTGCGCTTCTTCAAGTCGTTCGGGCAGGCGTTCTTGTACAAGCCGCTCGGGCCATCCTGGCTGTGGGGTCACGCCTACCGCCTCGGCCTCGCGTGGCCCTTTGCCGATCAGGAGCTGATCCCGGACGAACGCTTCAAGGCGGGCGGCGCCAACAGCGTCCGCGGTTACCCCACCGAAAGCCTTGGCCCGCGCGACATTTTCGGCGACCCGGCGGGTGGCGACGCTACCTTCGTGATGAACCAGGAACTGCGTTACCGGCACGCCTCGGGTCTGGGCGCGGCGTTCTTCTGGGATGCGGGCAACGTGTTCGAAAGCGTGTCCGCCGTCGGCTTCGACCTGAAGCACAGTCTCGGACTGGGCCTGCGTTGGTCTTCGCCGGTGGGCCTGCTCCGCTTCGACCTGGCCCGAGCCTTGCAGCCCGAGCCGGGCGCAAAACGCTTCGGCTACTACTTCAGCCTCGGACAGTCGTTCTAGGAAGTCCGGGGGGGGTACGCAAGGCAAGCACCCCCCCGCGCGCTTCGCCTCCCCCTGGCCGCTCCGCGAGCGACTGAATCGGGCGCTCCGCTCAACCCTCCTCTCACTCTATGCTCACGTCCGGGTGAGGCGCCGCTCAGGCAAGCGCGGCCCGCGCAGCGCATCTTGGAATGGACAAGAGGAGGAACCTTGACCCCTGCCCGGCTGGTCGCGATCGGATTCATCTACTGCTGTGCCGCCGTTTCGTGGTTCACGCTCGGGGCCTCGGTCGTGGAGCGGACGGGCGAGAAGGACGCGAGTCTGGCACAGGAGGTCGGCCAGTTGTGGGGCGGCCGGCACAACCAGGTGGCCCCGGATGCCTGGTACGAGTCCCCGCGACTGGTTACCGAACAGGTCCAGGAAAAGGACAAGGAAGGTCGGACGCTGACGAAGCAAGTCACGCGAGAGAGTGTCGACAACGTCCCCTTGTCCCTTGCCTCGAGCCGGGTGGAGGTAGCGCTCGACCTCGAGCAACGCCGGAAGGGTCTGCTCTGGTACGACACGTACGGCGTCGCCTTTTCCGGCGAGTATCGGGTACGCAAGCCCGGTTCCGAGCCGCGCATCGTTCACGTCCACTTTTCATTCCCGTCCACCGAGGCAATCTACGATGGCTTCCGCTTCAGCGTCGACGGCCAGGAGGCGATGCCCGTGAGCGACCTGGCCCAGGGCCTGGCGGTGAGCACCCTCGTCGCGGGCAGCTCCGAGATCGTGGCGAAGGTCTCGTATCGGTCGCGCGGCCTGGGCGACTGGACCTACGCCTTCAGCCGTACGGGTGTGGGCCAGCTGAAGGACTTCCACCTGGCGATGACCACGAATTTCGCGGGCATCGACTTCCCCGCCGGGACGCTGTCGCCGACGACGCGCACGGCGCAGGGCGAAGGCTATCGCCTGGCGTGGGACTTCGAGAGCCTCGTGACCGGCCAGAGAGTCGGCATGGATCCACCAAGCCGCCTCAACCCCGGGCCGCTTGCCGCGCGCATTACGTTCTTCGCGCCCGTTTCGCTGCTGTTCTTCTTCACGGTGATGGTCATCCTGGGGGTGCTGCGCCAGCAGAGCCTCCACCCGATGAACTACTTCTTCCTGGCGGCGGCGTTCTTCGCGTTTCACCTGCTGCTCGCCTACCTCGTGGATCACATCAGCATCCACGCCGCGTTCCTGATCGCCTCGGCTACGAGCGTGTTTCTCGTCGTCAGCTACCTGCGACTGGTCTGCGGCCTGCGCTCGGCGCTGGCCGAGGCCGGGCTCGCCCAGGTCGTCTACCTTGTGCTCTTCAGCTATGCCTTCTTCTTCGAGGGTTACACGGGGCTGACGGTCACACTCGGCGCCGTCGCGACGCTCTACGTGCTGATGCAGGCCACCGCCTCGGTCGATTGGTCCGTCGTGTTCGCCAAGCAAGAAGCCAGCAAGGCGGCGCAGGGTTGAGCTCGTCCCTGGCAGCGAAGCGCTGGATTCACTCCAGCGCGGAGCGGCTTGCGGGGAGAGCGAAGGGCGCGGGGGGGTGCACGGCTCCATACCCCCCGGGCTGCTAGAACGGCCTCTTGACCGAGAGCCAGATGAGCAGCGGCAGACCGATGCCGAAGAGAGGAATGGCGAGCGCGCGCAGCATCTCTTCGACGCCCAGGCCACGGCTCAGGTCCTTCGCAAGCGGGGGCGCCGCGGTCTGCCGCAGGCCCCGGGCGATCCAGCCGTGAGCGATGAAAGCGTGCATGCCTTCGAGCGGCACGACCAGGAAGGCCACGAGCCCGAGCTTGAGCGTCAGCCAGCGGGCCCGTGTCAGGCCCCAGCCGTGCTCCCGCATCAGCAGGAAGCCCGTGATCAACAGCAGCAGAAACGCGACGTGCTCGAGCGCCAAGAACGGCTGCAGACGGCGCCGGGCCACGAGCTCGCGTCGCGGATCGCCCGAGGCTCGCGCCGCGAAGGCGAAAGCCTGTCCGCCCGCGGCCAGCCCCAGCCAGGCGACCAGGGCGAAGACGTGGGCGGCGGAGAGCAGCCTAGCGGATCCCGCCGAGCAGCTGCCTGACGGTGGCCGCTTCGGGCGCGGTGGGTGCGAGCTTCAGGAAGGTCGTGAAGTCCACGACCATCTTGTCCTTCTGCTTGAGGCCGTAGTAGGACTGGCCGCGCCAGAAGTAGGCGTAGGCGAGGTCCGGTCTGGCCGTGATGGCCGCCGAGAGCGCCTCGACCGCGGCGGCGTACTTCTTCTGGCCCGCCAGCGACTCTCCCAGGGCGGCGACGCCGACCGGCTGCGTCGCGCACACGCTCAGCACCGCGCGCGCGGCCGGCTCGGCCTGCACGTATTGCTTCGCCTTCGCTAGCGACTTGGCGGCCGTGGCCTTGGACCCGAGGGCGGGATCGGCGCAAGGATCGGCGGCGAAGGCGGGAGCAGTGGCGGCGGACAGCAGGATGAAGGCAGCGGCGGCATTGCGCATCAGATTTTCTCCTCGACCAGCAGTATATGGTTGATCTTCGGCCAGGGCACCAGCACCTGGCTGACCACGGTCTCGATGGTCCCGCCCTCGGCTACCGTGCGCTGCACCTCGAACACCAATCCGATCGCATCGGAGTGAAGCACCGTGCAGTTCTGGTAGACGATGGTCCCGGTCGAAATCTCCTTGATCTTCGCGCCGACGCCGAGTCCTTGCTGCATCGCCCCAGCCTCCTTGAGACTAGTCGTAGTACTCCAGGCCGAGGTGGGTAATCAGTTCCTCGCCGCGCAAGTGCCGCAGCGTGTTCTTGAGCTTCATCAGCTGGATGAAGAGGTCGTGCTCGGGGTAGAGGCCCGGGGCCGTCTGCGGGCTCTTGAAGTAGAACGAGAGCCACTCCTGGATGCCGCTCATGCCGGCGCGTGAGGCGAGGTCGGAGAACAGCGCGAGGTCCAGGACCAAGGGCGCCGCCAGAATCGAGTCGCGACACAGGAAGTCCACCTTGATCTGCCTCGGGTAACCCAGCCACCCGAAGATGTCGATGTTGTCCCAACCTTCCTGGTTGTCGCCCCGCGGTGGGTAGTAGTGGATGCGCACTACGTGGTGGATCTTGCCATAGAGGTCGGGGTAGAGCTGCGGCTGCAGGATGTGATCCAGCACGCCGAGCTTGCTGACCTCCTTGGTCTTGAAGGACTCGGGATCGTCGAGCACCTCGCCGTCGCGGTTGCCGAGGATATTCGTCGAGTACCAGCCGTTCATGCCCAAGAGGCGCGCCTTGAAGCCGGGCGCGAGGATCGTCTTCATGAAGGTCTGGCCGGTCTTGAAGTCCTTGCCCGAGATCGGAGTGCCGGTCTTCCTGGCGAGCTCCAGCATCGCCGGGAAATCACCGGAAAGGTTTGGCGCGCCGTTCGCGTAGGGGATCCGGGCCTTGATCGCGCAGTAGGCGTAGATCATCGACGGCAGGATGTCGGGATGGCTGTCTTCGAGCCCCTTCTCGAACTTCGCGAGCGAGGAGTGGACCTCGCCGGCCTCGCGGTAGACCTCGGTCGAACCGCACCAGACCATCACCAGCCGCGCCAGGCCGTTGTCGCTCTTGAACTTCTCGATGTCGGCCGTGACCTGCTCTGCGAGCTCCCGCTTGCTCTTGCCCTTCTTCACGTTGTCGCCGTCCAGTTTCTTCACGTACTGCGTCTCGAAAACGGCGGGCCACGGCTTCACCGTTTCGAGGAAGGGCTTGAGTGCGTTCAGATGCCGGTCGTCCAGAACGCCGGCCTTGCGAGCGGCCTCGTAGGCGCTGTCGGCATAGATATCCCAACCGCCGAAGACGACGTCCGAGAGCTCCGTCAAGGGGACCAGATCCTTCACCAGCGGGGAGCGGTTGTCGGTGCGCTTGCCGAGCCGGACTGTGCCCATCTGGGTCAGGCTGCCGATCGGCTTCGACAGACCGCTGCGAATCGCCTCGACACCCGCGATGAAGGTCGTGGCGACCGCGCCCATGCCGGGCAGCAGGATGCCCAGCTTCCCCGTCGCCGGCGCGATGGGCCGGTCCTTCTGTGTCGTCATCTGGTCTTGACCTTGGCCTCAGCAGGCGGGCAGGAGCGTCGCCTCACAAAAACGAAATGCTACCACGGTTCTTAGGAGGCGAGATCCCGAGCGGAATCTGAAAGCCCTAGGGCTGAGCTTGCGTGATACGACCGCTCGACTGCAAGAACTCCATCGCGGCCGAGGTCAGCTCCTGGTCGTGACGAGGGCCCACGAAGCGCTTCTCGACGAGATGATAGTGGAGGATCCCGGAGCGCGGCAGGTTGGTCTCGGTGTCGAACGAGTAGAACATCAGGATTCGACTCTCGGGAGCCATCCCGCTCCCATCGAAGAAGTCGAATCGCAAGTTGTGCATCGGCACGAAGGTCCTGGATGAAAACGTCGCGACGTCTAGCCGCGAGGTTGTGAAAAGAGAGCGACGTCAATCTAGTGAGCACGCGGCCAGCTTGTCAAGGAAGAATATCGTCAGGCCCCGAGCGGCTCGCGCGAGAGGACAGCGCTTCCGCCCACGCCAGTGGCTGGTGAAACGCGCCTGTATAAGAATGGGCTAAAGGCGCGACTGTGATCATCCGCACACACTCTCGATCGGATATGATCGGCGACCGCAAACAGACCTCGAAGCCCCACTCTGCACGAAGAGTCGTCGCGAAACCACCGCCGGAGGCGACATCGGCCGCGTCGTGGCCGAGCTGGGCGGAGCGCCGCTTGGCCGAACTGATCCGCTCCCGCAAGCCTGCTCAGCCCCGCGCTGGCGCTGGCTCCGCGGCCTCGGTCGGCTCGTAGTCGAGATAGGGAGCGAGCCAGCGCTCGACGCTGCGCAGCTCCAGGCCTTTGCGACGCTGGTAGTCCCTCACCTGGTCCGCGCCGAGCCGCCCCACCTGGAAGTAGCGCGCCTCGGGATGGGCGAAGTAGAAGCCGGAGACCGCGGCTGCGGGCAGCATTGCGAAGCTTTCGGTGAGCTCGATGCCCGTGCGCTGCTCGGCGCCGAGCAGGTCGAAGAGCAGGCGCTTCTGCGTGTGATCGGGACAGGCCGGGTAGCCCGGCGCCGGGCGAATGCCGCGGTATTTTTCGCGGATCAGCTCGTCGATCGAAAGCGACTCGCCCTGGCCGTAGCCCCAGTCCTGCCGCGCGCGCTGGTGCAGCCACTCGGCGAAGGCCTCGGCCAGTCGATCGGCGAGCGCCTTGGCGAGGATCGCGTTGTAGTCGTCGTGCTCGCGCTCGAAGACGGCCACGAGCGGCGCCAGGCCATGGCCGGTGGTCACGGCGAAGGCGCCGATCCAGTCGCTCCGGCCGGTCCCCAGCGGCGCCACGAAATCAGAGAGCGCCAGGTTCGCTTCGCGCTCGCCCTTGTCTGACTGCTGTCTCAGCGTGTGCAGCGTCGTCACGAGGCCCGAGCGCGCCTCGTCGGTGTAGATCTCGATGTCGTCGCCGACGCTGTTGGCCGGGAAGAAGCCGTATGCCGCCTTCGCCGTGAGCAGCTGCTCGCCCACGATCCGCGTGAGCAGCGCCTGCGCGTCGTCGAAGAGCTCCTTCGCCCGCGCACCCCACTCGCGATTCTCGAAAATCTTCGGATACGTGCCCTGCAGCTCCCAGGTGTGGAAGAACGGCGACCAGTCGATGAAGGGCACGAGCTCGTCGAGCGCCACCGGGTCGAGGGTCCGAACGCCCTGAAACGCCGGCCTCCCGATCTCGCTCCTCTCCCAGTCGATGCGCGGCGCACGCCGCCGCGCCACCTCGAGGCTGAGCAGAGACGTGCCCTCGCGCTTCTTGGCGTACTCCTGCCGCAGCTTCTCCTGGAGCACGCGGTTCTC
>JAQBHI010000100.1:0-17906 GCA_032127875.1 Acidobacteriota bacterium
CGGCACTTCGACAACCTCGCCGGAGATCGCCTGCGCCGACACTACGTCCGACGCCTCCGCGATCTCGGCTTCAACGTGACCCTGGAGGCAGCTGCCTGAACCAACCCGCCCCGCCGTGCGCCACCCTCTTTCTGGTTAATCCCGCGCTCCCTGCTACGCCGTAGCCCGTCGCCGTCGCCGCGTGAGAAGCGAGCGCAGGGCGAAGTAGGCGGGAATCGCTACCAGAACACCGAGCACGGTGTTCCCGACGAAATAGGGCCAGACGTACGGTTGCAGACCCTGCCAGAGCGAGGTGTGGAAGGCATCCCCTTCGGCGTCCCACGCGATGCGCGAGATCCCGCTCGGCGACACCCCGAGCAGCCATGAGCCCAGGACCGTGCCGGCCGTGTACATCGGCGCGATCGTCCAGGGGTTGTTGAGATAGGCGCCGAACAGCATGGCTGCCCGGCTGAGCCGGAACAGGAAGGCGACCGCCAGCGCAAGGCCGGTGTGAATCCCCAGCAGCGGGCTGAAGGCGATCCAGACCCCGATGGCGAACGCGAGCGCGATTCGGTCCGGGGCATCCTCGAGAAGAAGAAGCACGTTGAGCGCTCGCCCGAGCCGCCCTGTCATGCCTGGGTCGCCCCAGTACCTCGGCCGCGGAAGTGGTCGTGGGCCTGGGAGGTGAGCGGCAGCAGGCTGCCCGCCTTCTTGAGCAGCAGCGCCGACGGCCCAGGCGCAAACTCCCCGACGACGGTCGTCGGGATGTCCCAGATCACGGCGACGTCGCGCAGCGCGTCGAGCTTCTCGGGTGGCACAGCCAGCAACAACTGATAGTCCTCGCCCCCGTGCAAGGCGAGCGCGGCCGCGTCCCCCCGCGCGCCCGCTCCAGGCTCGCGGCCGAGGCGTCGATGGGCAAGGCGTTGGCATCCACCCAGGCGGACACGTCGCCCTCGTCGCACATCGCGCGCAGGTCGCCCGACAGACCGTCGGACAAATCCATCGCAGCGTGAACGATCTCCTGCTCGGCCAGCGCCCGTGCGAAGGCGAGCGGCGGATTCGGATCGAGCAGCGCGCGCAGGCAATGGGTCACGGCCTTGGCAGAGGATTCGGTCCACCCGCCGGTCTTGTCCAGGTAGCCGTCCTGATCGAGCCGCGCGCCCTGCATCATCAACTTGAGTCCGGCCGCGGCCGCTCCCAACGCTCCGGTCACGATCACGAGATCGCCCGGCACCGCCCCGGCTCGGCGCAGCAGCTTCTCACCCTGGCCCAGCAACATGACGTCGACCACGATCTGCGACGTGGTGAGCGACAGGTTACCGCCCACGATGTTGACCCCCGTCTCGGCGGAGCGCTCGAGCAGCCCGTCGTAGAGTCCATCCAGCCACCCGAAGGGCACGTCGGGGGGAAGACACAGGCTCACGGTCGCGTGCCGCGGCACTCCGGCCATGGCGGCGATGTCGGACAGATTGATCGTCAGGGCCTTGCGGCCCACGAGCCGAGCCGGGGCCCATTCCCGGAGAAAATGCACCCCCTCGACCAGACTGTCGGTCGTGACCAGGGTGATCGGCCCCGTCTCGACCGCAGCGGCATCGTCGCCAATTCCGATCTCGACCCCCTGCCCGGCCGGAATCCGCGAGCGGATATGCTTGACGAGGGCGCGCTCGCCCAGCTCTCCGACAGGAGTCTCGGGATTGATCACACGGCAGAGATTACCATTACAGCGCGTCGAGAATCTGGCCGGTCATGCCGCCTTCGACGGCTTTCACGTAGACCTGCGCCACCTTCGCCGCCGGTACCCCAGGCACAGGGTCCATCTTCATCGCCACCAGGGTCTCGCGAACCCAACCGGGCGCGACCGCGTTGAGGCGAATCGCACGCGGAAGCTCGAGCGCGGCCGCTCGCACGAAGCCCTCGAGCCCGGAATTGGCGAGACTGATCGCCGCGCCCCCAGGCATTGGCTTGCGGCTGAGAATCCCACTGCTCAGCGTGAACGAGCCTCCGCTCGCGAGGCTCTCGACGCCAAAGCGCACAAGGTTCACCTGGCCCATCAGCTTGTTCGCGATGCCGAGGGCGTAGTCCGTGTCGGAGAGCGCGAGTAGCGGTCGAAACGCCGCCTGGCCGGCAGCACTGATCACGGCATCCAGCGCCCCGACGCTGGCGAAAAGGCTCCGAATCGAGGCGGGATCCGCCAGGTCGACTTTGAACGCCGCCCGCGAATGGCTGGAGCGCAGGACCTCGTGGCGCGTCTCGAGCGCCTGCGCCACGGCAGTCCCGATCGTCCCTGTCGCGCCGACGACCAGGATCCTCATTTCTCCCTGCCCTTTCTGCGAGCCACGGGCTTGCGTTCTCGGGCCACGTTGCGCCACGCCACCTCGAGCGCGACCCGGAGACTCCGCAGCTTCGCGGGCCGCAGGCACACGCTCGTCGCTCCCTGGCGTCCCCAACCCCCCTTGACTGGAGAGAACACCGCCGGCTCGGCGCTCACGAATGCCTCCTGCTGTTCCGGCGTCAGCTTCAGCACTCCCCACTCGTCGTCCGGGTAGCCCAGAGTCGCGAAGATCCTGCCGTCCACCCGAAAGTCGGGATGGCCCATGTGCCCGACTTCGCAAGCCGCGGGCAAGCTGAGCGCCAGACGCCGAAAGGTTGCAACGGTCATGCTTCTTGAGCCTCTCCTACGCTTTCTCGCGCACGCCAAGCAAAGAGCCGCATCGAGCACGTGAGAAGGCCTGGCACGAACCTGAGGATAAGCCGAGAGCGCCGTCAAACGAACCGGGGGGAAAAGCGCCAGGGCTCCTGAGTTCTATTGGCCGTCAGGGGGACGTGGACGTGGACGTCATTGGACGGTCGCGCACGCCTGTGGTTCGCCAGGCCGCCGCGTAAAAAAAAGGCCCCCCGCCTTTGCCGTGTGGAAAGGTGACCTGAACCTGGTCACAAGGTGGGAATCCTGCGCTCTACTTCAGGCTTCCTCATCGCCGAGGCATGCACACCGCAGAGCGACTATCCGGATCCCCGAACTAAAGACGTTGGTTCAAGGCTTCCGTGTCCATCACGAACAACGCAGGGGACCTTCTCGGTCTCGATGATAAGCCCCTGGCCCCGGCCAAGGCAAGAGGTCTTGAAAAGCTATTCGCCCAGCACCGAAGCCAGTTCCTGGGCGAGCCCCGCCGCCCGGGTCTCGAGAAGCCTGGCGCCATCCTGGTTGTCGCGGGCCTGGAACAACTGATCAGCGATGTTGAGCGCCGCCAGCACGGCAATCCGCACGGAATCGACGGACCCGGCCAGCTTGCCGACCTCGTCCATCTCCTTGTGGACGAACGCGGCGATCCGCTCTATGTAGGCCGGATCCTCACCGGCGCGAAGCGCATAGCTCTGGCCGAAGATCTCGACGTGGACGAGATTGGACTTGTCCGCCATGGCCCAGAAGCTTAGCCCTGCTAGTCCAATGTCTCAAGCACCCCGACCAGCTTCGCGATCCGGCCACGGACCTCCTCGCGCTCCTGGCGCAGGCTCTTCAGCTCGCGCCCGAGCAACTCGACCTCCTTGGCAAGGTCGCCGGCAGAACCCTTGTCCTTCTCGAGAGCGGTCAAGCGTTTCTCGGCGTCGGCGAGCCGCTTCTTGCCCTCGCCCAGTTGCTCCTCGAGCCCGCCGTTGTCCCTGCGAAGCTTCTTGACGAGCTCCGCCGCCTTGCGAACCTTTTCCTCGAGCAGGTCGAAGCCGTTCTCCATTGTCTACTCTCCTCGGATCTGCGCGCCGCGGGCGCGCAACGCGGCAACCACGTCGCTTACCGACGCCTGGACTTCCTCGCTCACGAGCGTGCGCTCCGGATCCTGATAGCGCAGCGTCAGCGTGAGACTCAGCTTGCCTTCGGGAATCGGCGGCCCCTCGTAGCGATCGCTGGCGACGACCTCGCACAGCAGCGGGCCCGCGGCCTCGCGCACCCAGGATTCGATATCGCGCGCCAGCATGCCACGCTCGCACAACACCGAGACATCGCGTGAAATCCCCGGCTGCCGTGGAAGCGGCTGGAAGCGCTCGGCCTTCGGCGCCTCTTCGATCAAGCCGTCGAGGCCGAGCTCTGCGACCAGCGTCTCGTCGCGCAGTTCACTGGCCTGCGCAAACTCGGGATGCACGGCGCCCAGCCAGCCGATTGCCGCGCCGCGGTGCTGGACCTCCGCCGCCCGCCCGGGGTGCAGGAACGAGGGCAAGCTCACGTCGCTTCGGAAAGTCAGCTCCTCCCAGCCCAGTGCCGCGGCCACCAGCTCGAGCAGGCCACGCGCGTCGAAAAAATCGTACGGGCGTGGGGTCTGCGACCAATGCCGGGCTCGCGCGCCGCCCGCGAGCAGCAGTGCCAGCCGCGGCTGCTCGTGCGGCAGCCCCGGCCGAGGCGCGAACACGCGGCCGAGCTCGAAGATCGCGACGTCTCGCCGGCCGTGACTCAGGTTCCCTTGCAGCGCTTCGAAGAGCCCCGGCTGCACCAGAGAGCTGCGCAGGACCGCCTGGTCCTCGGCGAGCGGGTTCGCAAGCCGAACCCCCACGTTCCCGTCCAGGAGCCTCGAAACGAACGAGTAGCCCACGACCTCCGCGAGACCGGCCCCGACCAGCACGTCGCGCATCCTGCGCTCCGCGAGCTGCGCCGGCCGCAGCACACCAGGCCGCCGCGACGGCGGTACCGTGGACGGCACGCGGTTCACGCCGAAATGCCTTCCGACCTCCTCGATCAGGTCGATCTCGCGAGTCACGTCGCCGCGCCACGAGGGCACCTCGACGCTCTGCGAGCCGACACCGAACCCGAGACCCGACAGGATCGCGTAGGTCCGGGCATCGGGCACCTCGACGCCGAGCACCAGCCGCGCCCGCGACGAGCGCAGTGGCGCGCTGGTCCGCGGCCGGGGCGCCGGGTGGACGTCGATCAAGCCCGGCCGGACCGAGCCCGCGCCGAGCTTGTGGAGCAGGTGGCCGAGGCGGGCCGTCGCCGCGACCGGCCCTTCGGGATCCGCCCCGCGCTCGAAGCGATGCGAGGCCTCGGTGTGCATGCCCAGGCTGCGCGCCGAACGCCGGGTCGCAAGCGGATCCCAATACGCGGCTTCGAGAGCCACGAGCCGCGTGTCGTCCCCTACTTCGCTCGAAGCGCCACCCATGATCCCGGCCAGCGCGAGGGCTTGCGACGGGCTCGCCACCACCCCGACACGGCCGGTGAGCGTCCGCTCCACCCCGTCGAGAGTCGTGAGCTTCTCGCCTTCCGAGGCCCAGCGCACCCGCAGCTCGGCGCCTGGCACGCGCTCGAGATCGAAGGCGTGGCTGGGTTGCCCCAACTCCAGCATCACGTAGTTCGTCAGGTCGACGACGTTGCTGATGGGTCGGACGCCAACCGCCTCCAGCCGCTCGCGCAGCCAGGGCGGCGAAGGCGCCATGCGGACGTCCAGGACGCGGGCGCAAAAGCGCGGACACAACTCCGGCGCCTCGATCGTTACCTTGAGGGCTTCGGAAGCCGGCGAGCCTGTCTCGACGAGCGCGGTTTCGAGTGGCTTCAGCGGGACGCCGCAGATCACCGACACCTCGCGCGCCACGCCACGCACGTTCATGCAGTCGACACGGTTCGTCGTGACGTCGATATCGAGAATCGCGTCGGCTTCCCGCCTCTCGATGCCATCGACCGCGAGGCCCACCTCGGTCAGGGCAGCGGCGAGCTCGTCTGCGTCGACCGTGAAGTCGACGTGCTCCTTGAGCCAGGAGAGAAGCAGTTTCACCGGAATTGTTCCAGGAAGCGCAGGTCGCCGCCGTAGAACAGCCGGATGTCGTCGATGCCGTGGCGGATCATCGCGACACGGTCGATGCCGAGGCCGAAAGCGAAACCCGTCACCTGCTCCGGGTCGTAGACGACACGCCCCAGGCGCTTGTTGATCGCCTCGAACACGGCCGGATCGACCATCCCCGATCCAAGGATCTCGATCCAGCCGGTCTGCTTGCAGACGCGACAGCCCTTGCCTTCGCACACGATGCAGGCGAGGTCCGCCTCGACCGAAGGCTCGGTGTATGGGAAGTACGACGCGCGGAAGCGCACCGGGTACTGCGGCCCGAAGAGCCGATGCAGGAAGGCTTCGATCGTGCCCTTCAGATCCCCGAGACTGATGCCGGGGCCCACGACCAGGCCTTCGATCTGCTGGAACATCGGCGAGTGCGTGATGTCGTTGTCGCGACGATACACCTTGCCGGGGCAGATGATCCGCACTTCCGGAGGGTGCGGGTTCTCCAGCATGTAGCGGATCTGGCCCGAGGACGTGTGGGTGCGCAACAGAAGATCGCTGCGGCCCTCGACGTAGAAGGTATCCTGCATGTCGCGAGCCGGATGCTCGGGCGGCATGTTGAGGGCCTCGAAGCAGTGGAAGTCGTCCTCCACCTCGGGGCCGTCGTAGACCTCGTAGCCCATCGCCACGAAGATGTCTTCGAGCGCCTCGCGCGTCGCCACGAGCGGATGGCGCCGGCCCCGCGCCGGCCTGCGCCCCGGCAGCGTGACGTCGAGGCTCTGGCGGGCGAGACGATCGCGCCCGACGCGCGACTCGATCGACGCGCGTGTGGCTTCGAGGCGTGCCTCGAGTTCGTCCTTCAGCTGATTCAGCTCGCGCCCCGCCTCGCGGCGCGCCTCGTCGGCGAGGCTGCCGAGCGACTTGAGCAGCGCCGTGACCGCGCCGGACCTCCGGCCCAGAAAACGATCGCGGACGGACTGCAGGCCCGAGGCATCGACGGCCGCGCGCAGCGCTGCCTCGAACTCCGCCTGGAGAACGCGGACTCTTGCTTTGCGGTCGTCGAGCGAGTCGGCCATCGGCGGAAGGTCGGCAGCGGCCGGAGCGGTCGGCCGCTGCCGCGGGCGGCTAGGCCGTCGCCTTCGCGGGGCGGGCCGACTCGACCAGTTTCGTGAAGCCGGCCGGATCCTTGACCGCGATCTCGGCGAGCGACTTGCGGTCGAGCCCGATCCCGGCGCGCTTCAGGCCCGCGATGAACTGGCTGTAGGAGATGTCGTTGCTGCGGGCCGCCGCGTTGATGCGGATGATCCAGAGCCGGCGGAAGTCGCGCTTCTTGCGCTTGCGGCCGACGTAGGCGAAGTTGCCCGCCCGGTCGACCGCTTCCTTGGCGGCGCGATACAGCTTGCTCTTGTTGAGGAAGAAGCCTTTCGCAAGCCCCAGGACCTTCTTGCGCTTCTGGCGGCGCTTGGCTCCGCGTTTGACTCTCGGCATACGGCTTTCCCTTCTAAGGCACGGTCGTCAGTGACCATGCCCGCCAACACTTCTGGGCGGCGGCGAAGCCCGGGACGCTCGACGGCGACCCCGTGAGGAACTGCGGATCTTACCCCAGAAGCATGCGCACGACGTTCGGCGTCTCGGCCTCGGAAACGAGCGTCGCCTTGCGCAGGCCGCGCTTGCGACCCGTGGCCTTCTTGGTGAGGATGTGGCGCTTCATCGACTTGTTGCGCTTGACCTTGCCGCTCGCCGTCAGTCGGAATCGCTTCACCGCGGCGCGCCGGCTCTTCATCTTGTGCTTCTGGTTCCTGGCTCTCGGCTTTCTCATTCTGCGCTCTCTTGGGTTTCTCCCGAGACCTCGGCCGGAACGCGCGCGGGCTTCTTGGCCGCGGCCCTTTTCGGCTTGGCAGGCTTCGGGGCGGAGGCCTCCTTCTTGGGGACCTCCTTCTTGGGTGTGAGGATCTGCACCATGGTCATGCCCTCTTGACGGGGGGCGACCTCGACCAGGGCCGTTTCGGTCAACTCGGCGGCGAGGCGGTTCAGGATGCGGCGGCCGATATCGCTGTGCGCGGCCTCGCGGCCGCGGAAGATCACCGTAGACTTGACCTTGTTGCCGTCCAGCAGGAAGCGCTCGACGTTGCGCTTCTTGAACTGGAAATCGTGTTCGTCGATCTTCGGCCGGAACTTCACTTCCTTCACTTGGATGTGGCGCTGGTGCTTGCGGGCCTCGGACTCGCGCTTGGCCTGCTGATAGAAGAATTTTCCGGAGTTCATGATCCGGCACACGGGGGGCGCGGCCGTGGCCGCGATCTCCACCAGGTCGAGGCCCTTCTCCTCGGCGATCATCAGGGCCTGGGCTGGCGGCATGATGCCGAGCTGGGCGCCGTCGTCGTCGATGACGCGGACCTCTTTCGCCCGGATCCGGTCATTGATGCGAACCGTCTTGGCGTCTATCGGACACCTCCAAGGTTTCCGGCCACGGACGCTTCCGGCTTCGTCTTCTCCATCGGCACCTCACCTTCTGACGCGGCGCGTTCACGACTCAGCCTGACAATTTTCTCGATCCAACCGCTGAGAGAAGTCAGCGAACCCAAATCACCCGCGTGACGATGCCGCGCAGAGACTTGCTCCGCGTTGGGACTAGTGGCCTCGAGCTTCCCCACCACGAACATGTAGGGGACCTTCTGGCCCTGCGCCTCGCGGATTTTGTAGTTCATGCGCTCGGCGCGCTCGTCCAGCTGGACGCGGATCCCCGCCGCACGGAGTTTCTCCGCCACCTTGCGCGCGTAGTCGAGCTGCTCCTCGGAGACCGGGATCACGACGGCCTGCACGGGTGCGAGCCAGAGCGGGAAGGCGCCGGCGTAGTGCTCGATGAGAACGCCGAAGAAACGCTCCAGGCTGCCGAGCAACGCGCGATGCAGCATCACCGGCTGGTGCGGCTTGCCGTCCTCGCCGATGTACTCGAGGTTGAAGCGGTTCGGGTTGTGGAAATCGACCTGGATCGTCGAGCACTGCCAGGCACGCTCGAGCGAGTCCTTGATCTTGATGTCGATCTTGGGTCCGTAGAAGGTGCCCTCGCCGGGATCGACCTCGTAGGCCAGCTCGCGCGTCTCGAGCGCCTGCTTGAGCGCGGCCGTGGCCACGTTCCACTGCTCGTCGGTGCCGCTCGCGTCGGCAGGCTTGGTCGAGACGAAAATCTCGTAGCGCTCGAAGCCGAAGACCTTCAGCATCGACGTCACGAAGTCGAGGACGCTGACGATCTCGGCGTCCAGCTGCTCGAGCCGGCAAAACAGGTGCGCGTCGTCCTGCGTGAAGCCGCGCACACGCAGCAGGCCGTGCAAAACACCAGAGCGCTCGAAACGATACACGGTACCCAGCTCGGCGTAGCGCAGCGGCAGCTCGCGGTAGCTGCGGAGCTTGTTCTTGTAGATGGTGATGTGGAACGGGCAGTTCATCGGCTTCAACTGGTACGGGGCGCCCTCGATGTCGATGGGCGAGTACATGTTCGCCTTGTAGTACTGCGTGTGTCCGCTGGTATTCCACAGATCGAGCTTCGCGATGTGCGGGCTGTAGACCAGGTCATACCCGCCGGCAAGGTGCTGATCGCGCCAGAAGTCCTCGATGTTCTTGCGGATGAAGCCGCCCTTGGGATGCCACAGGATCAGGCCCGAGCCGGTTTCGTCGGCGATCGAGAACAAGTCCAGCTCGCGTCCCAGCTTGCGATGGTCGCGCCGCTTCGCCTCTTCGAGCCGACGCAGATGCTGGTCGAGCTCCACCTGGGTGAAGAACGACGTCCCGTGGATGCGCTGCATCGCCGGGTTGCCTTCCCTCCCCTTCCACAGCGAGCCCGAGGAAGACAGCAGCTTGATCGCCTTGATCTTCCCGGTCGAGGCCAGATGCGGGCCCAGGCAGAAGTCGATGAACTCGCCCATCGTGTAACACTGGACGATCTCGCCAGCCTTCTCCTTGATCAGCTCGCACTTCAGGCTTTGGCCCTTGGCCGCGAACAACGCCAGCGCTTCGGCCTTGGCGATCAGCTTCTTTTCGATCGGCCGATTCTGCTTGACGATGTGCGCCATCCGCTTCTCGATGGCTACGAGGTCTTCCGGCGTGAACGGCTGCTCGACCAGGAAGTCGTAGAAGAAGCCCTCCTCGGTCGGCGGCCCGATCCCGCATTGCGCCTCGGGATGCAACTCGCACACGGCCGCGGCCAACAAGTGCGCGGACGAATGACGGTAGATTTCGATTTCTGAGTCGGCCGGCTTGCTTTCGCCCGAGGGACCAGTTTTGTCCGGCGGTTCGAGGGGAGACGACATCTATCGAACGAACATCAGTGACGGTGTCCTCAGCGAAAACCTCCGACAAAACATGGTAGGCGCGGATGGAATTGAACCATCGACCTCTTCCGTGTCAAGGAAGCGCTCTACCACTGAGCCACGCGCCTGAACCGTAAGACGAACCGCGAATGTTACCGGCGCGGCCCAGGGCTGTCAAATCGCTGCGGCCTAAGCAGATCAGAGGATCTTCTTGCCGAGCAGAGAGCACAGCAACTCGACCCCGAGCTGGGCGGTGACGTTGCGCTGGTCGAGCACCGGGTTGGCTTCCACGAGCTCCGCCGAAATGACTTTTCCCGTGTCGGCGAGCATCTCCATCGCCAGGTGCGCCTCGCGGAAGGAAAGCCCGCCGGGCGACGGGGTACCGACGCCGGGGGCATAGTCCGGATCCATGGCGTCGAGATCGAAGCTCACGTGAATCCCGGCCGTGCCGTTCGACGCGCGCTTGATCGCCTCTTCCATCACCGTGCGCATGCCGCGCTCGTCGATATCGCGCATCGTGAAGGCGCCCAGGCCGCTGGCCCGCACGTTCGGACGCTCGGCGCCGTCCACGTCGCGCAGGCCTACCGCCGCCGCTCGCGAGCCATCGACCATCGGGCACGCCCCGGCCAGGTTGACGAGGCCCGGCGCGCCCAGGCCCAGCGCCACCGCCAGCGGCATGCCGTGGATATTGCCGGTGGGCGAGGTGTCGGCGGTGTTCGAATCGGCATGAGCGTCGAACCAGATCAGGCCGATCTTCTCCTTCTTCTCGCGGTAGTGCCGTGAGAGCCCCGCGATGGTGCCCATCGCGACCGAGTGATCGCCGCCCATGACGACCGGCATGGCACCCGCAGCGAGGGCCTCCCCCACTTTGTCGCGCAGCGCCTCGCAGGTCTCCTTGATCTCCTTCAGGTATTTGAGACGCGGATCGCCCGGGTTGTGCGTCTCCTGGATCTGTACGTCGAGGTCCCCCGCGTCGGCGACCTTGTAACCCAGCGCTGCGATCTTGCGGTCGATGTCGGCGACCCGGAACGCCGAGGGCCCCATGTCCACCCCGCGCCGGCCGGCGCCCAGATCCAGGGGCACGCCGATGAGCGTCACGCTGCGCCGCTGCATAGACGATGGATGCTACCCCGCGTGCTCGGCGCGTTCAACGCAGGCGCGACCTCTGCGATAATACCAGCGTGCTCGCACTCTTGTTCGCCGCGGCGCTGGCCAGTCCCGCCGGAGACGCGGACGTGTTGCGCGTCGGAATGGACACCCGCAGCCGGCCCTGGGCCTTCGTCCCGGGCCTCGACTATTCCAAGGAAGACTTTGCGGCGCCGCCGCGCATCACGCGCGTCCAACTCGGCGAACTCCAGGGCGTCGAGATCGACATCCTGGCGGCAGTGGCTCGGCGCCTCGCGGTGAAGACCGCGATCGTCCCCGTGGCCTGGGAGCAGATCGAAAAGGGCCTGATCGACAAGCGCTACGACGTGCTCATGAACGCCTGGGTGCCCAACTCGAGAACCGAGCGCGGGATCGTGGCCTCCTCGCCCTACAACGACTGGGGACTGCTCGTCGTAGTCCGCGCCGACGACGGCCGGATCCACTCCTTCACCGATCTCGCGGGCAAGGTCGTCGGCCACTTCGCCGACCCATCCGTCGATCGCAGCGCGATCTCGCTGCACGCGGGGCGGCTGTTGCCCTTCGAGGACTCGGACCAGCTTTTCGGGGCGCTCGCCGCGAAGAGGCTCGACGCCGCGGTCGAGGATTCGACGTTCGTGCGCTGGCGCGTGGCCCAGGATGAGTCCTTCCGGGTCGTGGGCGAACCACTCAATCGCGTTGGTTATCACTTCGGCGTGCGACGCGAAGACACAGCTCTGCTCGCGCGTCTCGAGGCGGCGGTCCGCGCCTTGCGGTCGTCGGGCGAACTCGCGGAAATCAAGAAGCGCTGGGAAGCGAAGGCCGCAAAGTAGCGCCGCACCAAGCTTCAGCGCGACCCGCCGCCGGCGATCGCGGCGGCGGCAAACGAGAACACGAGGGACGGCTATAATCGCGTCGATGGCCTCACCTCCCCCGCGCAAGCCGCCCGCGCCGGCCGCCGCCAAGACGCCGGCGGCAGCCGTCGAGGCGCCGGTCGATATTCTCCCGATCCTGGTCTCGCGCCGCGCCGTCACTCCGGAGCAGGCCGAGAAGGTGCGACGCACCAGCAAGATCAACAACGTCAGCGTGGAGCAAGCGGTGCTCCAACTCGGTGTCGCGAGCGAGGTGCAGATCGCCCAGGCGCTCGCGGCCCACACTGGCCTCAGGTACATCAAGCTCAACCCGCTCGACCTCGACCTCGACGTCGTGACCAAAGCGCTCTCAGGGCCCTTCGCGCGCAAGCACGGCATGGTCGCGATCTCGAAGACCGAAAAGACCATCACGGTCGCCGTCCACGATCCCTTCGCGAGCTTCCCCGAAGAGGACGTGAGGCGCGTGACCGGTCTCGAGGTGGAGCGCGTGCTCGCAACCAAGAGCGACGTCGAGACGATCAACAAGGGCTTCTACGATCTGAAGACGAGCCTGCAAACGGCCGAGAGGCAGCTCAACGCGAGCCGCGTCTCGAACGTGGATCTCAGCAACCAGGAGTTCCTTTCGAGCGATGAGCTCGACCCGGCTGCGGCGCCGGTGGTGCGCGCGCTCGACCACATCCTCAACTATGCGTTCGAGCAGCGGGCCTCGGACATCCACTTCGAACCCAAGCGCGAGCTGACGCTGGTGCGGCTGCGCATCGACGGGATGCTCCACGACGTGCACGTGATCCCGCGCATCGTCTACCAGGCCGTGGTCTCGCGCATCAAGCTGCTCTCGGGCTGCAACCTCGCCGAGAAGCGCAAGCCCCAGGACGGGCGCATCAAGCGCGAGAACGCGGGCCGCGAGATCGAGCTGCGCGTCTCGACCATGCCGACGGCCTTTGGCGAGAAGGCTGTCCTGCGTATCTTCGATCCCGACATCCTGCTGAAGGGCATCGACGACCTCGGCCTGGCGTCTCACGACCTGCCCAAGTTCTACGACTTCATCGCGCGACCGACAGGCATCATCCTCGTGACGGGCCCGACCGGTTCAGGCAAGACCACGACGCTCTACTCGGTTCTCAAGTACCTCTCGAAGCCGGAGGTCAACATCATCACGATCGAGGATCCGATCGAGATGGTGTTCGAAGACTTCAACCAGGTCGCGGTGCGACCACAGATCGACGTGACCTTCGCAAGCACGCTGCGCACCGTGCTGCGCCAGGACCCCGATATCATCATGGTCGGCGAGATCCGCGACACCGAGACGGCAGCGAACGCCGTGCAGGCGGCGCTCACTGGGCACCTTGTGCTCTCGACGCTCCACACCAACGACGCGCCTTCCTCGGTGACGCGACTGCTCGACCTCGGGATCCCCCACTTCCTGATCACCTCGACACTGATCGGCGTCCTCGCGCAGCGCCTGGTCCGCGAGAACTGCAGCCACTGCGTCGAGGAGTACGCGCCCACCGCCGAGGAGGCACAGGCGCTCCACATGGACCCGGAGAAGCTCAAGCCCTATCGGTTCAAGCGCGGCAAGGGCTGCCTGCACTGCCGCGACACCGGCTACACTGGCCGCACCGGCATCTTCGAGACGCTCCCGATGAGCGAGAAGATCCGCAGCCTGGTCACGGCAGGAGCCGGCGCGCCGGAGCTGTTCAAGGCGGGGCGCGAGGAAGGCATGCGTACGCTGCGCGAGGCCGCGATCGAGAAGGTCTTCCGCGGCGTCACCACGGTGACCGAGATGGTTCGCGTCACGGGCAAGTGAGATGGACAACCTCACTCACACGCTGACAGGTTTCGTGATCGCCCGCGCCGGGCTGGGGCGCTCGACACCGGGAGCCACACTCGCGCTGGTGCTTGCCTCGAATCTGCCTGACATCGACATCGTTTTCGGCCTCCAGAGCACTGCGACCTATCTCGAGCATCATCGCGACATAAGCCATTCGGTGTTCGGCGCGCCGCTGCTGGCGCTCGCCCTCGCCGTTGTGTTGCGGCTGACGTACCGGCACGCACGCCTCATCCCGCTCCTGCTGTGCTCACTCCTCGGGGTCTCGGGTCACGTGTTCATGGATCTGTGGACGAGCTATGGAACGCGGGTGCTGGCCCCGCTCGATCGCACCTTCTACACATGGGACCTGGTCTTCATCGTCGACCCGCTGATCCTGCTGCTGCTGCTCGCGACCCTGCTGGTATGTCTGCGACAGCCGCAGAGCGCCCGCATCGCGGCGCTGGGCCTGGGTCTCGTGTTGTCCTACGTGGGCGCCCGCGCCGTGCTGCACAGCCAGGCGCTGGAAGCAGGCATCGCGCGCGTTCACGGCGGTGGCGTCGTGAAGGCAGCCGCCCTGCCTCTCCCCATCGAGCCCTTCCGCTGGCGTTTCCTGGCCGACACCGGCAGCGCCTACTGGACCGGCGACGTGCGCTTGCGCGAGCCGGCCACGGCGTTGCGCAAGCGCGAGAAGTTGCCCGAGAGCGCGGCTGTCGTTCGCGCCCGCGAGTCGAGCGGCGTCGCGAATACCTTCCTCGCTTTCTCCCGCTTCCCGTGGTGCGAGGTCGCCCCGAGCGAAGGCGGCACGGAGCTTGTCTTCCACGATCTGCGCTTCGAGCGGCCCGGGCGGGATTCCTTCGCGGCCCGCATCCTGGTCGGGCCCGACGGCAGCATCCGCCGCGAGAGCTTCCGCTTCTGAGCATGGCGACGCACGGCCAGTTGCTCGAGACCCTCAAGGACAAGGTGGTGCTCGTCACGGGCAGCGGCTGTGGCCTCGGCGCCTGCCTGGCCCGAGCCGCCGCCGCGCGGGGCGCCCGCGTGGCGGTGAACGCGCGCAGCGCCGCGCGTGCTGAGGCCGTAGCGGAGTCGATCCGCAAGTCCGGCAGTGAGGCGATTGCGGCGCGGGCCGACGTTTCCGACTACGAGCAAACGCGCAGGCTCGTCGAGCAGGTGCGCGGCGCCTTCGATCGCGTCGACGTGCTCGTGAACACAGTCGGTTCGTTCCTTTGGAAGCCGGTGGCCGATATGGAGCCCGCGGAATGGCGCGCGACCGTGGCTTCGAACCTCGACTCGGTCTACAACACCTGTCGCCTGGTCCTGCCGCTCATGCGCTCGCAGCGCTGGGGGCGGATCGTGAATTTCGGATCGGTTGGGGCGGAGCACACCGTCGGCCAACCGGAGGTCGCCGCCTGCTCTGCGACCAAGGCCGCGGTGATCGCCTTCTCCAAGGCCCTGGCACTCGAGGAAGCCCGTAGAGGGATCACGGTGAACGTCGTATGCCCGGGCGTGTTCCTGGACGGCGAGAAGGCCCCGCTCTCGAGCGCTCTCGTCGAGCGGGTGCCCGTGGGACGTGCGGGCCTTCAAGACGATGTCGCCCGGGCCGTATTCTTCTTCGCCTCGCCCGCGGCCGACTTTCTCACGGGCCAGGTCCTCGACGTCGCCGGCGGCTGGCGTCCCTAGCGAAGAGCGCCGCCGCTAGCCGCTTCCTGGAACAGCTGGGCGCGGAAGCCGAGCAGCTCGGCTCCCGCGTGGCGCCACGTGCCCGGGGACAGGCCCGCCTTCTGACACGTGTAGTCCAGGAAGGCGAGCCGGTCCCAGCCCTTCTCCACGGGCACCTGCGGCAGCAACAGCCCGCTGCGGCCCTGGTGGCGCAGGATCAGTCCATGAACGCCGATCTGGACGTCAACCGGATCAATCGGCTCGGGCGGGCCCAGCACCGAGACGTCGATCACCAGCCCGTCGAGCTCGTCGGGCCGCACCGGCTCGAAGCGGCCATCGTCGAAAGCCGCCGCGCGCGCGGCGTGCGCGACGCCCTCGGAGAGCGGAAAGCGCGGCTCGACGTAGCCGATGCAACCCCGCAGCTCCCCGTCCGAGCGCCGCCGCAGCGTTACGAACACGCCGAGCGCTTCGCCCAACCGGAACGGCAGCTTGGGCATCTCGCCCACGGCCCGATTCAGCTTGCGTGCGATGGCGCGGCGCGCCAGCGTCAAGAGCACGCTGCCTTCTTCGAGTGTCAGCGGCGAGCTCATGCCCGAGCCGTGAAGGCAGCCGCGAGATAACCCACGACTCGCGACTTGTCGCGCTCGCCCGCATCGCCGCTGTCGGCGTAGCGCAAGACTGCCGACTGGGATGCGCCCAGGACCTTGGCTGCGTGCATCACCGCCACGATCGGGCCGCCGCCGCAGGCGTGCTCGGGCTGCTTCTCCAGGCGCGCCATCAGCCCGACGGGATCGAAGCGCGCGATGTCGTCGATCACGAGCGCGTCGAGCCGGTTGGCGACCGGCGCGTCGTGATAGTGGCTGAGGTCGCTCGATGCCAGGAGCACGACGGGCCGGGTCGAACGCGGCACGACCGCCGCCAGGGCCCCGGCGAGCGCCTCGACCGAGGCGCGCGTCTGACGGCCCATCAGCGCCGGCACGATGCGCAGGCCAGGACACAGGTGCTGCAGGAACGGGAGCTGCATCTCGAGCGAGTGCTCCTCCAGGTGCGGACGCCCGCCGTCCACCACGGCGCCCGACTCGGTCAGCAGCGCACCCGCCAGCTCCTCGTCGATCGGCGTCTCGCCCAGCGGCGTCGCGAAGGCGCCGCGGGGCCAAAGTGCGACGCCGTCGAAGGCGAAGCGGTGCGAGGGGCCGACCAGTACGACCGTGAGGTCCGAGCGATCGCGCAGCGCGGCGTAGGCGTACGCGGCCACCGGGCCGGAGTAGCGCAGGCCCGCGTGCGGGCTGACGAGCGCGACCAGCCGCCCCGGCGGCGGCGGGCTCGTGATCCGCCCGAGGTACGCCTCGACCTCGGCGACGATCGCCTTCGGCGTGCCTGGATACCAGCTCCCCGCCACAGCCGCCCGCCGCACCAGCTCGCTCAAGAGCAGCTACCTGTACACGCGATAGTCCAGGTCCGGGAAAATGTTGTCGCGCTCCTCGAACTCGCGCAGGATCGGCTCCTCGGGGGAACCTCCCGAGAGCGTTCGGTAAAGGTAGTCGAAGCGGGCGATGTGATCGCGCGTGCGCTTGATGGCGTACTCCACCATGGTGCCCGTCTTCAGGATGAAGGCCCAGTCCGACGACTGGGCGAGCAGCAACTCGCGGGCTGCCTGGTTGAGCGCGCGACGCTCGCGCTGGGTCGGTTCCTGAAAGCGGTAGGCCAGAGCCACCATGCGCTCGGCCGCGATCTCCAGGTGTGGATAGATCCAGTCGTTGCCTGGGTTGAGCCATACCTCGGCGTAACCCTTGGCGCCCCAGGTGCTCATCGGCGGCTGCACCACCTCCAGCTCGGGATACTGGGCGAGGTACTCCGACGGCGTGATCGGCTTCACCACGTCCTGGTCGTGATGCATCTTTCGGAACAAGAAGTTCAGGAAGTCGGGGCCCTCGAACCACCAGTGCCCGTACAGCTCGGCATCGTACGGGCTCACGACGAGCGGCGGCTGCGGCATGCCCTTCGCGGCCTCCAGCGCCTGCGCCGCGCGCCGGTCCAGGAAGTCGCCGGCATGGCGCGCGGCCTTCTCGAGAGCCCATGCCCGCACGTACGGCTGTTTGTCGCCCAGCCCGACCTTGCCTGTGATGCGGTGGTACTTGATGCCCAAGTTCTTGCGCATCCCGTCCGCGGGCAGGAACTCGCCAACGTAGTCGATCGGCAGCTCCCAGCCGACGTCCTTGTAGAACTCGCGATAGTCGACGTCACCGGGATAGCCCGACTCGCTCGACCACACCTGCCGCGACGATTCGGTGTCGCGGCCGAAGAACGCGACGCCACCGGGGGCCAGGATCGGCGCGAAGGTGCCATGGCTCGGCCTCGGGTGCGCGTCGGTGAGACCGTGCGATTCCAGGAAGCTGAAACGGATCCCGGCCTC
>JAQBHI010000101.1:0-49532 GCA_032127875.1 Acidobacteriota bacterium
CGATCGCGGGGCGAACATGTCGGGGTGCCTCACCCGACGCCCAGGTCATATTCACTCACGGGCTTGACGGCACCAATATCAGCTCGACCTTCACCCGGCCGCGCCAAGTCTACGAAACTTTCATTCTCCGCGGGTGGCCAAAGGCCATGGCCATTCACTCCCGCACTCGCGACTTGGGGGGGAGCCCTAAGGGCGTGGGGGGGTGATTCGTGTCAGCACCCCCCGAGTCTCCGACGAGCTGGGGTCGCGCCTGATGATGCCGGGTCAGTTGCTGGAAGGCGTGGCCGAGTCGCAACAGCGTCGCTTCGTCGAAGGCTCGTCCGAGTAGCTGCAGGCCGACCGGCAGACCGCCGGAGAAACCGCAAGGAACCGAGAGGCCCGGGATGCCGGCCAGGTTCGCGGGCACGGTGAAGATGTCGGCCAGATACATCTGCAGGGGATCCGCCGTTTTCTCGCCGAGCTTGAAGGCAGGCGTCGGTGTCGTCGGCGTCGCGATCGCATCGCAGCGGCCGAAGGCCGTCTCGAAGTCCGCACGGATCAGCGTGCGCAGCTTCTGGGCGCGCAGATAGTAGGCGTCGTAGTAGCCGGAGCACAGCACGAAGGTGCCGAGCAAAATGCGGCGTTTCACCTCGGCCCCGAAGCCATGGTCGCGCGAGTCGCCGTAGAGACCGCGCAGGTCGCGAGCCATCGGCGCGCGATAGCCGTAGCGTACGCCGTCGAAGCGGGCCAGGTTACTCGAGGCCTCGGCGGTGGCCACGATGTAGTAGGTCGCAATCGCATGTCCTGCGTTCGGCAGGGCGACCTCCACGACGCGGGCGCCGGCCATTTCGAGCGCTTGCAGCGATTCACGAAACGCCATCATGGTCTGCGCTTCGACACCTTCCGCTAGGAAGGACCAGGGCACGCCGATCGTGAGGCCGCGCGCCCCCGCGCCCAGGGCTAGGCCAAAGTCGGGGACGAGCTCGCTCGCACTCGTGGCATCGAGCGGGTCCGAACCGCACAGGACGCTCGCGCACAAGGCGGCGTCCTCCACGCTGCGGCACAGCGGGCCGACCTGGTCGAGGGAGGAGGCGAACGCCACCAGCCCGTAGCGACTCACTCGGCCATACGTTGGCTTCAGCCCGACGACGCCGCACAGCGCGGCGGGCTGACGGATCGAGCCTCCGGTATCGGTGCCGAGGGCGAGCGGGACGACGCCGGCGGCCACGGCCGCGGCCGAACCGCCAGACGAACCTCCCGGCACCCGCGAGGCATCCCAGGGGTTCCTGGTTTTCTTGTAGGCGCTGTTCTCGGTCGAGGAGCCCATCGCGAACTCGTCCATGTTGGTCTTGCCGAGAACGATGGCGCCCGCGGCTTCGAGGCGCGCGACGGCCGTGGCCGTGAAGGGCGGCCGGTAGCCCTCGAGGAAGCGCGAGCCGCAGGTGGTGGGCTCGCCTTGGATGTCGAGCACGTCCTTGATCGCGACCGGTACGCCCGCCAGCCGAGGTGCGGCCTTGCCCGCCGCGAGATCGGCGTCGAGTCGGCACGCCGCAGTCAGCGCGCGCTCCTCGAAGAGTGACAGGAAAGCGTCGATGCTCGGCTCTACGGCAGCCGCCCGCGTCAGGTGCGCCCGGGCCACTTCCTCGGCCGAAAGCTCTCGCCCGCGAACCCGGCGAGCGATCTCGGTCGCCGAGAGCTCGGTGAGCGAGCTCATCCGCCGATCACGCGCGGCACTCGGAACAGGCCGTTCGCCGCATCCGGCGCTTGGGCGAGTGCGACCTCGGATGCGAGCCCGCCCGTCGGCTCGTCTTCCCGCAGGATCTCGCTGACGCGTGCGTGGCTCATCGGCAGGACGGCCTCGGTGTCGACCCCCTGAAGCCGCTCCGCATACGCCAGCACATCCTGGAGTTGCCGCGAGAAGAGCTCGCGCTCCTCGGTGGTGAGCGAGAGTTGGGCGAGGCGTGCCACGTGGGTCAGCGTTTCGATGGTCACCTTCGGCATGAGCCGGGTAATATACCGCGCTCTTCTTGACCAGCGCTTGGCTCCCCCCTAGACTCGCGGCTGATGAGCGAAGAAGTGCCGCCGCTGCCGCCCGCGCTGCCCTCCACCGGGGGATCTCCGCCCGGAGGTCCTGGGCCGCAGAGGACGCCTTGGGAGCGGCGTGAACAGTTGGGCCTGGTGCCCGCGCTCGTCGAAACGACCGGGCAGGTTCTGCTGCACCCCGCCGATTTCTTCCAGCAGATGCCGGTCGCGGGAGGCCTCGGCGCGCCGGTCATCTACGCCTTGATCGTGGGCTATCTTGGAATCGTCGTGCAGGCGCTCTACCAGGCGGTCCTGAACATTGGCCTGGGCAGCGCCTTGCGTGGTTTGAGCGAGCGCAGCCCGCTCGGCAGCTTTGGTCCGGCCCTGCAAGGCGGTGCCGGGCTGCTCGTCCAGATCGTCTGCGGGCCGATCTTCCTGCTGATGGGCCTGTTCGTGGGCGCGGGGATTTATCACCTGCTCCTGATGCTGATGGGGCAAGCAAAGAAGGGTTTCGAGGCCACCCTGCGGGTCGTCGCCTACGGCCACGCGGCCAGCATCCTGTTGCTGCTGCCGTTTTGCGGGGGCTTGATCGCCGCCGTGTGGTGGCTCGTGATCGGGATCGTCGGCTTGTCGGAGGCACACGGCATCGGGCGCGGCAGCGCGGCCGTCGCCATCCTCGCGCCGATCGTGCTGGTCTGCTGCTGCTGCGGAATCGGGGCGCTGCTGATCTTCGGTGGCATCGCGGGCCTGGCGAGCCACGTGCCACGCTGATGGCGACGGTGGCCAGCTTACGACTGCGCGGCGCCGAGGGTGCGGCACCGCTCGGCGCGATTTTCGCCGGCGTGGGCGCCCTGTCCTGCCTCGCGGTCGGAGCGCTGCATCTGGACCACCTGAGCGTCAACTTCTGCGTGTTCAAGTCGCTGACCGGGCTGCCGTGTCCGACTTGCGGCACGACGCGTGCCCTTGGGCGGCTCTTCGCCCTGGACCTTCCTGGTGCCCTCGCGATGAACCCGCTGGCTGCCAGCGTGGCGTTCGGCCTGCTGGCCTGGGGGCTCGCGGACCTTGCGCTTCTGAGGCGGGGCCGCAGCCTGGCCGTCGATGTTTCGCCACGCCTCGCTCTCGCGATACGCGTAGCGGCGGTGGTGGCCGTCGTCCTGAACTGGGCTTATCTGGTCTGCGCCGGGCGCTGAATCGCTCTCTTCACGGCTCGCGAAGCTCCCCGCTTATACTGGCCCTTGGCATGAATCCTGAGGTTTCCGTCGTGATCCCGGTCTTCAACGAGGCCGAGAACGTCGACGAGCTGCACCAGCAGCTGAGCGCCGTGCTCTCGAGATTGGGGCGGCCGTACGAGATTCTGATCGTCGACGACGGTTCGTCCGACGGGACGCTCGAGCGCCTGCTGGCCCTCGAGGTCCGCGATCCGCAGCTGCGGGTGCTGCGTCTGCGCCGCAATTTCGGACAGACGGCTGCCTTCTCCGCCGGCTTCGACCATTCCCGTGGCCATGTCGTGGTGACCTCCGACGGCGATCTCCAGAACGATCCCGCCGACATCCCGCGCCTGCTGGCGAAGCTCGACGAGGGCTTCGACCTCGTGTGCGGCTGGCGGCAGAAGCGGCAGGATCCGTTCTCGAAGCGACTCCCATCGTTCTTCGCGAACCGGCTGATCTCGTGGGCGACCGGCGTGCGGCTCCACGACTACGGCTGTTCGCTGAAGGCGATCCGCGCAGAGGTGGTGCGCAACCTCCGGCTCTACGGCGAGATGCATCGCTTCATTCCGGCCGTTGCGTCGTGGATGGGTGTGAGCGTCGCCGAGCTGCCCGTCAATCACCGGCCGCGAACGCGTGGCGCCAGCAAGTATGGGATCGGCCGTACCGTGCGCGTGGTCCTGGATCTGTTCACGGTCAAGTTTCTGGGTGCTTACGGAACGCGTCCCTCGCACCTGTTCGGCGTGATGGGCCTCGCCTCTGGGGCGACCGGCTTTGCGATTCTCCTGTACCTGGCCTACATCCGGCTCTTCGCGGACACGGCGATCGGCGGCCGCCCGCTGCTGATCCTGGGCGCGCTGCTGTTTCTCACGGGCGTGATCCTGGTCAGTGTGGGCCTCGTCGCGGAGCTGCTGGTGCGGACGTACCACGAGAGCCAGGGCAAGCCGACCTACTTCGTGCGGGAGATGCACCCGGTCGAGCCTGCCTCGCGCGAGGCGGCCCTCACGCGGCGTTGACCCGCGTCCTGTTCCTCGCCGAGTCGTTCCATCCCGTGCTCGGCGGTGGCGAGCGACACATCCGCCGGCTGGCGACGGCACTCAATGCCAGCGGCGTGCCTTCGAGCGTCGTCACCCGGCGCAGTGAGGCGAGCTTTCCCGCTGAAGAACTGCTCGACGGGGTTCGCGTGCTTCGGGTCGCGCCGACGGGAGAGGGCCGCGGCGGTAAGTACGCGATGGTCCCGTTCGCAGTTTCAGCCCTGAGCCGGCTCCGGGACTGCTTCGACGTGCTGGTGATTCGCGGGACGCGGGTGCTGGGCCTGCCGGGCCTCGTCGCAGGCCGCGCGTTGCGCAAGCGGGTGGTGCTGCAGTGCGAGGTGAGCGGAGAGATGTCCGGCGAGATCTACACCTGGGGCACGCCCTTCGACAATCGCGTCGTGCGCCCGCTCGTGGGCGGCGGCGTGCGGCTGCGCAACAGGCTCCTCGCCGATGCCGACGCGTTCGTGACGATCTCGACCCGAACCCGCGACGAGTTCCTGGCGGCGGGCCTCGATCGTGATCGCGTCAAGCTGCTGCCGCATGGCATCGATCTCGAGACCTTCCGGCCGGCGAGCGCAGCCGAGCGCCGGGAGCTTCGTGCCCGGCTTGGGCTGCCCCAGGATGCGCTGCTCGTGAGTTTCACAGGGCGGTTGCTGCGTGGCAAGGGCGTCGAGGTGCTGGTCGAGGCCTTTGGTCGCCTCGCCAGCCGATACCCGGCGGCGCACCTGCTTCTCGTGGGATCGGGTGCCCGGCAGGTGCTGTCGATCGAGGACGCGTTGCGGACCCGGGTGCGGGAGGCGGGTCTCGAATCCCGCGTCAGCTTCGCGGGCCGCGTCGACGACGTCGCGGACTTGCTCCGGGCCTCCGACGTGTACGCGTTTCCCTCGTTCTTCGAAGCGATGCCACTCTCGCTGCTCGAAGCGGCCGCCTGCGGCCTGCCCTGCGTGGCTTCGCGAATCGGTGGTGTCGTCGACGTTGTCGAGGACGGCCGGTCGGGAATCCTGGTCGAGGCGGGAGATGTGAATGGGCTGGCAGCCGCGCTTGGAGCGCTGTTCGATCTCCCGGACCGGCGCTCGGCGCTCGGGGCGGCGGCGCGTGAGACGACGCTGCGAGGCTTCGACGAGCGCGAGAGCGTAGCGCGCTACCGGGAGTTGTTCGCGGAGCTCGGCTCGTGAGGGTCGCGCTCAGCGGTGCCACCGGCTACACCGGCGGGCGACTGCTTGCGGCGCTGCGTGAGCGGGGCGACAGCGTTCGGGCGTTGGCACGCGCCGCCTCGGTCACGCCGGAGCTGCTGGCCTCGGGCGCCAGCATCGTCGAGGGAGACCTGCGCGACCCGATCGCGCTGCGAAAGCTCGTGGAAGGCGCGGAGGGCGTGTTGCACGTTGCAGCCGTGTATCGGACGGCCGGCCATCCGGACAGCTACTACCGTGAGGTCAACGTCGGCGGCACCGAACGGCTGCTCGAAGCTGCGGCGCAGGCCGGTGTCGCGCGCTTCGTGCACACCTCCACGGTGGGCGTGCTCGGCCACATCGAGAGGCCGCCCGCCGACGAGAGCGCACCGCTTGCGCCCGGAGATATCTACCAGGAAACCAAGGCCGAAGCCGAGACACGGGCAGTCGCCTTCGGAAAGCGTCGAGGGCTTCCGGTCGCCGTCGTGCGGCCAGGGGCGATCTACGGGCCCGGTGAACGCCGGCTGCTGAAGCTGTTTCGCGCCATCGCGCGTGGCCGGTATGCCGTGGTGGGTTCGGGGCGCCCCTTCTACCATCCGGTCTTCATCGACGATCTGGTCGCGGGTTTTCTGCTGGCACTCGACCACCCGGCCGCTGCGGGGGAGTCGTTCATCATCGCGGGCGAGCGATACATCTCCCAGGACGCTCTGGGCGCGCTCGTTGCGAGCGCCACCGGGGGTCGTGTGCTGCCATTCCACGTACCGGCCTGGCCGCTGCTGGCGGCCGGCGCCCTGTGCGAGGCCGTTTGCGTGCCCCTGGGGATCGAGCCGCCGCTGCATCGGCGGCGCATGGAGTTCTGGGTCAAAAGCCGGGCCTTCTCGATCGACAAGGCCAAGCGCCTGCTGGGCTACGCTCCCCAGGTGGATCTCGAGGCTGGCATAAGGCGCACGGCGGCCTGGTACCGCGAGGCAGGCTGGCTGTGAGCGAGCACAGCGCCCGCGCCGCGCTGGCGTTGATCGTTCTCGGGCTGTGCGCCGTCGCCCTGGGCACCGATCTGGCGAAGCAGTCTGGCGGCGGCTTCTGGGGCGACGGGGCCACGTATTACGCGGCGGCGTGGAGCCTGGCCGAGGATGGCGACCTGCGCTGGGAGGCGCGCGATGCCCTGCGCGTCCGACGCGAGTTCGCGCACGGCGCGCAGGGCGTGTTCCTCAAGCGGTCGAGCGGCGGCCTGTGCCTCGAGTCCGGCTTCCCCGGGTTCGGCCGCGTACCAGAGAAGGAGCCGCGAATCTATTTTGCGAAGCCCTTCACGTACGCCGTGCTGGCGGCGCCACTCGTCAAGCTCTTTGGCACACACGGACTGCTGCTGGCGAATGCCCTGGCCATCGGCCTTGCGCTCAGCCTCGGCTACCTCGAGTTGCGCCGGCAATCGAGCCCGGGCGTGGCGCTGGCCGCCGCTTCGGCCCTGTTCCTCACGACCGTGACACCGGTCTACCTGTTCTGGCCGACGCCGGAGGCCACCAGCCTCGGCCTCGTGGCAGCCGCGCTCTTCGCCTGGCGTCGCGACCGGCCAGTGCTCTGCGCCATCCTGTTCGGCATCGCGACCTACTCGAAGCCACCGAACATCCTGCTGGCGGCGCCGCTGGGGCTCGCGCCGCTGTTTCTTGCTAGCGGGCCGTTCGGCAAGCGGCTTGCCGAGATGCTGCGTCGCGGGGCGATGCTGCTGGCCGCGACTGGCGCCCTTTATGCCTTGAACACCGCGATCACGGGCGAATGGAACTACCAGGGAGGGCGGGAGCGAAAGACCTTCTACGGCGTGCTCCCCTTCGAGCAGCACAACGTGACGTTCGGCAACAGCGGGATCTGGATGAGCACCAACCAGCTCGGCCCGCGCGTCGAGGGCAAGGACGACCTGGCGCTCTCGCAGGGCGCCGAACCGCCGCGCACTGCGCAGGAGCTGCGCGAGAGTCTGGGGCGCAACCTCGGCTACTACTGGACGGGTCGCTTCGGGGGCATCGTCGCGTACTTCCTGCCCTTTGCAGTGGCGGCGGCATTGTTCCTGGCGATCGGCCCGCGCAGTGGGCCCGGCGGTCTGGCGCTGCTTGCCTTCGTTTTGTCGTGGCTCGCCTACATCTGGCAGATCCCGGACAACTGGTATGGCGGCAGCGGCACCCTGGGCAATCGCTACTTCCTCAACATCCTCCCGCTCGCAGTCTTCTGCGTGCCAAGGGGCCGGGAAGCGCTGCTGGCGATCAGCGGGCTGCTGTCCCTGGTCTTTACCCTGCCCATGCTGCGAGAGCCGGTGCGCCACTCCATGGATCCCGGGGAGCACACCAAGCACGGGCTGTTCCGCTGGCTGCCGGCCGAGCTGACGATGCTCAACGATCTCTCGATCTTCGGCGAACCGTGGCGAAAGAAGCAGCGTGTGGGTGACACGGAAGGGGATCCGAAGCGGCCCGGCTCTGCGGACCCCTCCGCCTACTACCTTTACTTCAGCGACGACGGGGCCTACGGGCGGGAGGACGAGGATGGGGCGACGGGCTTCTGGCTTCGCGGCGGCGCACCGGGTGAGGTGTTGCTGCGGGCGCTTGAGCCCGTGCGACGAATCACAGCGCGCGTGACGGGTGGCCCGGCCGGCGACGAGTTCACGCTCAGCGTCGATGGCGCCGGCCAGTCTGCGACGCTCGGCCCAGGGGAAAGCCGCGATCTGATCTTCTCTCCGGCGCGCGGCTTCGCATACAAGGACAGCTTCGTCCACGTGTTGAAGCTGGTCTCGACGCGCGGCGGGTCGAGGGCTGGGGACAGCCGCAGCCTTGGCGCGTTCGTCGCGCTTGAGCTCGCTGTGGAGAAGCGAACGTAGCTGGCAGTTCGGGGGGCCATCCACCACCCGAGCGCCTGGCTACGCAAGGTTGCGGGCGTCTGGAGGATGGCCGTGGATCAACTCGCGCAAGGCGGCGCGTTCCTTGGCGTCGAAGGTGCCAAGCGCGAGAACCACGACAATGTACGCAGCCGAAGCCAGCGCCGCGGAGACAAGCAGTGGGACTCCGACTGCGGCGTGAAGCACGCCGCCGAAGACGCCCGCAGCTAGCAGCGGGCGAAGGGCTATGACGTGCCAGCGGACCGAATGGCCGGCGCGCCAGATCACGGCCGTTGTCATCAGAAAGTAGGCGACCTCGGTCACGAGCGTTGCGCGAGCGGAGCCCATCGCTCCGAGCCGTGGGATCCACAGCAGGTTGAGAACGATGTTCAACACCAGCGCGAGCGTCGAGGCGACGACGATCGCCCGCCAACGGTTGACGCAGGCGAGCGTCGTCTCGGCGAAGTTGGATAGGAACATGAAGGCTGCCGCCGGCAGCAGAACCTGTGCGAGCGCTATGCTGGGCCCAAACGAGGCCCCGAACAGCAACGGGATGAAGCGGTCGGAGGCGAGCAACCCGAAGGCGGCGATCGGCAGGCCGACGAGGAGCAGGTACTTGCAGCCGCGCCGGTAGAGGCCTGCCACGGCCGAGGGGGCGCTGCGGTGAAGCGCTGCCATCGTCGGGATGAGCGCGAAGCTGAGGATGCGGGGCACGAGTGTCAGGCCCTCGAGGATCTGCGTCGGAGCGCGGTAGTAGCCGACCTCCCGAGGCCCCCGCATCGCCTCCAGGAGCACCGCGTCCACCTGGAAGATGAGCGTGATGACCAGCCCGGCATAGGCGAACGGCAGGCCTGTGCGGAACAGTTCGCCCCATAGCGCCCGGTCGACCGATGGCCGCAGCGGCAGCACGCGCGCGTTGACGAACGCCGCGAGCCCCGCCACGTCGAGGATGCGCACCACTGCGAACACCGCCACGAAGCCGATCACGCCGTAACCAGCCCGCAGGCTCCAGATCCCCAACGCCAGGATCAGGGCGCGCTCCGCCAGCAGCGAGACGGCCTCGACCCCGAAGCGTTCGAGGCTCTTGAGCAGCCATCGCAGCGTGCCCTTGACCGCCTTCAGGACGAGATCGAGCGAGAGCACCACGACGGCGCTCCAGGTGACGCCGTGGTAAAGGCGGGAGCCGATGGCGAGGCACAGGCCCAGCGTCAGGATCGAAAGCCAGAACTGGAAGCCGAGCAGGCCGCCGGTCAGCTGGAGCGCGCGGGAGCGGTCGCGGCTGATCGCGAGCGTCGAGGCGTAGGCCATCCCGAAGTCCGGTAGGATGCGGAACAGCCCCACGAAGGCGAAGGCGGTGCCGTACTCTCCGAACGAAACGGGGCCGAGCCAGCGCGTCGCCAGAAAGCCAAGGACGAAGAGCAGAAGGTTCGAGCCTTCGCCGAGCGCCGAGTGGAAGGTGTTGCGCGCGAGGCGCCCGCCGGAGGATGTTTCCGGAGTCGGGCCCTGGCTCAGCTGCCCTGCTCCTTACGGAGCAGCGCATCCAGGCCGCGGCTGATGCGCAGGCAGCGCGCCGGGGCATCGGATTCAAGCAGGCGCTGGCGCGCCGTTGCGGTGATCGGTAGGTGCTGGCAAGCCAGGTTGACCCAGGCCATGGGCTCCTTCGAGCGGCGCTGTTCCTCGAGGAAGCTGCGCAGGTCCGAATGCGCGTGCAGGTAGCGGGCGAGCGCTTCGACGGCCCCCCCCCACTCCTCCTCGGAATCGCCTTCGGTGAGGGGTTCCACCTCGCTGACCAGCGGCTCGCCGCCGACGAGGTCGAGCGCCTGCCCGCGCTGCAGGCCGTCGAGCACGACGCGGTGCGTGCCGTCCGAAAGAGGCATGTCTTCGGTGATGCTGGCCAGTGTACCGATGAGGTGCAGGTCCCTGGGGCTGGGCGCCAGGTTGGTCGGATCCTTTTGCGCGAGTGCGATCACCTTGCGTCCGGTGCGCGCCGCCACTTCGAGGGCCTTGAGCCCGCCGCTACGCGCGACGACGATCGAGAGCGACGCCTCGGGGAAAAGGCAGATGTCACGCAGCGGCAGAACCGCCAGCAGGAGGTTGCCAGGATCGAGGCTTTCCACGGCCGCCTATCCTACTACTTCCGCCCGCGCGCTACCGAGGCGGCGCGCGAGCTTGAGGCGCAGGATCGAGGTGAGGCTGCCCCGGTTTTTTCCCGGAAGCAGCTCCACGTAGTCCTCGCCCACGCGGGCGATCTGCTGTGGATCGCCACCCGCGAGCGTGATCGGCACGCCGTTCAACTTGCCGCAAAAGGCGGTGCGATAGCCCACCTCGCGCGCGATGCGACGGGAGGTGGGGCCCGAGACGTGCCACGGATAGCAGAGGTGAATCGCCCGCTTGCCGGTGCGTGCCTCGATCTCCCGGCGCGCCTGCGCCAGTTCGCGGCGAATCGCTGCTTCGCGAGCCTCGGCCGCCTCGACGTGGCCCGTGACGTGCTTTTTCCGGACTAGCCGACGCAGCTCGCGCTGCCAACCCCGGCGATTGAAGAAGCCCGCGCCCTGCTCGGCGACGCGCGCGACGCAGGCTTCGCGCACCGTGGGGTCCTCGTAGAAGCGCGTGGCCTCGGAAAGGCGGGACTCCGAGCGAAACAGCGGCGTACCCAGCGGGATCGCGGCGGAGGGGAGATCGCGTCTGCCGTCGTGGATCAGCGGCACGTCGAGAGGGCCATAGCCCCGGCTGAGCTCGGGTGTCATGAAGCCCGCCAGCTGCGGAGTCGTGTGGACCCGCGCATGAGAAAGGCTATGGCTGTGAAACTCGAACAGCCCCGAGCCTGTCAGATCGGCGATCTCCTCCCAGGACAAGAACGCGTCGTCCGCGTTCTCGCGTTCCAGCACGCTCTCGGCCGTGGCTTCTCCCTGGCGCACTGCATCCCAGGTCGGCGGCAGCGGCCCGGCCCGCGAGACAGTGTGCCCCGGGACGATGAACACGATGCCCTTCATGCCATAGCGGCGCATCAACGGAAGGCCCACGGTGCGCACGCTCGCGCGGCCGTCGTCGAAGGTCAACACCACGGCTTTTTCGGGCGCGCGCTTGACGCCCATCAGGTGCAGGAAGTACTCGTCCGCCGAAAGCGTGACGTAGCCGTTCTCGGCCAGGTGGGCGATCTTGCGGCCGAAACCCTCGGGCTCCAGGCTGTGGAAGCAGAACACCGGTACGTGGCCCTTGTGCAGCGGCCCGCCGGTCACGAACTCCGGGTAGCGGCCGAGCAGCAGGTCGCGCGGGACCTCCCACGTGGCCGCGGCGTGCCTTCTGAGCCGGGTGATCACCGATGCGCCCGGCAGGCGCTCCAACGCCGTTTCATCGAGCCTCCAGCACTTCGTCGTAGAGGGCTTCCATCTGTCGCACGCACTCACGAATATCGTAGCGGACGGAGGCGGCTCGGGCGTTATCGGCGAGGCGGGCGCGCAAGCCTGCGTCCTGGGTCGCGCGGAGCAACGCGCCGGCCAGGCGATCGGGGTCCGCCGCTGGCGTGAGCAAGGCCGTCACACCGTCCTCGAGCACTTCCCGGCAGCCGTCCACGGCCGTGGACACGATGCACTTGCCGGCCGCCATGGCCTCGAACAGCGCGAGCGGCGTACCCTCGTAGGTCGACGAGATGCAAAACACGTCGAGCGCGGCCAGCACCGTGGGCACGTCGCTTCGGTGGCCTGCAAACACCACCCGCTCTGCGATTCCCAGGTCGGTCGCCTGGGACCGGAGCGAGTCCATGCGGTCGCCGTCGCCCACTACTAGCAGCCACGCGCTGGAAGCCTTCGGGAAAACCCGCGCCATCGCTTCGAGGAGATAGCGATGGCCCTTTTGCTCGCTCAGGCGGCCCACGATCCCGAAGAGCAGCGCGCCCTCGGCAACGCCCAGACTGCGGCGCAGCGCTAGCGCTTGCTCGCGCGAGGCCGACGCGAACTCGTCGAGGGGCGCGCCGTTCCAGATCAGCCGAACGCGCTCGGCGGGCACGCTGCGCTCGTGCACCAGGAAGTCTCGCGTCGAAGCGCTGACTGCGATCGCCCGATCCGTCAGGCGCGCCAGCAGGCGGTCGGCGAGTGCCTGGTAGCCGGGCATGCTCGGGTCGGCGAAATGCTCGTGAAGAACCAGCTTGGCGCCGACACCCCAAGCGGCGAGCCGGCCGAAATCAGCGGCGGAGTAACCGTGAACGTGGAGGATGCGCGCCTGGCGTGCACGGGCCAGGGCGACCAGGTCGCTCACGATTCGCGGGTCGAACTTGGCGCGGTTCAGATGCTGCACCGGGATGCCCTGTTGCCTGAGCAGCTCGGACGCCGGTTCGGACTTCTTCAGGCCCACGAGCGACACGTCGAAGCGCCCCGCGTCGTATCGTGGAAACCACCAGGAAAACAGCCGCGAGACGCCGTGGATGCTGGAGCCGGCCACGCCGAACTTGTCGCAGACGTGAAGCACGGGAACGGGCATCCTCATGCGGGGGTCTCGACGGGGCCGCGGGCGGTCCAGACCACCGCGCCCGAGAGGGAGAGCAGCACCATGAGGCCCGCGCCGACGAGGCTGAAGGCCAGCGCGTTGTCGCGAGGCAGCCCCACCTGGCTGAAGTAGAAGATGAACACGCTCTCGCGGATACCCCAGCCGTTGAACGAGATCGGCACCGTCTGGACGAGCGTGCACAGAGGGACCATCAGGAAGCAGGCTGGAAGCGACAGCGGGATGCGCAGGGCCTGGGCGATGGAGTAGTAGTAGTAGATGAACAGCGTCTGCAGCGCGAGGCTCGCGCCGAAGGCGCCCAGTACCGAGCGCAGGTCCTGGCGATAGACGTGGACGGCGCCCTGCATCACCTCGAAGCGCTCGCGTGCCCAGGGCAGGCCGTCGAGGCCGCTGCGGGCCATCAGCGCGCGCGCCGTGCCCGGCCGGAAATATACGTAGCTCAGGAGGGCGAACAGTCCGCCGAGGCCCAGGAGCACGACCCGAGCGCCGGCCAGGTGCCGCACGGCCGGCCCCCCGGCGAGAAAGGCGAGCGCCGCCAGTGCGTACAGGGCCCCGAAACCCAGGATGCGGTCGACCGCGATGATCACGAGCGATGCCGTCTTGGAGCCGGTCAGCTTGGAAGAGTCCTTGACGCGGATCAGATCGCCACCGATGTTGCTCGGCAGGAAGTTGTTGAAGAAAGTAGCCACCAGGTAAGAAGCCGACAAATGGCGGAGCGGGGCAGGGTAGCCCTGGGCGCTGATCAGCACCCGCCAACGCCACATCGAGAGCACGATCATCCCGGTGTAGAGGAAGAGCGCCAGCACGAGGAGCAACATGTCGCCGGCTCGGATCCTGGCGAGCAGGGCCTCAAGGTCGGTCGTGACCAGCAAGTAGCCCAGCAGCGCGAGGCTCACGCCGATCTTCGCAGCGAGCAGTGCGATCTCTTTCAAGCTTCGGGCAGGCCTCGCAAAACCCCTATGCTACAATAGCTTCCAGCCAATGGCCAACACCGTGGGGATCCAAGACGCGGTTTCGCAACCGGGCCGATCAGCCCTCCGGAAGTACCAGGACCTCGTGGTAGGCAGCCGCTCCCTTGGGCGCTTGATCGTCTACGAACTGGTGATGAGCCTCAGCTCCTGGGTGC
This sequence comes from Acidobacteriota bacterium, assembly GCA_032127875.1. GTDB lineage: Bacteria > Acidobacteriota > Vicinamibacteria > Fen-336 > Fen-336 > CADEEV01. The sequence goes on from JAQBHI010000101.1 coordinate 13,890, forward strand.
CCGGGGCGCTCGGCCTCGCGCTTCGGAAGTTGTGCTATCCGCGGATCCTGGGCGCCGTCGGTCGCAACGTGGTATTTGGGCAGGGGGTGACGCTGCGTCACCCGGCGAAGATCCGCCTTGGTGACGACGTGGTCGTCGACGATCTGGTGCTGCTCGACGCGAAGGGTGACTCGAACCGTGGCATCGAGATCGGGAGCGGGGTGTTCCTCGGCCGGGGCACGATACTCTCGTGCAAGAACGGCGACATCGCTCTTGGCGATCACTCGAACCTGGGCTTTTACTGCGAGATCTTCAGCGGGTCTTCAGTCACGGTGGGGCGTCATGGCCTCTTCGCCGCGCACGCATACCTCGTCGGGGGCGGTCATGAGTGGGATCGCGCGGAGGTGCCCGTGATCGAGCAGGGACGATCGTCGAAGGGCATCACGCTCGGCGACAACGTCTGGCTCGGCACGGGGGCCAAGGTCCTCGACGGCGTGAGGATTGGCTCTCGCGTCGTGGTCGGGGCGAACGCAGTGGTGAACGACAATCTGCCGGACGGCGTGGTGGCGGGCGGGATCCCGGCAAAGGTGCTGCGCTCGCGCTAGAATCTGGCGCTTCAGGAAGGCTGCATGGGCAAGCTACTCGAAGAAAAGGCCGCTCCGGCGTTCACCACCATCTCGGGCCGCGCCATCGAGGCGCTCTACACGCCGGCCTCCAGCGCAGGCGTCGACTACGCGCGCGATCTGGGCAACCCGGGCCAGTACCCGTACACGCGCGGCGTGCACGAGACGATGTATCGCGGCAAAGTCTGGACGATGCGGCAGTTCGCCGGCTTCGGCAGTGCCGCGCAGACCAACGCCCGCTTCAAGTACCTGCTCGAGCACGGCAGCCACGGGCTTTCGGTCGCCTTCGACCTGCCGACGCTGATGGGACGGGACCCCGACCACCCGCTGGCGCTGGGCGAGGTCGGCAAGTGCGGCGTCGCGATCACTTCGCTCGCCGACATGGAGACGCTGTTCGAGGGCATCCCGCTGGATGACGTCACCACCTCGATGACGATCAATTCGCCGGCGGCGATGCTGCTCGCCTTCTACATCCTGGTGGGCGAGAAGCAGGGCGTCGCGCAGGCGAGGCTGGCGGGCACTCTCCAGGCCGACATCCTGAAGGAGTTCATCGCCCAGAAGGAGTTCATCTTTCCGCCGCGACCCAGCATGCGGATCATCGTGGACATGATCCGCTACTGCACCGAGCACATGCCGAAATGGAACAGCATCTCCATCTCCGGCTATCACATCCGCGAGGCGGGTTCGACGGCGGCGCAGGAGCTGGCCTTCACGCTGCGCGACGGCGTCGAGTACGTGCAGTGGTGCGTGGACGCCGGGATGGACGTGGACGACTTCGCGCCGCGCCTCAGCTTCTTCTTCAACTCGCACTCCGACTTCTTCGAGGAGATCGCGAAGTTCCGCGCGGCCCGTCGACTCTGGGCCCGGACCATGAAGGAGCGCTTCAAGGCGAAGAACCCGCGCTCCTGGATGTGTCGCTTCCACACCCAGACCGCGGGCGTCTCGCTGACGGCGCAGCAGCCCTACAACAACGTCGTGCGCACCACCTTGCAGGCGCTGGCCGGCGTGCTCGGCGGGACGCAGTCGCTGCACACCAATTCGCTCGACGAGGCGCTCGCGCTGCCCACCGAAGCGGCGGTCACGATCGCGCTGCGTACCCAGCAGGTGATCGCCCACGAGTCGGGCGTCGTGAACACGGCCGACCCGCTGGCCGGCTCGTACTTCGTGGAGCAGCTGACGAACGACATCGAGGCCGAGGCGCTCGAGTATTTCCGAAAGATCGACGCGATGGGCGGGATGGTTCCGGCCATCGAGCGGGGCTTCCCGCAGCGCGAGATCCAGGAGGCGGCCTTCCAGTTCCAGAAGGCGGTCGAGCGCAAGGAGAAGGTGATCGTCGGCGTGAACGAATACGTCATGGACGAGAAGCCGATGCCGATCCTGTACATCGACGAGAGCGTCGCCGTCGAGCAGATGCGGCGCGTCAGCGCGCTCAAGGCCAGCCGGGACAACGGCCGCGTGCTGCAGGCGCTGGCGGAGTTGCGCCGCGTCGCCGGCACCAGCGGCAACCTGATGTACCCGATCCTGGACGCGGCCCGCGCGTATGCGACGCTGGGTGAGATGTGCGACGCACTGCGCGAAGTCTTCGGCGAGTACGACGAACCCCCAATTTTCTAGCTGCGAATGCGGGGCCCACTGCCGATTCGTTCGCCGCCGCAAAGAGCGTTTGCCTCCCCCTGCGCGGGGAGGGACAGGGTGGGGAGTCGATGAATAGAAAGATCCGCGTAGTCATCGCCAAGCCGGGGCTCGACGGACACGACCGTGGCGCCAAGATCGTGGCGCGAGCGCTTCGTGACGCGGGCATGGAGGTGATCTACACCGGTCTGCGCCAGAGCCCGGAACAGATCGTGGCCGCCGCCGAACAGGAAGACGCCGACGTGATCGGCCTCTCCATCCTCTCGGGCGCGCACTTGCCCATCTGCCGGAGGATCCTCGAGATCCTGAAGGAGAAGCACATCGAGGGCGTGCAGGTCTTCGTAGGTGGAATCATCCCTGCGCAGGACATCCCCGAGCTGAAAGGCCTGGGCGTTGCCGAGGTGTTCTTGCCGGGGGCCTCGACCGAGGACATCATTCGGATGGTCGAAGCCGCGGCCGCCGACCGCTAATTCGTTGACATACCTGAAGCATCGGTCTATCTTCCTCCGAACGCGCTAGATCCGTTGACCGCCCCTGGAGGGCACGAGGCGATGGGCAAGAAGATCCTGCTGGCCGACGACAGCATCACGATTCAGAAGGTCATCGAGTTGACCTTCTCCGACGAGGACTTCGAGGTCGTGACGGTCGGCAACGGCCGCCTCGCCATCGAAAAGTTCGAAGAGGTGCGGCCAGACGTCGTCCTCTGCGACATCATCATGCCGGAGAAGGACGGCTACGAGGTCTGCGAGCACATCAAGAAACATCCAACACTCTCGTACGTGCCTGTGCTGCTGCTCACCGGCGCGTTCGAGCCGTTCGACCAGGAGCGAGCGTCGCGAGTCGGCTGCGACGGTTACCTTGCCAAGCCCTTCGAGCCGCAGGCGCTGGTCGGCAAGGTGAAGGACCTGCTGGCGCAGTCAGCGGCGCGCCCACGGCCCTCCGCGGCCCTCGCGCCCCCAACCGCGCTCAGCGACACGACCGAGGCGGAAACCATGCCGCGCAGGTCCGCGTTTTTCACGCAGCCGATTCCTCCCGCGCCTGCGGCGACGGCAGCAGCGCCGTCCAACTCCGCGATTTCGTTCGCGCCGGAAGAGCCGTTGGTCGCCGAGGCGCCTCCCGGAACGTTCGACGCGCCGATGGAGCTCTCGACGGGCCCCGAGGAGGCGGCACCGTACGATCAGGCTGCCGGGATCGAGCAGGAGCTCTTCTCGATGGAGGAGCCGGTCGTAGCAGCGCCCGAAGAATTCATGCCGCTGATGGCCGAGGAGACGGAAGCCTTGCAGCCACCGCCCGCCTTTGAGCTGCCGCCTCCACCGCCCGCCTTCGTGCCGGCGCCGACCCCGGCCTTCCTGGCTCCTCCACCCGTGGCCTTCGAACCGCCGCGGCTCGAGCCCGACGCGTTTGCCCCGCCACCCGCTCCCCAGCCGCCACCACCCGTAGTCGAGACGGACGATCTTGCTTCCACGGTCATGTTCAAGTTCGACGAGGCGGCGCCAAGCTTCGAGGAGGTCGTGGAGGAGGAAGGCCTCGGCGCCGCTGAGCCGGCCTGGAATGAGACCGAGCCGGAGTTCGTGCCGCCGCCTCCGCCACCCGCCTTCGAGCCGGCCGTGGCAGCGACTCCGGCGGCCAGGACGTATGAGCCCGAAGAATCGTTTGCAGCGCTCGCGCCGCCGCCGGTCGAGCCGCCCGTTCCTTCAGCCGCGGCCGAGGTCGCCGTGCCGGTGGATCAAGTCGCCCAGATCGCTCAACGGGTCGTCGCGCAGATCTCAGAGAGAGTCGTGCGCGAGATCGCGTGGGAGGTCATCCCGGACCTGGCCGAAGCCCTGATCAAGAAGGAGATCGAGCGCCTCAAGGCCGAGCTCGACCGCACCTAGGTTCAGGCGTCTGGCACAACCGCTCTCCAAGGCTTACGAGCCTAAGGACGTAGAAGCGCGCTGGTACTCCTACTGGGAGGAGGGCGGCTATTTCAGGGCGGATGCTTCGTCTCAGGGGCCCCGCTTCGCGATCGTGATCCCGCCGCCCAACGTGACGGGCTCGTTACACATCGGTCACGCCTTCACGAACACGCTGCAGGACATCGTCGTGCGCTGGAGGCGCATGCTCGGCCACGACACGCTCTGGCTGCCCGGCCTCGATCACGCCGGGATCGCGACCCAGATGGTCGTGGAGCGCCAGCTCAGCCAGGAAGGCAAGACGAAGGAGGACCTCGGCCGCGAGGCCTTCGAAAAACGCATCTGGGATTGGAAGGAGCGAAGCGGCGGAATCATCCTGAAGCAGCTTCGGCTGATGGGCTTCTCGCTCGACTGGAGCCGCGAACGCTTCACGATGGACGCGCAGCTCTCCCGCTCGGTGCGGGAGGTTTTCGTCTCGCTGTGGGAGCAGGGCCTCGTCTACCGCGGCGACTACATCGTGAACTGGTGCCCGAGCTGCGTCACGGCGCTTTCCGATCTCGAGGTCGTGACGCAGCCCGAGGCGGGCAGCTTGTGGCACATCCGCTATCCGGCGGCCGACGGCGGCGAGGGCATCGTGGTGGCGACCACGCGACCCGAGACGCTGCTCGGCGATACGGCAGTGGCCGTGCATCCTGAGGACGAGCGGCACAAGCAGCTGATCGGCAAGAGCGTGATCCTGCCGGTACTGAAGCGCGTGATCCCGGTGGTGGGGGACGACTTCGTCGACCGCGAGTTCGGAACGGGGGCCGTAAAGATCACGCCTGCGCACGACCCCAACGATTTCCAGGCGGCTCAGCGCCTCGGCTTGCCGTCGATCAGCATGATGGACGAACGGGCGGTCCTGAACGAGAACGCGGGCCCCTATGCCGGGCAGGACCGTTTCGAGGCGCGCAAGGGCATCGTCGCGCGGCTTCAAGCCGAAGGGCTGCTGGTAAAGACGATGCCGCATAGCGTGCCACTCGGGCGCTGCCAGCGCTGCAAGACGGTCGTGGAGCCGCGGCTGTCGCGGCAGTGGTTCGTCCGGACCAAGCCGCTCGCGGAGCCAGCGATCCAGGCCGTGGAAGACGGCCGCATCCGGTTCGTGCCGGAGAACTGGAGCAAGACCTACTTCGAGTGGATGCGAAACATCCGCGACTGGTGCGTCTCGCGCCAGCTCTGGTGGGGCCACCGGATCCCGGCCTGGACGTGCGGCGCGTGCTCGGAGCTGATCGTGGCGCGCGAGGATCCCAAGAGCTGCCCGAAGTGCGGCGGGACGGCGCTAACCCAGGAGACCGACGTTCTCGACACATGGTTCTCGTCGGGGCTGTTTCCGTTTTCGACGCTGGGCTGGCCCGAGAAGACACCCGACTTGGCGCGCTACTACCCGAACGACGTGATGATGACTGGCTTCGACATCATCTTCTTCTGGGTCGCGCGCATGATCATGCTGGGGATGCGCTTCGGCGGCGACGTGCCGTTCCGAACCGTCTTCATCAACGGCCTCGTCCGCGACGAGAACGGCGACAAGATGTCGAAGACGCGGGGCAACGACGTCGACCCGCTGGCGGTGATCGAGAAGCACGGCACCGATGCGCTGCGCTTCACGCTGGCGGCTCTCGCCAACCCCGGCAACGATCCGTCGCTGGGCGAAGCACGCCTGATCGGCTACAAGGCCTTCGTCAACAAGCTGTGGAATGCGTCGCGCTTCGTGCTCATGAACCTCGAAGGCGAAGTTGCCCCGAGTTTCGGGAGACCTGCGCTGCCACTGCCGAGCCGGTGGATTCTCGGCGAGTTCGACAAGACGGCGCGCGAGGTGAACGCCTCGCTGGCGGAGTTCCGCTTCGACCAAGCGGCCAATGCGCTGTACCACTTCCTCTGGGACGACTTCTGCGACTGGTATCTCGAGATCTCGAAGGCGTACCTGGCGGACGCGTCGCAGGCTCCGGCGGCGCGCGCCGTGCTGTTGCGTGTTCTGGACGGCTCTTTGCGCCTGCTGCACCCGTTCATGCCGTTCGTGACGGAGGAGATCTGGCAGAAGCTGCCGCATCACGGGCCGACCATCATGAAGGCCGCCTTCCCGACGGGCCCTGAGGCAGACCCGGGAGCCGCCGCGGAGATGGCGCCGCTGATGGCGCTGGTCACCGCCATTCGCACGATCCGGGCCGAGAAGAGCGTCGACCCGAAGAAGCGCATCAAGGTCGGGGTGGTGGCGCCAACGCAAAGGTCCTTGCTCGAGGCGGAGGCCGCGTGGCTTCGCTCGCTCGCCAGGATCGACCCGCTCGAGATCCGAGATGCCGCCCCGCCGGAGGCACCGCAGACGATCAAACAACAAGTCGGGCCCTGGCAGGTGCTGCTCCCGATGGCCGGCCTCTTCGACATCGAGGTCGAGCGTGCGCGGCTGGGCAAGCAGCGTGAGAAGCTCGAGACGGAACGCGCCGGCATCGCGCAGAAGTTCGACAACCCGCAGTTCGTCGCTCGTGCCAAGCCCGAAGTCGTGGCCGAGGGCCGTGCCCGGATCGCCGAGATAGAGGCGCTGCTCGAGAGGAACGGCGCGACGCTCCGGGATCTGGGTGCTTCATGAGCGAGATCGACGAGGCAGTCGTACGCCTCGTTCGCGCCGCCCTCGACGAGGATATCGGCGAGCGCGACCTCACGGCTGAGGCCACAGTGCCCGCGGCGACTCGCGCGAAGGCGACGCTGCTGGCGAAGCAGGACATCGTCGTCGCTGGTCTGGATGCCGCCCGGGCGGCGTTCGCGGCCCGTGTGAGCGACCTGCTCTGGGAGCCCCGGGTCGGTGAGGGGGCGCGGGTGGCCTCCACGGCGGAGATCGGCAGGCTCTCGGGAAATGCCCGGGGTCTGCTGAGCGCCGAGCGGGTGGCTCTGAACTTCCTTCAGCGTGTGTCGGGCGTCGCGACGTTGACTCGGCGCTTCGTGGACGCCGTGGCGGGCACCCGAGCGAGGATCCGCGACACGCGCAAGACGACGCCGCTGTTGCGGCTCCTGGAGAAGCGGGCCGTGACGCTGGGCGGCGGCGTCCCGCACCGCTCCGGACTGGACACGGGCGTGCTGATCAAGGACAACCACATCCGCCTCGCGGGGAGCGCGGCCGAGGCGACGCGCCGAGCGGTGGCGGCCCATCCGCGCCTCGACGTCGAGACCGAGGTCGAGCGAATCGATCAGATCGAGGAGGTGCTCGCGGCCGGCGCGCACATGATCCTGCTCGACAACTTCACTCCCGGGCAGGTTCGTGAAGCCGTGGCCCTGATTCGGGGACGCGTCCTGATCGAGGTCTCGGGAGGGGTCAGCCTCGAGAGCGTGCGCGCCTACGCCGAGGCAGGGCCCGACTACATCGCGATCGGCGCCCTCACGCATTCGGCGCCCGCAGCCGACATCTCGCTCGAGATAGAGGCGGAGTAGTCGCTAGTCGTGGAGTGGCTCGGCGGCCTGGAATACGTGGGCCGGGTGACCTCGACCAACGATGTCGTGCGGGAGAGGGCCCGTGCGGGAGCACCGGAATGGACGGCCGTGATCGCCGAGGCGCAGAGCGCAGGCCGGGGTCGGGAAGGCCGTGCCTGGCTCTCGCCACCGGGGAACCTGTTCCTTTCAGTTCTGCTGCGACCCGCGCTCGAACCGAAGGCGCTTTCGGTTCTGCCGCTCCTGGCTGGAGTTGCCGTCGCCGAGCTCAGCGCGGAGTTGGGCGTGAGGGCCCGCCTCAAGTGGCCGAACGACGTAATGGTCGGCGAACGCAAGCTGGCCGGCGTGCTGGTCGAAGCGGCTTCCTCGGGCGGGCGCGTCGAGTTCGTGATCGTGGGCATCGGCCTCAATCTGGTCGGAGAGAGGGTCGAGTTTCCGGAGCAGTTGCGGGCGGTCGCGACCTCGCTGCGCGCCGAAAACGGCCGCAGCATCGCCGTCCCGGACGCGGCACGCGCGGTCCTGTCACGGATGGGCGTCTGGTATGATCGCTTGGCGCGCGAGGGCGCGGCGAGCCCACTGGACGCGTGGCGCTCGCTTTCGGTCCCGTGGTGGGGCGAGCGGGTCGAGTTGTTCTCGTCCGGAAGTCGCGTCGAGGGCGTGGCGCGCGGGATCGACGATGCCGGCGCGCTGCTGCTGCTGAAGGACGACGGCATGACGCTGCGGGTCCTCTCCGGCGACGCGCGGGCACTGCGGAGGGTTTCTGGGTAACGGGCTGCTCCTCAGCATCGACGTCGGCAACACCAACACCTGCCTGGGCCTTCACGACGGCGCCACGCTCAAGGCGGACTGGCGCCTCACCACCCGACGCGAGCAGACCGCCGACGAGTACGGCATCCTGGTGCGCAACCTGTTCGAGTCGCGCAGCGTGAAGCCGAGTGAGCTGGTGGGCGTCGCGCTCGCGAGCGTCGTGCCCTCGCTGACGGGCGTGCTGGTGGAGCTGTCGCGCCAATACCTCGGCCACGAGCCGCTGGTCGTCGAGCCGGGGGTCAAGACCGGGATGCCGATCCTCTACGAGCCGCCCGGGGACGTGGGTGCCGATCGCATCGTCAACGGCGTGGCCGCCTTCGCCGCGTTCGGCGGCCCGGTGATCGTCGTGGACTTCGGCACGGCCACCACCTTCGACGTCGTGACCAGAAAAGGCGAGTACGCCGGCGGCGTTATCTATCCTGGGATCGGGATCAGTGCCGATGCGCTCTTCCAGCGGGCGGCGAGGCTGCCGCGCGTCGAAATCAAGAACCCCGGCCGCGTCATCGGGCGCTCCACGGTGGCATCGATCCAGGCGGGCCTGTTCTTCGGCTATGCCGCGATGGTCGAGGGCATCCTGGCGCGCATTCGTGCGGAGCTGGGCGAGCCGATGCGGGTGGTCGCCACAGGCGGTCTCGCCGAGAGCCTGGCCCCCGACGTTCCCTCCATCGAGGCCGTGGACCCCGTTTTGACGCTCACGGGACTTCGACTGATCTGGGAACGCAATCGTCCGAAGTGACTGCCGCCGATCCGGAGGCCGAGTACTACCAGGCCGTCGAGGAGTTCTTCGTCTCGCGCCGCGGGGATCCCCTGTTTCTCTCGAACGCAGACTGGCTGCTGATCCGGCGCTGGCGCCAGCAGGCCCTGCCCCTGCGAATCGTGCTGCGCGGCATCGCCGACGCGCTCGAAGGCCGCGCCCACTCCTGGGGCCGCGAGCGCAAGGTCGGCAGCCTGCGCTACTGCGAAGCGCAGGTGGATGTCGCGCGCGAGCGCTGGGAGCGCGCGCTGGCGATCGGCGCGGAGCCGGGGGTCGACATCGTGGCGACCTTGCGCGGCTTTTCGAGCGCCTTGGAAGGGGCGTCCGGGCTCGGAGCTGCGGGGGCGGAGGCGGCAGGGCGCATCGCGAGGGCGCTTGGGGCCCTCGCTTCGACTGAGCCGTCGGCACGGGCCACCGAGGACGAACTGCGCAGACTCGAAGACGAGCTGGTGGCCGCGATCCGTGCCGAATCCCCAGCGGCGCGACTCGACGAGATTGAGGCGGGTGTCGAGGCGACACTCGCGTGCTATCGGGAGAAGCTGCCAGCCAGGGTGTTCGCCGACCTGCGAGCGCAAGCGCTCACCCGGGAGCTTCTCGCGGGTCACGCCCTGCCACGCCTCAGCCTGTTCGGGATCTGAGGGGATGCGCCCGGGCGACGTGATCGAGCTAAGCATCGAGAAGGGCATCTACCGTGGACTGGGTCTGGCGCACGCCCTGGGTCGGGCGGTGTTCGTGGCGCGCGGGCTTCCCGGGGAGCGCGTGCGGGCCCGCGTGAGCACGCTTGAAACCGGCTTCGCACGCGCCACGATCGAAGCAGTCCTGGAGCCCAGCCCGGAGCGACGCTCGGCGCCGTGCCCGCACGCGGGCAGCTGTGGCGGCTGCGCGTATCAAGAGCTCGACTACGCGGCGCAGCTTCGGCTGAAGGAGGCGATTCTGCGCGAGTCGCTCACACGCGCGGGCGCCTCCTGGGATGGGCCGATCGCCGTGACGCCCTCGCCACGCGAGGCCTGGCGGAGCCGAGCCACATTCCACGTTGTGGCATCCGCTTCGGGCGTCCGCGTGGGCCTTCGCGAGGAGGGCAGCCACCGGATCGTCGCTATCGAGCGCTGCCTCCAGGTTTCGGATGCGATGAACCGTGCCCTCGTGGGCCTGCGGCGCGGGCTCGAGGGGCGGCCGGCGCTGGCCGCGCGCGTCAGCGACATCCGGCTCGTCGAGACGGGGGCGCCGGGCGACGTCGTGGCCTGCTTCGATGGCGAGCTGGCCGCTGCCGATGGGCCATCTCTCGTGGGCCTCGCCGAAGTCACGAGTCTGGCCGGCCTGGGTTACCTGGTCGGCCCGGCCCAGCGTCGTCGCTACGTGTCGCTGGCGGGGCAGGCCTGCGTGGCCTCCGACGTCCTGGGCCTGCGCTTTCGAGCGCACGTGCAATCGTTCTTTCAGGCCAATCGATTTCTGGTCGAAGCCCTGGCGCGCTGCGTCCGTGAGCGGACTCCGGCCGGGCGCAGCGTGCTCGATCTGTATTCGGGCGTCGGCCTCTTCGCGCTGACGCTGTGCTCGCAGGCGGAACGCACTCTCGGCGTGGAGGGCAGCGAAGTGGCCGTCGAGGATGCAAGGGCCAACGCCGAGGCAGCCGGCCTGGCGAACGTCCGCTTCCGACAAGGCGACGTCGCGGCAACCCTGGCGAGCCTGCCAGCCGAACGCGGCGAGTGGGTGATCCTCGATCCGCCGCGAACGGGCGCCGGGGTTGCGACGGTGCGTGCCGTCGCCGCTCGGGAACCGGAGGCGATCGTCTACGTGTCGTGCGACCCCCCCACGCTTGGCCGCGATTTGAAGGCGTTGCGCGAGGCGGGCTATCGCCTGGCCTCGCTCGAACTGCTCGATCTCTTTCCCGACACCAGCCACCTGGAGTCTGTCGCCCTGATCCGTCGCGACTGACGCCGGCGAGTGCTTGTGACGCTTCCGCGAGTGTTCTGCTGCCAGCGCGGACGCGGGGGCCGGTTGCGTAGCGTAGCGGCCTGTGATGCGCCGCCCGCTGCTGCTTCTAGGCGTCTTCTTCGGCGCTGGCTGCCTGTTCGGCGGCGAGTTGTCGCCTACGCTGGCAGGCTTGTTGCTGGCCGGTGCGGCCAGCCTGATCGCGCTCAGCCTGCTTTCAGCGCGAGCCTGGCCAGGCGCGGCGGCGCTGGCCTTTGCCGCGACGGCGCTGGGCAGCGCGGGAGCCGTGGCGCAGCGTCTCGAGTACGAGGCCGCCTTGCTCGTTTCGTGGCTCGCTCGGGGGATTGCAGAGCCGGTGTACGTGACGGGCACCGCCTCGGCGGATGCGCGCGAACGGGACGGGCGGACTCTGCTCAGCCTCGACCTGGAATCGAACGAGTGGCAAGGCACACGGGCGGTCATGAGCGGTCGGCTCCGCGTCACGATCGGCGGCGATGCGCCCGTTCCAGCCCTCGTGCAGGGCGAGCGCATCGCCGTCTGGACGACGCTGCGCCCACCACGCGGCTTCGACGCTCCTGGGGTCCCGGATCCGCTCCTCGAGGCGCGACGCGCCGGCTGGCACGGCTCGGGCTACTGCAAGTCGGGCCGGCTCGTGAGCAAGCAGGGTCCCGGGTCCGGAACACTGGCGCTCGCCGGCCGCCTCCGGGCGGAGCTGCGACGGCGGTTGATAGCGTTCGTGCCGGAGGGTCCGGAGCAGGCTCTGGTCCGGGCCATGGTGCTGGGCGATCGAACCGGCCTCGAGCGCGAGACGGAGGAGGCCTTCCGGATAGCCGGTACCTACCACGTGCTCGCCCTGTCCGGCGCCCAGGTGGCGCTGGTGGCCGCACTTCTGCTGTGGCCGCTGCGTTACCTGTGCGCCCCGCCCTGGCTGCAGGCGGCCGTCGCTTCGAGCCTGCTCGGCGGTTACGCCTTGCTGGTGGGTGCCGATGTGCCGGTCGTGCGGGCCGTTCTCATGGCGGTAATCGTGCTGCTGGGTCGGGCCGTCGATCTGGACGCGGATGCCGCGAATCTGCTGGGTGGCGCCGGACTCCTGCTGCTGTTGGCGCGCCCCGGGGACTGTGGCAATGCGGGCTTCCAGCTGTCTTTCGCCGCGACTCTCGGGCTGGTGTTGTTGACCCCGAGGATCGTCGCCTGGGCGCCGCTGCTACCGCTGCGCCTGGAACTGGCCCTCGCCAGCTCGCTGGCGGCCCAACTCGCGCTGCTGCCCTTGCTGGCGTTCCATTTCCACCGTGTCGCGCTCGCGGCACTGCTGCTCAACCTGCTGGCAGTGCCGCTCTCGACGGCTGTGCTGCTGGCCGGAGTCGCGGTGCTGCTGGCCTCGTCGCTTGCCACGTGGCTCGCGGCTGCGCTGGGCGTCATGGCTTTCGCGGCAGCCCGAGCTCTACTCTGGTCCGGCACGGTCGTCGAGGGAGTGCCCTTTCTCGACGCACGCGTGGCGACCCCTGCGGCGGGGCTTGTGGCGCTCTACGCCTTGGGCTTGATCTGGATCGCCGCCGGGAGTGCCAGGCGGGCCGCGTGGCTGCTGACCGCGAGCACGGCGGCTGCGCTCGTTCTCGGGTTGCCGGTGTCCGCGCCGAACCGAAGGCTCGAGTTGACGGTCCTCGACGTGGGCCAGGGCGACTGCCTGGCGATAAGGTCGCCGGCGGGGCACGCGATGCTGGTCGACAGTGGCGGCTCCTTCGATGGTCGTCTGGAGATCGGAGAGCGGGTGCTCGGCCCCTACCTGTGGTCCCAGCGGATACACGGCCTGGACATTCTCGTCCTGACTCACGCGCACCCCGACCACGTGGGCGGGGCCCCGTTCCTCATGAGGAATTTCGCCGTCGCCGAGGTGTGGGAGGGCTTGGCGCCGCGCCGCGACCGCGGCTACGAGGTCCTGGATCGAGCCCTGCGCGCGGCCCGTGTGCTGCGGCGGGCGGTGGCCCGGGGCGACAGCTTCGACTGGGACGGCGTCCGCATCGCGGTGCTCGGTCCGCGGGGGCACTCGCCGCCGCCGTTCACGCAGAACGACGATTCCGTGGTCCTGATGCTGACGTTCGGCCGCGTGAGCCTGCTCCTGGCCGGGGATGCCGAGGCCTCGGCTGAGGCACGGCTCGCGCCGGGAATCGCACAGGTGCTCAAGGTCGCCCACCACGGGAGTCGTACCAGCACCGGCGCGGATTTTCTGGCGCAGGTGCGGCCTCGGGTGGCCATCGTGTCTGCGGGGAGGGCGAACCCTTTCGGGCACCCGCACCCCGAGGTGATCGAGCGGCTGGGGAAGGCTGGCGCATGGATCGTCCGGACCGACCGCGACGGCGCCGTGAAGATCTCCACTGACGGGGATACGGTGTGGCTGGAGACACGCACCGTGGGACCGGTGAGAGTCCAGTAGAGTCCAGTAAAGTCAGGGATTTGCAGGGACGGGTCGATGTGCTACCATCCCCGTCCTACTGGAGATCTGAGCCTCCCGACCCCTGTGGAAATGAGCGAGGACAGGAAGGGTTTCACTGTCAAGGACCGGCGCCATTTCACGGCCGACGGTGAGGTTCGTTCGGAGCCGACCGACGAGGCTGCAGTCGCACCCCTGCCGACGGCAGTCGTCGAGCCGGGCCCCCCGCCCGCTCGCCCCGCCTCGAAGCCCGTCGGGCAGGCTGTCCAGTTTGCCGAGCTGCTGGTGCAACTCGCCGGCAACGCCAGTGTGCTGCTCGGCCTGGCGGCCCCCGAAGGGGAAGCTGCGCAGCCGGATCTCGAAGGCGCGCGCGAGGTGATCGGGATTCTCGAGATGCTGCGCGAGAAAACCGAGGGGCGCCGCACGCCTGAGGAAGAGAAGCTCCTCGACGGGATCCTGTACGAACTGCGCATGAGTTACGTCGCGCGGACCCGGGTGAGCGGCGCGTGAGGCGATGGGCCGGAGCGGTGCTGCTGCTGGCGCTCGTGTTCGTCGCCCCGCAGCCTTGCGCGGGCTCGACCCAGGACGGCGTCATCGACGTGCGAGCCGCGCGACCGGCTGCGGGGAACAGCTTCGAGGCAATGTGGGATGCCTGCCGCAAGGCTGAGCTGGCGGGCGACTCCGAAAGCGCTGACAAGCTCTTCAGGGAGATCCGGCGGCTGCGTATCGAGCGCAACATCCGGAGCCTGGAGGACGTTGCGCTGGCTCTCGTGGCCCGTGGCCAGGAGCGGCTCGAGGAAGGCAACCGTGCGGGCGCCGAGGAAGACTTCGTGAAGGCCGTAGGGCTCGACCCACACCTGCCGGATGCCTATCTGGCCCTGGCCAAGGCCGAAGTGCGGAAGGGCCCGTTAGGGATCCTGGCCGCCGTCAAGGACACCGTTGCCGCAGGGACCGCGCGCGCCTCAACGTCGCGCGGCAGCTACTTTTCGCTGTTGCTGGCGATCCCCGTGGGGCTGTTGACGCTGCTCGCGACGGTCACGATCCTGGCACTTTCGCTGCTGCTCCGAAACGGAACGCTGCTGCTTCACGACCTGCAGGAGAAGTTCGGTGACAATCGGCATGCGTTGGCGATGGGCGTCTTCGCGCTGCTGATCTTCCTGCCGACGATCACTTTCCAGGGCTTCGCCTGGCTGCCACTGTGGTGGCTCGCCCTGCTGTTCGTGTACCTGAGCCGCACGGAGATGGCCTTGGCCGCGCTGGCGCTCTTGGCCGGGCTCGTGGTCGGCCCGGCCGTGGAGACGCTCACCTCGCGGGTGCTGGCCGAGCGTAACCCGTTGTTCCAGGCTGCCATGCAGACCATCGAGGGTGGGCCGGATCGGCGCGCTCGAGACGAGCTCGAGCGTGCGGTGGCCAAGCTGCCTGATGACGTCGACATGTCCTACCTGCTCGCCCTGCAGTACAAGAAGGAAGGCCGCTACGACGACGCGGCGCAGCTCTACCGCGAGATCCTGAGGCCAAACCCGCACGACCGCTTCGCCCTCAACAACCTCGCGAATATCGAGTTTGCTCGTGGCGAGTTCTCGGCGGCGATCGCCCGCTACAAGCAAGGCGCCGAGTCGAGCCCGACGCCCGAGATCAATGCGACCTTCTACTACAACCTGTCGCTGGCGCACCTGCAGCGCTTCGAATACCAGCCCGCCCAGGAGGCGCGCTCGCAAGCCGAACGCCTGTCGACAAGCGTGGTCCGGAGCTACGACAACCTGTGGAAGTACGACAAGAGCGACTACGCGGTGGTGGACCTCTCGATCTCGGAGGAGCAAGCCTGGGCGAAGTTCGCCGGGATCGCCGAGGGCGTCGGCGCCAAGAACCTGGCGGGCAAGACCGTGACGCCATTCGAAGCTTCCCGGCTGCTGCCGATGATGCTGAACCGCTTTGCCGGCTTCCTGCTGGTCGCACTCTTCGTGTCATTCGTGCTGTCGCGCTGGCGGGGCAAGCGGATGTTCACGATGCGCTGCCAGAAGTGTGGTACGCCGTTTTGCAAACACTGCCACCTGGGCGTCGTGGCCGCTGGCCTGTGCACGCAGTGTTACCACCTGTTCGTGGTCCGCGACGGCGTTTCGGGGCCCGCGCGCAACCAGAAGCTGCTCGAGGTCCAAAAGGAGGACGAGCGGCGCGAGCGCATTTTCCGGGCACTCTCCCTGCTCTCGCCGGGCGCCGGCCATCTTTACGCGCAGAAGCCCATTCTGGGGACGCTGCTCGCCATGCTCTGGTACGCGCTGCTGGCGGTCTTGCTGCTGGCGGGTCGGGTGCTCCCCGTCACGGAAGCGCCGTCGAGCCTGGTTGGCTCCTGGGGGCTTTGGATCGTCGCGGGACTGCTGCTAGCGACCTACGTGGTGGCGAACCGGGCGCGCCCCGACTTCGAGTTCGCGATGCCGGCGCCACGCAGCACCGGCCGCCGGATGAACGGCTAGCCGATGGCGCTCGAAGGAACCATCAAGGACTTCGGTCTCCCGGACATCTTCCAGCTCATCGGGCTGCAGCGCAAGACGGGCCTGCTCACGCTCAAGAACGAGAAGGAAAACGTCACGGTCATGTTCGAGAACGGCATGGTCGTGATGGCGGACTCCTCGCAAAAGCGCCTGGAAGACCGGCTCGGCAGCGTGCTCGTGAAGCAAGGCAAGCTGGCACGCGACAAGCTCGACGAGGCGCTCGCGACCCAGAAGGCGACCTTGCAGCGGATGGGGCACATCCTCACCACCGGCAACTTCATCACCGAACAGGACCTGAGGGACGCGCTGCAGCTCCAGGTCTCCCAGATCGTGTTCAAGGTGTTCCGCTGGCGTGACGGTGAATACCACTTCGCGCCGACAGACTCGGTCGACTACGACCGCGAGAACTTCAACCCCATGAGCGCCGACTTCATCCTCATGGAAGGGATTCGGATGGTGGACGAGTGGCCCATCATCGAGAAGAAGATCCCGTCGATGGACATCGTGCTGCGGGCCGTAGTCGACCCCTCGATGATCGAGGTCGGCGATGTCGAGGGCGGCGGCATCGACGACGTGCTGAGCCAGCGCGGGGCCGCCAGTTCGCTGAGCAAGATCCGACTGGGCGCCGATGAGGATCGCATCTATCGCAAGGTGGATGGCACGCGCACGGTGCAGACCATCATCGATGGCTCGGGCATGGGCGAGTTCGAGGTCTGCCGCATCCTGTTCGATCTGCTGAACCGCAACATCATCTCGACGCTTGGCCGCGGCGACACCCCCGCGGCCTTCGCCTCTGCGCACGGCGAGCAGCCGCCGTCGCGCCTGCCGGGTCTGGTAGCGATGGGTGCGGCGCTGGCTCTGTCGCTGTTCTCGATCAGCGTGCGCTGGGAAGTGCCCTTCGCGGTGGTGGGCTTGCCCTCGCTGCTCTCTGGCTCCTACGCGCTGATGCTCGACGCCGTGAGCGGCGCTCGGCTGGCCCGCCTCGATCGCGCCGTCCAGGCGTATCGCCTGGCAACCGGCGATCTGCCGCGGACGCTCGAGGATCTGGGGACGGCGGGGCTCATCGACCGCAGCTATCTGAAGGATCCGTGGGAGCGCCCATATCACTATGCACAGACGGAGGCCGGCTACCTGCTTAGCGGGCTCGACGATCGCGGCCGCAAGCTGCCCACGACCACCCTCGAGCGCAGCCTGCCGCCCGGCAGACCGTAAGGGGCTTGCAGCTACTTCGGCTCGATTCGCTGACGCCACGCGGCTGGCCGCACCCGGCGGTGACCGTCGGGAACTTCGACGGCGTGCACCGCGGACACCAGGCGCTGGCTGCTGCCGTGGTTCAGGAGGCGCGGGCCGCGGCAGGCACCTCGATCGTTCTCAGCTTCGATCCGCACCCGTCGCGGGTGCTCTCGCCCGAGCGCGCTCCAGCCACGCTGATGACGCTAGAACAGCGCGCCGAGGTGCTCGGCACGCTGGGAATCGATCGTCTCGTGGTGCTGCCCTTCACACGCGAGCTATCCCAGCAGCCGGCTCAGCTGTTTGCGCGCCGCGTGCTTTGGGAAGCCCTGGGCGCGCGGGTCGTGATCGTCGGTGCCAATTTTCGATTTGGCCGAGGGCGCGCCGGCGATGTGGCGGGGCTGCGGAGCTTTGGCGAGAGCCTCAGCTTTCGGGTCTCGGGCGTGGCGCCCGTGCTCCAGGAAGGCGCCCCGATCAGCAGCACGCGGGTCCGGGAAGCCGTGGCGCGCGGGGACGTCACCGCTGCTCGGGAGCTGCTCGGCAGGGCGTTTTTCGTGGACGGGGTCGTCGTCCAGGGCAAGGGCCGCGGTCGCAGCCTCGGGATCCCGACGGCGAACCTCGATCCGTCGAACGAGACGCTGCCGGGTGGCGGTGTCTATGCGTGTTCATGCCGCCTGCTTGGCGAGCCGGCCCGCGCCTTGCCGGCGGTCGTCAACATCGGCCGGAGGCCGACCTTCGGGGGCGGGGCGCTCCTGCTCGAGGCGCACCTGCTCGACTTCGAAGGCGATCTCTACGGACGCGGCCTGCGCGTGGCATTCGAGCAGCGCCTGCGCGACGAGCGGCACTTTGAGGGCAGGGACGCGCTGCTGGCGCAGATACACGAAGACATCGTCACGGCGCGCCGGCTTCTGGAGAAGCTCCCCGGAACCGGGTTATAGTCGGAAGTCGAAGCATGACCAGCGATCTCACCGTCGATACGCGTGACGTGGAGGGCGTCCGGCTCCTGTACCCGCGCGGCTTCCTGAACGCCCACACGGTGCGCGTCTTCGAGGGCGAGCTGCAACGCACGCTGCAGGACCAGCGCTTCAAGATCGTCGTGGACTGCTCCGGGCTCTCCTATATCGCGAGCGCGGGGCTGGGCGCCATCATGGGGTCGATCGAAGAGATCCGGGGCAACGGCGGCGACCTGCGCCTGGCCAGCCTCAACGAGACGGTCCGCAATATCTTCGAGATCCTGGGATTCAACCACTTGTACCGGATCTTCCCCTCGGAAGCTGAGGCGATCCTGAGCTTCCGGCCAGGGGGAGGGCCCGCCTCGTAGGGCAAGCTCGATGGCTGGGCGCAGCGTGTCCCGGGGTGCCAAGCCCAGCCTCGTCCTTCACGTGCCCAGCGAGACCGCTTTTCTGGTCGTGGTCCGCGACCTCACCAGGAAAATGGCCGAGACCGCGGGCTTCGATGCCACCACGGCTGCGAACCTTGCGCTCGCGGTGGACGAGGCGGCTTCCAATGTCATCGAGCACGCCTACCATGGCAAGCCTGGCCGCAGCTTCGACGTGCGCATCGACGATCGGCCGAAGGAGTTCCGCGTGGAGGTCGTGGACGGCGGCGACATGGTGGATCCGCAGCGGCTTCCGCGCGTCGACCTCGAACGTTACGCGAGCGAGCGCCGCAAGGGTGGTCTGGGCGTACATCTGATGGGCAAGATCATGGACTCGGTCACCTACCGCCGCTCCGCCCGGAAGAACGTCTGCTGCCTGGTCAAGCGCAAGGCATGAGCGAGCCCGGCCTGCCCGTCGTCTTCCAATACCAGCGCGCGCTCGACGAGTTCCGGCGCGAAGGGCACGGACCCCCGCTACTGAAGCGGATGTCCGAGCTGATCTCGCTGCTGGATCTCACCACGACGCTGAACGGGGCGCTCTCGAGCGAGCAGATCCTGGACGCGGCGCTCTTGATCGTGCTGGGCGAGCTTCAGGCCTCGCGCGGTTGCCTGCTGGTCCGCGACGAGGCCGGTCGCTTCGCGCTGCGCGCCGGTCGCGGCCTGCCAGCGGGCGCGCCGCCGCAGGCCCCGGTCTTCTCAGAAGTTCCGGACCAGATCGTGCTGCAGCAGTCGGGTGCGTCCGCCGAGGCCTTCGCCGCCTACGGCCTGGAGCTGTTGTGCCCGGTGGAGAAGGGCGGGCGCACCATCGCGCTCTTGGGCCTTGGCCCGCGTGCAGGGCGTCCCTATCTCGACGTGGAGCGCGCTTTTTTGCGTAGCGTCGCGGCCTGCGCTGCGACGCCGATCGAGAACGGCTTGATCCATCGCGAGTTGCGCCAACTCAACCAGCGCTTGTCGGTGAAGGTGTTCCAGCTCAACAACCTCTTCGACATCTCTCGCGAGCTGACGGCGAGCTTCGACGAGGAGACGATCAAGAACCTGGTGACGAGCACGCTCATGGGCCACCTGATGGTCTCGCGCTGCGCTCTCTACCTGGCCGAGGCCGGCGGGGTCGCCCTGGCGCACGAGCGGGGCCCGCGCAGCGACGAGGCGAGTGCACTCCTCGATCCAGACGCCTCGACTCTGGTCGAGACGCTGCGGACGCCGCTGTGCACATCGGAGCTGCCCGCCGGATCGCTCCACGAGCGCCTGGTGCGGACCCGGATGGCCTTCCTGGTCCCGTTGCGCGTCGGCGACCGGACCGAGGGTTTCTTCGCCATCGGCGAGCGGGCCTCGGGCGCCGCCTTCACGGAAGAGGACGGCGATTTCGCCATGACGCTGGGCCGCCAGGCCGCCGCCGCCATCGAGGGCGTGCGGCTGCACCGGATGCGCGTCGAGAAGCAGCGCCAGGACCGCGAAATGCAGATCGCGCGCGAGATCCAGCAGAGCCTGTTTCCGAGTGCGGTTCCGCAACTGGCAGGCTACGAGCTCGCCGCGGCCAGCCATCCCTGCTACCAGGTAGGGGGCGATCACTACGACTTCATTCCACTGCCGAACGGCCGGCTCGCGCTCACCATCGCGGACGTGTCGGGCAAGGGCGCCCCCGCGAGCATCCTGATGGCCTCCGTTCACGCCTCGCTGCGCGCGCTGGCCGGCACGCTCACGCCGTCGGCCTTGATGGATCGCTTGACCCGCTTCCTCTACGAAAGCACGCAGGCGAACAAGTACGTGACGCTGTTCTATGCCGAACTCGATCCGCTCTCGCGGCGCCTCGCGTACGTGAACGCGGGCCACGTCCCGCCGTACCACCTGTGCCGCGACGGCGGGGTGCGCCGGCTCGTGGAGGGCGGCCCGGTGCTGGGCCTGATCGAGGACGTGGTCTTCGAGACCGGCGAAGTAACACTCCGCTCGGGGGAGAGCGTGACGATGGTGACGGACGGCGTCACCGAGGCGCTTTCGACCGCGGGCGAGGAGTACGGCGATGGCCGCGTGGAGACGGCCTTGCGCGACACGGCCTCGCGTCCGGTGACGGAGGCGCTTCAATCCCTCGTCAGTTCCGCCACCACCTGGGCGGGCGACGCCGGCTGTTCCGACGACCTCACGATCCTGATGTTGAAGGCGCTCTAGATCATGACCCTCAGGCTCCACAACACGCTCACGGCCCGCGTCGAGGACTTCCTGCCCGAGACGCCGCCCGAGGTCCGCATGTACGTGTGCGGCCCGACGGTCTACAACCGGGCGCATATCGGCAACTTCCGCACCTTCGTCGCCACCGACGTGCTGCGACGCGCGCTGCGCCACCTGGGCTACCAGGTGACCGGCGTCATGAACGTCACGGACGTGGAGGACCGCATCATCAAGTTCGCTGCGGAGGCGGGCACGGACCTGCGCGTTTTTACCGAGAAGTGGATCGCCGCCTTCGAGGAAGACATGGCCGCGATGCGCATCGAGCGGCCCGAGCACTTTCCACGCGCGACGGATCACGTGCGCGAGATGATCGGTCTGATCGAGCGCCTCCACGCGCGGGGCCACACCTATTCGGCCGACGGCAGCATCTACTTCCGGATCGCCAGTTTCCCGCAGTACGGGCGGCTGTCGCGACTCGACGTGAGCGGCATCGAGGCCGGTGTGCGGGTGGACAACGACCGCTACGAGAAAGAGAACGCTCGGGATTTCGTACTCTGGAAATTCAAGAGCGACGAGCCGAAGTGGGCGCAGTGGGACGCGCCCTTCGGCCCGGGCCGGCCCGGCTGGCACATCGAGTGCTCGGCGATGGCCATGAAGTACCTGGGCGAGACTTTCGACCTGCACTGCGGCGGTGTCGACCTGATCTTTCCGCACCACGAAAACGAGATCGCGCAGAGCGAGGGCGGCACGGGGAAGCCCTTCGTAAGGCACTGGATGCACGTGGAGCACCTGCTGGTCGAGAACGAGACGATGTCGAAGAGCAAGGGTAATTTCCATATGGTCCGCGATCTGATCGAGCAGGGGCACCGGCCGGACGCGATTCGCTATCTGCTCTGCCAGGCCCACTACGGCAAGAAGTTGAACTTCAGCTTCGAAGGCCTGCAGCACGCGGTGGCGGCACTCGAGCGGATCCACGGCTTCGTGCGTCGGCTGGACGAGGTGACCGGCGACGGCCCGGCGGCGCCCGCCGTCGAGGAAGCCAGCGCACGTTCGCGGAAGGCCTTCGACGCGGCGCTCTCCGAGGACCTGAACACGCCCGAGGCGTTGGCCGCGGTCCACAATCTGGTCTCCGACGGGAACAGTCTGCTCGCTGCAGGCGGCGTCACCGGCGCCGGGGCCTCGCTGTTGCGTGGGGCGATCGAGGCCTACGACCGGGTGTTCGCAGTCCTGCTGCCTTCGACCGAGGATCGCCTGAGCGCGGACCAGCAGAGCGTCTTCGACGCACGTCAGGCCGCGCGCAAGAACCGCGAGTTCCAGAAGGCCGATGCGGCCCGCGAAAAGCTGGAAGGTCTGGGTATCGTGCTGGAAGACACGCCCAGGGGAACGCGCTGGCGCCGCGGGAGGTAGAGCGGGGGACAGTACCCGCCCGTGGCGGCAGCGGGGAGGACCTCGCCTGCCGTTACCTCCAGAAGGCGGGTTTCGTGATCCTCGCGCGCAACTACCGCTGTCGCGCCGGCGAAGTGGACGTCGTCGCCGGTGAGGGTAAGGCGACGGTTTTCATCGAGGTCAAGGAGCGCCACGGGACGTCACACGGCGAGGGCTTCGAGGCAGTGACCTCGAGCAAGCGCCTGCGGATTGTGACCGCGGCGCGAATCTACGCGGCGAGCCACGGCCTCAGCGAATCGCCGCTGCGCTTCGACGTGGTTTCGATTGACTGGCGCGCCGGCAGCCCCCAGATTCGCCATGATCGGAGCGCTTTTTCGGCAGGTTAGATGGAAGTGGCCCCGCCGATCAAAGGTGCTATCGTCATCCAGTGACCCTTCCGCCCGGGACCGCCTCGGGCCGTACGAGGTCCTGGCCCCTTCGGGGCGGGCGGGATGGGCCAGGTCTCCCGCGCGCAGGAACGAGAGGCTCGACCGCGCCGGTGTGAAGGCCGCGCCCTCGGCCTCGATGCTCTCGGTGTGCCCGTTCACGGAGCACGGCACGGTCCTGGGAACGTTCCAGTCCTGGCCGGGAGCAGCTCGAAGCGAAGAGAGCGGACGCCCGATCCGGGCTGTTCGCGCGCGGCTCGTTCCTCTACGAGATGGCCACGAGCAAGAAGGCCTTCACCGGCAAGAGCCAGGCCAACTGTCAGGCTCGCGTTGCTGGAACGACGTTGTCCGTGCGGGGTGCTACGTGCGAGGCGAGCATCGCGCCCACCGCTGCGGCGTCCACCGCCTTCGAGAACAAGTAGCCCTGCGCCAGGCCACAGCCGAGGCTGTCCAGCGCCAGGCGCTGGCCCTCGCCCTCCACCCCCTCGGCGATCACTTCCATGCCGAGGTTCTTGGCCAGCATGAGGATCGTCTCCACGATGCGCCGCTGCTTGCCGAGCAGGTTCATCGAGTGCACGAAGGAACGGTCGATCTTGAGTGTGTCGACGGGGAAGAGGTGCAGGTAGCTGAGTGACGAATAGCCGGTGCCGAAGTCGTCGATGCTGATCCGAATCCCCAGCTCCTTGAACCGACTCAACACCACCGTGACGAGGTCGGGCCGCTGCATGATCACGCTCTCCGTGATCTCGAGGTGAAGGCTGCCTGGGTCGAACCCGGTGCGCTTCAGGATCTGCTCGACCGCCTCGCCGATGTCGCCCTCCAGCAGCTGGCGCGCCGAGAGGTTGACGCTCAAGCTCATCGGAGGGTCGTGGGGGAAATCGAGCTCCCAACGCCGCATCTGGCGGCAGGCCTCTTCGAGGACCCAGCGCCCGAGCTCGACGATCAAGCCGGTTTCCTCGGCCCGCGGGATGAACTCGCCCGGCAGGATCAGACCACGGGTCGGGTGGTGCCAGCGCACCAGCGCCTCGAAGCCCGTGACGTCGCCCTCGTTGATGCGCACCACCGGTTGGTAATGCACCTCGAACTCGCCCCGCTCCAGCGCGCGCCGCAGGTCGTTCTCGAGACTGAGCGAAGCGATCGCCTGGGCGTGCATGTGGCTGTCGAAGACCTGGTGGCGCGCCTTGCCCGAGGCCTTCGCGCGGGACATTGCGGTGTCCGCGTCGCGGATCAGGTCCTCGGGGCGCTGGCCGTCGTCGGTGGCGATGGCGATCCCGATGCTGGCGCTCGTGAAGACCTCGAGTTCGGAGATGCGAAACACTCGGCCGATCTCCCCCTGGATACGCTCGGCCGCGTGGGTGGCGTCGGCCAACGCCCCGACGGCCTCGAGCAGGACGGCGAACTCGTCGCCGCCGAGCCGGGCTACGGTGTCCTCGGGCCGGATGCAGCGCTCCAGGCGCCGGGCCACCTCGCACAGCAACTGGTCGCCCACGGCGTGCCCGAGGCTGTCGTTCACGAGCTTGAAGCGGTCGAGATCGAGGAACAAGACGCTGCAGTGGCTTTCCGAGTGCCGCTTCGCGCGTGCCAGCGCCTGGCCCAGACGGTCGAGCAGCAGCGTGCGATTCGGCAGGCCGGTGAGCGAATCGTAGAGCGCATCGTGACGCAGCTGCTCTTCGACCGCGCGGCGCGCGCTGATATCGCTCAGCGCTCCCACGCGGCGTAGCGGCGTGCCATCGGCGCCGCGTACCGTGACCCACCGGCTGAGCATGTAGCGGTAGCTGCCATCCTTGTGGAGCAACCGATGCTCGTTCTCAGTGTGGCTTTCGGGCGCGTTCTCGGCCAGCCGGGCGCGCAATGCCGCAGCGTCTTCGGAATGGACCCTCGAAAACCATTCCTCGGTTCGCGGCTCGATCTCGTGTTCTTCGTAGCCCAGCATCGACTTCCAGCGCGGCGAAAAATGAATTTCTCCGCTCGCCACGTTCCAGTCCCAAAGCCCTTCGCTCGCTGCGCTCGCTGCCAATGCGTAGCGCTCCTGGCTTCCGAGTAGCTGGCGCTGCGAGCCGTCGAGGATCTCGAGCAGGCTGTTGATCGAGCTGCCGAGGTCGGAGAGCTCGTCCCGACCACGGACGTCCACGCGCACCGACAGGTTCTGCTCGGCGCAGATTGTCTTGAGCCTGGCCGACAGGAGCTCGACCCGAGACAGGACGGTTCGCTCGATCAAGATCAGTATGGAGCCCCCGACCACGAAGCCGGCCAGGAGCAGCGCCGTGGCGTGGACGTTGTCGATCACCAGCCAGCGCGAGGCGAACTGGAGCAGCAGCGTGAAGGCCGCGAGCGTGACCCCGACGATCAGCAAGGTCTTTGCGCGCAACCTCACGGCCCGAAGTCCTCAAGCGGCGACCTTATAGTCACGGAGGGTAGCGTAAGTGTAGCAGAGACGCCGTTGCGCCGCCGCAGGCTGGGAAGGGCCAAGGTGCCGACGGACGAGAGCCCGCTGGACGGCGTTTCCATGCCGGGGTCGTCACGTGTGTTCGAACGAGTCGTCCGTCGACCTCCACCGGCAAGAGCCAGGCCAGCCTGATCGCCGCCATCCTCTCCGCGGAACCGCCTGCGCTCGCGTCGGTTCAGCCCATGACCCAGCCAGCGCTGGAGCGGCTCGTGAAGGTGTGTCTGGCCAAGGAGCCCGACGACCGCAGAGGACAGCCCACGACGCGACGCTGGAGCTCGACAGCCTGAGCGGCACCGCGAGCCCGGGCCAGACGAGAAGGAGAACCAAGAGGCCAACACGCGGGATCGGGGGCGCAAGCGTTTCCCGGCGAGCGACGCTCGCGCCGCAAGCCTTATATGCTCAGCCGTCCCTGGCGCGGGGCGGTCGCAAGGCACGATCGGAGAACCGGGCCCCTACGACAATCCGGCCCTCACACCGGACGACGCGCGGCTCGCCGTCACGAGGCAGGACTCGGGCCCGAGGAGCGGCCAGATCTGGCTCTTCGACTTGGCGCGCGGGTCGCCGAGGCGCTTCACGCTCGGGGCGGCGGCGTACGACGCTCCGACCTGGTCGCGCGACGGTCAGCACGTCTACTTCGCCGCGAACCCCGAAAGAAGCGACCGCTGGGAGATTCGCCGGAAGCCCTGGGATAGCGCCGGCGGTGAGGAAGTCGTCCTCGAAGCCAATAGGCCTATCGAGCCTCAGGACGTCTCTCCCGACGGCCGATTCCTCGCCTACCAGACTCGAGGCCTGGATGTGCAGTGGGACCTGATGCTCTTACCCCTCCAGGGAGAGAAGACTTCGGCCGACCTCGTTCGGACTCCGCGCTGGGAGTACCAGCCGCAGTTCTCTCCGGATGGCCGCTTGCTCGCCTATGGCGCCGGCGATGAGGCGATTGCCGAAGTGTATGTGCAGCCCTATCCAGACACGGGCGCGCGCTGGCAGATCGCGGCCTCGGGCAGGCAGCCCCGCTGGCGACGCGACGGCAAGGAGCTCTTCTACCTGGCTCCCGACGGCAAGCTCATGGCGATCGACATCGAGGCCACCCCTCGCGGCTTGACCGTGGGCCCGCCGCGCGCCCTCTTCTCGACCCTGGTCAACTCCACGGAGGGGCGGAACTGCTACGTCGTGGCACGAGGCGGGCAACGGTTCCTGTTTGCGAACCCCGTGCGGGAAAGCGGGCTGGCTCCCGTCACCATCGTCCTGAACTGGGCCGCCGAGCACCAAAAGGAACCCTGAGCGACTTCTCCGACGTGCCCTACCGTCGGTACGCGGACTCGTGATCGGGGTGAAGGGAGATGATGCGGAGGAAGTCGTCATCGCGGTAGGCGATCGCACGACCCTTCTCGCTCAGCTTGAGCGAGTATGCCGTGGCGCCGTTCGGCGTACGAATGTGCCGGATCGCCTCCCACTTGAAGCCCGTGTGACGGTACAGTGTGTTCCAGTCGAGCTCTCGGAGTCGCCGGAGCGAGCCCACGACCTGCTTCAGCTCCGAATGCTCCAGGCGAAAGAACACCTCTTGGAACTCGGGGCTGTTCAGGTCGAGCCTGACCCGGCTACCTCCGGCGGCCAACCGGCCGGCTCCGACGCTTCGCTCTCCGCTTCGGCAAGAAGTCCACGGCCGACTCCTGGGGCTCGGTTTCCCTGGCCCAGGCGAGCCCTCGTGCGATCTTCGAAATATGGGGCTCCTCCAGCGTCCAGAGCTGGCTCTCCGGGACCATGGCCACGGCCCGGAGCAGCACGCTGCCGTCCTCGAGACGCTGGAGCTCCAGGGTCTTGCCCGCGTAGCGCTTCCCCAACGAGATCTGCCCGCTCTTTCCAACGACCTTGATCTCGCCGATTGCCGTTATCGCCACGATCACCTCACCTAGGTTTCATGCCTTCATGCCATCGTACGGCATGACGCACTTGCCAGCAACTAGGCGGTCGCGACCGCATGCTCCAGAGGCGACAGGCTTTCCCGTCAGGCATCCGGGCCAAGCTCCGAAGCTGAGGACGCCGGTAGGGCGCGGCGACTTGACGCGAGGTCCTGGCCCCCCTCGGGGCGGGCGGGATGGGCGAGGTCTACCGCGCGAAGGACACGAGGCTCGACCGCCAGCGCTTCGAGCGCTAACCGCGGCCGTCGCGCGGAACGCTCCCGCATTCGCAACTCGATCGTGTCCCCACCCAACCTCGGCTTCAACAGCTACGCCGTCCCTGCTATGGTTCCCCATGGCGTCATCCTCCGGCACCCGCCGGCAAGCGGGCGCAGTCGCTTTTGATTACAACTGCGCTGGATGATGACGCCTTCAGAACTTTTCCACCAGATCAGAGACACGGCCCTCCTCGCTGTAGGTCGTGCCCTCAGCGTTGAATGCGAGGCGGGCCGGGAGGAGGGGAGCGGGTACGCGCCGCGTATATCGGCGTAAGATTTTCCCCTGCGCAGGAGATTGCCCATGAACAAGCCCACTGAACTGAAACTCGACAGCGTGCCCTGCTGGATCGGGGGCAAGTCCATGGTGCCCGGCGGGCGCACGGGCGAGGTGTACAATCCCGCCACCGGGCAGGTGACCAAACGCGTGCCCTACTGCGATGCGGCCACCGTCGATGCGGCCGTGAAGGCGGCGAGCGCCGCCTATGCGGAGTGGCGCGATGCTTCGATCCTGCAGCGCGCGCGCGTCATGCAGAGGTTCTTGCAGCTCCTGCAGGCACATCAGAAGAACATCGCGCGCCTGATTACCGCCGAGCATGGCAAGACGTTACCGGATGCCATGGGCTCGGTGCAGCGCGGCATCGAGGTGGTGGAATTCGTCTGCGGCATTCCGCAGCTCCTCAAGGGCGAGCACTCGGAAAACGTCGGCACCGCGGTGGACACGCACACGGTGCGCCAGCCCGTGGGCGTGTGCGCGGGCATCACGCCGTTCAATTTCCCGGCGATGGTGCCGATGTGGATGTTCCCGGTGGCGATCGCGTGCGGCAACACCTTCATCCTCAAGCCCTCGGAAAAAGTGCCCTCGGCCGCGATCCGCATGGCGGAGCTGTTCAAGGAGGCAGGGCTGCCTGACGGCGTGTTCAACGTCGTGCACGGCGACAAGGCGGCGGTGGACGCGATCCTCGCGCACCCGGGCATCGCGGCGGTCTCCTTCGTCGGCTCGACGCGGATCGCGAAGTACATCTACGAGACCTGTGCCAAGAACGGCAAGCGCGTGCAGGCCCTGGGGGGCGCGAAGAACCACGCCGTGGTGCTGCCCGACGCCGACCTCGAGTTCGCCGCCGACGCACTGATCGGCGCCGCCTACGGTTCGGCGGGCGAGCGCTGCATGGCGATCTCGGCCGTGGTGGCGGTGGGCGCGGCGGGAGATCCGCTTGTCAGGCTGCTGGAGAAGAAGGCCAGAGCCATCAAGATCGGGCCGGGCGATGCCGACGGCGTGGATATGGGCCCGCTGATCACAGGCCAGCACCGCGACAAAGTCGCGTCCTTCATCGACAAGGGCAAGGCGGAAGGCGCGAAGCCGGTGCTGGACGGCGGCACGCCGCCGGTGAAGGAAGGCTTCTTCCTCGGCACGACGCTTTTCGACCACGTGACGCCGGACATGGAAATCTACAAGCACGAGATCTTTGGCCCGGTGCTCATCGTGCTGCGCGCGAAGACGCTGGAGGAGGCGATCGCGCTCGTCAATCGCAATCCCTACGCCAACGGCACGGCGATCTTCACAGAGTCGGGCGGCGCGGCACGGCGCTTCGAAAACGAGGTGCAGGTCGGCATGGTTGGCGTGAACGTGCCGATTCCAGTGCCGGTGGCGTTCTATTCGTTCGGCGGGTGGAAGAATTCGCTCTTCGGGGACTTGCACTTGCACGGCGTCGAGGGCGTCAAGTTCTACACGCGCACCAAAGTCGTGACCACGCGCTGGCAGCACCAGGACACGCCTGCGTCCGGCCTCAACATGCCGACGTTGGGCTAGGAAAACCAGCCGACGATACGCACATTTGCCAGTCACTCCTGGGAGGGAGCCACGAACGACTTCCGTACCAGTGGGAGTCTTCGTTCGACTTCGACCCGTCGGCTGGCCTCGAGCGGATTCGGGCCATGGTGCTCGCGCTCAATGCGGCGGACGCCGAGCGCAACCCGCCGGAGCTCGTCGTCAGCGTGCGCGTCCTGCTGGCGTGGCGATACCCGCGCCGGGGGACAGGAATCTACGACGCGGGGCCGGCGCGCGACGCTTCAAATCGGTGCCGTGCGATCGCGCTAGCCGCGCGGCGAATGCGGGGGCATGACGTCGCCATGGAATCCAGCACCTCCGGGGACAGCAACCACCCTTCCGCGCTGGCCCACGCGTCGAGGATGCGGCACATGTCGCGGTGGCTCGGGGGGGTTAGCTCGGCGAGGCGCGCCCCGGGCATCCCGCGGACTGCGTCGATCAGCTGCGGGACCTCGTCGAGGCAGCCGACCGCGCATGCCAGCCGCGAGCCTCCCTCGAGGACGGCTCCAATCTGGCATCCAATCTCCCTCTGGGTCGCAGGCTTCCCGAACAGGACGTGGAGATCGTCGATCGTCACGACGCCGCCGGAGGGTCATGGGCGCGGAAGGTCGGCGGCCTCGTCAGGGCGCGGCGCTGCCATCAGGTTCTGGACGCATTCCATGGCCCTCGTGCGAAGGACGGCCACTGGTGAATTCGTCCGTGGAGAGCGTGGCGGATCGAGTGCGGCAAGTGGGTCTTCCCCGAGCCAGGTGGACCGTGCAGCAGGAGCAGACGGGGCGTGTCGGGGCCTGTGCCGGCCAAGGCCCTGCAGAGATCAAGAGCCTCGATCGCGGCAGGAGTCGCGATGAAGGTATCGACGCTATGGACGGCGTCGGGCCGTAACAGGGTCATGGGCTGTCCTGGCCGCATCTTATTCCTGGCCGGGCGGGCGGAGGGAGCCATTTCCGAGATCTTGCTGCGGCGGGCACATCGCCGACGCCTTCACCGCCTCAGGCTTCGTCGGCAGCCGGCGGCGACGGCAACAGCAGGGGAGCCCCGATCGGCGGGGCATTCGGGAGCACGGCCTCGACCTCACGCCGCAGGACCTCCGGGCTGGGGCGGCGGCGCCGCAGCCCTTTGAGGGACTCGAGCATCCGCCGGGTGAGCGACCGGCTCTCGGCTCTGAGGTCGGACGCCCGCGCCCTCTCCCCGCGCTCGAACCACAGAGCCGCCGCGCGGCCCATCACGAGCGTGGTCGAGGAGGCGATGGCGGCGGACAGCAGCCAGCCTGGCGGTCCCCCCAGCTTCGACAGCTCCTGGAACAGCGTCCGGCCCAGGAACCCGAGCCCGAACGTGACAACGAGCTCGCGGGCCCGCTTGAGGCTGATGCGCTGGCGGTAGATGCGCGCGATCCCGAGCACGAGGGACGTCTGTACGGCCAGGAGCGGGAAGATGTCGAGGATGGGCAAGGGAGCGAGCGCGATGGCGGCTGCGGTCGCACCGGCCTTCCGGGTCGCGGACCAGGCCAGGGCCGCCCGATGCTGGGGAAGCGCAGCGCCGAGGGCCGCCACGATCTGCGGTTCGGCCTTGGCGACGGCCAGCAGCACGCGCTCGACCTGTTTGCCGTCCTTGGCGACGCAGGGCAGGACCTGGTCCGGTGCCAGACACAGGTTGCGTGCTGCGGCCTCCACGACGCGCTCGCGCTCGAGCACCCCCGCCACGAGGTCGATCTTGTTGAGGACGACCACGTGGGGGTGCTCGAGGGCCTGGAGCTCCCGAAACAGCTCCTGCTCTGCCCGCTTGATGCCCTGGATCGCGTCGAAGACGATGACCAGGAAGTCGGCCTCGCGCGCCGTGGCGAAGGCCCGCTGCTTCTCGGCCTCGCCCACGGTGCCCACGGCATCGGCTCCGGGTGTGTCCACCACCGCAAACAGCCCCGCGTCGGCGGCCTGGCTCACCCGCGTAGTGCCGGGCACCGCGCTCACCGCGGCGTGGTCCGCGGGGTTCCGGACGAGCTGGTTGTAGAGCGTCGACTTGCCGACGTTGGCGGGGCCCACGATGGCCACCCGCCGCTTGTCCCCGGTGACGACTCGGACGTGAGACAAGGCCAGGTCCATCAGCTCGCGCCACGGCCGCAGCTCCTCGGGCAGCTCGCGGAGGGCTTTCGTCAGAGGTGCGCGCGCGGCCTGCGGCATCCGGTCCCATACGCGAAGGAGATGCTCCCGCACGCCGGGGGGGAACTCTTGGAGCAGCTCTTCGATCTCGCTCATCGAGCCAGGACCAGCTTCAACGGGAAGACCTGGGGCGGGCCTGCGGGGCGCGCCCTCGCCGGCCGGCGGAAGCCCGCCGCGGCTTCGCGCGGGGTGGCTGCTCCGCTCGCTCGATCTCGATCGTGCACTCGGTGAGAAGGGCGGCGAGAGCGCCGAGAGCGGCCAGGGTGGGAGCGGCGAGCGCACCCACGACTCCCACGGTCAGCGGGAGCTCGACCAGGCTCTGCCCCCGCTGTTTGACGACGACGCGGCGACCGTTGCCCTCGCGGACCAGCTGCTTCACCTTGCCGACCAGCTGGCTACCCTCGACCTTGGCGGACTCCCAGACCGTTCCAGCCTTCATGCGAGCCTCCCTCGAATGTAGCACGCCATCCCCCGAAGGCCACGGCGTGCTCGGCGTCACAGTGAAGAAGCGGTGAACTTGGGCTAGTCTTGGAGCATGGGGCGCCCGGGGGGTCTTTCCCTGCAGGCCGAGGAGACGACTGGGCCGGTCCGGGGCAAGCGTGGCGCGATCCTGGCCCTTCTCGCCGCCTTCTTCGTCTTCCTCCTCCTCGGTCTGGGATTCCCCGGGTACGAGATCCGGCGACGGGCGGAGGCGGTGGAGCGACAGATCGCCAGCCTCGCCGTCGAGACGCGCGAGGGCGCGGTGCGCTCCCGGGAAGCGCTGGAGCGGGCCCTGCAGGCTGAAGCTGCGGCCCGAGCGGCGGCGGATGGGCGGCAGCAGGCGGAGGCGATGACGGTGACCGCGCGGGAGGAGGCCGAGGCCGCACGCCACGAGGCCAGCAGCGCCAAGGACGAGGCGGCCCGCGCGCAGGCTGAAGCCGACCGCATCCGCAAGAAGGCAGAGGCCGAGCTCAACCGGCTGGACGAGGCCTTGAGCCAGGTCGCGGAGACGCAGCGCACCGCCCTCGGGCTGGTGATGAGCCTCGGGAGCGATTACCTGAAATTCGAGTTCGACAAGGCCGATCTGCGCCCCGAGGATCGCGAGCTTCTGAGCCGCGTCGCGGGGATCCTCCTGACCTCACAGGACTACACGGTCTCCGTGAACGGACACACCGACGACCTGGGGTCTGAGGAGTACAACCGGAAGCTCTCCGAGCGTCGCGCCCAGGCCGTGCGGGACTACCTGGTGAAGGCGGGGTTGCCGCCGGAGATCGTGAGCGTCACCGGCCACGGGAAGTCCCTGCCCCTGGTGCGGGGCACGTCCGAGGCGGCGCGCGCCAAGAATCGCCGCGTGGAGCTGGCTATCGCCAACACGCGGATCCGCTACGGACCTTCGGCTCGCTGAGCTGGCCACGACCATTCCCGCCATCCCGGCGGTTCTGGAGGCGCAGCGGAAAGCGACCGATGCAGTCGAGAAGGCGAACGACCTGATCGCGCCGTGGATATTCCACCGCAACGGCGAGCGCATCGTGGCGTTCCGCCGATCGTGGCAGAAGGCCGTAGAGGAGGCCGGGCTCCCTGGCCTCATCCCTCACGACTACTGGCGCAGCGCGGTTAGGAATCTTGAACGCGCTGGCGTCCCGCGCAGCACGGCGATGGCGCTCGTGGGCTACCAGATCGCTAGTATCTACTCGCGGTATGCGATCGTGGACGAAGCCATGCTTCAGGAAGGTGCGGCCAAGCTGCAGTGCT
This sequence comes from Acidobacteriota bacterium, assembly GCA_032127875.1. Classification (GTDB taxonomy): domain Bacteria; phylum Acidobacteriota; class Vicinamibacteria; order Fen-336; family Fen-336; genus CADEEV01. The sequence goes on from JAQBHI010000101.1 coordinate 46,786, forward strand.
CCACGCGGCGACGAAGGGCGCGGCCCGGAAGGTGGTCCCGATCTCTCAGGGCAAAGTGGGGACAAAGTGGCGACCCCGCTGAATTCGAAATCTATCTGCTTGAAGGGGAAGGTGGAGGTGGCGAGCGGATTTGAACCGCTGAGTAGAGGTTTTGCAGACCTCCGCCTTAACCACTTGGCTACGCCACCACCGACCGAGGCAATATAGAGGACTCGTCGCGGACGATCAAGGCGGGCGAACCGGTTGACGGAAACCGGTGCCGTTGAGTACCATTCCGTCCGTCTACCTAGCTCCCGGGCGGGAATAGCTCAGTGGTAGAGTGCGACCTTGCCAAGGTCGAAGTCGCGGGTTCGAATCCCGTTTCCCGCTCCAATCTTAGCGCCCGATGCGAGTCGCGGCTACTTGCCCGCGGCCAGGTAGTCCACCGCCAGATTCGCCAGCGCGCGCACGCCGACGGGCAAAGCAGCTTCATCGGCGAAGAAGCGCGGCGAGTGATTGGGAGCCACCGTCTTCGGGTCGGCGTCCCGCGGCGTGATGCCCAGGAAGAAGAAGACCCCGGGCACCTTCTGTTGGTAGTCGGCGAAGTCCTCCGCCGTCGTGGTGACGCGCCCGTTCGGGATCCAGTGGTCGGCGCCGGCCACGCGTTTCAGCGTCGGTCCCATACGCTGCGTGAGCGCCGGGTCGTTGTAGGTGACGACACTGCCGAAGGTGATCTTGACCGTGGCCGTGGCGCCGCCGGCCTCCGCGATGTTTTCTGCCGTGCGCCGAATCCGATCGTGGATGTCGAGGCGCATCGCCGGGTCGAAGCTGCGGATGGTTCCGGTGAGCTTCACCTCGTCCGGGATGATGTTGTAGCGGTTGCCGCCCTGGATGCTGCCGATGGTGACGATGGCGGGGGCCTTAGTCAGGTCGGCCTGGCGGCTGACGATCGTCTGCAGGCCCAGCACGATTTGCGACGAGACAACGATCGGGTCGATGCCTTCCCAGGGCAAAGCGCCGTGCGTCTGGCGTCCGCGAACCGTGATCTCGAGCGTGTCCGAGGCCGCCATGATCCCTTCAGGCTTGTAGACGATCGAGCCCACCTCGTACGGGAACACGTGCAGGCCGAAGATCGCGTCGACCTTCGGGTCCTCGAGCGCGCCCTCGGCGACCATCATCTTGGCGCCACCGTCTTCGCCCGGCGGCGTGCCCTCTTCGGCGGGTTGGAACAAGAACTTGACGGTGCCGGGAAGTTGCGCCCGCATGCCGGCGAGAACCTCGGCGACGCCCATTAGGATCGCGGTGTGGTTGTCGTGGCCGCAAGCATGCATCACACCGACTTCGCGGCCGCCCCACTCGGCCTTGGCTGTCGAGCGAAACGGAAGGTCGACCTCTTCCGTCACCGGCAGCGCGTCCATGTCGGCGCGCAGGGCGACGATGGGTCCGGGTTTGCCGCCCCGCAGCACGCCGATCACACCCGTGTGCGCGACGCCCGTTCGCACCTCGAGGCCGAGCGCTTTCAGATGCGCGGCTACCAGGGCGGAGGTGCGCACTTCGCGGTTGCCCAGTTCCGGGTTCTGGTGGATGTCGCGACGCCAGGCGATCACCTTTGGCAGCACGGCTTGTGTGGCGCGGTCGATCCGCGCCCACAGCGGGTTCACGGCTGCGCTGCTCGCGGCCGCTGCTGCGGGCAGCGCGAGGCCGAGCAGGAAAAACGTCGCGGCGGATCCATTCATGGCCGGAGTCTATACCGTCCTCGCGGGAGGACGATCGGCTCGAGGCTAGGGGCCGTAACTCCCGCAGAATCTCCGGATTGCGCAATTGGCCAGGCTGGCATTGTTTCTGCTATTGCTGTCTTTCGAGCGGCGGCACCCTTCCGGTAAGAGCCCCGCCGACTCGAAGGAGAACTGCATGCGCCGAGCGACCGTCGTGCTGAGCCTTCTTACACTCGCGTCCGTGCCGGTGGTGAGCGAGGCCGGCAGCCTCGACCTTCGGGTGGGCGCGTTCTTCCCGACGACCAAGAGCAACCTGTTCGTGGACGACGCCGAGCTCTACGTGAAGGATGGACGCCGGCTCGAGAAGAAGGACTGGATCGGCTTCGCGGGCGGCGCGCAGTTCAACGTGAAGGTGAGCGAACTGGCGGAGCTGGGCTTCAGTATCGACGGCTATCAGCGCACGCTGGACACGTCGTACCGTGAATTCGTCAGCGAGAGTGACCGGGAGATCTTCCAGACGCTGCGCCTCACGACCGTTCCGATCGCCGTCCAGTTACGCCTCGGGCCCACCGGTCGAGGCCAGTTCTCCCCCTACCTGGCGGTGGGCGGCGACATGATCCCATACCGCTACGAGGAATTCGGCGATTTCGTCGACTTCGACTCGCCCAGCAATACCATCATTGCCGACTCGTTCGTGTCGGACGGCGTGGGCTGGGGTTTCCACGTCGCCAGTGGTGTGCGCGCGCCGGTCAGCCACGACTTCAGCGTCAACGCGGAAGTGAAGTACCAGTGGAGCAAGGACGACATGCCCGACGACTTCGCGGGCAACCGGATCGACCTCGGCGGCTTGACTGCCACGCTGGGCCTGAACATCCGGTTCTAGACAAGGCGGGGGGGTACGGAACCACGCACCCCCCCGCGCGCTTCGCGCTCCCCCCCAGTCGCTCCGCGCCCGAGTGAATGGCCATGGCCTTTGGCCACCCGCGGAGAATGAAAGTTTCGTAGACTTGGCGCGGCCGGGTGAAGGTCGAGCTGATATTGGTGCCGTCAAGC
>JAQBHI010000102.1:0-43490 GCA_032127875.1 Acidobacteriota bacterium
GACGATCTGCGCGACGGTGGCGCCTCGCACTTCGCGGCCACGATCGAGGCGCTCCGCGCGAGTGAATCCTGCTGCGCGTGCCGCCCGCTCCTTTGAAGGCGCAGGTATGTGCGCGGGGCCTAGGGCCCTGTGGCCGCGATAGCTCCGCTACCGCGTCTGCCGGAGTGGGCCCGCAAGGGCAGCCCGCTGGCGGCGGGAGCGCGCGAGCTGCGCGTCCTGCTGCGGGAACAGAAGCTCACCACGGTGTGCGAGGAGGCCCGCTGCCCAAACCTCGGCGAGTGCTTCTCGCGCGGGACGGCGACCTTCATGTTGCTCGGCGAGCGTTGTACGCGACGCTGCGGGTACTGCTCGGTGGTGACGGCCAAGCCGTTGCCGCCGGATCCCGACGAGCCGGCGCGCGTGACCGAAGCGGCAGCTCGGCTCGGCCTGCGCTACGTCGTGCTGACCGCCGTGGCGCGCGACGATCTGCGCGACGGTGGCGCCTCGCACTTCGCGGCCACGATCGAGGCGCTCCGCGCCCGGCTGCCGGGGGCACAGATAGAAGTGCTGACGCCCGACTTCAAGGGCGACCGCTGGGCGCTGGCGCTGGTGCTGGCAGCGCGTCCCGACGTCTTCAATCACAATATCGAAACGGTGCCGCGCTTGTTCCAGAGGGTCCGCGCGCAAGGCGACTATCGCCTGAGCCTGGAGCTGCTCGCGGCCGTGAAGCAGTGTGTCCCCGGCCAGACGACCAAGAGCGGGCTGATGCTGGGCCTGGGCGAAACCGACGCGGAGATCGCGAGCGTGCTCGCTGACTTGCGACGCGTGCAAGTCGACATCGTGACGCTCGGCCAGTACCTGAGGCCGAGCCGCGAGCACGTCGCGGTCGACCGCTACCTGACGCCGGCCGGCTTCGAGAGCCTGGGCGCTCACGCCCGCGCGCTGGGATTCCCCAGCGTGTATTCCGGCGTTTTCGTGCGTTCTTCGTACAACGCCGCCGAGGTCGCGGGGCAGCACCTCGAAACACGCGCTGCCGGCGCTTGAGGCGCCCGGGCCGGGACACCCTCGCCGCTCTTTCCGGGGTGCTCCTCGCGTTCTCGTTCCCGAAGTTCGGGAGTGGGGCCGTGGCCTGGGTCGCCCTGGCGCCGCTGCTGATCGCGCTGGTGGGGACGAGCGGCCTCACGGCCCTTCGCCTGGGATACGTGACGGGCGCCGTGTCGGCCTTGGGGCTGCTGTACTGGACCTCGTACGTCGTGGTCCAGTTCGGCGGCCTCAGCCTGCTGGTCGGGATCTTCGTGATGCTGCTGCTGTGCCTCGCCTTCGCGGTCTTTCCGGCGCTGTTCGCCTGGCTCCTGGCGCGCTGGGTGGCCAGCGTCGGGCCCGAAGGCTTGCTGCTCGCACCGGTCGCCTGGGTGGCGACCGAGATCCTGCGCGTCAACACGTTCTTCTCGTTTCCCTGGTGCCTGCTCGGCTACAGCCAGGCTGATAACGTGGCGATCGTGCAGATCGCCCGTTTCGGCGCGGTGTACGCGGTCTCCTTCCTCGTCGTCCTGGCGTCGTCAGTGCTCGCCTACGTCGCCGTCGAGCGCAGCCGGGTGCGTCGCCGTCGCGCGGCCCTGGGCCTGGCCCTGACCCTCGCGGTAATCGCGGGAGACGGCCTGTGGCGCAGCCGGACCACACTTCCCGAGACCGGCCGGATCCGGGTCGGCCTGGTTCAGGCGAGCATCCCGCAACACGAGAAGTGGGACGAGGCGCTCGCCTTCAGCAACCTGAGGCGGCACGTCGAGCTCACCGAGCAGGCCGCGGCCGAGGGGGCGCGCCTGATCGTGTGGCCCGAGTCCGCGGTTCCGTTCTACTACGACGAGACGCCGGGGATCGCGGAGGCGCTCGACGAGCTTGCCAGCCGCTTGCGCGTGGGGCTGCTCTTCGGCAACGACGATCGCGAGCCGGGCGAGACCGGACGCAGTTTCGTGGGCGCGAAGCTGATCGACCCGGATGGGACGATGCTGCTTCGCTATCACAAGATCCGGCTGGTGCCGTTCGGCGAGTACGTGCCGCTGCGGCCGCTGCTCACCCTCGGCGGACGCGTGGCCGCGAAGGTCGTCCAGCAGGTCGCCGACTTCTCGCCAGGAGACAGCTACGCGATCGGCGGGATCGGCGGGCACCAGCTTTCGACCACGATCTGCTACGAGGCGATCTTCGCCGACCTCGGCCGCGAGTTCGCCGCGCGCGGCTCGGAGCTGTTCGTGAACATCACCAACGACGCCTGGTACGGACGCACTTCCGCTCCCTACCAGCACTTCGCCATGGCCCGACTGCGCGCCGTCGAGAACGGGCGCTACCTGGTGCGAGCGGCGAACACGGGCGTCACGGCGGTCGTGGATCCCTTCGGCCGGGTCGTGGCACGCACCCAGTTGTTCGAGCGAGGCGTGCTGGTGCGCGACGTGCCCTTCGTCACGGAGCTGACCTTCTACACCCGCCAGGGCGACATCTTCGCGTGGGCCTGTCTGGGCGCCGCGATCGCCTTCAGCGCCGCCACCTTGCGATCGCGCCGGGCCTGATAGAATCCCGCTTTTCCGAAAGGACGAGACTTGGCGCATCCGCTGAGACAGCGTTTCCAGGATCTGGTCGCGAGGGCCGCGGACGTGCGCGGCTATCTTTGAACGAGCCAAGCTGGAAGGCGAACTCGCCCGGCTCGAAGAACAGATGGGGAGCGCCGAGTTCTGGAAGGATCAGCCCGCGGCCCAGAAGGTGCTGCAAAAGCGCAAGCGGATCGAGGCGGAGCTCGCCCTGCTGAAGAGCCTGAAGGCCCAGGAGGACGACGCCCGGGTGCTGCTGGAATGGGCCGAGTCCGGTGAGGACGTCGAGAAGGACCTGGGGCCCGGCCTGGACGCGCTGCACAAGACGGTCGAGGTCGCCGAGTTCCAGAAGATGCTGGGCGGCGAGCACGACCGTGCCAACGCCATCCTCTCGATCAACAGCGGCGCGGGGGGCACCGACAGCCAGGACTGGGCCGAGATGCTGCTGCGCATGTACCTGCGCTGGTGCGACCGCCGCGGCTTCAAGCGCGATATCACCGAGATCCAGGCTGGCGAGGAGGCGGGCATCAAGAGCGCGACCGTGATCGTCCAGGGCGAGTACGCCTATGGGTATCTGCTGGCCGAGGCCGGCGTCCACCGCCTGGTGCGAATCAGCCCGTTCGACGCCAACGCACGCCGCCAGACCTCGTTCGCCTCCGTGTTCGCCTGGCCGGAAATCGACGACAACATCGAGATCGAGATCCAGGACAAGGACCTGCGCATCGACACCTACCGCTCGAGCGGCGCCGGGGGCCAACACGTCAACGTCACCGACTCGGCCGTGCGCATCACGCACCTGTCCAGCGGGCTGGTGGTCTCGTGCCAGAACGAGCGCAGCCAGATCCGCAACCGCGAGGTCGCGATGAAGGTGCTGAAGGCCCGCCTCTACGACCTCGAACTCCAGAAGCAAAAGGCCAAGCTCGACGCGGTCGAATCGTCGAAGAAGGACATCGCTTTCGGGAGCCAGATCCGTTCCTACGTTCTCCACCCGTACCGGATGGTCAAGGACCATCGCACGAAGTATCAGGAGGGCGACGTGGACCGGGTCCTGGACGGCGACATCGACAGCTTCATCAACACGACACTCGTGGCACGCGCCAAGGGCACGCTAGGCCAGCCGGCTACCGACGAAGAGTAACGCCCTCCGCCCCTCCGCTCAGCAACGGCGGTCGAGGATCTCGCGGATCCGGGAGGTGAGCTCCGAGGGCGAGAACGGCTTCGCCAGCAGGGGCGCGTCGCCCGCGGCTTGCCCGCTTTCGATCGCCGGGTCGTCGGCGTGCCCGGACATGTAGAGCACGCGCAACTCGGGGCGCAGCGCACGGATGCGCTCGGCGGTCTCGGGGCCGTTCATGCCGGGCATCACCACGTCGCTCAATAGCGCGTGGATGGGGCCGGCGTGGTCCACTGCCAAGCGCAGCGCCTGCTCGCCGCTCTCGGCCTCGAGCACGCGGTAGCCGACCTCCTCGAGGATCTCACGCGCGAGCGAACGTACCATCGCCTCGTCCTCCGCGATCAGCACCGTCTCGGTGCCGCGCGCCGACGGCCGTACGCTGGCGGGGGCCGCGGCCGAAGGGCTTTCGGTCCGTGGGAGATAGACGCGGAAGCGCGAGCCGCGTCCCAGCTGCGTGTCCAGCGCCAGGTGCCCGCCGCTCTGCTTCACGATGCCGTACACGCTGGCCAGGCCCAGGCCCGTGCCCTTGCCGCGCTCCTTGGTGGTGAAGAAGGGCTCGAAGATGTGGCTGCGCGTCTCGGCATCCATGCCGATGCCGCTGTCGTCCACCTCGAGCAGCACGTGCGGTCCCTCGGTGGCTTCGATATTCGCGTGGGTGTAGTCCGCGTCGAGGATCACGTCGCGGGTCGCGATCGACAACTGGCCGCCACGGGGCATCGCATCGCGCGCGTTCAGCACCAGGTTGATCAGCACCTGCTCGAGCTGGCCCGGGTCGGCGACCACGTGTCCGAGGCAGCTCAGATCCAGCGCCAGTTCGACGCGTTCGCCTGCCAGCCGGCGCAGCATCGTCTCGAGCTGGCCGATCATCGCGTTCAGGTCGACGACCTCGGAGACAAGGACCTGCTTGCGGCTGAAGGCGAGCAACTGCCGGGTCAGGGTCGAGGCGCGCTCGCCGGCGTGGCGGATCTCCTGCGCGTGGCGGCGCAGCGGATCGCCCTCGGGCAGGCGGGCGAGGAGCAGGTCGCCGTAGCCGAGGACGGCGGTGAGCAGGTTGTTCAGGTCGTGGGCGAGGCCTCCCGCGAGGCGGCCCGCAGCCTCCATCTTCTGGACCTGCCGCAACTGCTCCTCGAGGGTGCGGCGCTCGGTGATGTCCACCGCGAAGACGATCACGCCGATGATGTTGCCGTCCGCGTCACGGTACGGGATCTTGTCGGTCTGGAGGACACGGCGTTCCCCCGAGGGCGTCTGGAGCGTCTCCACGATCCCCAGCTTCGGGCGTCCCGAGAGGATCACGTCGAGATCGTCTTCGTAGAACTGCGCCGCCTCGTCGGGGTAGAGATCGTACGTCGAGCGGCCCTCCACGTCCTTGGGCTGAAGATCCAGGGTTGCCGCCGCGGCGCGGTTCGCGCGCAGGATGCGGTTGTACTTGTCCTTGTACCAGATCATCGCGTTCACCGAGTCGAGGATCACCTTCTGCTCGGCCTCGCGCGTGCGCACGGCCTGCTCCGCGCGCTTCCTGTCGGTCACGTCCTGGCAGGCGCCGAGCAGACAGGCCTCCCCGTCCATCTCCAGAAGCTCCAGGGAGAGCAGCGTGTCGCGGCGCTCCCCGGACTTGGTGGTGACGGTCGTCTCGAGATCGCGAAGCGAGCCCTGCTCCTTCAGGACCGAGATGGCCTGGGCGCGATCGTCGGCGTCGTCCCAGAACGCGATGTCGACCGAGGTGCGGCCCACGAGCTCCTCGCGGGGGTAGCCGACCAGGCGCAGGAACGCGTCGTTGACGTAGAGATAGCGGCCGTCGGCGAGGCTGCTGATGCTGAGCGCCGCCGGGCTCGCACCAAAGACCCGCGCGAAGCGCTCCTCGGTCTCGCGCAGCGCCTGCTCGGCGCGACGCTTCTGCTCGGCACGCTCCTCCATCTCCACGATCGTGCCCTGCAGTCGCGCGGTCAGCTGCGCGTTCTGGATCGCGATCGTGGCCGGAGCCGCCAGGGCCTCGGCCAGCTCTCGGTGCTCCGCGGTGAAGAAGCCCGGCTCGGCCTTGTCGACGGAATACAGCCCGACGACCGTCTCGCCGTGGAGCAGCGGCACCCCCATCCAGCTCCGGATGTGGCGCGAGAAGCGGCGGTCCCAGCCAGGCTCATCCAGCACATCGGCGAGGATCGAGCTCTCGCGCCCGTCCAGGATGCGGCGGAGGTGCGCCCGCGTCGCCGGGTCGAAGCTGAGCTGGCGCGTGAGCGCGGCGTCGCCAAAGCGCTCGTAGCCGCGCGCGGCGCGAATCGGCAAGGCGCCGTTCTCGAGGAGCATCACGCTGGCAGTGTCGTAGGGAACCAGGCGCTGGAGGTAGTCGAGCAGCGTCTCGAGGACGGCGGACAAATCGAGGCTCTGGACGAGGGCAAGGTTCGCTGCGCGAAGGGTGTCCGAAAGGTCTGGAGCGAGGCGGGCCTTCACAGTGCGGGAGTCCCGCCGGCCGCGGCCAGGCGGGGCTCTGTGCCCGCCACGAACGGCTCCATCGCGACGCCGGGAATCCCCGGCTTGCCCGGCCGGCCCATCTCGTCGACGGGCACGAAGACGATGTTGCCGGGGATCGGGTAGTCCTCCACGGGCCGATCTTTCATCACCTGTCCCCAGAAATCCATCCAGATCGGCAGCGCAGCGCGGGCCCCCTCTTCCTTGCGGCCCAGACTCTCACGCTTGTCGTCGTAGCCGACCCAGACGGCGGCCGCGAGCGAAGGCTCGTAGCCCACGAACCAGGCGTCGGTGTAGTCGTTCGTCGTCCCGGTCTTGCCGGACACGGGTCGCTTCAGGGCCCTTGCCCGCGCGGCCGTGCCGTGCTCGACGACGCCGCGTAGCAGGCTCGTCATCAGGTACGCCGTGTCGGCGCGGATCGCGTCCTGGGCCCGCGGACGGTTCTCCTCGATGGTGTTTGCGTCGCGATCCGTGATGCGGGTGATCAGCATCGGGGTCATGCGCAGGCCCTGGTTCGCGAACGTGCCGAAGGCCGCGACCATCTGCATCGGCGTGGCTTCGCCCGCGCCCAGGGCGATCGGCAGGTACGGCGGCAGCTCACCCGTGAGCCCGAGCTTGCGCGCGTACTCGACGCCCTTTTCGATGCCCACGGCCTGCAGCGTCTTCACTGCCGGGATGTTGCGGCTCTGGGCGATCGCCTTTCGCACGGGGATCGGGCCGAGGAACTTGAAGTCGTAGTTGTGGGGCGTCCACACCGTCTTGTTCCACGGGTTCGGGAACGAGATCGGCGCGTCGAGCACGATCGTGGACGGCGTCCATTCCAGGGTCTCCATTGCTGCCGCGTACAGGACCGGCTTGAAGGCCGAACCGACCTGCCGCATCGCCTGCGTCGCGCGGTTGAACTTGCTGCGCTCGAAGTCGTAGCCTCCGAACATCGCCTTGATGGCGCCGGTCCGCACCTCCATCGCAACCAGCGCGCCCTCCACCTTCGGCTCCTGTTCGAGGAGCACGCGCGCCTCTTTCTTGTCCCCTTCGCCGGCGAGAGAGAGGATGCGGAAGGGCACGATCGCGCCGCGCGGGAGCACCTCGGCGAGGTTGCCCTTGCGCGTCCATTCGATCTCCCGCGCCCCGACACGGGCTCGGTACTCGCCGAGCTGGACGAGGGCCATGCTTCGATCGGAGGCGAGCACGACACCGCGGGTCACACCGCCCTCGAGCATCGGCCCGTCCCACTCCTCGAGGTGGAGCGGGTCGGGAAAGGCGCCGTCCTCGAGGATCGAGGCGCTGGGCGCCACGAAGCCGCGGGTGCGGCGGTCGAGCTGGCGCAGGCCTTTGCGCACGGCCTCGTTCGCCGCGCGCTGCAGCACGGGGTCGAGCGTCGTGTAGACCCGCAGCCCGCCCTGGTAGATGCGCTGCGAGCCGTACTCGCGCTCGAGGTACTTGCGGACCTCTTCGAGGAAGTGTGGGGCGACCGAGGGCGGTTCCTTGCGCACGTGCAGCTCGAGTGGCTGTTCCGCCGCAGTCCGGGCCTCGGCATCGGAGATGTACTTCTCCTCGAGCATGCGGCTCAGGACGCGGTTGCGCCGCTCGCGGGCGCGCTCCGGGTTGTCGATGGGGGAGAGCCGGCTCGGATTCTGGGGGAGGCCGGCCAAGAGGGCCGCCTCCGCCAGCGTCAGGGCCTTCGCGGACTTGCCGAAGAATGAGCGGCTGGCGGCCTCGACCCCGTACTGGCCATGCCCGAAGTAGACCTGGTTGCAGTAGAGCGCGAAAATCTCCTCCTTGGTGAAGTTCTTCTCGATCTGGAAGGCCAGGATGATTTCCTTGATTTTGCGCTCGTAGGTCTTCTCCGGGGTCAGGAACAGGAGCCGTGAGAGCTGCATGGTGAGCGTCGAGGAGCCCTGCTCCTTGCGCCCCGAGCGGAAGTTGGCGAGCGCCGCTCCCGGGATACGCCAGGGATTGATGCCGAGGTGTTTCCAGAACTCGGCGTCCTCCACGGCCACGATCGCGTTACGCAGCACCGGGGGCACGTCCCGGAACCCGATCACCACGCGCTTTTCGATCGCGAACTCGCCAAGCACGCTGCCGTCGGCCGCGAAGACCTGTGTGATGATGTTCGGCTGGAAGTCCTCTAGCGACGAGATCTGCGGCAGGTCGTTCTCGTACGCGAGAAAGACCCCCAGCAGCGAGCCCCCCAGGATCGCGACCAGGAACGAGAAGGTGACCAGGAAGCGGCGCAGGGTGAACACGCGTGCGGGTGCGTCCAGGGCGGCCGTCGCCATGGCTCAACTATATTCGCAAGCGCACCGGCGCGCGGCATCCCGGGGCCACGCCCCCGCGGCAGCGGCTACGGGTGGTCGCGGTCCCTGCGGGGCGCGGCGCGCGGCTGGGTGTTGGGCGGTGCCGGCGCTTTGCGCTGTTCGACGCGAGGCGGCGGGCTGCTGCGCGGCTGGCTGCGCGGTTCGCTGCGCGGCGCACTTGTGCGTGGCTCGCTCGCGCGTGGCTCGCTGCTGCGCGGCTCGCTGAGCGGCTGGAAGATGCGGCGCAGCACGTCGCGGTCGGGCTCGCTCTGTCGCACCCGGGGAGTCGCCGTGGCGCCCGAACGGTCGCCGTTCGCCGAACCCGATTGTTCACGCTGCGCGCTCGGCTGTGGGCGGGAGCTGCGCCCGTCCGTCGCCTCGTCGCTGCGTCGTTCGTAAGAGCGCCGCTGCGTGCTCACGTCCCGGGGCGCTTCGTCCTCCCGGCTCGAGCGCCCTTCGCGCGCCGTGGCTGTCGTTGCCTCGTAGCGGGGTTCGGGCCGGGTGTGCCGCAGCTCCGGGTAGCCGATCGTGGTCGCTGGATCGCGGCGCAGCTCGGGCACCGTGTCTCCCGCCGTGGGCTTGAGGCGCACGTTCCTGGGCACGCCAGCCTCGCGGCGCACGCCGCTGTCGACATCGATCACGCGCAGGTCGCGGCTGGGCCGCGCGCGCGGCGACTGCGCCACGTGCAGCGCGCCGACGACATCGGCCGGAGGCGTGGTGCGGCGGCGCGCCAGGTCGCGCGCGCTCAGATCGCCGCGGCGCGTGTAGACCCAGGCGCCCGCATCGACACTGGCGGCGCTCGTAGCGCCCCCCCGCGCCACCGCATGGCCGCGGCTCACAGGGCCGCCGGTCACTGGCCGATCCCGGTAGCCGAGCGGGCACCAGCCGACGTAGTCGGGGCCCACGGCCCAGGAGACCCAGGCCGGGCTCCAGGAGCTGCCCGGGATCCAGTACCAGCCGACCGCTCCGGAGTAACCCCAGCGGCCATAGTGAAACGGCGCCCAGCCCCAGGGCTCATAGGGGATCCAGGTCCAGCCGTAGGCGGTCCAGCTCCAGCGGCCGTTGGTGTACGGCGCCCAGCCCGAGTCCACGTAGGGCCGCCACACCTGCCCCACCTCGGCGACGAAATACCAGGAGCCGTGGCTCTCGAGCTCGCTCGCGTAGGGATCGATCGCGTCGGGCAGATGGCGTTCGCTGGCGCCCGCCCACGAGCGGCGGTCGTCGCGATCGTCGTACCACTGGGCGAAGTCGTCGCTCTCCCGGGTGTCGAAACGCCGCGCTGATTCGGGGGCGTCGCCGCGGCTCACCCAGGAACGCTCGCCCGCGCTCACGGACTCGCGCCGCCGAGCGGCTTCGATGTCCGCCTCGCCCTCGTACACGGAAAGCCGCGTCTCGCCGGCGTCTGCGTCGAGGCGGAAAGCGCCCGCCTGCCGCGCCGAAACGTAGGCCGAGGGCGTCTCGATCTCGATCTCGGCCGCGCCCCGCTCGCGAGCTCGGAAGTAGAGATGCCCGGACCACAGGCGCAGCACGATGCGCTCGCCGCCGCCCCCGTCATGAGCCACGTAGTCGAGCTTGCTGCGGTTGTCGAGGCGCAGCACGCTGCCGTCGGCGAATTGAAACTCGACACGCCCGCCGCCGTCGGTCCAGACGCGGTCGCCGGGCAGGAAGGGCATGTTGGTCACGGCTTCCTCGGCGCTGGCCTCGGAGGCGCTCTGCACCGTGACACCGGATTCCGCGTAGCGGATCCGGGCGTCGCGGTACTCCTCGTCCGAGGCGAGGGCCGGGCCCGCAACCGCCACCACTGCCAGACCGAGTATTACGAGCCGCATGAGCCTCCCCCAGCAGCTTCTAGGAAGCAAGCGCCGTGCCGCGGGCGGCAACGAGGAACCGGCTGCCTGATCAGCCACTTACGATGACTCGTCGGGCGCCCGGGTGTCCCCGCATGAGTACGCCCGCTGTTTCTATCGCCCATTGCGTGGGGAAACCACCCGGCCGTAGGGCGAGGCTCGGCCGATGCGATCGAAGCCCTGCCACGCGGCGCGACCGACTTCGGCGATCGCCTGTTCCGCGGCGCGCTCGTCACCCGCGAGTGTCGTCATCACGCTGATCACGAAGGGCCGGTTGGTTGCGTAGACGATTCCCGAATCGTTGCGAACCGCCTCCAGCGACCCCGGCTTGTTGGCGATCACGACGTCCTCGGGCACCAGCCGGGGCAGATCGCTCTCCTTGTGCGTCGAGAGCAGCCGGAGCAGGTCGTCGGTGGCCGTCTTGCCAACCACCCGGCCGCGGTAGAGCGCCTCCAGCAGCCGCATCAGCTCGCGCGGCGAGGACACGTTCTCACGGCCCTCGCGCGCCGCGCTCAGGTCCATCATCTTGCGCCGCAGGCGTGTGCCGGGGAGGCCCAACTCGTCCATCAGGGAATTTACGCTGTCGAACCCGACCCGATCGATCAGCACGTTGGTCGCGCTGTTGTCGCTCACCACCAGCATGAAGGTCGCCAGGTCGCGGTTGGTCACGCGCGTCACGCCCGGCGTGAGGCCGCCCAGGACTCGGCTGTCGGGGACGAGGTCTTTCGCGTCCACCACGTAGGGGTCGGAAAGACGCGCCTTGCCGGCGCCACCCCGCTCCGACTGGCGGTATAGCTCCGCCAGGATCGCGAGCTTGATCGAGCTGGCGGTGGGGTAGACGAGGTCCGCGTTGTGCAGCAGCGTCCGGCCGTTGGTGAGGTCGAGGATCGCGACGCCCATCACGCCGTCGAGGCCGTCGTCGATCGCGTCGATGCGCGCCTCGAGCTTCTGCCACAACACTTCGTGGAGGCCCGCCGGCGTGGCGTCGGCCGGGGTCTGGGCCTGCAGTGTGCCGCCGAGCAGCGAGGCGAGGGCGAGTCCAACCAGCTTCTTCAAGGGCTTCCTCCGTTCACTACGTTTCGTGGATCTGCAGTCCCTGGATACGCATCGACCCGCGATGATACCGCCGCCTTCGGGGTCGCGGCTATGATCGGGGCCCGTGGCACGCCGCTGGGCCGGATGGCTCGCTTACTCGCTCGCGCTGCTGCTGTTCTTCGAGGGCAGCGCACGTTTGGCCCTTGGCAACGAGGCGTTCTTGAAACGGGTCTCGGGCAACGACGACGCGACTTGGCGGCGTCGTTGGCTGGAGCGGCACGCCAAGCTTGGGACGCCCATCAGCTACGCCTTCGACGAGTGGAACGCGACACTGGGTTGGACGCTGAAGCCGAACCTGCGCGACGTCGATGCCTACGGCGGCAAGTTCCTGAATACCAATGCGCACGGACTTCGGGGGAGTGTCGAGCACGGCTACGAGAAGCCGCCGGGTGCGTTTCGCATCGTCGTATTGGGCGATTCGTTCACGTTCGGCGAGGGCGTGGGGGATGAGGAGACATACAGCCACGTTCTGCAGGAGCTGTTGCCGCAGGTCGAGGTCTTGAATCTTGGCGTGCATGGATACGGTCACGATCAGATGTTGCTGTACCTCAAGGAAGAGGGCTTGCGCTACAAGCCCGATCTGATTCTGCTCGGGTTTCTTACGATCGACATGGAGCGCAACATTCTGGCGTTCCGCGACTACGCGAAGCCGCGCTTCGTGCTGCGCGAGGGCCAGTTGCTTCTGACGCATTCGCCCGTGCCTCCGGTTGATGAGACGCTGGCGGCCGCGAAGTACTGGCCACGCTTCTTCGAGCTAGCCACCACCTTGCACGCCGGCTATCGTTTTCGCTCGGGTGCTGCGAACAGGGAGGCGAAGCAGGTGACGCTGGCGATTCTCGATGAGTTGCACGCCGCTGCCGAGGCCACGGGGGCGAAAGTGGCGTTGGCCTACTTGCCGGCCTTCGGCGAACTGACCAAGCCGGACCTGCCAAAGACATTGGCCGAGCGCTTTTTCTTCGGCTATTGCGAGGATCGCAAGATTCCGGCGATTTATTTGCGGCCTTACTTCTTGCCCAAGCTGAAGCAAGGGGCGGACTTCAACGTCTACGGCCATTGGGGGGCGCTGGAGCATCGGATCGCGGGCGAAGGCATTGCGGCCGAGCTGCTGGCTCGAGGGCTGGTGCCGAAGGGCGCCGCGAACTGAGGCGCGGGCGGGAGCCGCGCTTAGATGATCGAGGCTGCCGAGCGCCGCACCTGTGGCTTGGGGAAAGGGAAAACATGCTTGGAACGGTCGAGCTGAAGCTGTTCGAGACCCCCGACGAGGTACGCGTCTTCGAGAAGGGGCGCCTTGCGGTGGTGCGCCTTGGCGGGATGGTGCTGGGTCGAGCGGAGTACGAGCCGGGCTGGAAATGGTCGGTTCATGTCGGGCCGACGGTTGGGGCGTCCCGCTGCAACGTCGAGCATGTCGGGATGGTGCTGTCGGGAACCGCGACCGTGGCGTTCGAGGACGGCAGGGTGATCGAGTTGACCGAAGGCGCCGTGTTCCACGTCTCCGCCGAGCCCCACGACAGTTGGGTCGTCGGCGATCGGCCCTACGTCTCGCTGCACTTCATAGGGGCGGACGCGTATGCGAAGAAATAGCAGGCTCCCGCTCGGCGCGGTGCTGCTGGCGGTCGCGCCCCTTGGCGCCGCCTCCGCGCTGGACGCGCAGACGCCGCTCTTGCCCAGCGTGACCCTGCCGGCTCCGCTGGCGCGCTTGCCCTCCGACTACGAGGTGGCCTGGCGGAACAAGGACGCTGTCGCCCTGGCAGCGCTTTTCGCGCCCGATGGGTTCGTGTTGCCGAACGGAACGCCACCCGTCCGAGGCCGGGGCGAGATTCAGAAGCACTACACCGGTAAGGGTGGGCCTCTCGCGCTACGGGCGCTGGCCTTTGCGACCGAAGGATCGGTGGGTTACATCATCGGGACCTTCGCAAGGCAGACTGGCGAACCCGACGTTGGCAAGTTCACGCTGACGCTGCGCCAGGGGAGTGATGGGCGCTGGCTGATCCGGTCCGACATGGACAATGGCAACAGCCGGCCATGAGACCGTTCCTCAGTCGGGTCGGAACTCGTTGGCTGGAGTGTTGACGAGCTGCGCCGCCGTAGCGCCCGCATGGCGCGCCTGATAGGTCTCGACCAGCCGATAGCCGAGCGTGTAGCCGGTCCAGCGCGGCAAGCCGGGGTCCTCGCCGAAGAACCAGCGGCCGTGGTTGTAGGCCGCGCTGTCGAACTCCGGGCGGGCGAGTGCGAGATAGCGCGAGGTCTGGTCCATCGGTAGAGCCTCGACCCAGGGAGGCGGCGGGCTCGCCAGCAGCTCGATCGCGAAGTGATCCGCCAGGCCTTCGGAGACCAGCGCTTCGAGCAGCGTCCTGCCGTAGCCGGGCCCGCGCCAGCGCACCGCATGGTGGAGTTCGTGAGCTGCAAGCGGCGGGAGACGATCCGGAAGCAGCCCGGCCAGGTTCGGGAAGGCGGGATCGATCGAGACCTGGACGGTCGAGGCGTTGGGAGTGAAGCCGCCCACACCCCAGCCAGAGATGGCCCCCGCGGCGTCGGGCGTCACCGTGATCGTCACGCCGCTCACTGGCAGCGCCCTGCGCGTTGTCGTGAGCGTTTGCTCCAGCAGTGTGCGGATCGCCGGTTGGAGCGAACCCAGCGCGCCCCCGCTGTCGGCGAACACGATCGCGTTCGGGCCATCGGTCGTCGGGGCGGCCGGGGAGCCCGAACCCCCGCACGCTGCCGCGAGCAGAGGCAGGGCGCAACTCAACGCGAGGTGAAGGCAGCCGCTGCGCATGCTGTTCCCAAGGATTGCCGCCGTCGCCGCATCCGTCAAGGCAAGCCCGGCCCTGAGGATCGCCCTCCGAGCAGATTCGGGTCTCACGCCAGTACGGTCCTCGAAAGCGTCACACGCAGCGCGAGCATGCCCCAGGCCCGTGCGTAGCCTGTAGATGGAGGTGCGTCATGAGCAGACACTGGTTCCGGGCAACGCAGTTTTCTTTCGCCGCGCCGATGGTCGCAGCGCTCTTGCTGACGGGTGAGGTCAGCGCACAGCAATCGACCCCAGTGGACCCGATCACCGCGGGGAGTCGGGTCCGTTTTCAGGCGCCGAGTGTGATCCGGGGGACTATCCTGGGCACCGTGATGTCGGTGGACCGTGAATCGCTGCTCGTCAGCACCGATGACCAGCGGCCCTTCAGGGTCTCGCGGCAGGCCATCAGCCGCCTTGAGGTGAGCACGGGCAAGAGCCGCCAGGCCCTCAAAGGGATGCTCGTTGGCGCGGGGATTGGCGCCGTCGTTTTGGGCGCGCTGGGTGGAGTTGGCACAGCCGGCTCTTCCCACGGTGAGGCGGCCGTGCTCGGCGTCGGCGTCGGGGCGGCCTACGGAGTTGGCTTCGGTGCGCTCCTCAAGAGGGACCGTTGGTCCTCGGTGCCGCTCGAAAGCGTCCGCATCGGCCTTGCTCCGACGCGAGGCAAGGGTCTGGGACTGGCGCTGTCGATGAGCTTCTGACTTGGCGTCCTACGGAATCAGGCCGAGTGCGACTTGCAGTGCCGTGTCGGCGCCGAGGTAGACGATCACTGCCAGCAAGGCGAGCGCGGCCGCCCGGCCAGGGCGGCTCGCCTCGGCCAGGCGCGAGAGCAGCGCGCCGCAGCCGACCGCGACCGGCACCATCACGAAGTAGTGATGTTTCAGCAGGAAGTTGAAGAACAGGTCCATGCCGCTCACGATCACCAGGATCGCGCCCCACAGGACCAGCAGCGCGCGCTCACGGCGCGTGGCGTGCGTCAGGCTGGCGAGGCCGACGAGGCCGGCGAGCGGGACGAACAGCGAGCCGTAGCTGTAGTCGAGCTTGCCGGGCTCACTCGCCAGCCGGGCCAGCAGGTGGCGCTCCTGCGCCACGTTCGCGCCTTGCGAGGCGCCGAGCAGGTTGGGAAGCGACTCGCTCAGAAACGGCCAGAACCAGTACGCGTAGTAGAGGCCGAAGGAGAGCAGCGTGGCGGTGACCAGGACGCCGAAGAGCGGCCCGGCTCGCTCCGGTTCGAAGCGCCACAGCCAGGCGAGATACAGGACCAGCACCAGGCCCGTGAAGAGCAAGGCTGCGAAATAGGAGACGAAGCAGAAGCTCAGCAGCAGCACAGCGCACCACCAGGTGCGCCGAGCGCGCAATTGTGGCAGGCGGGTCAGCAGGTACCCGAAGGCCAGACTCGAGGCCCACACGCCCAGGATCGTCATCAGGTGGCCCAGGCCGAGGAGCTGATAGCTCGGCACGAGCGCCGCGAACACCACGCCAGTCCAGGCTCCGGCCCGGCCGCCACCCACGCGGGCCGCGAGGCGGGCCGCCAGGAAGATGAGCGAGGTGAACAGCAGAGCCAGCAGCGTTTTCTCGGCGAGCAGGAAGCCGGGACCGGGTAGCGCCGCGAGAGGCGCCACGAGCGTCTGGTAGAGGGCGGGATGCGGAACGATGACGTTGCCCCACTGCGCCTGCTGGCTCAGCATGCTGCCCGGATAGGGCAGGTAGTAGATCAGGAACCGGCCTTTCCAGATTTCCTCGGCGATCGCCGAATGGAACAGGAAATGACCGCCTCGATAGAGCGGGAATGTCGTGCACGCCAGCCAGGCGATGAAGCCACAGGCGGCGGCCGCGATCACGATCGGGTCCGCGTGGCGAGCGCGAAATCGAGACCAGCCGGTGACGGCCACGGCGATCAACAGGGCGCCGCCGACGATCGCCGCGAAGCGCGGCGCGAACGGGATCACCACCCCCGGATCGAAGCCGAGGGCGAGGCCCCCGGCGGCCCCGAGCAGACCGGCTGCGCTCAGCGCCGTCATCGTGGACCCTCCGGCCGCCGCCAAGGTGAGCGCCAGCGCCAGGCTGGCGGCCAGCACCAGCGCCAGCAGACGCAGCGCGGGCCAGCCGCCTTGGCGATCGATGCTCACCCGCGTCACGCGCACCGGAGCGGTTCCGCCCTCGGCCAGCGTGAGGCTGGGCCCCGGCCGCCAGCCCACCGGCATCGGCGCCGTCATCGAGGCGGTGATCCAGCGGCCGCCGCCGAGTCTCGTTTCGAGGCTGCGGCCTTGCGCAGACGCCAGCCGAAGCAGGCGATCATCCCCGTCCGCCGCGGCCGTAACGTCGATCCGCCAACTGGCGCCGCCGCCGAAGTCACGCAGATCCAGGGTGGCGCCGCGTGCCGTTCGGAAGCTGCGGCCGTCGCGGGCATCGAAGGGCCCGAAGCCGTGCGCCAGCCAGGAGGTCCGGTCGGAACCGATCTCGAAGTCGACGACGGGCGCCAGGCGATGCGCTGCGATCACGCCGCCGAGTATCGCGAGCGCCAGCAGCGCGGTCGGCCAGACGGCAAGCGCCCGCGCGCCCGCCGTCAGGCCATCGAGCGCACTTTCGAACAGGGCGCGAAGCTGTTGCGCCAGGCGAGGCGCGATCCAGGCAGCGGCGGTCGCCAGCGCCAGCGGGACGAGCGCGCGCGGCGCCAACACGGCCGTCTCGAGCGGCGTGAACAGTTGGCCCACCGCCAACGCCAGTCCGGCGCCGTAACCGGCGGTCACACTGGTCCGGCTCGTCGCCCCGAAGCGCCGGGAGAGCGCGAACAGCAGAAATGCGATCAGCCCCGCGCCCACGAGCGGGCGGAGCGGCGGTCGGCGGACGGACCATTGAGCCGCAGGCAAAAGGCGCGCCCCACGAAACTGGACGCCGAGGGCGCGCGCGTCGTGTCGTCCAGGCGAGAACGTCTCGGATTGGAGCTCGATCGTGACATCGGAGTTCCAGATTCCGATCGGGATCGCCTCGAGCGTGACGCTCTCGCCGCGGCGGTCGGGGCGCACGCTCTGCGAAGCGGCGCCGGTTCGCAGGCTGACGCGTGGCGGCTCGCCTCCGCGCGGGCGCCAGCCGGACAATTCGATCTCGAGGCGCACGGGCGAGCCGGGCGGAGCATCGGGGAAACGGATCCGGGCGTGCGCGAGACTCCAGCGGATCTCTCCTTCTGCCGGAAAGAAGCCTTCGAGAAGCGCATCGGTGACGGTCGAAGCGCTCGCCGAGATCGACTGGGGGCGCGGCAACTGATAGGCGAAGGCGCCCGCGAGCATGGCCGCCACGAAGACTCGGAAGGCGTCGCGTTGCATCAAGGGCGGGGCAGGGAGCACGATGGAAGGGCAGCAGAAGCCAGCAAGCGCGATCTTAGCCGTGGACTTCGCGTGCTTCAACGACCCCTTAGGCTTGAAGAGGCAACGCCTCCCTGGTAAAGTCGGGTTTTGTCCCGCTGCCGGAGTGGCGGAATTGGCAGACGCGCACGGTTCAGGGCCGTGTTGGCTTCGGCTAGTGTGGGTTCAAGTCCCACCTCCGGCACCACCTTTAATGCTGGGGGGTACGGAGCGAATGCACCCCCCAGACCCCCCCCGCCGCTCCGCGCCCGAGTGAATCGGGCGCTCCGCTGCAAACGGAGACGCACGAAACGAACGATGTCCTCCCAGACCCCCGCCGCTCCGGCCGGAGTGAATCTGGCGCTCCGCTGCCCACGGAGACGCTACAATCGAAGCAAGTCCTTCCTCAGGAACCCTGACGTTCCCGAGGTCCACATTAGACCTGACCAGAATTGAGAGAAAAACTGAAGAACCGTACCGAAAACCAATCGCTTCGTGAGCGCATCCTAGAGTTCCTGAACAAGGACGCCAAGCCGGCGTCCGTGCGCGAGTTGGTGCGCCGTCTCGGGCTCGAGACAGACTCGCGCCGCCAGCTCAAGAGCGTGCTGCGCGAGTTGATCGCCGACGGCGAGGTCGTGAACATCCGCGGCGCGCGCATCGGCCTGCCCTCGCGCATGAACCTGATCGCCGGCCGACTCACCTGCAACCCCGCCGGCTACGGCTTCGTCGGAGCGGAAATCCGCAAGCCCGGGCAGAAGGACGTCTACGTCTCGGCCGTGAACATGAAGGAGGCGCTGCACGGCGACCGCGTCGTGGTGCGCGTCGAGCGGGTCACGGGGAAGGGCCCCGAAGGCCGCATCATCCGCGTGCTCGAGCGGGCGTTGCAGCGCCTGGTGGGCCGCTACGAGGACGACGGCCGTTTTGGCGGCCACGTCGTGCCCTTCGACAAGCGCGTCCTCCACGAGCTGTTCATCCCGGCCGGAGAGCAGGGCGGAGCGAAGTCGGGAGAGATGGTCTCCGCCGAGATCACGCGGCCACCGGCCGCGACGCGCAACCCCGTGGGCTGCGTCCTCGAGGTGCTCGGGCGGCTCGAGGACCCGGGTGTGGACCTCAAGGTCGTGATGGCCAAGTTCGCCTTGCCCGATGCCTTTCCGGCGGACGTCGAAGCCGCGGCGCTGGCCGTGCCCGCGAGTGTCCGCCCCGAAGACGTTGCGGGGCGCACCGACTTTCGGCCCTGGGCCACCGTCACCGTCGACCCCGAGACTGCCCGCGATCATGACGACGCGATCAGCCTCGACCGCATGCCGAACAGCCACTGGTTGCTGGCCGTTCACATCGCCGACGTGGCGCATTACGTGCGCGTGGGCTCGGCGCTCGACCAGGAGGCGTACCTGCGCGGCACCTCGGTGTATTTCCCAGACCGCGTAGTGCCGATGCTGCCGCACGCGCTCTCCAGCAACATCTGCAGCCTGCTGGAGGGCCAGGATCGCCTCACGCAGACGGTCGTCCTCGAGCTGGACGAACAGGGCAAGCTGCTGCGCTCCGAGTTCCACGACGGCGTGATCCGCAGCGCCGGGCGCATGTCGTACCAGCAGGTGCAGGCGATCAACGACGGCGACGCCGCTCTACGCGAGCGCTTCGCCTCGCTCGTGCCGCTCTTCGAGCGCATGGACCAACTGGCCAAGCTGATGCGCAAGCGGCGCTACGAGCGCGGCTCGCTCGACTTCGACCTGCCCGAGCCGAAACTCGTGCTGGACGCCAGCGGCGCAATGACCGGCATCGTCGCCTCGGCACGCCTCGACAGCATGCGGGCGATCGAGGAGTTCATGCTGGCCGCGAACGAGGCCGTGGCGGAAAAGCTGGCGACGGCCGGCACCGGCGCCCTGTACCGGATCCACGAGACGCCCGATCCCGAGCGCGTCGAGCTGTTCTGCGATCTGGTGGCGTCGTTCGGCTACCGCGTGCCGCTCAACCTGGGAGAGATCCGGCCGGAGGACTTTCAGCTGGTGCTGCGTCAGATCGCCGGCAAGCCTGAGGAGCGGCTGGTATCGACACTGTTGTTGCGGACCATGAAGCTGGCGCGCTATCACGAGGAGAATCTGGGCCACTTCGGGCTGGCGACGAAGATGTACGCGCACTTCACCAGCCCGATCCGCCGCTATCCGGACCTCGTGGTGCATCGCGCGTTGCGCTCGCTGCGACAGGCGACACCGCCGGCGCAGCCGGCCGACGCGCTGCCGGAGATGGGCCGCCACCTTTCGGAGATGGAGCGTCGCGCCGACGAGGCCGAACGCGAGCTGACGGAATGGAAGAAGGTCCGCTTCATGGCGGACAAGCTCGGCGACGTCTTCGCCGGCTACATCACAGGCGTGCAGTCCTTCGGGCTGTTCGTGGAGCTGGAGCAGGTCTACGTCCAGGGCCTGGTCCACGTGTCGTCGATGACCGACGACTACTACGCCTTTGGCGAGAAGGCGCACGTGCTCAAGGGTGAGAACACCCAGAAGGTGTACCGGCTGGGCGACAAGGT
This sequence comes from Acidobacteriota bacterium, assembly GCA_032127875.1. GTDB lineage: Bacteria > Acidobacteriota > Vicinamibacteria > Fen-336 > Fen-336 > CADEEV01. The sequence continues at coordinate 20,085 of JAQBHI010000102.1, forward strand.
CGAGGTCCAGGTGGCGAAGGTCGATCTCGAACGGCGCCAGATCGACTTCGCGCTGGTGGACGTCCTGCAGCGCGCCAGGGCCGGGGCCCGGAAGACGATGCCCGGCCGCGGCCGGCCGACGGCCGGACGCAAGCCGACCCGCACTCGCCGGAAGTAGCGCCCCGGCCTAGAATCAGGGGTCCCCATGGAGGCTCCTGGCGATTCGCCGAAGGCCGTGCTCGCCGCGGCCCATACCGCGGCGCTGCAGAACTTTCTCGCCACCGGCCGCCGGCTGCGTTTCGAGGACCCGGACGCTCCAGTCGTCAGCGTCATCGTCGTGCTCTACAACCGCGCGGAGCTGAGCTTTCGCTGTCTGCGCTCGCTTCTCGAAGAGCGCGAGGTCGGCTTCGAGTTGATCCTGGTGGACAACGCCTCCACGGATCTCACGCCCGCCCTGCTCGATCGCCTGGAGGGCGCGAGGCTCATCCGCAACGCCCGCAACAAGGGTTTCCTGCTCGCGGTCAACCAGGCCGCCCGCCGCTCGCGGGGCGAGCTGCTGCTGTTCCTCAACAGCGACGCGGAGCTGCTGCCGGGCAGCCTGGCTGCGGCGGTCGCCACGCTGCGCTCGTCGGCTGACATTGGCGCCGTCGGTGGCAGGCTGGTGCTGCCCGATGGCCAGTTGCAGGAGGCTGGAAGCCTGTGCTGGCAGGACGGCTCCTGCCTTGGCTACGGCCGCGGCGATTCGCCACACGCCTATCCCTACATGTTCCGGCGCGATGTCGACTTCTGCTCGGGCGCCTTCCTGCTCACGCGCCGGGCGCTGTTCGTGGGCGGTGGCTGTTTCGACGAGGCCTACGTGCCGGCCTATTACGAGGACGCCGACTACTGCGCGCGCTTGTGGCAGACGGGCCACCGGGTGGTCTACGAGCCGCAGGCCGTGGTCCAGCATTTCGAATTCGCCAGCTCGCCTTCGAGACGGCGTGCGGAGGCGCTTCAGGCGGACCGGCAGGCCCTCTTCGTCGGCAAACACGCAGCGTGGCTGGACGGGAAACAGTCGCCCTGCGTCGGCAACGTTCTCGAGGCGCGCTCGGTGCGAGGCGCCGCCCGCCGCGTGCTGTTCATCGACGATCGCGTGCCCTACGGCTCGCTGGGCGCGGGCTTTCCGCGCACGCGCGAGATGCTGTGGGCCCTGCAGCGGCTCGGCTGCGCGGTGACGTTCTATGCTTCGTCGTTTCCCGACGAGGACTGGAGCGCCGTCTACCGCGAGATCCCCCGCGAGGTGGAGGTGGCGCTCGGCTGCGGCGCGAGCGGCCTGCCGCGCTTCCTCGAGGAGCGCAGTGGCTACTACGATGTCGTGCTGGTGAGCCGGCCGCACAACATGCAGCGTCTGCGCGCCGTGCTGGAGCGCGCCCCGGACGCGCTGGGTGGCGCGAGCCTCGTCTACGACGCGGAGGCGATCTTCGCGCTGCGCGACGTGGCAGGCCGCCGTCTTGCCGGCGAAGTGGTCTCCGAGTCCGAGGCCGCGGAGCTGCTGCGAGCCGAGCTGCAGCTCGCCCGCGACGCTCGCGCCGTGGCCTGCGTTTCGGCCGATGAGCAACGGCGTTTTTCGGAGGCCGGCATCGAGCCGGCATTCGTTCTGGGCCATGCGCTCGCCGGCGCGCCGACGCCGGAGGCACTCGAAAGCCGAAGCGGCCTGCTGTTCGTCGGCGCCATGCACGAAGATCGCAGCCCCAACGCCGATGCCGTGCACTGGTTTGCGAGCGAGGTGCTGCCCCGGCTCTCCGAGCGGCTTCCGGGTGTCGCTCTGAGCGTGGCGGGCGTCAATCGCTCGGCTCGCGTGGCCGCGCTCGCGAGCCGCAGCGTCGCCCTGCGTGGCGTGGTCGAAGACCTGTCGCCCCTCTACGCTGCAGCCCGAGTCTTCGTGGCGCCGACCCGCTTCGGTGCGGGTCTGCCGCTCAAATGCCTGGAGGCCGCGGCGCGGGGCGTTCCGATCGTGTGCACGTCGTCCGCGGCGCGGCAGCTGGGCTGGCGCGATGGCGTCGAAACGCTGGTCGCGGACGAGCCGTCCGCCTTTACCGAAGCCTGTGCTGCGCTTCTGACCGACGATGGGCTGTGGCGCCGGTTGCGCTCGGCGGCACTGGCTCGCGTGGAGACGACGGCCTCCGTCGAAGCCTTCACGGGCGCGCTGCGCGAGATCCTCGACGCCGCGCTTCGCCCGGCGCCGGCTCGGGCCCTCCGATGAGAATCGTCGCCGTGATGGCCGCCTACAACGAGGCGGACATCATTGCCCGCTCCATCTCTCACCTGCTGGAGCAGGGCATCGAGGTGCACCTCATCGACAACGCCTCGACCGACGGCACGGTGGGTCGGGCGCGCGCCTTCCTCGGGCGCGGGCTGCTCGCGATCGAGAGCCTGCCCCGACCGGGCGGCCACTTCTCCCTCGAAGCGATCCTGCGCCGCAAGCAGGCGCTCGCCTCCGAGATCGATGCGGACTGGTTCATCAACCAGGACGCCGACGAGTTCCGTGAGAGCCCCTGGGCTGGCCGCAACCTGAGCCAGGGGATCGAGCTCGTGGACAGCCTCGGCTACAACGCGATCGACTTCGAGGTGCTGAATTTCTGGCCGACCCACGACGAATTCAAACCGGGAGACGACGTGCTCGAGGCGTTCACGCGTTACGAGGCCGGCGGCGTCTTCGATCGGCTCCAGATCCGTTGTTGGAGGAAGCCCGAGGCAAGCCTCGACCTCGTGAGTTCCGCCGGCCACGAGGCGGCGTTTCCAGGCCGCCGCGTCTTTCCGATTCGCTTCCTGCTGCGCCACTATCCGATCCGCGGCCAGGCCCATGGCGAGCGCAAGGTCGAAAAGGAACGCCGCGCGGTCTTCGCACCCGCGGAGCGCAAGCGCGGCTGGCACGTGCAGTACGACAAGCTCGAGCCCGGGCAGTCGTTCCTGCGAGAGCCTGCGGGGCTGCGTCCCTACGACCCGGAGCTGGCCCGTGTCGCCCTGGCCCTCCGGCATCGCGGGGTCGAGGATCTGGAGCGGCAAGTGACGGAAGAGCTCCGGCGCCGTGAGGCGACTGAGGTGATGCTGGCCTCGGTCCGGCGCGACCTGGCAGTGCGGGCAGGGGAGATCGAGGCGCTCAATCGAGCCGTGGGGCAGCGCACTCAGGAGGTGGAAGCGCTCCATGCGGGCCTCTGGGAGCGCGGCCAGGAGATCGAGCGCATGACCGCGAGCGTCTGCGAGCTGGCGCGCGGCCTCGAGCAGCGGGGCGTCGAGGTCGAGGACCTGAACCGAGCCGTAGCGGAGACGAAGGCGGCCCTCGACGTGCGCGCCAGGGAAGTTGCGATGCTGGCGGGCCAGGTACGGACGCTGACTGCCGAGGCGCGAGTCCTGCGGCCAGCGAAAGCGCGCCTCGAGGCGATGCAGGCGTCGCTCGCCTGGCGCCTCACAGCGCCGCTGCGGGCCGTCCTCGACTGGTTCCGGCGCGGCAAGGCGTGAAGGTCCTCGGGGCCGTCTGGACGCTGGTCCGCACCGACTTCAAGGTCCGTTATCACGGCACACTCGCGGGCTTCGTCTGGGCCTTGCTCAAGCCGGTCACGATGCTGGCGGTGCTCTTGGCCGTGTTTTCGTTTGCCTTCGCCAAGGACCCGGACTACCGCCTGAACCTGATCGTGGGATTGTTTCTCTGGGACTTCTTCGCCGAGGCGACGCGGGTCGGGCTGGCGTCGCTGCACGCCAAGGGTTATCTGATCGCGAAAACGCACTTCCCGCGCTGGATTCTCGTGGCCACGTCCAGTTCGAGCGCGCTCGTGACGCTGGCCGTGTTTTCCATCGGCATGGCGGTCGTGCTCTCGCTTTCCGGACGCCCTCCGGGGCTGCTTGCGCTGGCCCTCTTCGGCCTCTACCTCGCCCAACTGTTTCTGATCGTGCTCGGCTTTTCGCTCGGGGCCAGCGTGCTGTTCCTTCGCTACCGCGATCTCAACCAGGTCTGGGAGCTGCTCACCCACGCCGGCTTCTTCGTCGCGCCCATCGTCTATCCGCTCGCGATTATGCCCGAGCGCTTTCACTTCTACCTCTACCTCTGGCCGCCCACGCCGGTGATCCAGTATTCGAGGATGGTGCTGGTGCAGGGCGTGGTTCCCTCGTGGAACGCGCATCTGCTGCTCGCGGGAGTGACAGCCTTCGTGCTCGCCACCGGCACACTCCTCTACCGGTGGCTTGCCCCCGACGCCGCGGAGCACCTGTAGATGGCGCTGATCGAGGTGTGCGGCGTCTCCAAGAGCTTCCGGATTCCCTCCGTGCGGCGCGACACCGTGCGGCAGCAGCTGTTCGGCCTGCTTCGGCCGCGCCGCTTCGAAACGCTTTCGGTGCTGCGCGATGTGAGCTTCAAGGTGGAGCGGGGAGAGACGATCGGGATCATGGGACGCAACGGCTCGGGCAAGAGCACGCTGCTCAAGATCCTGTGCGGGATCTACCGGCCGGATCACGGCACGGCAGCCGTCGGCGCGCCCGTGACGCCGATCCTCGAGCTTGGCATCGGCTGGAACGCGGAGCTCGACGCGATCGACAATATCCTGTTGATCGGCACGGTCATGGGCCTGCCGCTTCGCGAGGCCGAGGACTCCGTCGACGAGATCCTGGCCTTCGCGGGCCTCGAGCGCTTTGCGCGCCTCGAGCTCAAACACTATTCGAGCGGGATGGCGGCGCGGCTCGCCTACTCGGTCGCCTTCAAGGCGGCGCGCGAGGTGCTGGTGCTCGACGAAATCTTCGCCGTCGGCGACATCGGCTTCCGGATGCGTTGCGAAGAACGCTACCGGCAGTTGGCCGCAGCCGGCTGTACCGTCGTGCTCGTCACTCACGAGCCGCGCGCGATCCTCGGCTTCTGCCAGCGGGCGCTTCTGCTCGAAGAGGGGCGGATCGCGCTGCGCGACACGCCCCAGAAAGTGCTGGACGCCTATGTGCAGCTCACGTGCCAGTCCGGGCCGGCCGCTAGGTGAGCGCCCCGCGCGTGTCCATCCTGGTTCCGTGCCTGGACGACGCCGAGGCGCTCGAGGAGGTGCTCGACCTGGCCTTCGGCCAAAGCCTCGAGACGTCCGAGATCCTCGTCATCGACCGGGGTACGCAGGACCCCCGGCTGCTGGCGACCCTGGTGTCGCTGCGCTGGCCCCGCACCCGGCTCGTGGTCGCGCCGGGCGTCGCGCACGCCGGCGCCCTGGACCTGGGTCTGCGCGAAGCGGCCGGTGAGTTCGTGGCCGTGTTCGACACCGGCGTCGTTCCCGGCGCGGCCTTCCTCGCCGAATCGGTTCAACTCTTCGACCGCGATCCGGAGCTGGGGATGATCGCCTGTCGCGCCGCGATCGATGCCAGGGATGCGCCTTGCAGCACGCTCGCGCGCCGCGAGCTGATCCGCTCGGTCGGTGGGTATGAGGCGGGCTCCGTCGAGCCCGGGGCCGCACTGGGCTCTCGCCTGGCGTCGGCGGGTTACCGGGTCGCGATCGTTCCGGGTCGAGAACCGTCTTCGCTGCCCGGCGACACCGGGGGGCCCGACTCGGGACTGGGGGGCACTGCGGACGTTCGCCGCGTGCCCGTGACCGCTTCGAGCGTCGGGTCCGCACTATCCCGAGCGCGCGGCGACGAACGCGAGATCCTCGACCGTCTCGCAAGCCTGGAGTCCGCGCTGGCCATCGCGGGCGGCGAGGTGCGCAGCCTGCGGGCCTCGCTGAGCTGGCGCCTCACCGCTCCGCTGCGGGCGATCCATCGCTGGCTCACGGGTTCGCGGGACCGGGGTTGAGCGCAGCGGGACCGTTCCGTGTCCTGCTCACGGTCCACGCGTTTCCGCCACGCGCGACAGCCGGAGTCGAGGTCTACACGCTGAGGCTGGCACGCGCCCTCGGTGAGCAGGGCCACGAGGTACGCGTGCTCAGCGCCGTCCACGACCTGAGCGCAGAGCCCGGGTCGATCAGGCGTCGTTCCCATCAGGGTGTGCGCGTCGAGGAGGTCGTCAGCACCCACGCTCGCGGCACGCTCGAAGGCAGCTATGCGGACCCGGACCTCGAAGCCGCGGCGAGCCAGGTGCTTCGGGAGTTTCGGCCGCACATCGTGCACATCCAGCACTTATTGAACCTCGCCGCCAGTATCCCAGCGCAGGCGCGGAGCCAGGGCGCCAGGGTGCTGTTGACGCTCCACGACTACTGGCTGAGCTGTCCGCGGGACGGGCTGCGGATGAAGGCCGATTTGTCGCTCTGCGAACGAATGGATCACGCCGCCTGTGGGCGCTGCCCGCAGGGCAGCCCGTACCTGGTTCCGGCCCTGCAGAACCGCCTGGGCCGATGGGCCCGCCGCGCCGGCATGGCGCCGGCACTGCAGCGCTTTCACGCGCTGGCTCCGCGTGTCACCGAGGCGGGGATGAGGATGCTCAGGAAGGCGAAGCCGCCCGACGCCGCGGATCTGGCGGACGCGATGGACATTCGGGCGGCGCGCTTGCGCGAGGCACTCAGCTGTGTCGATCTCGCCCTCGCACCCACGCGGTTCTGCGCCGCGCGCGCGCTCGAGTTCGGGCTGCCAGGGGCCCGCCTGCGCGTTTGCGCCTATGGCGCGGTGCCCGGTCCGACCCGGCCGCGCCCGGCGGGGCCGAAACGGCGCGTGGGCTTCATCGGCACGGTGGCGCCGCACAAGGGCGTCCACGTGCTGCTCGAGGCGTTCCAGGGCATCGCGGATCCCGGGGCGTCTCTTGATGTTCACGGGAGCCTTTCCGTGGATCCTGCTTACGCTCGCCGCTTGCGCGATGCCGCGTCCGGCGATTCGCGGGTCCGTTGGCACGGGGCCTTCCAGGAGGGTCAGCAGGCCCAGGTCCACGGGACGCTGGATGTGCTCGTGGTGCCTTCGCTGTGGTGGGAGAACAGCCCGATCACTGCGCTCGAGGCTCTCGCCGACGGCGTGGCCGTCGTGGCTTCGCGCACCGGGGGCGTCCCGGAGATCCTGGAGGAGGGTCGCTGGGGCCTGCTCGTTCCGCCCGGAGATGCCGCGGCGCTTCGCCTCGCGCTCGAGGATGTGCTGGCGGGCCGGAAGCTGTTCGAGCCACTCGCACCCCTGCCGCTCAAGACCGTCGCGGAAGGGGCGCGCGAGTTGGGGGCGCTTTACGCATCCCTGCTCGCGGGCAGCCCCGCGTCGTGACGGGCGAGCGCAGCCGCGGGGCCCTGAGCGTGAAGCTGGCGCTGCTCGGACTGTTCGCGATCTTTGGTCGCTACACGCTCGGCGCGGGAGCGGCCGCTTCGCCCGGCTTCGACGACGCCTTCTTCGCGGTGGTAGCGAAGAACGTGGCTTCGGGCGTCGGCTACGCCTCTTCGTACCACGAGGTCAAAGCCTACGACGAAGAGATATCGACCGGCCCGACGGTGATCCTTCCCGCCAGCCTGCTCGTGAGCGCCTTCGGCAACGAGCTTTGGGTGCCGGGTGTGGCCGCGGCCCTGCAGTGCCTGTCGTGGCTGGCCGTGCTGCTGCTGGTGACGGCACGGACGTCCGGCGGGACGCCGGGCTGGTCGATGGCGCTCGCGATGTTGGTCGCCTTCGTGACGCTGGCGCGCCTCGGGTTCTCGGCGGCCTACGGCTACTGGTTCGAGCTCTATGGAGAGATTCCCGCAGCGCTGATGGTCGCGACGGGAGCCATCTTGCTCCTGAGTCGTGAGCGCGACGGGGGCCGGATAACGGGCGGGCTGCTCCTGGGACTCGCGGTCGTGACGAAGCTGCTGGCGGCACTCGCGGTCGTGACGATCGGCATGCTGTTTCTCATCATGGAAAGGCGGCAAGCGCGTCGCGGGCGCATCTGGCTGGCCGTCGCGGCCCTCGTCCTGCCCTTCGTGCTCTGGCGCGTCCATCTCTGGCGCGCGCTGGGCGCTGGGTACGAGGGCTTTCGCCAGAGCGAGCAGGGGCTGTTCCTGCAGATCGGCTCCGGGTTCTCGCAGCTCGCCCAGGCGCCGGAGCTGCTGGCTGCCGTGGCGGCGAACGTCGCGCGCAACGCCAGCGCGGCAGCCCAGGCGCTGGGCGGGCCCGTGGCGGCTCTGGCGTTCGGGTTGCTGATCACGTCCGTGGTTCTGGCTTGCAGCACGTCCGCTCTGCGCGAAAGCCCAGGGCCGGCGGCACGGGTGAGCCTGGCGCTCGGTGTGGCGAGCCTGGTGAACTTCACATGGTGGCTGCTGATGAACCCATTCGGCTGGACTCGCCATCTCTTGCTGGCCCAGGTGCTCGGGATCTGCGCCGCGGTCTTCGGGCTCTTCGCGATCCGGCCCGGCGTCACGCGCCGTGGGCTCGCGGCGCTGGCGATCGGACTGGTCGTGGCGAGCATCCCTGAAACACGACGGCTGGTCGAGCCGCTGCCGCCAGACCCCCGGCGGGCCGCGCTCGTCGAAACGGCGCGCTTCCTGGAAGAGCTGAGGCGGGATCCCCAGGTCGTACTTCTCGGCGCGGGCTGGTGGCAGAATCCGGATCTTGAGTACGCTCTCGCCGGGCACCGCAGCTTCCTGGACGCGGACGGCCTCACGCCCCAGACTCTCAGTCGGCCTCTCTATCTCGTGCGTTCCGAGTACTGGAACTGGGAGCACAGCGACCATCTGGACCGTCTCGCCGCCGCGTGCGACCGGGACATCGTCTACCGGAAGCCCCACTTCCTCGTCTCGCGTTGCGCCCGGCAGGCGTGGGACTAACATGTCGCCATGCAGCCGTCCGCGACTGCCGTGGTGCCGGTCAAGAACGGGGCGGAGCACTTGGGGACGCTGCTCGCGGCGCTACGCGCTCAGGCGCTGCCCGGAGGACTCGAAGTCCTCGTGATCGACAGCGGCTCCAGCGACGGCTCGTCCCGGCTGGCCCGCGATGCGGGAGCCCAGGTCCTCGAGATCAAGGCAGAGTCCTTCGATCACGGCGAGACGCGCAACCTGGGCGCGCGCGAGGCTCGCGGCGAGCATGTGCTCTTCTTCAGCCAGGACGCATCGCCCTCCGGTGCTGATTTTGCCCGCAGCCTGATCGCGCCACTTCTGGCCGATGCGCGCGTGGCCGGCGCCTTCGCGCGCCAGCTCCCGCGCCCCGAGGCGGACGCACTGACGCGGCAAGAGCTCGGCCATTGGGTTGCGACCGGGCCCGAGCCGCGCACCGTCTTCGTCGAGAACCTGGCTCACTTCGAGGCGCTCGCTGCCGGCGAGCGGCATCGCCTGGCGGCCTTCGACAACGTGGCCTCGGCGGTCCGCCGCGCCACGCTGCTCGAGCATCCGTTCGCCGCCTCGCGCTTCGGCGAGGATCTCGAGTGGGGTCTGCGCATGCTGCGCCGCGGCCTGGGCCTCGCCTATGTCCCGCAGGCGGTGGTGACCCACTCGCATCGGCGCGGCGCCCGGGCCTTGTTCCGCCGCAACTACCTGGCTCACCGGCTGCTCGTCCGGCTCTTCGGTCTGCGCCAGATCCCGGATCTGCCGCATCTGGGGCGCGCGGCCGCGACGTCCGTTGCCAGTGATCTGCGGACGCTGGCGCGCGAGGGTGGCTCGCCTTTCGCCTGGCTTGCAGCTCCTGGCCAGGCCCTGGCCGCGCTTTACGGGCAGTATCGCGGCGCGCGTGACGAGAGGCTCGGGCGGCCCTATCCCGAGTGGGCGTGAGAATCCTGCTGGTGCATCACGCGTACCCGCCCGAGAGCCTGGGTGGATCCGAGCTGTACGTCGCCGCCCTGGCGCGCCAGCTTGCTCGCGAGCACGACGTCGCCGTGCTGCATCGCTCGGCGGATCCCGCGCGAGAGGATCACGACGTCGTCGAGTCACGGCAACAGGGCGTGCGGGTCATCTCGCTCAACAACCTGCATCGCGCAGTGCCGGGCTTCGAGTCGTATCGCGACGCACGGGTGATGGCCGCCGCGACGCGCATCCTCGACGATTTCAAGCCCGACCTGCTGCACGTCCACCACCTTTCGGGACTCTCGACCGGGATCGTCTTCGCGGCCCGCGAGCGCGGCGTCGCGACGGCCATCACGCTCCACGATTTCTGGCCGCTGTGTCCCCTGGGGCAACTGCTGAACGTGAAGCTGGAGGTATGTCCGGGGCCGACGCCGCGGCGCTGTCTCGGCTGCGTCGGAGGGCAGGTCGCGGTGCGGCCGACGCTCGCCGCGGCGGCAGGCCGGAGTCTGCCCCTGGCGCCCCCAATCGGCCGCCTGCTGGCACGGCTGGGCTCGGGCGAGGAGCGGATCGCCGAGCGCCTCGACGAAATGCGCGAGGTGCTGCGTTCCGCGGACCTGCTCCTCTCGCCGTCGCAGTTTCTGCGCATGAGGGTCGAGGCCGCCTGGGGAATCTCGGGGATTCGCGTGCTCGAGTACGGGCACGAGCCGCTGGCGAAGGCGCCCCCTCGCGAGGCGTCCGGGCAGCTTCGCATCGGCTTCCTGGGCTCGGCGATTCCTTCGAAGGGCGTACATGTCCTGGCCGAGGCCTTCCGCAGTCTCGATCCGGCCCGGGCCTCGCTCGCGATCCACGGCGGTTTTCCGCCGTATCACGGCGACCGCGGCTACGAGGCCCGCGTGCGCGCCATCCTGGGGCCCGCGGCCGTGGCGGCGTTGCGCGGGCCGTTCGCGCCCGACGCGATCGATCGCGTGCTGGCGGGTCTCGACGTGCTCGTCGTGCCTTCGATCTGGGAAGAGAACCTGCCGCTCGTCGTCCAAGAGGCCTTCCTGGTCGGACTGCCGGTGGTCGTGAGCGAGCACGGCGGGCTCGCAGAGCTGGTTCGCGAGGGCATCGATGGACTGCGCTTTCGTCCCGGGGACGCCGCCGATCTGGGCCGGGTCCTGAGGCGGCTGATCGAGGAGCCGGGTTTGCGCGCGAGTCTGGGGAAGACGGCCCGGGCCGTGCCGACGATGGCCGAGCATGTGGCGGCGCTGCGCCCGCTCTACGAGGAGGCGCGGCGGCGCTTCGCCTCCCGGCCAGGCCGCGTCGGGGTCGTGGTCCTCGATCGGGGGATGCCGGCCGAGGCCGCAGCCGCCGCCGAGTCGTGCCACGACGCTTTCGTCGAGGCGCGCGTGCTGATCGTCGAGAACGGTCCGGGGCCAGCACAACGCCTTCCCGTCGCTGGCGCCTCGCTGTTGCAGCTCGACTCCAACCGTGGTTTTGCCGGCGGCATGAACGCGGGCATCGAGCGCTTGCGGAAGGACGGCTGCGATCGCATCCTGCTGCTCAACAACGATGCTCGCCTAACGCCCGGTGCGCTGCGCCGCCTCGCCGAGGCCATGGAGGACCCGGGCCTCGCCGCCGTGGGCCCCGTCATCGTGCGCGCACAAGACGGTCGGGTGGAGTCCCGTGGCAGCCGCTTCGATGCCCGCTCGGGCCGCTTCCAGCTGCGCGGCCACGGCGAGACCCCGCGCCCATGCGAGGGCCTGCTGCCCGTGGAGTCGCTTTCCGGCGCCGCCTTGATGCTCTCCGTCCCCGCGCTCGACCAGATCGGCGTTCTGGAAGAGAGCTACTTTCATTCCTTCGAGGACGTGGACTGGTGCGCGCGGGCCCGTGGCGCCGGCCTGGGTCTGGCGGTGGTGCTGGGCGCGCGAGCCAAACATGGCGGCTCACGCACGCTGGGAACCGCCTCCGCGGAGCGGCTCTACTACGCCGCGCGCAATCACCTGCTGGCAGCCGAACGCTCGCTGCCGCTGCGGGGCGCCTCGCGAGCCCTGCGCGCGGGCCGCATCCTGGGCCTCAACCTGCTGCACGCGCTGCGGCAGGCCGATGTCCCGCGCCAGGCAGGCTTGCGCGCGGTCCTGGCGGGAGCGGCCGACTACCGGCGCGGCCGCTTCGGGCCCCGCGGTGCTTCGCGATGAGCCAACCGCTGCTCGTCGTCATGCCGGCTCGCAACGAGGCCGCCAACCTGCCCGCCGTCGTCGCTGAGCTGCGCGCGGTGTGGCCGGCGGCCGAGATTGTCGTCGTGGACGACGCGTCGGTTGACGGCACTGCGGATGTCGCGCGCAGCCTGACTTGTCGCGCACTAGTGCTGCCGCTGCATCTGGGTTATGGGGGCGCGCTGCAGGCCGGCGTGAAGTTCGCGCTGCGGCGTCACGCGAGCGTCGTGGTGAGCTTCGACGCCGATGGCCAGCACGACCCGCACGACATCGCGGTGCTGTTGGCGGCGGTCGAAGCCGGCGCCGATCTGGCGCTGGGCTCGCGTTTTCTCTCTGCGGATGGCTATCGCGGCGGAGTCCTCCGCCAGCTCGGCCGGCGCCTGTTTGCGGCGCTGGTGCGAAGCCTCACGGGCTTTGCGCTGACCGATCCGACCTCGGGCCTGAAGGCGCTGGGCCCGCGGGCCCAGAGGCTCTTCGCGCTGGCGCGCTTTCCGGATCGCTTCCCGGATGCCGACGCGCTGGTGCTCGCTCGCCGCGCGCAGCTGCGCGTGACGGAGCGGCCCGCGCGGATGCGCGCTTCGCGCAACCGCCACAGCATGCACGACGGGCCGCGGGCCCTGGCCTACACTTTCAACATGGTGTTCTCGCTGCTCGCGGCTGCGCTGGGTCGCGAAGCGGATCTCGAGGAGTAAAGCTGATGCCGATCCGCCAGAAGGTCTTCTTCCTGACGATCGCCGTGATGCTGCTGCTGGTGATCGTAGAGCTGGTGCGCCGCCGGCGGCTGCGCGTCGAGTACTCCTGGTTGTGGATCGCCGCCGGGCTGACGAACGTGGTGCTGATCCTGCGCTACGACCTGCTGATCGAGTTGACCGACGTGGTGGGCGCGGTGATCCCGACCTCGACGCTGTTCTTCCTGTGCATCCTGTATCTGGCCGTGCTCAGCCTGAACTACTCAGTGCGGCTCTCGACCTTGACGCGGCAGGCGAAGGAACTGGCCCAGGAGATTGCGCTGCTGCGGGCGGAGCGCGAGGAAGGCTACGGGGCGAGCGGCGCTCCCGAGCGCGAGCGCAGGTCGTAGATCAGCCAGTCGGGGGCTTCCGCAAGAAGAAGGTAGTGCTCGGCCAGGTAGGTCGCGATGGGCAGGCTTTCGAAAGTCTGGCGATCGAACACGACGCCGTTGTGCTTCGGCCCGTCGTAGTTGAAAGGAGCCACGTAGAACGTCGCTCCGCCCTCGCGCATCTCCTCCAGCCGCGCGGGTGCCGCGGCCTGATCCTGGTCGGTGTCTTCCACCTTCAGGCTGAAGCCGTCGCGATGGACGTAGTAGAAGACCATGAACTGGATCGCGCCGCGGCAACCGGCCACGATCTTCGCGTCCTTCGGCAGGCGCGCGTCGGCTTCGAGGCCGGCTGCGTAGATCGTCCGGCACCAGTTGCCGCGCCAATGGCGCGAGCCCTCGTCGTTCCAGCGTTGGATCACGCCGTTCCAGCCCAGCAGGAAGACCGCCAGCAGGGCGAGCGCCGCGAGGCCGAGGCGTCGGGGCAGGCGTCGTCCGAGAGGCTCGGCGCCGAGCGCGAGGATCGCCGCCGCCACGGCGACACTCGGGGCCTGGTAGTAGAAGTGCCCGGAGAGGCCACCGGCCATGAACCAGTAGTACGCCCATGAGGCGAGCCAGATCGCCAGCAGCCGGCCGAGGTCGCGCGCCGGCCCGGGCTCACGACGCAGTCCGTGCCACAGGCCGAGAGCTAGCAAGGGCGCGCCCAGCGGCGTCCAGATGGACCAGAGGTGGCGGGCCAGGTACTTGAGTCCGTTGTCTCGTGTTCCGGCCCAGTCCAGGAGGATCGCCTTCGTGTTGTCCCAGGCCATGCTGTCGAGATCTTCGACGCTGCCGCCAAAGCCGACCTTGTAGAACAGCGCCGCCGGCAGCAGCACCGCGACCCCGAACAGCCAGAGCTCGGGTCGCAGCAGGGCGCGCCCCCGCCAGCGCCGAAACAGCAGGAAGGCGATCGGCAGCCCGATGAAGATGTGGCTGACCTTCAGCAGCAGGACCAGGGCGAAGGCCAGCGCAGCGCCGGCGAGGTGCGCGGAGCCGGCCTCGCGTGTCTCGCTCCAGGACCACAGCAACGCCATGCCCAGCGTGGCCAGGAACATGATCGTGGGCTCGGCGATGAAGATCTGGTCGTGGAAGCGGTTGTACGGAAGCAGCGCGTACAGCAGCAGCGCAAGGTCCGCGGCGCTCTGCGACCAGGCCCGACGCAGCAGTCGATGCAGCAGCCACAACGTACCCAGCGCCATGCCGAGGCTCCACAGCCGCCCCAGCATCGCGATCTGCCAGTAGTAGAGCCGGGCGGCCTCGGCATCGCCCGGCTTCGGCAGATGCGCGAGGCCCACGGCCTCGAGCGCGGCATACGGCACGCGCAGCAGCAGCGGGATCAGCTGGAATTCCGCGATGCCGTAGCTGTCGGTGAACTTGTTGGGCAGATCCCAGAAGGCGTACTGGCCCTCCTGCATCATCCGAATCGGGATCGCGTTCTGCACCTCCCGGTTCGAGAAGTACTGGACGAACGGACGCCCCACGAGATCGAGCCGCAGGCCGAGCATGAGCAGCAGGAGCGCGACCGATCGGCGCGTCACTGGCTCGTGGTCCGCAATCGATCGAGGGCCACGAGGATGCGCACCCCTTCGATCTGCGCCACCTGGCGATAGCCTGCGGCGAGCCGCGCGGCCAGCGCGGGGAATCGGTCGGGACCAAACTCCTCGCGCGGCTCGTACTTGTGGCCGCTGTCGACGAACACGACGGGACGCGTCCGATCGAAGTCTTCGAGGAACAGCGACAGGAAGTAGTCGTGCCGCGGTGCAAAGCCCTCCATGGCCCGGGCCGAGTGCGCGTAACGAGTACCCTGGATCGTGGCGGTCTCCACGTAGTACTTCGGCTGCCAACCCCACACCACGATCGGCTCGCCCGGTCTCGCGTATCTTGAGATTTCTGACGCGACCGGGGAGGCTTCCTCAGGCGCGGCGGCGCCGGCCAGGACGACGGCCGAACGGCCGAGCGCCCAGGGCAGGGGAAGCAGCGCGCCGAAGAACACGAAGGCCAGCGAAAGCCATCGCTTCGAGGCTGGCCGTGGCAGCGAGGCCCGCACCGCGCCGAAGAGCACACCGTTCAGGAGGCCGAGGGGAAAGGCGAGCAGCACCAGGTAGTGATCGTAGTTGGCGCCGGGCCGGTACACCGCGAACAGCGCCAGCAGGCTCAGAAGCGCGCTGGCCAGGACGGTCGCCGCCTTCTCGAGATGACCGCGAGCACGCAAGACGGCCGCGGCCAGCGCCAGGGCCGCGAGTGTTGCGAGCAGAAACGGCGTCGCGGCTTCGTCTCGGCTGCGTTCGAGAAGCCACGCGACAAAGGCCGCGGGCGGCTGCCAGAAGATCTGCTCGCGGCCCGCGAGCACGTAGCTGACCCAGAAGTGGCGGAGCAGTCCGCTCGCTACGGCATAGCCAGCGAAGCCCAGCAGCGGCGCGATCGCGGCGCCGCTGACGGCGAGGACCTGGAGCAGGCGCTCGCGCCAGGCGCCAGGACGCCTGGCGAGCAGCGCCATGCTCCAAAGGCTCGCGGCGAGGGCCAGCGGGGCGCCTTGCAGCTTGACGAGCGGCATCAGGCCCAAGGCCAGGCCGGCGAGTGCCGCCGCGGCCAGGGCGAGCGGCCCGCGCCGGCGTGAGGCCTCGAGAGTCGCGAGGATGCCGAGCAGCAGAAGCCAGCCGAGCGGATGCTCGCCGTTGTAGGCCAGGTAGTCCCAATTACTGAGCCACGCCATCGCGACCACGAACGGCGTGAGAGCGATGCGTGCCGTTTCCGGATCGAGGATCCGTTCCAGAATCCGCTTGAGCGTCAGGCCTGCACTCGCCAACATCAGCACGCCGAGCAGGCGGACCGAGGCGTAGTCGGCCGGCAGGCCCACCAGGCGGGGGAGCAAATTGCTGAGGACCGCCAGTGGCCCGTGGGTGTGGCCTTCGGCCGAGAGCCCGAAGCGCGGATCGGCCAGAAGCGTCCGGGCGTTGGCGATATCCTCGCTCTCGTCCGGGTTGAGCTCGGGCAGCGCGAGCGTGGGGAGGCGCAGCAGGACGAGCGTCAGCAGCATCAGCAGGCCGTGGAAGCGCGCCAGGCGGGGAAGCAGGGCTGCGGCGACGAGGCCCGCAGTGGCGAGCAGCGCAAGACCGGGATGCCGCCACGGACTGCCCTGGGCCCAAACGGCGAAGGCCCGCGCGCTCTCCGCCAGGGTCGATTCCAAGCTCGGCGCGGATTGTATCGCGCCGCGTGCCGGCGTAGTCTGACCCGCCCCGAAGATGACGATGCGCGCTCCGGCCCGCCTGGCGCTCCTCGCCGCGCTGCTTTTTTCAGCGGCGCTCGACTGGCCTGTGCTACTCGGTCGGGTGCCGTTCCCCGCCGAGATCATCTTGAATTTCCCGCCCTGGGAGAGCCTGCGAGGGGGCGAGCTGATTGCGCGCCCGCACGCGGAGATGGCCGACCTGGCCGCCCAGGTCTATCCCTGGCGCGTGTTCGCGAAGGCTGCGGTTACGGCCGGCGAGCTGCCGCTTTGGAATCCGCACGTGCTGCTCGGCCTCCCGTTCGTGGCGGGTGCGCAGAGCGCCGTCTTCTATCCGCCTCACCTGCTCTACCACCTGCTGCCCGCGCCGCTCGCCTGGGCACTTCTCCAGCCGCTGCGAACGATGCTGGCCGTGATTTTCGCAGCGGCGCTCGCGCGCTGCCTGGGAGCCGCGGCCTGGGCTGCGGTCGCGTCCGGGATCGCGTTTGCTGCGAGCGGCTTCATGGTCGCCTGGCAAGGCTGGGCGCACGTCGACTCGGCAGTGTGGATTCCCGCCGTGATGGTGGCGGTCGATCGGTTGTCCCGCCGGGGCGATCGTCGCGGCATCGCCCTGGCCGCAGCCGCGTTCGCCATGCCGGTGCTCGGCGGGCATCCGGAAGCCGCGATCTACGCCGCGCTCGGCGGGGTCGCGATGGCGGCCTTGCGACTCGTGAGCCCGGCGCCCGGCGCTGCGCGGGGGTCGCCCGTCGCTTTCCTGCTCTCGTTCGGTGTTGCCGCCGGCCTGGGCACGGCCCTGGCTGCCGTTCAACTGTTGCCGACTTTCGAGTGGCTGCCACACCTGGTTCGTCCGCTTCATTTCACGTGGCCGCCGATGCCGGTCGAGCGGGCCTTCGCGCTACTCTCCCGCGACCTCGCCTCGAGTCCGAACGCCGCCGGTTTCGACATCCCCGAGGGGGCTGCCTACGTCGGCATGCTGGCGCTGGTCGTCGCACCGCTCGCTCTTGCACACCGCCGCCGGGCGGAAGCTGTGTTCGTTGCGCTGCTTCTGGCCGCCTCGCTGCAACTGGCCTACGGCTTTGGCCCCGTGTATGGGGCGGCGATGTTGATGCCGATGCTGCGCTCCATGCCGCACGATCGAGCGACGGCGATCGTCGGGCTCGCGCTGGCTCTGCTCCTGGGCCTCGGCCTCACGGCGCTGCAGGAGCTTCGTGGCTCGACACGGCGGCTGCTGGGTCTGCTCGCCGCTTCAGGCTTCCTTGGAACGGCGCTCGCGCTGGCCGTGTTGTGTGTGCGCGTGCTCGAGCTTCGGCCCGGGGCTTTTGCAGGCCCACGGGGGCTCGACTCGTCGTGGCTCGCGCTGCTGGCAAGCGGCGGCTTTCTCGTTGCGGGCCTTCACAGTGGGCTGCGGACAGGCTCCCTGGCGACCACCGGCCTGCTCGTGCTGGCAGTCGACCTCGTCGGCGCGAGCTTCGCTCATCTGCCGTTCTACGCTCGGGCACAGATCTACCCCGAGCCTCCGCTCGTCTCCTGCCTCGGGCAGGCGGAGCCCCTCTACCGAACGGCATCGCTCGACGAAGCGGCGCCGGTCAACATGGAGATGGTCTTCGGGCTTCACTCGCCCGCGGGCCAGGAATACGTGCTGCGTTCGACCGCGCGTCTGCTCGCTCCGTTCACGGGCAACGATCCGGGAGCCTTCCTGCTCACCGGCTTCCGTTCGCATCTGGTGGTGAACCAGCCCGGCCGGCTGCTCGACCTGCTCGCTGTCAAGTATTTGGTGACGACCTCGGACAACGACAGCGCGCAGCGCCTCGGCGAGCATCCCGATCGCTTTCAACTGGCGTGTGAAACGGGCTCGGTGCGAGTCTTCGAAAACCGCAGCGCGCTGCCGCGCGCCTTTCTACTTCCCGCTAAGGGCGTCGAGGTCGAGACGGACACGGAAGCGGTGTTCCGGCGCCTGTCCGACGCAGACTTCGATCCCTCCCTGACGGCCTTCGTCGCCCAGGCGCCCGCGTGGCCGGCCGCGGCCTCCGACGTGCCGCCCCAGACGCGTCTCACGCGCTTCGCTGCTCGCCGCAACAGCCTGCGGATCGAGGCCGACGTCGCCCGGCCGTCGCTGCTGGTGCTGAGCGAGACGTATTTTCCGGGCTGGAAAGCGAAGGTCGACGGGACCAGCCAGGAAGTGTTGCGCGTCGACGGTGCGCTTCGGGGCGTCGCACTGGGCCCGGGACGTCACCGGGTCGAGCTTGCCTACGAACCGCGTTCCTTCGCGCTGGGTCTGTGGCTGTCGGTCGCTGGCGCCATTCTGGCCGCGGCGCTCACGCTCCCGTGGCGGAGGGCAAGGCACTGAGTGTGCTCTTGAAAGGCGCTCGTCTGGGCGCCGCGGCCCTGCTGATCGTGGGCTCGCTCAGTTCGCTCCTCGCGCAGTGGCGCAACACCCTGGCTCCCGGAATCTCCGGCTTCGACCTGGCGCATCCCGAAGTGCCGGGCGACGATCCCGCGACGCTGGTCGCGACCCTGGAGGCGTCGGCGGCGGTCGTGGAGCCCGGGGACACACTGGGGGTGCTCTACTCGGCGGCTGACTCGAACCAGGTCTTCGTGGCGTTCCGGCTCGCCTATCTTCTGTACCCGAAGCCGGTCTTCATTGAAACGTATGCGGAAGCCGGCGCTGCCGACGAGTTCGCGAGGCTGCGTAAGCGAGGCGCCACGCTGATCCTCGTGCTGGGCGGCTCCGCTCTCGTCGCGGGCGAGACGGAGGCGCTGCCTGCGCCCGGGCCGGGCGCCTCGCTGTTCCGGGTGCGAGGCTACGCGCGATGAACCAGTGGCTGATGGCGAGCCTGGGCCTCGGCCTCACCTGGGCCCTCGGCTTCTTCGTCGCTGGGGCCCTGGCGCGACGCTCGGGGCCCGCCGAGGCGGCCGCCGGGTTCCCCTTGGGCGCACTGATCGTAACGCTGCTGGGTATGCTGCTGCTGCTGCTCGGCCTGCCGCTGGCCCGCAACCCTTGGCTGGTGGCAAGCATCGGCGTTTTCGGCATTGCGTCGCTCGCGTACCGCCGCTGGGGCCGGGGAGCATCGGCAGGCTCGCCCTCGCCACCGCCGCGGGCGAGCCAGGGTGACACGGCACTTCTGGCCCTGGGCGCCGTGCTGCTGCTCGTGCAGCTCGGGCTGCTCGCGGGCGGCATGCTGCGGATTCCGGCGATCGCGGACTGGGACGCCTGGGCGATCTGGGCTTTCAAGGCCAAGGCCTTCTACGTGGACCGGGGCGTCACCCGCTATTTCGCGCACGGCGACGACTATTACTTCACGTGGCCAGCGCGGCCCTGCCTCAGCGCCTTCTACCAGGCGTTCGTCTATACGTGCCTCGGGCGCGAAGAAGCCGCCGCGGTTCGCCTCGTGCACCTGGCCTTCTTCGTCTCGCTGCTGTTGGCGTTTTTCGAATCGCTGCGCCGAGCGGTTGCGCCGGGCGCCGCGCTGCTGAGCACCGCGCTGTTCGCCTCGTTGCCGTCGGTGGCCTACGTCGCCACGGCCGGACTCGCGAACCTGGTCCTGGGAACTTATCTCCTGCTTGCAACCCTGAGCCTCGAGCGAGCCCGCGAGGCCGGGCGTTTCGGCCTCGCCGTCGCGGCGGGCTTGTTGTTGGGCGGCGCTGCTCTCACCCGGGACGAGGGGCTGGTGCTGGGCGGGCTCATCGCCGTGGTCGCGAGCTTCAGCCTGCCCGGCCGTCCGCGACTCGGGCCCGCGGCGGCTGCGATCGTCATCGCCGCCTCGTGCTCCCTGCCCTGGCTGCTGCTGGTCGCGCCCTTCGAGCTGTGGGACCTGCGCTCGTCGTGGTGGAGCGTGGAAGTCATCGCGCGCGCCAGGGAGCACGCGAAGGACGCGGGCGAGATCCTGCGCATGGCAGCCGTGGAGCTCACCAAGCCTGTCGAGCAGACCCGCAGCAGTCCCTTCGAAGAATGGCTGGGAGTGGCACCCGCCTGGCCGCTGTTCGGTCTCGCTCTGCTGCGCGTCCGCAGCCTGCGCGAGTCGAGCCCGCTGGCCTGGACCTCGGCCCTGGCCGCCGTGTCCGGACTGCTTGTCTACATCGCCGGATTCTGGCTTTTCCCCTACCAGGATCTCGACTGGCTTCGCGACAACTGGCTCTACGTCTTCGACCGGCACGCTCTCTCGGTGCTACCGCTGGCGGCGTACGCCACGGCGGTCGCCTTCGCCGCCGGCGCCCCCGAAGACTAACGCACCAGCTTGCGCCACTGCGGACCGTAGGTGGGATGCGCGAGCACCGCCTCCCACGCCTTGCGCCGGTGCCGCAGCGCCCAGATCCGATAGTAGATCTTGGCGCCCCACAGACACACGCTGAAGATCGGTGTGTTGAAGAACAGCCGTTTCATGAACGATTTGCGGAGCAGGGTCTCGACTAGCGACACGGCGTTGTGCTGCGCCGTGCGGAATAGAGCGCGCACGGCTGCCGGGTCCACGCCGCGGATCTCGATCCGGCCCAGGTCGTTCGTGCCGACGCCGCGGGCCGCCGAGGTGGCGAGGTGCCCCACGCTGGCGGGGTCGATTCCCATGAGCGAAGCCTGGACCGTGTCGAGGGCCACGAGGTCGCGCGAGCACAGGATCAGGTTCGTCACCCGTGGCCAGCCCGACTTGGGGCCGTCGCCCTCGAGGGCGACCGTCCCGTCCATCAAAGCGAGCGCGGGCCGGAGCGCCGCGTTCAACTCGGCGAGCGCGTCGTCGAGCACCAGGTGGTACTCGTGGCGCATCGTGCCGATGCAGCCCCATTGGTTCTTGAGCGCGCCGGAAAGCCGCGTCTTCGCGTGCGTTTTCATCACGGGAACGCTGATGAGCAGCGTGTCGCGGAGGATCTGCGGCACTTCGATGCGTGGGAACACCACGTTGCGCGGATCCTCGTGGGGGAGTGTCGCGCCGCCGCGGGTCATGTTGACCCAGGCCACGCCAGTGCGCTTGCAGACCTCCGCCATGCCGCTGTCGTGGAAGGCCTTCTCGACGTCCTCCAGCACCTGGTCTGACTCGACCATGTAGATCGTGCCGACATGCTCGCGGATCGCCTCGATCAGCGCCTCGGCCACCAGCGGCGAGGTGATCGAGCCGGGGATGAACAGATCCCAACCGAGGTTCACCTTGAGCGAGACGTCGGCCTTGGCGGGGATAGCCTTCGTCCATTCGGCCCCCGCGAGCGCCGCGCGCACGGCCGCCCGCACGTCCCCTTTCACGCTCTCCACCGCCACGATGCTCTTCTCGCTCAAGCCGCCTCCGCCTTGACGCCGCGCCTGGTTTGCCAGAGCGCCCCGCCCAGCATCAACGCCAACAGCACGCCTCCCGTGGCCGTGAGCTGCAGGCCGTGGCGGAGCGACTCGGGCTGGTACTCGAACACTACCGTGTGCTCGCCTGGCGGCAGCCGCACCGCGCGCAGCAGGGCGTCGGCGCGCAGGATCCTCGCGCTCACGCCGTCCACGCGCGCCGTCCAGCCCGGGTAGTCCATCTCGCTGAGCACGAGCCAGGCGCCGGGGTCCCTCACTCGGGCGCGCAGCTCGATGCGCTCGGCGGCGTAGGAGGCGATGCTCACGTCGCCCGCAGGCCCGGGCGAAGGCGTGTCCGCCACCGGGGACTCGAGCACGATCTGCAGGCGCGGATCGAAGCTCTCGCCCGCGACCAGGTCCAGGGCGTGTTTGCGGCTGTTCGCGTCCAGGGCCTCCCCGACGAGAAAGGCGCGCGGCAGCACGTCCGTGTTCTCGTAGACCTGCAGCCAGGTGTCGTTCAGCGAGGGCTCCGAATAGATCCGCTTCCAGGAGTCGCTCTCGCCTTCGACCCGCTGCAGGTAGAGTTCCTTGACCCACAGTTGCTCGTCGCCGCCCGCGTGCCGCAATCGCAGCTCGCGGACCCGCAGCGCCGGGAACTCGATGCGCGTCATGTAGTGCTTGCGCGACAGTGTCGCCGAGTCGGTCACGTTGATGTAGTAGGAGGGCACGATCTCCCGCCCCAGGGCGATGGGCTCCCCACCGGAGACGTCGCCCGTCTCGAAGCCGAAGCGGATCGGGAGTGTCGTCACAGCGCCGTCTTCCGAGACGATCTCGAGATCCGCGAT
The DNA here is from genome assembly GCA_032127875.1 of Acidobacteriota bacterium. Taxonomy (GTDB): domain Bacteria; phylum Acidobacteriota; class Vicinamibacteria; order Fen-336; family Fen-336; genus CADEEV01. Next base: position 42,321 of record JAQBHI010000102.1, read on the forward strand.
CTTGTCGCCTTTGCGAGTCGCCGGCGTGGGATCGACGTTCGAAACGACATCCACCGCGCGGCACAGCATGGCAGGCCGGACGGGAAGGGCAGCCTCGGCCCCAGCCGATACCGGGACGTACTCGTGGATCACCAGGTTCGGCGAGCGGTCCTGCGTCTCGCCGTTCTCGAGCTCCGCCAGGTACTTCACATTGAGCAGGTCCAGCATCGGCGAGTAGTGGGACGCGATCCGGCCCTCGTAGTTCTGGTAGTCGAGCAGATGGCGGCCAGGCCCCGAGTCGCTCTGGAGGCGCGAGAGCATCAACCGCGACGGCGGCTCGAACCGGTTGCGGACGCGGAACAGGCCCTTGTCGCTCGCCAGCAGCTTCTCGTACTGGTTCGGCAACATCAAATCGTGGACGGGCTGGTTGTCGAAGAGCAGGCCGACGCCACGAGCCTGCCAGGCGACCTCGGCGCCCAGGCTCAGCGCGGCCACGGGGACCGCGAGCGCCCCCACGGCGCCAGCCTGTCCGAGCAGGACGAGGCTGCCCAGGGCAGACCCCCACGACACGGCCGAGCGCCGCATGCCGTCCGCGAAGAATGGCTGCTTCCACCCCTCGAGCTGCGTGAGCTGCGTCGGGTAGTAGAGCAGCGCCACGGCCATGGCCGTGATCGTCACGGCGGCCACCCGTCCTCGCAGCCGGCGCAGCGCCAAAAGCTCGCCCCAGCGCGCCTTCTGCGCCGCGTCGAGGCCGAGTGCCGCCAGCAGGCTGACCCCGAAGGCCCAGATCAGTTGATAGCGGCCGGGCGCGCGCATCATCCCGACGAACGGCACGTTGCGATAGATCAAGTAGTGCAGTCCGCCGCAGGCTCCGAGCGCCATCCACAGGCCGACGATCGCGAGCGCCAGCCAGGGCGCGCTCTCGCGCCAGCGGCGGGCGCGAAGCGCGAAGGGTACGAGCAGCAGGGGCAGGACGCCGACGTATGCGGACAGCTCTGGAAAATTGTTGGGGCCCCAGTACGAGAGACGGTCGAAGTCGAGCCAGCCGTAGAAGCGGGGGATCAGCAGCATCACCAGGCTGCCAGGCGTTGCGGAGTAGTCGATCATCTCCGCATACGTATAGGCCGAGCGCTCTGAGAGGGCCACGAACTCGAGCATCGGCACAAGCTGGGCGCACGAGAGCAGGATCCC
>JAQBHI010000103.1:0-4144 GCA_032127875.1 Acidobacteriota bacterium
GCTTCCGAGATCGCCGTCTCGACGCTGGACGTCGACGCACTGCTGGGCGCGCTCGCCCGCTACATTCAACGCTCCTTCCACTACTACGCGGTGGCGCTCTACCTGGTGGACGCCGAGTCGCGGCGGGCGCGGCTGGTCGGCGCGGCCGGCGCCGCCACGATCATGCCGAAGGAGCACCGCGTGAAGTTCGGGACCGGCATCATCGGCTGGGTGGCCGAACGCGGCGAGTACGTCCTCGCCAACGACGTGCAGCGCGAGCCGCGCTTCGTGCGCGCACGCATGGACGCGACGCGCGCCGAGCTCGCGGTGCCGGTGCGGCTGGCCGGCGAGGTGGTGGCCGTCATCAACGTCGAGAGCGACCGGCTGGGCGCCTTCGACGAGGGCGACCTGGTGGCGCTCGACGCGATCGCCGCGCAGGTGGCCTCGGCCCTCCGCAACGCCCGCGTCTTCGCCGAGAAGCTGCGCGCCCTGCGCAACCTGGAGATCGTCCAGGAGATCACCAATGTCCTCAACAGCGACCTCGACCTGACGGCGCTGCTCGAGCGGATCTCACGGCGCAGCGTCGAGGCCATGCGCAGCGCCCAGCGCGGGGCCGTGCTGCTCTACGACGGCGACGCGCTGCGCGTGCGTTCGAGCTACGGCTACGGCGATCCCGAAGCCCTCGAGCAGGTACGGATGGCCTTCCACGAAGGCCTGGTGGGAAGCGTGTTCGTGAGCGGCCTGGGCCGCGTCGTCTCGCCGCCGAACCAGGGCAGCGCGGACGAGGCGTTCGTCGAGGCGGCCGGCAGCCTGCCAGCCACGAGCGCCTTGGCCGTCCCGATCGCACTCCCCCAGGAGAAGCTCGGGGTGCTGCTCCTCGAGAATGCGACGCTGCCCGGAGCCTTCGACGCCGAGGACCTGCGCTTCGCCTCGACGCTCGCCAACCAGGCCGCGATCGCCATCGGCAACGCCCTGCGGCTGCGCAAGATCCTCGAGCTGGATCGGCACCGGCAGGAGTACCTGTCGAACGTGAGCCACGAGTTGCGCACGCCCCTCACGGTGATCCAGGGCTACCTGGAGGCCCTGGTCGACGGCAGCGCCGGCGACAAGGCCGACGAGTTCCTGCGCGTCTCGCGCGAGCAGGCGCGGCGCCTGGGACGCCTGATCGACGAGATCCTGGAGGTCTCGCGGCTGGAGCAGGGCGTCGCGCAGCGGCACCTGGCGTGGGGGCCGGTGGCGCTCGATCAGGTCGTGAGGAAAGTGCTCGCGGGCCTGCGCCAGGACATCCTGCTCAAGAACCTGCGCATCAGCGAGGCGCTGCCGGCGGCGCTGGAGACGCTGCCGGGCGACGAGCGCCTGCTGCATCTGCTGGTGCTCAACGTGATCGAGAATGCGGTCAAGTTCACGCCGCCGGGAGGGGCTGTCGAGGTGGTCCTCGAGGCCTCGGGCGACGAGGCCGTTCTGGCCGTCTCCGACACCGGCATCGGCATTCCGCCGGAGCACCACGGCCGCATCTTCGAGAAGTTCTACACGGTGGACGGCGGCCTCACCCGGAGCCATCGCGGCGCCGGCATCGGCCTCTACCTGGCGCGCGAGGTCGTGCTCATCCACTCCGGCTCGCTCGATGTCCGGAGCGGCCCCGAGGGGGGCACCCGCTTCGAGATCCGGCTCCCCTTGCGCCCCCGACGCTAGCGGCGCGATAATCCCTGCGCTTGGAACCCTTTGCCCGGCCTGCCGCGGGCGTGAGAGGCGGCCCGCGCGTTCGGAGCGACGAGTTCATCGTCGCGCTCGACACGGCGAGCCGCACGATCCGGGATCCTGTCGCCAAGCTCAAGTACATTCGGGGCTCGCTCGCCCGCTACCAGGCCATCGACCGCTGTGTGCGCGCAGTGCCGCTTGCGGGCCTGCGCCGCCAGCTGTATCGCTGGCTGAGCCTCGAGGGATTGCACCAGCTGCTCGCGACGGATCCCTACGGCGCTGCGCCCAGGGTGAGGCTGCAGACCAGCCTTCGCCTCTACACGAGCCGGGCCGCGGCGGCCGCCCTCGTGCTGCTGGCCGTGGGCAGCCTCGCCACGGCGACCTACCGGCTGTCGCGGCCGCTGCCCGTGGTCCCGGTCCACGCGGATGCGCGCCCGGCGCCGGTGGCCGAGTCGCTCCCGCCGTTCGCAGCCGGCATCACCGCGCCAGCCATCTGGCTCGTCGAGAAGGGCGATGCCTGGGAGCAGTACAGCAACGGCCTGCGCATCGACACGTCCGCCACCCTCACTGGCGACCCGCGCCGCTACCGCGTGTTCGACGCGAAGGACGGCCTCAGGCCCGGCCTCCACGAGCGCCCGGTCGGGATCCTGTTCCACACCTCCGAGAGCGACATCTGGCCCTTCGAGGCCACCTTCAACGAGAACCTGCGCGACTCGAGCCAGCACCTGATCCGCTACTTGCAGAAGAACCGGACCTACCACTACCTGATCGACCGCTTCGGGCGCGTGTTCCGCGTCGTGGACGACGCCAGCAAGGCGAACCACGCGGGAAACTCGGTCTGGGAAAAGGACGGGACCGTCTATCTCAACCTGAACAACGCCTTCCTCGCAGTCGCGTTCGAGAGCCGATGGGGTGGAGGCCAGGCCATGCCGATCACACAGGCGCAACTGGCGGCCGGGCGCAACCTCACCGACTATCTGCGCCAACGTTTCGAGATCCCGGCCGACATGTGCGTCGGCCACGGCCTGGCGAGCGTCAACCCCAAGAAGCACTTGATCGGCCACCACATGGACTGGTCACGGGGCTTCCCCTGGTCGGCCTTCGGCCTGCCGGACCAGTACGCGCGGGTCGACCCGAGTGTCGCGCTGTTCGGCTTCGGCTATGATGACGACTTCCTGAAGGTCCTGGGAGAGCCCTGGGATGGCGTGAGGGCCGCCGAGAGCCGCCTCGCCGACGAGGCGCGGCTGCGCGGCGTGAGCGTGGACGACGTGCGCCGCGAGCGCCAGGGGCTGTACGATCGCTGGATGGCGGAGCAGACTCGGGTGGAGAAGGCGGGCGCGGACGTGGCGGACCAGGGGCCGGCGAACCGGCCGCGTGCAACGGCTAGCGGAGGATAGGGACATGGTGGAAGAGCGCAAGGATCACCTCTGGAAAGTGGCGCAGGAGGCCGAGGAGCGCATCGACGACTTGATGAAATCGGGGGCCGCGCCCATGGGCCTCGACGTCGGCACCTCCAAGGTCGTGGCGTCACGCCGCAAGGGCAAGGAGATCGAGTCGGCGTCGCAGCTCAACGCCTTCATTCCGGTCCCCTATTCGAAGTTCACCGAGACGATCCTCGGCCAGAGCGACATCGCCTACTACCACGAAGGCGACGAGCTGGTCATCTACGGCACGGCGACCGAGCGCTTCGCCAACATGTTCAACGCCGAGTGCCGGCGGCCGATGGCGGACGGCCTGTTGAACGCCCGCGAGAGCCGGGCGATGTCCGTCCTCGAGGCGATCCTCAACAACGTCGTGCCCAAGCCGAAGGCCCAGGGCGAGACGCTGGCCTTCTCGGTGCCCGCCGCGATGCCCGGGCGCGAGGCGGCCCTCACCTACCACGAAGCGACGCTGCGCGGCTTTTTCCAGTCCCAGGGCTACAAGCCCGTGGCGATCAACGAGGGGCTGGCGGTGATCTTCTCAGAGCTCGAGGACAACAACTTCACGGGCATCGGGGTCTCCTGCGGCGGCGGCATGTGCAACGTGACGCTCGCCTTCTTGTCGATCCCCTCGATCATGTTCGGGATCGCGAAGGGCGGAGACTACATCGACGCCGCGGTCGGCGCGGTCGTCAACGAGCACACGACGCGCGTGAAGGTGATGAAGGAGGAAGGCGTCGACCTCTCGCGCCAGCCGAAGGACAAGTTCGAAAGGGCGATCCGGATCTACTACGAGGAGCTGGTCGAGAACCTGGTCGACGCGCTCGCCAAGGCCGTCTCGGGCGCCGACAAGCTGCCTCGCAGCGACCGGGCGCTGCCGATCATCCTGTCGGGCGGCACCGCCAAGCCCAAGGGCTTCAAGGAGCTGTTCGAGAGGGCGCTCAAGGGGCGCGCGCTCCCCGTCGAGATCGCCGAGATCCGCATGGCGAAGGACCCGCTCACGGCCACGGCCCGCGGCGCCCTGATCGCCGCGATGTACGAGAAATAGG
>JAQBHI010000104.1:0-20530 GCA_032127875.1 Acidobacteriota bacterium
ATGGACTACGAGGTCTCGGTCGCCTCGCTGCGCCTCGACGACTTGACGCCGGCCTTCGTGCTCAAGCTGGCCGACACCGGCGTGCAGGGCCTGACGCTGGCCCCGGAGTGCGGCTCCGACCGGATGCGGCGCATCCTCAACAAGCAATTCACCAACCAGGAGATCCTCGAGAAGGCCACCTGGATCTTCGAAAACGGCATCCAGAACCTGAAGCTCTACTACATGGTCGGACTGCCCTACGAGGACCACTCCGATGTCGAGGCGATCGTCCGGCTCACGGAGCAGATCCGCGAGCGGATGCTGGCGGTCGGCAGGAAGCGCGGCCGGATCGGCCGGATCCACCCCTCCGTCAACCCCTTCGTTCCGAAGCCCGGCACGCCGTACCAGTGGCTGCCGATGGAAGACCCGAAAGAAACCGATCGGAAGCTGCAGTTTCTTCGCAAGGCGTTTGGGAAGATGCCCAACGTGGACGCGATCATCAAGAGCGCGCGAACGGGTGTATACCAGTCGATCCTGGCCCTGGCGGATCGGCGCGTCGCTGGCGCTCTCGAGCACGCTGCCGTGACCGGCGTCGACCTCAAGCGAGGCATGAAGGCCGCTGGGCTCGACCCCGCCTTCTACCTGTTCCGCGGCCGCGGGCGCGACGAGATCCTGCCGTGGGACATCATCGACAACGGCGTCAGCAAAGCCTACTACCTGCGTGAGCTCGACAAGAGCGCGCAGCAGAAGCTGTCCCCCCACTGCCCCGAGATCCAGGGCTGTATCCGCTGTGGCGTCTGCGTCGAGACTCCAAACCCCGCCTACAAACTGCCGGAGAAATGGAAACACCTCGGCACCTCGCCCCTCTACCTCAGGCAGGCAGGGGCGTAAGAGGACACGATGCGAACCACGATTCTCGTGCTGGCCGTGAGCTTGTCCGCCGCTTGCGATTCCACCACGACGCCGTCCCACGGGGCCTCGCTCAATCAGGAGTTCGAACTCCGGATCGGGAGTGCCGCGACCATCGAGAACGAGTTGCTCGTTGTGACGTTCGAGGCTGTGACGGCCGACTCCCGCTGCCCCATCGGCGCTCAGTGCATCCGGGCGGGCGAAGCCGTGGTCTCGCTCGAGGCGCAGCGATTACCGTCCACGAGAGCGCCACTCGTGCTCAAGACGCAACCCGAGAGCGATGCGGTCGGCTTCTTCCAGGGCTACGCGATCCAGTTGCTGGAGCTCGAGCCCCAGCCGCGCCTGGGAGAGACGATCACCCAGGGACAGTACGTGGCAACGTTTCTGATAAGGCGCCCTTGACCCGTCTCCGGGGCCGGGCCTAGAATCGCCCACCTCCGAAAACCATGAGCGAACAGCGGCCGGGCGCTTCGAAGCTGATGCTCTTGCTGGCCGCCTTGTTGTTTCTGGCGGGCGGCGGGATGCTCGCGTACGTCGTCCTTCGCCCGACCGCACCAAGCCTGGCGAGTCTCGACCCTGGCCGGGCGCGTTCCGGAGACACGATCACGCTTCGCGGCCGCGGCTTCTCGCCCACACCGCCCAGCAACATCGTCCTGTTCGGAGATCGGACGGGGCGGGTGATCAGCGCCACGCCGTCGGCGTTGCGCGTCGAAGTGCCCGACCTCATGCTCGCCGAAGGCGCCACGCAGAGCGTGGCCGTGCGCGTGCTGATCGGCCGCAGCGCCTCCTTGCCCTTCGACCTCACCGCATACCGAGAGGCCATGCCGGTGGAGCCTCCGGCCGAAGCGGCGCCCGAGCCGACACAGACACCCGCGCCGGAAGTGATCGCGGTCGTGCCGCCGCCTGGCGCCGCAACCAGCGCCGCGCGGGCGCGGCCCGTTCGCCCCAAGCCACAGCCGACGCCGACGCCACCCGTCGTCAGCATGGCAGCCCAGTCCCCCAGGCCGGAGCCGCCCGAACCGGCAGTTCCAGCTGCGGCGAGACGCTTCGTCCTGGAGCGGACGGCAGTCCAAAGCAACAGGCGTATCAGCGCCGATCTCGAGGGCTTCGACAACTCCAGCGTCGAGCTGAAGCGCGCACCTGAGGTGGTGGGCCGTGTCTACTTCGAGGTGACACCTCAGCAGGTCAAGCCGGGTGACCGCTACGCGGTCAAGATCTTCTTGATCAACGACGGCGCCAGGCCCATTCACATCAAGCAGATGTTCGTCGCCACCAGCGTCAACGGTCGGCTCTCCAGCGGCCCCCTATCCGTCACCTCGAGCGAGGTGGGACCCAGGCAGCGGGCGGTGATCGGCAGCTTCAGCGACGCCTGGCATGAGACGACCGCCAGCTGGGCGATGGACGTAACGGTGACATCCGACAAGGGCGACGTCTACAAGAACCAGATCGCCTGGAAATAGCCTCGACCACGAGGATTTCCGAACCCTGGCCCCGTTTCCTGCGTCTCACAGGTGTTGAACCCGCCTGAAGGGAGATTCACCGTGCGCAAAGGGGCCGTCGTCGTCGGCGTTGTGGTTCTCGTCGGGGGCGTGACAGCCGCGCTGTACAGCTGGTCTATCTCACAGAAGGACCGGGGCTTCAAGACCGTGAGCGTGTCCAGGGGCCCGGTCGTCGAGAAGGCGCTGGCCGTGGGTGCGATCCGGCCCAAGCGCGAGATCGCCGTCAAGAGCAAGATCTCCGGCATCGTCAAGAGGTCCTACCGGGAGGTGGGCGACCGCGTCCGGGCGGGCGAGGCGCTCTTCGAGATCACCCCGGACCCGACGCCACTCGAGCTCACCGAGGCCCGCCGCGAGGTGGAGATCGCCCAGAACGTCTTCGAGCAGGCGAAGAAGCAGTACGACCGTTCGAAGACGCTCAAGGAACAAGGCATCCTGGCGAGCCAGGACTGGGACCTGGCCGACAAGGACATCCAGGACGCGCAGATCCGGCTGAATCTGTCCACCGAGAAGTTGGCACTCGTCGAGAAAGGTCGCGTGAAGACTGCCCGGATGGACGTCGAATCGATCATCCGGGCCCCGATCACGGGAACGGTCCTGGAGTTGCTCGTAAACGAGGGCGATCCGGTCGTGCCGCTCACGTCCTATCAGGCCGGCACCGCGCTCACCAACCTCGCGGACATGACGACACTGGTGTTCAAGGGCACGGTCGACGAGATCGACGTGGGCAAACTGCACGAAAGCATGCCCGCCCGCATCAAGGTCGGAGCGCTGCCCGAGGCGAAGGTGGACGGGCGGGTCTACAAGATCGCACCCAAGTCCAAGACCGCCGAGGGTGCGACGCTCTTCGACATCGAGATCGAGCTGCTGCCCGGCGAAGGCGTCCTGCTGCGGGCCGGCTACTCGGCGAACGCCGACATCGTGGTTCGGGAGAAGCAGGACGTGCTGCTGATCCCCGAACGCCTGGTGAGCTTTGCCGACGGCAAGGCGAGTGTCGAACTGCCCGGCGCGACGCCTGAGGCCGAACCGACGAAGAAGCAGATCAAGACTGGCCTCTCCGACGGCATCAGCGTCGAGATCGTGGACGGCTTGAAGTCGAACGACCTGGTGGTCGAGCGTCCCCCGAAGAAGATCGAATAGCCGGCAAGAGACTCAGACGATGACCACCAGGCGGCGGGCGGCGCGCGAAACGGGATTCACTCACTCCCGCGAAGTGCGCAGGGGTCTGGGGGGTGCGGCGCAGCACCGCCCAGCTCACTGATGACCAGTCTCTCGTTCCTCCGCCAGATGCTGCAGGACGTTCGCCATCAGAAGATGCGAACGCTCCTGACGCTGCTCGGGATCACCTGGGGGACGGTGTCCGTGTCGCTGCTGGTCGCCTTCGGCGAGGGCCTCGAGAAGCGCATTCGCAAGAACCAGGCGGGGCTCGGGGAGAGCATCGTAATCGCCTGGCCCTCGCGCACCTCGCTGCCCTGGCAGGGCCTGGGCAAGGGCCGGTCGATCAAGGTGAACGAGGAGGACATCGAGACGCTGCGCCGCGAGATCCCCGAGGCGCGCTTCTCGGGCGAGTACTCGACCGACAAAAAGGCCTTCCGCCACGAGCGCGTGCGCCTCACGCCTCAGATGTCCGCCAACACGCCGGTCTTCGCCGCGATGCGTAACATCATCCCTTCCTCGGGCGGGCGCTACGTGAACGACCTGGACCTCGACCGACGCCGGCGCGTGGTATTCCTGGGCGACAAGCTGAAGGAAGACCTGTTCGGCGAGAGCGACGCGGTGGGCAAGACGGTGATGATCGACAACATCCCGTTCCTGGTGATCGGGGTGATGGAGAAGAAGGCCCAGGACTCGAGCTACAACGGCCGCGACAAGGATACGGCCTTCGTCCCCGGGCCGACCTTCCAAGGCCTGTTCAGCGAGCGCTACGTCGACAACTTCATCTTCCAGGCGACGGACCCAGCGCTCGTCCCGGCGGTGACCAAGCAGGTCTACTCGGTGCTGGCTCGCCGCAAGAACTTCGACCCGGCCGACAAGGAAGCGATCGGGATGTGGGATACGACCGAGGGCGACAAGTTCTTCGCCGTCTTCTTCGGCGTATTCCGCGCCTTTCTCGCGATCATCGGCTCGTTCACGCTGATGGTCGGCGGCATCGGTGTCTCGAACATCATGTACGTCGTGGTCGAGGAGCGAACCCGGGAGATCGGAGTCAAGCTGGCCGTCGGCGCCAGGCCGTCGTTCATCCTCTGGCAATTCCTGGCCGAGACGCTGACGCTCACCGCCATCGGCGGCGCACTCGGTTTCCTGATCACGCTGTTGGTAATGGCTGTCTTTCCCGCTTCCCTCGACGAGTACGTGGGCACGCCGCAGGCGTCGCCCGTGGTGCTGCTCACCACGACGCTGCTGCTCGGGGTGATCGGATTCGTGGCGGGCTACTTCCCCGCGCGGCGCGCCTCGCTGCTCGACCCAGTGGTCGCCCTCAAGCTGTCATGAGCGCCTCCCGCCTCGAGGTCCTGCGCAGCGAACTGGCCCTGGTCTTGCGGCTGTTCCGGACGGACACAGCGCGCCAGACCAAGCGCATCGCCCTCACGGTGCTCGCGATCAGTTGGGGCACGCTCTCGATCGTGCTGCTGCTCTCTTTTGGCGAGGGCCTGAAGCGGGCCTTCCACAAGGGCAAGAACGGAATCGGCGAGGGCATCGGCATCCTGTGGCCAGGCGCCACGACGCGCGCCTATGCCGGCCTGCCTTCGGGCCGCGCCATCTCTTTCAGGGACGAGGACGCAGATCTGCTGCGGGAGCGCATCCCGGAGATTGCCGCGCTCTCGCGCGAGTACGCCGTACGCCGAGGCCTGAGTGTCGGCACAAAGACCGTGAACGCACGGATCCGGGGCGTCGATCCTTCGTTCGGCGAGCTGCGCAACATCATCCCGCAGTCGGGTGGACGCTTCATAAACGAGCTCGATCTTAAGGAAAAGCGCCGCGTCATCGTTCTTGGCGATGAGTTGGCAGGCGATCTCTTCGGAAGCCAGGAGGTCGTGGGTCGTACGCTGCTCCTCAACCAGTCGGTCTTCACCGTGATCGGCGTGATGCAACCGAAGACGATGATGGGCATGTACAGTGGCCCGGACAAGAGCCAGGCGACGGTGCCGGCTTCGACGCTGAAGTCGATGTTCACGGACGAGCATCTCCAGAACATGGTGTACAGGCCGGTGAGCCCGGCGCTGGGCGACCAGGCGAAGTGGCAGATCTACCGTGTGCTCGGCGCCAAGTACCGCTTCGACCCCGACGACACGCGGGCGCTGGGCGTCTGGGACACGCTCGAGGACCAGCGCCTCGTAACGAACATCGCAGTGGGCATCCAGATGTTCCTGGGCATCATCGGCACGCTGACGCTGTTCGTAGGTGGCATGGGCGTCGCCAACATCATGTACGCAGTGGTGAAGGAGCGGACGCGCGAGATCGGCGTGAAGATGGCGCTGGGGGCCAAGATGCGCCAGGTGATGACGCCGTTCGTGATGGAGGCGCTGCTGATGACGGTGCTCGGCGGGATGCTTGGCACCACGGTGTCGCTGCTGCTGATGGCCGCAATCGCGGCGCTGCCGCTCGAGGGCGAGGCCTTCGACCTGCTGGGCCGCCCCACCTTCTCGCCCGCCATCGCCGCCGCAACGTCGCTGATCCTGGGGGCGATCGGCATGCTCGCAGGCTACTTCCCGGCACGACGCGCTGCCTCCGTCAACCCCGCAGAGTCCCTGAGGTACGAGTGATGACGCAGCCGAACGGCGAGATGATCCGGATGCGGCCGATCCGCCAGGTGTACTCGACCGGCCGGGTCGAGGTGGAGGCGCTGCGCGGCATCGATCTCGCCATCCCGAGCAACGAGTACGTCGCGATCATCGGCCCGTCCGGCTCGGGGAAGTCCACGCTCATGAACATCATCGGCTGCCTCGACACGCCGAGCTCGGGGGAGTACGTGCTCTCGGGCGAAACCGTAGGCGGCTTAGGTCGCAATCGGCTCGCCGAGATCCGCAATCGGCACGTCGGTTTCGTGTTCCAGAACTTCAACTTGCTGCCCTACGCCTCGGCGCTCGAGAACGTGGAGTTGCCACTACTTTTCGCGGGCGCGCCCGCAAACGAGCGGCGCGAGCGGGCTGCGGCCATGCTGGAGCGGGTGGATCTCGCGGACCGCATGGATCACAAGCCCACCGAGCTTTCCGGGGGCCAGATGCAACGCGTCGCGATCGCGCGAGCGCTCGTCAACCGCCCGGCGATCATCCTGGCCGACGAGCCGACCGGCAACCTCGATTCGGGCTCGGGCAAGGGCATCGTGGGGCTGTTCGGAGAACTCCACGCCGCGGGTCAGACGATCGTGATCATCACCCATGACGCGGCGGTTGCGCGCCTGGCGCATCGTGTCGTACAGATCCGTGACGGGCAGATCACCGAGGATCGGCCGGCAGCAGCGTAGAAAACAGGCCCCCCAGCCGCTCGCGCCCGAGTGAAGCGAGCGCTCGCTGCTCCAGGCCACCCACTGCTAGCGGCCTCGCCAGAGCCTTTCGTAGGCCGCCCATTCGGCGTCATCGGTGGTCCATTCGGCATACAGGGCAATACCTTCGAAGGTGCCGCCTCCGCCCACGCCGCGCAGCCCCGCCACGATCGCGGGAATCGCGTTCTCCGGGGTCTCGACATCGCGACGATGCATGAGCCCGGTCTGGTCGTAGGTGGGCACGCCGATCAGCACCCGCACGCTCGGGCTCGCGCCCTCCAGAGCGCGGGTGCTCCTTCGCGAGGCCCAGGCGACGTAGCGGCGGTAAAGCGGTGTCGTGGGCAGGCCAGTGTCGTAAGCCATCACGACGATCTGGTCGACGATCCCGCCCACGCGGCCGTAGTATTCCGGCGTCCACAGGAAGTTGGGGGCGAACGGCAGTGCAAAGGGCCCGGGACGAATCGCCGAGACCGAGAGGACGTGCTGCGCGCCGACGGCAGTGCGCAGGGCCCGCAGCAGAGCCAGGAAGTCCGAGTTGCCGTCGTCCACTGGCTCCACGTTGAGGTGGACGCCATCGAAGCCTTCGTCGATCAGGCCGCGGCACTCGGCGACGATGCGCTGACGCTGGCCGAGGTCCGCAAGGTCGATGCTGCCGGGCCGCTGGCGTTTGTAGCCCAGGCGCAGGCCGCCGACCCAGGGCAGCAGCTTGAGCTCCGGCGTCCCGCGGCGGGCGGTCTGGAGAAACGCCCGCATCTGCTCGCGGCTGTGGACCGGAAGCCGGCCTGCGCTGTTGAACGGAATCAGGTGCGGGAACACGTAACGGATGCCGTGGGCCTCGAGGTTCGCGAACAGCCTCTCCATCTCCTCGCCAGGATGCTCCCGCTCGAGCCAGCGGTGCTCGAGCCACACCGCGTTGCGATCCTGGTTGAAGGGATGCGGCGCCTCGTCGCCGACGTGCGTGTAGCTCAGGTAGGCGAGCGCCGCGACCGCGGCGAGCAGCAGGACGAGCCCCGAGCCCAGCGCCGTTCGGAGCCCGCTCATGCCCCGGGGCCGAGCAACACGACCGCGGCGGCAGCATGCTCTCGGCCGTGCGTCAGGCTCACGAGGGTCCGCGCTCCTCCGAGCGTGTGGAGCCGCGCCTGCGCCGCAGGTGAAAGCGAGAGGCGCGGCGGCCCACCCCGCTCCGGCACGATCTCGATCTCATCGAGCGCTACGCCGAGCAGCTCGCTGGCCGCGCGCTTGGCCGCAAGGCGGGCCGCGAGGCGGCGTTCCGGGTCGGATTTCGTGCGCGCATAAGCGCGCTCTGCGGCCGTGAAGGTGCTTGCGGGCGCGCGCCCCACCTCCGCGATGGCGAGGACATGGAACGCACTCGCGATCACCCCACCCTTTTGCACGCAGCGAGTGTAGCGTGGATCATGAAGACATGAATTCGTCGTCCGCCGCCAGCGTGCCCGCCCTGGACGCTGTGCCCGGCCTCAGCCATGGCTTCGAAAGACGACTCGGCCCGCAAAATGGGGAGTCGCGCGAGGCCGCTCGCGCGCGCGCGAAAGCGGCACTCGTCGAAGCTGGAGAGCTGTTGCTGCTGAAACAGGTTCATGGCTGCGCCGTCCTTCACGCACCGTGGCAGGGGCTGCCGGAGGCGGATGCGGCCGTCGCGGAGCGAGCGGGGTTGATCGTCGGCATCGAGACGGCCGATTGCCTTCCGATCCTGATCGTGGACCCCACCCGCCGCAGCGCGGCCGCCGTTCACGCCGGCTGGCGAGGCACCGCCGCGGGCATCGCGGCACGCGCGGTGGAAGCCCTGGTCGCTCGGGGCTCGCGCGCCGTCGACCTGTTGGCGGCCCTGGGTCCCGGCATCGGGGTGTGTTGCTATGAAGTGGGCGAAGACCTGCGCGCCGCTTTCGGCGAAGACTCAGAGGCCGTTTTCCGCCCCGGTTCGCGCGGCAGGCCGCATCTCGACGTTCGGCTCGCCAACGCGCGCCAGCTGTGCCGCGCTGGGCTCGCGGCCGATCGCATCCACCACCTCGACGAGTGCACGTACTGCCGCCCCGATCTCTACCACTCCTTGCGTCGCGAGGGCAAAGCCGCGGGGCGGATGCTGAACTACGTCGGCTGGCGAAAGTAGCCGGACTACTCCAGTTTCGAGCTTTTCTCGTCGAGGGCCCGGTTGGCCAGGCGATCTGCTTCGCGGTTCTGCTCCCGCCGAACGTGGCTGAGGCTGGCGGACTCGAAGCGCCTGAGCAGGCCCGAGGCCTCGCGATGCAGCGGGATCATGTCGGGGTGCTTGACTTTGTAGGCGCCCGAGATCTGCTTCACGACCAGCTCGGAATCCGAGAAGACGCGGACGCGCCGGCAGCCGCGCCCCAGGGCATAGCGCAGCGCGTGGAGCAGTGCCTGGTATTCGGCCACGTTGTTGGAGGCGCGGCCGAGATAGCCGTAGAACCCCGCGACTTCGGCCCCGTCGGGAGCGGTCACGTGAACGCCGAACGAGGCCTCCCCGGGATTGCCCCGACTGGCGCCGTCGATGTGAATCTCGAGGGACTCGAGGCCCGCGCTCACGGCACGACGGGCGGGGGGGCGGGCTCGAAGTACAGGATCCGGCTGCACGAGGGACACTGGATGATCGAGTCGTTGTGCTTCAACTCCACGAACATCTGAAGCCGGAGCTTCAGGTGGCACAGTTGGCAGGTGGCGTCCTTCACCTCGGCCACGGCCGATCCGCGCAGCTTCGCGATGCGATGGAAAAGCTCCAGCGCGGCAGCAGAGACCGTGGCCGCGACGGCATCGCGCTCCGCGCTGATTCGAGCCGTCTGCTGTTTCAAGTCCGTGGCCTTCTCGTCGAGGCCCCGGCTCTCGCTGCGTAAGGCCTGCTCGATTTCCTTGAATGCCGCCTCTTCGCTCTTGATCTCGGCCGACAGCTGCTCGGCCTTTTCCATCTCCACGAGGACCTGGTCTTCTCGCCCCCGGATCTCGCGCTCGACCGCCTCGATCTCGTGGAGCATGGCGGTGTATTCCTTATTGGTCTTCACTTCCATGAGCTGGCCTTTGTACTTGGCCCGCTTCGCTTCGAAGTCCTGCAGTTCCGACTCGAACTGGCGACGGGCCTTCTGCGACGTCGAAAGGGCTCCTTTGGCGGCGTCGAGCCGAGCGCCCTCCTGGCGGAGGCGCTCTGCCAGGGTGGCCTTGCGTTCTGGGATCGCGGTGAGCTCGTTCTCGACCTGCCGGAGCTCCGTCTCGGTGTGCTGGAGCTTTATCAATTTTTCGAGGTCGACGTGCATTGGTAGGGATCAGGCGCGGTGCTCTTGCGAGCCCGGGTTCCTGATCCCCCCTTTCAAACCGGGCATACGGATTTCCCGTACACGGCTTACCGATGGTCTTAGCGAGCCGCATTCACGACGTCGCCGTAGAGCAGCAGCCGAGCCCGGTCGGGTCGTCACTCCGATCGGCCACCACGTGGAAGCCCGGACGATGGCACCCGGCAGCGTACGTTTGGCGGACACGCCAAGTCTGTTCCGGAGTTCTCGTGCTTTTTCAAAGGGGTTGTTGGGTCCCAAGGACCATGCCCTCACACTTACCCCCATCTCAGACGTGACCAAAGCAGGGCTCCTTCCCTTCCGCGGCGTTTTGGTTCACCGCGATCACCAGTACTACGAGCCCCTCGGACTCCCTTCCGGCACGGTGGCATTTCACCTTCGGCTTATAACCACCGCCTTCGTCCGACGTGGACCGCCGGGTAGGGTCTCTCCTGTTCCCCATCAGACCTTCTCTGCGTGCCCTCTTCCCTACCCCGGGAGTGTCCTGTGCGTCTCCGGTCCGGCCTCGACACAGTCTGTTGCCTTCGCCGCGAAATGATCGGCTCGGCCACTCCACCTTTCGGGTTCCTATCTCACGAGGCTGCAAAGTTCACGCTTTCGCATTGGGCCCGCAAATTTGCTCCCCCTATTGGAGACATACATCCCCTCAGGGCTTTCGACGCTCCGCTCGGACGGCAGGATCTCGCCTGACGCCCGGAGCCTGCTACGCGGCGCCACCGGCGGCTTACCGCGACGGGACTCACACCCGCTGGTCTGATACAGCATCGCCTCCCCACCTCGGGGCCGCGTTCAGGACGCACCATACTCACGATTATAGCCCCAGGAGCAAGAGTCCCCTTCGAACTCCCCCCGCGTCGCTCGCTGGGGAGTTGATCCCGCCCGGCGGGCTCAACCGAGGGCTCCCAGGATTTTTTGCAGTTCACACGCCTTCTTGTTGCTGGGATCGAGTTCCAGGGCCTTCTCCACGGCCTTTCTTGCCTTCGGGTAATTGTTCTGCACAAAGGCATTCAAGGCCTTCGTCGTCAGGGCCTCGGCCTCGCCCCGGTGCGATTCGGGGGCTGCCGGCACGGGAGGCACCGGGGAGACGCCTAGCGACGAGGCTAGCGCGGCGCCGGCCGTGGTCGGGGTGGCCAGGGGTGCTGGGATCCTCGGCGCGGGCACCGGGGGCGGCCCAGGAGCGGAAGCTGGTGCGGCTGGCCCCTTAGCCGGCGCCATGGGCGCGGCCGGGGCAGCTTCGGGCGCCGGCGGCCCCGCCGGTGGTGCCGGAGCTGCCGGTTTGGGCGAAGCCACGACCGGCGGCGCGGCGGACGGCACCGTGGCAGGGGACGTTGGCGCAGGCGGCTCGACCCGGGGCGCGCCTGTCGCGGGCGCGGACGCGGGCGGGGCGGACGCGGGCGGCGGCCCGACCACGGCTGGAGCCGGCTGCGCCTTCACCAGGAACGCCCCCGCGCGGTCGCGAATCTCGCGGGCCAGAGCGTGGTCGGGCTGCGCCTTGAGCGCGTCCTCGGCGGCCGCATGAGCCTCAGCAAGGTTGCCCTGCGCCACGTGTTCCTGCGCGGCAGCGACGCGCGCCTGCGCAATCCGCCGCGGCGCCTCCTCCTCGAGGTACTTGCGCAGCTGCTGATAGCGCGGGCTGCGCGGTGAGAGCCGCTCGATCTTCCCGGCGATTTTCTGGGCGAGTTCCATGTCGGCGTCGCTGGCATAGCCCCGCGCGAGGCTGCACAGTTGCTCCACCTCACGATCCTGGATCAAGCTCTCGATCTCGGAACCCAGCCTGGCTATCTCCTGGTCGTCAGGGTTGAGCTCTAGAAGCCGGCGGGAGAAGCCCAGCGCCTTCTGGAGCTGGCCCTCGGCGCGAGCCCGGAGCATCGCGCTCTTCATCTCGCCTACCTCGCGCTCGACGCGACGGCTGAGCGCCTCGCCCTCGGCAATGCGCAGCAGTTCCCGTGCGGCCACGTCGGCCGGCATCAGGCCCAGGGCCTCGCGCGCTCGCGCCACGGCTGCCTCGACATCGCCTTTCGCGAGGGCCTCCTGGCCGTCCTCCACCAGGCGCGCGATCCGGCTGGCTGGCTCGTCGACGACCGGAGCGTCGCCCGCCGCGCGCTGCAGCACTGCCTCGATGTCCGCAGCCATTTCGTCCAGGCTTTGATAGCGGGCGCTCGCGTCGCGGGCCAGTGCCTTCAGGATCACCGCGTCGAGCGCGGGCGAGTACTTCGTCGCGATCGGCTTCGTGTCCGGCGCCTCGTTCATTACCCGGAACATCACGGCGGTCAGGCTCTCGCCGTCGAAGGGCCGCTTGCCTGCGATCAACTCGTAGGCGATCGCGCCCACGGCAAAGATGTCGGCGCGGTGGTCCACCTTGCGCCCCTCGATCTGCTCAGGGGACATGTAGTGCACGGTGCCGAGCACGAGACCGCCCTTCGTCATCGTCGACGACTGCAGCTGGGCGATGCCGAAATCCATGATCTTCACGTCACCCTCGTGCGTGACGCGCACGTTCGCGGGCTTGATGTCGCGGTGCACGATCCCGTTCTTGTGCGCGTAGGCGAGGCCCTCGCAGAGCTGATGTAGCACCTCGAGTTTCCAGGCGAGGCTGCGCGACTCCTTGTTCTGGATCACGTTCTCGAGGTCGAGCCCCTCGATGAGCTCCATGGCGATGTACGGCTGGCCCTTTTCCTCGCCCAGGTGATAAACCGTCACGATGTTCCGGTGCCGAAGGCCGCCCGCGGCCTGTGCCTCGCGCAAGAAGCGCGTGCGCAGCTCGGGGTTCTCGACCAGGCCTGGAACCATCAACTTGAGCGCGACCTTGCGGTTGATGAGCGGATCCAGAGCCTCATACACGGTGCCCATGCCACCCTGGCCCAGCACCTTCTGGATCTGATACTTCCCGATGGTTTCCACGGGGCTCTCTTGGGGGACGTTTTCGACGTGCCTGAGGATTCTAGACCGGGCCGGCCAAGAGGCCAAGCCGCTTCCGGCGGCCGTCCTGGCCGGGCGTGCTATCGTCGCGGCGAATGGTGATCGGCTTGGGCGTCGACCTGATAGAGCGCGACCGCGTGAGCGCCGCCCTGGGTCGCTGGGGCGAAAGGCTCGTGGCACGGCTCATGGACCCGCCGGAGGCCGCCCGCCTGCCGGCCGCGGCGGCAGCGCGAGGGCTCGCCCTCGCCTTGGCGATCGCCGGCAAGGAGTCGGTGAGCAAGGCCCTCGGCACCGGCTGGACGCGTGGTGTGCGCTGGCGCGATGTCGTGGTCGAGCCTGGGCCGCCGGCGCGCGCCACGCTGCTGGGCCCCGCCCTGGCCCGCGCCCGCACGTTGGGGTCGCAAGGCGCGGGGGTGCTGCGACTGGAATGCCGCGGCAACCTCGTCCTGGGTGAGTTTCGTCTGCTCTCCTGATGCAGCCCTGGGAGCGAAACCAATACGTGATGGTGGCCACCGTCTTCGTGGTCTTCGCCGGCTTCGCCTTCGTGCTGCCGTTCCTGCCGCTCTACGTGAAGGATCTGGGCATCGCCGACGAGGAAACCGCGGCGCTCTGGGCCGGCGTCCTGATCGGAATAGCACCGCTGCTCGCCGGGCTTCTGGCCCCGGTCTGGGGTCGGCTGGCCGACCGGCACGGCCAGAAGGCGATGGCCTTGCGCGCGCTGGGGGCTTACGTGTTGCTGCTGGCGCTCTCGGCCTGCGTGCGCAACGTCCAGGAACTGCTCGCCACTCGCATCGGCATCGGCCTGTTCGGCGGCATCGGCCCACTCGGCCTCGCCATGGCCACCTCGCTCGCGCCGCGCGAGCAGACGGGCCGGGCTGTGGGCCTGATCCAGGGAGCGCAGATCCTGTCCGCGGCCGTGGGGCCCTTTGCCGGTGGCGTGTTGGCGGACAGCATCGGCCACCGTCAGACTTTCTTCGTCGCCGCGGCCATCTGCGCCGCCGCCTTTGCGCTCGTCGCGGTCTTCTACGTGGAAGCGCCCAGGGCCGCCACTGGGTTGCTCGCCCCGCCCGCGACGAGCTTTGGCGAGGTGCTTCGGCTACCGAAGCTGCTACCGCTGCTCGTGGTCCTGTTCCTCGTCAACTTCATCGGCCGCTCGTATGTGCCGATCCTGCCTGCGCACCTGCGGAGCCTCGGGGTGAACCCCGCGCGCCTGGCGCTCTCCACGGGGATGCTGATCTCGGTCTACTCGGTGGCCGCAGCAGCCTCGGCGGCTGCGCTGGGCCGCGCGGCCAGGGACCGGCGGCCCCGCAGCCTGCTGATCGCGAGCCTGGTTGCCGGCGCTTTGACCGTGTTGCCCATGGCCCTGGTGCCATCCTTCGACTGGCTATTGTTGTTCGCGGTGCTGCTCGGCCTGGCTTCGGGCGGCGCGCTCACGCTGTGCTACACGATGGGTGGCCTGAGCGTTCCGCAGGAAAGCCGCACCACGGCCTTCGGCTTCTTCTCGGCTGCGGCCCTGTTCGGGGGCGCCGTGTCGCCGTCCGTCGCGGGGCTGATCGCCCAGTGGGACCTGCGCGGCATCTACTACCTGAACGCGGGGCTGTTCATGCTGCTCGCCACGGCCATCGCGCTCAAGCGGAAGGCGTAGCCAAGCTCGCGGCGGTGACGACGCGGTTGCGGCCCGCGGCCTTGGCCGCGTACAGCGCGCGGTCTGCGGCGGCCAGCAGCTCCTCGGGAGTACTGCCGTCGCTCGGCCAGACCGCCAGCCCCACGCTGGCCGTCACGCGGATGGAGCCGCCGTCGAAGATGGTCTGCGCCTTCTCGATCGCCTCGCGCAGGCGCTCGGCCAGCTGCAAAGCGCCCGTCAGCTCGGTGTCCGAGAGCACGACGACGAATTCCTCGCCGCCGAAACGGGCCGCCTCGTCGGCCAGGCGCGGCACGCGGCGCACGGCGTTCGCCACCATGCGCAGCGCGGCATCGCCCGCCGGATGGCCACGCTCGTCGTTGAGCTTCTTGAAACGATCGAGGTCGAGCATCACCAGCGCGAAACTGCGGCCCGTGCGGCCGTGCAGCTCCAGCGTCTGCCGGAGGCGATCGTCGAAGGCGCGGCGATTGTAGAGGCCTGTGAGCGCGTCTTTCGCCGCGAGGTCGATGTTCTGCTTGAGCGCGCGCATCGTGCCCAGAATTGCACCGGCCTGGTTCGCGACCAGGTCGAGCACGCGGCCCAGGGTCGAAGTGAAGGTCCCCTGCGGGCCCATCAGCAGCAGCGCCCCGATCGCGCGTTTCTCCTCGTCGCGCTGGGTCGCCCGCAACGGGACGCCCACGATGGCGGAGGCGCGGCCGACCCCTTCGTCGAGAACCAGCAGGGGCATGCTGTTGCCTTCGGCGGCGATGTTGTTGACGATGCGGGTCTCGAAGCTCCGGATCACGGCGCCGGTCCAGGTGCGCTCCACGAGCGCGACCTCGCGCCTGCGATACTCCTCGGGCCAGCCCACCCCCTCCTCCACGGTGTAGCGGGTCTGGGCGTTGTCGACCGCGACGATCGCCGCCGCGTCGAAGGGCGTCAGTTCGCGGGCACAGGCGAACAACTGCCGGTACACGTCGCGGGCGCTCTTCTGGTCTGCGAGCTGCTTCGTGATCCGCTCGACCGCGCGGAACACGGCCCCGTCGTCCTCGAGGCTCTGGGAGATGCGGGCACGGCTGAGCGCGCCGGCGGCGAGCACCGCGGCGGCCTCGAGCAGCTGCGTCTCGGTTCCGGACAGCGACTGCGCCTCGAGACGATCGGCAACCAGCACCCCCACCACGACGTCACCCGATTTCACGGGTGTCGCGAGAAGCGATCCCACCTTGACGCCTCCCTTGTACCAGGGCAGGCCGTGGAGCAGCCGCGGGTACTCGGTCGCGTAGAACGTCGCGCGGCGCTCGAGCACGAAAGCCAGCGGGTCGGCGTCGAGCGCGACGGTCGCCTCCCGCGCCAGCGTCTCCGGGCCAGCAGCCGCGCGGACGAAGGCGACGCCCCGGGTCCGGTCCACCTCGAGGTGGATCACGGCGTGAGCGCGCAGGGCCAGTCGGGCGAAGCCGACGAGCTGCGCGAGAACCACGTCCAGGTCTGCGGCGCGATCGGCTTGCCGCGCCTGGCGCTGGTCCGGCGAGACGTGACGCAGCGCCAGCACGGCGGGCGGAGGCGGCTCCGCATCGGCCTCGCCGTCCAGCTGGCCGATCCCGTAGCGCAACCGCGCGAGTTCCTCCTCGGCGCGGCTGATCCGCCGTTTTTCGCCCAGCACGGCAAAGTGCACCGCGAGCACGATGGCCGCGTAGCCGAGCGTCGTGGCGAGGGCCGCCTGCCACGGGCCGAAATCCGCGTGGGCGGCGTCGGCCACGGCGAGCAGCGAAGCGAGCGCTACGACTGCGAGTGCCAGCGGCAGCTTCTCCGCGACCGCGAGTGCCGCCAGCAACAGCACGAACAGCGGCCACGCGGGCCAGCCGAACGGTGCCAGCGTCTGCCCGAGCGCATCGATCGAAAGCGTCAAGAAAGCGTAAAACGCCAACTGCTCCGCCTGGCCGCGGTTGCGAAGACCAGCGAGGAGCGCGCTCGCGACCACGCCCAGACCAAGGCCGAGGGTGTAGACAAGGCTCGCCCAGGACGGCAGGAGCGACAGCGACAGCGGGCGGGCCAGCCCCAGAATCGTGAAGAAGCCCGCGGCGCCCAGCAGCCACTTTCCCGCCCTCCAGCGCCGCTCGATCTCGAGGATGGGGCCGGACCCTGCCGGGCTTTCCAGGCGCGCCGCCCCCTCTTACTTCGTCTCGCGGCCGAGGACGAGGGCGTAGGCGACTAGGTCCTCTTCCGTCAGGCCGAGGCGGTCGAGATGCGCGTAGTAGTTGCGCACGCCGTCCATGTGCTGCGAGACCATCGCCTTCTTCTCGCGCACGCCCTTCACGAGCTGAAGCAGCAGCTGCACGAGTTTCGGCGTCACCTCGACGCCCTCCGCGGCGAGTTCTTCGCTGTGACGCTGGAGGACGGCCTCGATCGCCATGGCCCCCGAGTGCTTGCCGAAGAGAAAGCGCAACTGTCCGCCGACGGACTCGGGCTCGACCACCTGATAGATCGCCGGGTGGATGGTGATGCCCGCCGTGTGGATCCCGGTCTCATGCGTGAAGACGTTGTGGCCGATGATCGGCTCCGTCGCTCCGACCGGCAGGCCGCTCAGTTCCTCGAGCTTGCGGCGCAGCGTCCAGAGCATGTCGTAGCGGAAGCCGGGGATGCTGATTCCGTAAAGCTCCTTCAGGATCATCACGGTGGTGTGGAGGGGCGCGTTGCCCGCGCGCTCGCCGAGACCGTTGATGGTGCAGGTCGGCACCGTCGCGCCGTGGTGCAACGCGCGGACAGTGTTGTAAGCAGCCAGTCCGAAGTCGTTGTGGAAGTGCACCACGAGCGGCTTGTTGGGGAACGCGGCGACGAGCTTGGGAATATAGAAATCGACGCCCTCAGGCGCGAAAAATCCGACGGTGTCGGGGAACGAGTAGCGCGTGCCGCCGACCTCGTAGCAGGCCCGCGCCAGCTCGATCAGGTACTCGACGTCGGCCCGCGAGCCATCCTCGCCACCGAACTCGATCTCCTGCACGCCGCGGTTCCTGGCGTGGGCGATCGCAGCGCAGGCCATCCGGATGTTGGCCTCGCGGTAGAAGCTCACCGGCAACTCGAGCCACTCCTCGGCCTTGCGCCCTTCGAGACCCAGCAGCGTCTTGCCGATCTTGTACTTGAGATGGAGGTCGGAGCCCGAGGTGAAGATGAAGAAGGTGCAGTCCGACGGCTTGGCTCCCATGTCGGCGAGCGTCTCGAGCGTGATGTCGATGTCCTTGGTGTTGGAGCGACACATCACCAGGACTTCGAGGTCGCTCCGGAGGCGTCCCTTGCGCTTGCCCTCGATAATCAGCTCCAGCGCGCGACGCTCCGAACGCGCCGCCGACGGAAAGCCCATGTCGATGATGTGGACACCGGCATCCGAGAGCAGGCAGGCCAGCTCGTATTTCTGCTCCGGCGTGAAGGCGACTCCCGGTGTCTGCTCGCCGTCACGTAGCGTCGTGTCGTAGAGGCGGATTTCTTTCGCTCGCGGAAAGCCGGTCCCGGCCGTGAACGTCTTCGGGAAGCGGATCAGCGTGTCCAGAGGCTCACGCAACTCGATCATTCCGCGATCATACCAAAGCAGCCGCCGGGCGGTTGTAGAATGACCGCCATTCATGGAGCGCCCACAGCTCACGCCAGCGCTCCGACCGAGCGCGATTGACTCCCGCGAGGCCGGAACTCACACGCAGCGCGCAACCGAGGACGCGGCTCTCGGCAGCGCCGCTATCGCGGCGCGACGCCTCCGATGATGGATGAGGCGATCGCGCGGGCCATCGATCACTACCACGCGCTGCTGCGCGACGAGAAGGGCTTGCGCGAGGAGATCGAGAGCCGCTTCCTCGAGCGTATGCGCGAGGCGAAGCTCACCTTCGGCGGCCGGGTGCTGTGCCCGTTTCCGCGCCCGAACCTGGTCTCGCCCGAGGCCTACGCGGAGATTCGCAGCGTGTGCCGCGGCATCTTCCGCGCCATCGAGAAGGCCGAAGCGAAGCTGGGTCGCGACTTGTGGGACCGCGTCGACCTGACCGCGGCGGAACGTGAGCTCGTCGCGATCGACTCGGGCTACCAGCGCTCGTCGCCCAGTGCGCGCCTCGACTCGTTCCTCACCACGTCGAAATTCCAGTTCGTCGAGCTCAACGCCGAGACGCCCGCTGGCATCGGCTATGCGGAGATCCTGACCGACATTTTTCTCGAGCTGCCGATCGTAAAGGAGTTCCAGAAGCGCTACACACTGCGTCGCTTCAAGGCCCGAGACCGGCTGCTCGAGACGCTGCTCGACTGCTATCGGGAGGCGGGTGGCCGCGAGCCACATCCCAGCATCGCGATCGTCGACTACGAGGAGGTGCCGACCCGCACCGAGCACCACATGTTCCGCGAGTTCTTCGAGGCGAAGGGTTACCCGTCGATCGTGTGCGACCCCCGCCAGCTGAGCTTCGAGGGCGGCAAGCTTCGCAATGAGGGGCAGACCATCGACATCGTCTACAAGCGTCTGCTGGTGAACGAGTTCCTGGAGCGCATCGATCAGTTGGGGCCGCTGCTGGCCGCTGCGCGGGCGCATGCCTTCGTGATGATGAACCCCTTCCGCTGCAAACCCATCCACAAGAAGGCGATTTTCGAGGTCCTCACGGACGACGCGCTGCAAGGATTGTTCACGACCCAGGAACGCGCGGCGATTGCCGCTCACGTGCCCTGGACCCGGCGCGTGCGCGAGGGCATGACGATGCGCTACGGCCAGAGCATCGACCTGCCTGCCTTCGTGCGCGAGAACCGCGAGCGCCTGGTGATGAAGCCGAATGACGAGTACGGCGGCAAGGGCGTCTTCATCGGCTGGGAAATGACGACGACCCAATGGGACGCTGCCTTGGTGACGGCCCTCTCCGCATCCTACGTGGTGCAGGACAAGGTGGAGCTGTTGCGGCAGAGCTTCCCGGAGCTCTCGCCCGAACTGCACTTCCGCGACCTCGTCGTCGATCTCGACCCGTTCGTCTTTGGGGGCGAGGTCGAGGGCTTCCTGACGCGGCTCTCGGGCACCTCCCTCGCGAACGTGACCTCGGGCGGCGGCCAGGTTCCCGCCTTTCTCGCACAGCCGCGCAGCTAGGCTCCATCCAGAGGCGGTTGCGCGCGCGGGTATAGTCTCGAGGCATGTGGCGCACGATCCGAATGGCCCTTTCGCTGGCGATCGCAGTGTCCGGATGCCAGCGCGCCCCGGACGCATCAACGCAAATGGCGCCCAGCTCGGCCCCGCTGCCCGGTTTCCAACCGACGCTCGCGAACGACAGCGTGGCCCCTGGCCCCGCTCCCGAGGGCATGCTCTGGATTCCAGGCGGCGAGTTCTCGATGGGTTCCGCGGACCCGCGCGGTCTGCTGGTCGGCGGCCACGAAGGCATGGCGGATGCGCGGCCGATCCATCGTGTGTACGTCGACGGCTTCTGGATGGACGCGACCGAGGTCACGAACCGGCAGTTCGCCAAGTTCGCGAAGGCGACGGGCTACGCGACGGTGGCCGAGCGCACGCCGCGGGCCGAGGATTTCCCGGGCGCCCCGCCGGAGAACCTGGTCGCCGGGTCGGTGGTGTTCACGCCGCCCAGCCAGCCGGTCGCGCTCAACGATCATTACCAATGGTGGAGCTACGTGCACGGCGCCAACTGGAAGCACCCGCAGGGACCGAAGAGCGACCTCAAGGGCAAACAACTCTACCCGGCGGTGCACATCGCCTTCGAGGACGCGGTCGCCTACGCGAAGGGGGCGGACAAGCGACTCCCGACTGAAGCCGAATGGGAGTTCGCAGCGCGCGGGGGCCTTTCCGGAAAGCTGT
>JAQBHI010000105.1:0-13101 GCA_032127875.1 Acidobacteriota bacterium
CAGCAGGGAACGCTCGGCGTGATCGCACCGGGCGCGCGCGCCGACATCGTCGGTTTGGCCGAGGATCCGCTCCGTGACATCACCGCCACCGAGCGGGTTTCGTTCGTCATGAAAGACGGTGTCGTAGTGCGGTGAAGAATCGGCGCGGGCCGCGCCGCTCTTGATCTCAGCGTGCTTCGGGCGGAGAATTCCGGCCAGGTTTTTGCGAAACAGCCTCACCTGGCAGAGCAGGAGTGTCGATGTCGAAGACAGCCCTTGCGCTCACGCCGCTGGCCTTGTTTCTTGCGGCTTCCGGCGTCGCAGCCGAGACGCCGCAGCCGCTGCGTGTGTTCTTCACTGTGGCGCCGGCCCCGGCTCCGCAGCCAGACCCCAAGGCGTACGCGCAGAAGCTCGAGCGCGAGCGTGCTGCGGCCTGGGGCGAGTTCGACAGCGCTTTCAAAGAGCAGAAGAAGAAGTACGGCAAGGAATACGACAAGTGGTCGCTCGAGCAAAAGGACGAATCCCGGCTCCTCTACGAGAAGTACGTCGCGAAGGCGATCGAGTACCTGTTCTTCACGATCAAGCCGAAGGATCTCGAGGACTCGGTGCGGGACATCAAGAACTCGGTCGTCGGCAAGGGCCTGGCCGGCGTCAAGGAGAACGTCGCGCTTGCCGAGAGCGAGACCGACGCCGATCTCGTTCTCGAAGCGCTCGGCCGCTACGGCGCCTCGAAGCTGATGGTCGGGCCCAAGCACTTCGTGTTCCGCTTCAGGACCGGCGGCCGGCTCAAGCCGGACGCGCTGGCGGCGGTTCCCCGGGACTGGCCTCGCCCCACCTGGTGGGCCGACGAGAAGTGCAGCCAGTACCACTACTATCGGCCCGAGGAACCGTGGATCGTCTGGAAGGCCATCGACGACCAGCGCTGGCGGGACGTGATGAACACGACCTCGGCTTGCATCAACGATCTTGCCGAGGAGCACGGCGCCAACATCCTGGCGATGGGCCACTAGCCTGACCGAGCCCGGCGCGCCGAGCTCGCCCCAACGCGAGCACCGGAGCCTCACGGCCGCCGCCGAGAAGCGGTTGCTGGTGTGGCTCGCTCAGCGCATGCCCGCTTGGCTCAACTCCGACCATCTCACCGCGCTGGGCCTGTTCGGCAACGCGCTGGGCGGGTTCGGGTACGTGCTGGCGGGTCGCAACCCGGCCTGGCTGCACTTCGTGAACCTGAGCCTGTTCGTCAACTGGTTCGGCGACAGTCTCGATGGCACGCTGGCGCGCGTGCGGAATCGCCTCCGCCCTCGCTACGGCTTCTACCTCGACCATCTCGTGGACGCGCTCGGTGCGCTGTTCCTGCTCGTGGGCCTCGCCGCGTCCGGCCTGGTGAGCGAACGGATCGCGCTGGCGCTGCTCGTGGCCTACTACCTGCTCTCGATCAACATGTACCTCGCAACCTGCTCGCTTGGGGTGTTCAAGATCTCCTACGGCATCCTGGGCGGGACCGAGTTGCGCGTGTTGCTGGCGGCGGTCAACCTTGTCGTGCTGGCTCATCCACGGGTGATGCTGATGGGCCGCTCCTGGCTCGTCTTCGATTTGCTGGCCGGTTTCGGAGCCATCGGAGTCGCGGTGGTGGCGCTGCGCTCGGCGGCTCAGGTCACGAAGCGTCTGTATCAGGAGGAACGCTTGGAGTAGCGGCCCGGTCTTTTGAGGCACACTGGGAAGGTGCTGCCGACTCTCGCGCTAATTCCGCTGCTCGCCTCGCCCGCACCGCTGCTCGTCTACGAACGCGAGCGCGCCAAGCTGCGTGACATCTGCGTCGTCCCGGTTTCTGGCGGAAGCGAACGCTGCCTCGCAGCGGACCCGGCCGACGATGGCTGGCCCCGCTTCTACCCCGACGGCCGCCGCGTGCTGTTCTCGTCGAAGCGTTCGGGCAACTGGGAGCTGTGGGAGGCTTCCCTCGACGGTAGCGCCCCCAGGCGCGTGCTCGAGACGCCCAGCCGCGAGTGGCAGTCGGCCATTTCGGCCGATGGCCGTCGCGTGGCGCTGCTCAGCGACGCCGCGGGGCGCGATTCACTCCAGATCCTCGACCTCGCCACGCACCGGCTGCGCGAGTTGTTGCGTCACGGTCCCCGCACAACGCTGGGCAACCCGGACTTCTCGCCGGACGGCCGGAGCGTCGTGTTCTCTTCGAATTTCCAGCTCGGGCACCACATCTATTTGTGGACCGAGGGCGGCGCCGAATTGAAGCGGCTCTCGTCGCTGCTGCGTGGCGGCTGCAGCCCGCGTTTCACGCCCGACGGCAAGCGCGTGCTGTACGTCTCGCGCCGGCACCTCAAGTCCACCAGCTGGATCGTCGAACACGATCTGGCGACCGGCAACGAACGCACGCTCGTCGACTGGCCCGCGCTCAACTACGACCCGGCGCTGTCACCCGACGGCAGCGAGCTCGCGTTCGCATCGACCATCACAGGCGAGTTCCAGATCTACCGCCTGCGACTCTCCGACGCTCGCTCCTGGCGCGTCAGCTATGGCCCGGGTGCGGCGCGCATGCCCGACTACCAGCCGCGCTGAGCCGCGGCCGGTGCTACCGTGAACGAGGCATGACCGCCGCGCACTATCGTGCCTGCCAATTGTGCGAAGCGATCTGCGGAGTCGCGGTCGAAGTGGACGACGGGCGCATCGTCAGCGTTCGCGGCGACGCCGCCAGGGCGCTTCGCTCGCGCAGCATGTACTCGGCCACCTCCGTGGACCAGCGGCCGCACATGCTGGGCTCGCTGCTGATGTTCGGGCACCAGCGGCTGCTGCCGGCGCCCGACGTGGACCGCACGACTTCTTCCTGGTGCTGGGCACGAACCCGCTCGCGTCCAACGGCGACACGGGTGGGCTGGCGACGCATTTCGACCGGGGTGCTTGCGACGAGGGCCAAGGATGAGCCTAAGCGGTTGGAGGCGGGCTATTTCCGGGTCGGCGGTCAACACTCGTGAAGAGCGTCACGATGGAGCGCAAGGCAGCTCGTGCCACCGGCTTCACGAGATACGAGTCACCGCCGGCGGCTCGGCCCGCGGTGTAGTCCTTCATCTCCTTGTTGGCGGTGACGAAGACGATCGGGATGACGGCGCCCTTCTCGCGCAGGTGACGACACGTTTCGTAGCCGTCCATCTCAGGCATGTTCACGTCGAGTAGGATCAGGTCGAACGGCCCCTCTGTTTCGAACTTGATCAGGCACTCGAGGCCGTTCGTGGCCTCAGTCACCTCGAACTTCTCTGTCTTCTCGCCTTCGAGGATGGCCCGGATCAGGGTTCGCGTGGCGGCGTGATCGTCGACGATGAGGATTCGCTTCGGCATGAAGCTCGAAAGGTTATCACGCAAAGCGGATAGACTGTTTGGGCCGTGTCCCACGCTGCGTCATCCCACAAGAACCGCCTGGCCGCCGAGTCGAGCCCCTACCTCCTGCTTCACGCCGGCAACCCCGTGGACTGGTACCCGTGGGGTGAGGAGGCCTTCGCACGCGCCCGTGCCGAGGACAAGCCGATCTTTCTTTCGATCGGCTATTCCACCTGCTACTGGTGTCACGTCATGGAGCGGGAGAGCTTCTCGGACGTCGAGATCGCGCGGCAGCTCAACGACGCGTTCGTGTGCGTGAAGCTCGACCGCGAGGAACGCCCCGACCTCGACGAGATCTACATGACGGCCACCCAGCTGCTGACGCAGTCGGGCGGCTGGCCCAACTCGCTGTTCCTGACGCCCGAAGGCAAGCCGTTCTTCGCTGGCACCTACTTCCCGCCGGACGACCGGCACGGCCGGCCTGGCTTTCCGCGCGTGCTCACGGCCATCCGCGAGGCCTGGGCTCTGCGTCGCGCCGAGGTCATCGAGCAAGCGGAGACGCTGGTCGAGGGCATCCGGCAGCAAGCCGCGGGCGAGGGAGAGCCGGGTCCGCTCGACCAGGCACTCGCCACCACCCTCGAGCAGACACTGGCGCGGCGCTTCGACCGAAGCGCCGGCGGCTTCGGCCG
The DNA here is from genome assembly GCA_032127875.1 of Acidobacteriota bacterium. Classification (GTDB taxonomy): domain Bacteria; phylum Acidobacteriota; class Vicinamibacteria; order Fen-336; family Fen-336; genus CADEEV01. The sequence goes on from JAQBHI010000105.1 coordinate 3,990, forward strand.
GGCGCCCAAGTTCCCCTCGCCTTCGAACCTGTTCTTCCTGCTGGATCGCGCCCGGCAGGGACGCAGCGAGGCCCGCGACATGCTGGTCGTGACGCTCGACCGCATGGCGCGGGGCGGCATCCACGATCAGCTCGGCGGCGGCTTCCATCGCTACTCCACCGACGCCGAATGGCTGGTTCCGCACTTCGAGAAGATGCTCTACGACAACGCGTCGCTGGCGCTGCTCTATGCCGAGGCCGATGCGCTCGCGCCGGCGGAGGGCTTTGGCCGCGTCGCGCGCGCGACTCTCGACTTCGTGCTGCGCGAGATGACCGGCCCCGAGGGCGGTTTCTTCTCTGCGATCGACGCTGAGACGCACGGCCACGAGGGTGCCTACTACACGTGGACGGCCGAGGATCTGACCGCTGCGCTCGATCCCGCCGCGCATGCCGTGCTCGCGCCGCTCTACGGTTTCGGTGGCCGGCCCAATTTCGAGTCCGACCGCTACGTGCTGCACCTGCCCCAGCCGGTCGACGACCAGACGCTCGCGCTCGTGGAGCCGGCCCGCGCCGCCTTGCTCGCGGCACGCTCGAAGCGGGAACGGCCGCTCACCGACGACAAAGTGCTGGCCGATTGGAACGGGCTGATGATCGGCGCCATGGCCGTGGCTTCGATGCGGCTGGGCGAGCCGCGCTATCGGGAGGCCGCCGAGCGAGCGGCCGGATTCGTGCTGGACCGCCTGCGCGATGCGCCCAGCGACGAGCGGCGGCACGTCTTTCGGCTGGATCTCGCCAAGGTCCAGGCCTTGCTCGACGACTACGCGTTCCTGATCGAGGGGCTCCTGCTGCTTCATGGCGCGACGCAGGACAGCCGCTGGCTGGAGCAGGCCACGCAACTGCAGCAGGAGCAGGATCGCCGGCTTTGGGACGACTCCGCGGGCGGTTACTTCAATGCGGGTGAAGATGCGCGTCTGCTGGTGCGCTCGAAGGCGGCCCACGATGGCGCGGTGGCCTCCGCCAACGGCGTTGCCGCCCTGAACCTGATCGCGCTGGCCGAACGCACGGGCGAGGCTGCCTATCGCGCCCGTGCCGAGCGCCTGCTGCGTGCGTTCTCCCGAGTGGTCGCCGAACTCCCGATCGCCCACGTCACGCTGGTGCGGGCCATCACGGCCCTCGGCCGCGTCACATCGGCTGTTCCGACAAAGCCCCCGGCGCCGGCTGCGATCTCGGCCGCAGCCCAGGAGGTCGTCAGTGTGCGGGCGACGCTCGACCGTACCGCGGCGGGCGACTGGAAGCCCTTCCAGTTGGAGTTGACGATCCGCGAGGGTTGGCACCTGAACGCGAACCCGCCGCTGTTGCGCTTCCTGATCCCGACGCAGGTGCACTCGGGAGAGAACGAGGTCCGCAAGGTCCGCTATCCCAAGGCCGACCAGTACCAGGGCCGGGTCACGATCGAGGGCGAGATCAAGGCGAAGCGAAGCACGCCGTCGCTGGCGCTGACGTATCAGCCGTGCGACGACGAGAAGTGCCTGAGCGCCGTGACCCTCGAGATCGTGCTGCGATGAACCTCGAGCTCTCGCGGCTGCCGCGCTACGCCTCGGTATTCATCTCGACGCACGAGGGCGACGCCGTGCTCTCGTGCCCCGCCCGACTGATCGCCGACGGCGCCCGCGGCGGCAAGACGCTGATCGTCACGCTGTTCCGTGAGGGGGACGAGCAGCCCTTCTCCGAGCCGGGCTCGCTTTCGATCGGGATGCCGGCTGCGCCGTTGCGCGATCCCGTGTCCTACGGCTCGTTCCGCTCCCTCGTGTTCGGCCACCCCGAGCGCGACGAGGCCTGCCTGGCGGAAGCCGCGCGCCTGATCGAGGAGATCTTCCGCACGACCCAGGCGCGCAGCCTATACCTGCCCCTGGGAGTCGGGGGGCACATCGATCGGCGGCTCGCCCACGAGGCGGGGTCGCCGGCGGTGCCGCCCAAGCCGGGTCGCAACGTCTTCTTTTATGAAGAACGGCCCGAGGCGCTCGTCCCCGGCGCCGTGCGCTTGCGCCTCGCCGAGCTGGGCGCGCGTCTGCCACCCGCGGCCGTGGGCGTGGCCCGCGAGGGCAGCCTCCCGCGCTTTCTCTACCGCTACAACACGGTGCCGCAGCGCCGCGTGGCGCCGGGTGGAATCTCCGAGCGGCTGGCCTGTACGCGTCTGGCGGCGCGGGCCTGGATGCAGGCTCGGGTTTGGCAGCCGCAACGCGCCTTCGGCCCCCGGCTGCAACCGGTGCTTCAGCCAGTCGTGGGCGACTCGCTCGCGGCAATCCGGGACATGCTGCACGCCGAGGCCGAACGGCGCCGCGCACCCGCAGCGTCGGCACATCGGCTGCTCGCGTTTGCCTCCGACTACGCGCGCCGGCTGGGCGGCCGCGATCACCTCGAGCGCTACTGGTTGCTGCTTCCCGTCCGCGACGACGAGGGCGGGATCAGTCAGCGTGCGGCTTGAGCCAGGTCTCGTAGCCGGAGAGGCCTTGCCAGCGGTCGGGATCTTGGAGGATCAGGGTGTTGAAGTAGACCTCGACCTGCTCACGGGGGAAGCAGGCGAGCGCCGCCGCCGCGCTCTTCACGGCCTCGGCGCTGGGTATCGGGAGCGCGTCCGCCTCGTCCTTCATGAGCCCGTTTTCGTGCGGCAGCGAGAGGGCGTCCAGAAACGCCACGAGCAGCGCGCGGCGCCCTTCGAGATGCAACGCGATCAGCAGTGACGAGGCCAGCGGCTCGCCCGGATCGAGCACGGTCGAGAGCGCCCGGGCCTGTTCCTCGGAAGACATCGCCCGCGCCACCTGCGGCCGCAGCTTGCGCACCCGGATGATCGCCGCGAGCCCGGCCGCGAAGAGATCGGGCGGCGGCTCCTGGAGAAAGGCCGTTGCCGCCAGCTTCTTGTCATCGCGTGGCAGCTTCTTCCAGATCTTCCCGGCCGTCGTCTCGAAGCCCATGGCGGGGGAGTATATCGTTGACACCCCCCGGGCTCCTCGCCACCATAGAGGCCAGATGGAACCGCTCGACGTACACCGGTGCCTGACCGATGGCGGCCTCGAGACGCTATTGCGTGCCCCGGTGGGCAAGGCGCCCGCCGAGTTGGCGGGCCACCTTGCCGGTTGCCCGACGTGCCAGGAGCGGCTGCTGCTTCGCGGCTCCCCACGCGGGCCCAGGAAGACCCCGCCGCCGCCCTGGCGGGTCTGGATCGTGGTTGGCGCCGCGCTCTTCCTCTTGATTTCCGTGCTGATCACGCTGCGCCGCCTGGTCTGAGGCTCGCGGGGTGAACCAGGCGGAGCGGGCCGGCCAGCAGCGGAGCGGCGGATTCATTCCGCCGCGGAGCGAATCGGGGGGAGCGCGAAGCGCGCGGGGGGCCATGGCTCCGTACCCCCCGGGTCTACACGGGGATCACTGCCCCGGTCGTAGCGGCGGAAGTGGACGACAGCAGGAACGCCACGACCCGTGCGATGTCCTCGGGCGCCGTCCAGCGCGAACGATCGGCCTTGGGCATCGCGCGTCGGTTCGCCTCGGTGTCGATTGTCGAGGGCGAGATCGCGTTGAAACGCACGCCGCGATCACGGTTCTCGATCGCCAGCGCGCGCGTGAGCGCCAGCACGGCCGCCTTCGAGGCTGCGTAGGCCGCGGCGCCGTTACCCGCGGTTTCGGCCGTCCGCGAGCCCACGGTCACGACGCTGCCGCCTTCCTTCAGGAGCCAGGGCAGCGCCGCACGGCAGGTGGCGTGGACCGACGACAGGTTCGTTCGCAGCATGGCGTCCCACTCGGCCACCGGCGAGACCTCGAGGTTGCCCGAGCCCGAGTAGCTGCCCGCGAGGCACGCGACTGCGTCGAGCCGGCCTAGCCAATCGACCGCAGCATCGACGAAGTTTCGCGCATCCTCGAGATCCGCGATGTCGGCGCTCTGGCCCCACAGCGAAGCCCCGTGAATCCCGGCCGCGGTTTGCAGCGCGTCAAAGCCCGCGGCGCCGCGATAGGGAACCGCGACGCGGTCGCCGCGCGCCAGCAACTGCAGGACGACGGCGCGTCCCAGCGCACCCGTCCCGCCCGTGACGATGCAACCGGCCGGCGTCACTTCCTTACGAGCTCTTCATAGCTTCGCCCGGCCTGCGGGGTCGTCTGCGTGGGCAGCCCCAGCGGCCGCCAGCCGGCTTCGCCGCCGTTGCCATCGAAGCCAGCCCGCTGATCCACGACCGTCGTATAGCCGACCTGCTCGAGCATCGAGGCGGCCTGCAACGAGCGCCCGCCGGACTTGCAGCCGATCACGAGCTTCGCGTCCGTCGCGAAGTGCTTCTGCATGACGGCGAGAAAGTCGGCGTTCGGCGCCATGCCCATTTGGCCGAGGTGTGCGATCGGGACGTTGTAGGCGCCTTCCGGATGGCCTTGCTCGAACTCAGGGATCGAGCGAACGTCGACGTACACGTAGCCCTGGTCCATCAGCGCCTTGGCCTGCTCCGGGGGCACACGCTTCATGCGCTCTTATACATCAGAGCGGCGGCACACGAACGGATCTCGGGGCTTCTTGCGGGCCCCGAGTCAGCCTGACCGCGCGCCAACGCCTCAGAAGTTGAAGGTAGCCGAGAGCTGGTTGCTTCGATCGTCTGTGAAGTTGAACTCGAGCGACCCGCCGGTGGCATCACCACGGTTGAAGTCGAAGATGAAGGTGCCTGAAAGGGTGCCGCGAGGCGCCACGTGGTTGGTGCCGGCCACACGGGTGATGTCGCTGGCCCCGATATCGTGCGACTCGACCTGCGTGCCACCCTTCGTGAAGCGGGCCCGCACGAAGTTCGCGTTCGCGCCGAGCCCGGCGTTCTCGGTCACGGTGCAGGGGAACGAGATCCGGAATTTGAATCCCCCAACGGGTGAATTCGTCAGTGTGAAAGCTTGGCAGGAGACGCTGATGTTCGCCTGGCTCGGACCGGGCGGCTGGGTCACGGTCGGCGCCGCGGGCGAGGAGCTGCTGCCGCCGCAAGCGCCGAACGGGACCGTGAGCACAACCGCGAACGCGATCCGCAAATTGACGTTGCGGGACCTGCTTGAAATCCAATTCACGACCTGCATTTCAAAGTCCTCCTTCACGGAAAGTGGGCTCCCGCTACTGCGGACGGGTTCCGTGACACCCGGCTCTTTGTAACCAACGCGGCAAAACTGGTTGAAGCGTCTCGAGTCTACTCCTTCTGCCTGGACCTATGGGTGGTCTCGCGGCAGACGGGGGCGGTTCGTCGCTTGACCGATGACGCCGCAGAGGATTGGGATCCAGCGTTCACGCCAGAGGGTCGGCTCCTGTGGAGCTCCAATCGCACCGGTCACTTCGAGATCTGGACCGCGGGGCCTGACGGAACCGAAGGCCGCTCACGATCTCGTTCCGCGAGCAGCGCGCCAACCTGATGCTGGCGGAGAGTGTTCCCGGCGTGAAGGGGCGGGCCGCGCGCTGAACGATGGCGTGAGTTGAACAGCGCGTCGAGCGTCAACGGCCTGCCGCGACACGCAAGACGCCGTCGCCAAAGACCTCGGTTTCGGGGAGCAGGCTCAGCACCAGGAAGGCCTCGCTGGGGAAGTCGAAGAAGTAGCCGGGATGGACGAGAACGCCGTGGCGCTCGACGAGTTCGCAGACCCGGTCTTCCTCGGACTGCGTCGCGGGCACACGCAAGACGGCGCTCCAGCCGCCGTCCGCAGGCAGAAGGGTCACGGATGATCCCCGTCCGATTGCCGCCTCGAGGGTTCGGCGGTTGGCCAGGAGTCGGGCCAGGATCGGGGCCTGCAGCTCTGGCAGGCGCCGCAGCAACTCGGGCGCTGCTTGCTGCACCGGCGTCGACACCGAGAGGTAGGTGTCGGCGACGATCTCGAGCCGCGACAGAGCCTCGGCGCGCTGTGCTTCGGGGCCCGTCACCGCGATCCAGCCGAGCTTGAGCTGCGGAAGGCCGCAGGACTTGGAGAGCCCGCCGAGCGAGAAAACCAGCGCGGGACCGTCGGCAGCGAGGCTCGTGACGAGATCGACCGCGGGCTGGAGCAGGAAGTCGGCAAACACCTCGTCGGAGATCGCGGCCAGTTCGTGGGCCGCAGCGAACTCGAGCAGCCTGTCGGCCTCGCTGCGACGCAGGCACGAACCGGTCGGGTTGTTCGGGTTCACGACCACGATCGCGCGCGTGCGCGGCGTGAGGGCGGCCTCGAGAGCCGCGATCTCGAGATGCCAGGCCCCGTCGTACCCAAGCGCGTACGGGGTGGCCTCGACCGCCTCGAGCGTCGCGAGGAACTCGAAGAGCGGGTAGCTCGGCTGCGGCACCAGCACCGCGTCGCCTGGCTCGCACAGCAGCTTGAAGAGCCAGGCATAAGCCTCGCTCGTGCTCGCAGTCAGCACGATCCGATCCGCGCCCAGCGTGAGACCGCGCCGCGCGTAGTCTGCCGCGACGGCAAGGCGCGCCGGGCCGAGGCCTCGTGGATCCGGAGCGTAGTGTGCCGCCGAGGGCTCGCCCAGCAAGGCCAGGACGTCCGCGGGGGCCAGCAGCCCGGCCTGCGTGGGATTCGAGAGCGTGAGGTCGAGCAACGGGGCGCCGGAGCGGCGACGCTCCGAGAGCAGCCGCGCCAGGCGATTCTCGGCGCGATTCCAGCGTGTCCGGGACGAGAACATGTCCGCGATCCTATAATGGCCGCGTGCTGAAGAGGCTCCTGGGCGTCCTCGCCTTCACCGCCGTTGCCTGTTCGGGGCAGAAGTCGGCTGAGACAAAGGCGCCCACGCCGGCGCCTTCGCTGCCGCCGGCGGTGGATGCGACGACGCCGCTTCCCGAGCCCCTGCCCAAGATCGCGGCGCTGGTGAACGGCCAGCCGATCAAGCTGCCGTACGTCGAGCTGATTGCCACCCGTCTGCTGCAGCAGGCGGGCAACCTGCCGAAAGACCGGCCCTTTGCGTATCGGCGCGCGCTCCAGCAGTTGATCGTCCGCGAGTTGCTCTTCGAGGAGGCTGTGACCCGGCATCTGTCGGCGGACTCGGCCCGCGTCGAACAGGCCTACAACGAGGCCCGCGTCGGCTACAAGGACGATGTGAAGTGGCTCGAGTTCCTGGCGCGGCAGTACATGGACGCCGACACGTTTCGCGCCGAACTCCGCTCACAGCAGACGATCGCGATGCTGCTGGCCAAGGAGGGCGAGCAGGTGTCGTCCACCGTCTCTGATGCAGAAGCGCAGGCCTACTACGAAGCGCACCCGGAGATGTTCGACTCCGGCGAGCGCCGCCGCGCCCGCCATATCCTGCTGCGCGTGCCGCCCGATGCGTCGGCACCCCAGAAGGAAGAGATCCGGCGCAAGGCCCTGAACCTGCGCAAGCGGATCGAGAAGGGCGAGGCTTTCCCGGCACTCGCGAAGCAGTTCTCCCAGGACCAGGGAAGCGCGGGAAAGGGCGGAGAGTTGGAGGTCTTCAGCCGCGGCCAGATGGTGCCGGCTTTCGAGCAGGTGGCCTTTGCTCTCTCGGCGGGCCAGCTATCCGAGCTCGTCGAGACCCCGTTCGGCTATCACCTGATCGAGCTCGAAGAGATCCTGCCGCCGCAGAGGCTCGCATACCAGGCCATCGAAGACCGCATCAAGGACTACATGGTGAAGCAGGCGCGTGAGAAGCGCATCCAGGAGCTCGTCGGCCAGCTGTGGGCGCGGGCACGCATCGAAACGCATCTCTAGCCGTCACCGCCAACTGCGTCGAACTCGAACGCCTCGTGCAATAGTGAGCTCCCGGCCTGGATTCAACCCAGTGACTCCCGGAAGCACGCTGCCCAGGCCGGCGATACTCAGCTAGAATGCCCGCAGTGTCCCGCCCAGCCCGGCAACCTCCGGAGGAGCGCGTCCTCCGGCTCGAGATGGCGAGCGAGCGTGCCGCCGTGGGGCCGGCGATCGAACAAATTCTGAACGTCGCCAAGGACGTCAGGCTCTCGAGGGACCGGCTGAGCGATCTGGCCGTGGCACTGGCCGAGGCGCTCTCGAACGCGGCGATCCATGGCAACCAGCTCGACCCGAGCAAACACGTTCAGATCCGTGTCAGCGTACTGCCGGGTGTCCGGGCGGTGATCGACGTCAAGGACGAGGGCGACGGGTTCGAGGTCTCGCGCCTCTCGGACCCGACCCATCCGGAGCGACTGCTCACGCCAGGAGGGCGCGGCGTGTTCTTGATGCGCCAGCTCGTCGACCAGGTGGAATACCTCGACGGCGGCAGCCGAGTGTTGCTGTTTGTCGAGCGTCGACCTCGGGGCGAAACGCAGGCCGAAGCCCCGTAGTAGCCGCCGCTCGCCGACCCCAGCTCAGCAGCGTCTGCCATGGCGGCCTTCACAAGTTTTTTCAGCGGACGCCACCGGCTCCGGCCTAGAATCTCCCGAGGCGCCTTGCGGGGGCCGGGCATGGCCATGGAGTCAAGAATATGAACCGAAGCCTTCCGGTGTTGCTTTTGGCGACGCTCGCTGGCAGTGCGCTCGCGGCGGACGAGGCCGACTTCAGGATGGGTCCGCCCGAGGTCCGCTCGATCAGTGCGCTCGCCTTCGCTCCCGAGGGCGTGTTGCTCGTCGGCGACGGCAAGGGCGGGGCCATCTTCGCTCTCGATCTGGCCGACAAGGCGCCGCGCGAACAGCCATCGGGACACGAGTCCCGCGCGGCCGCGCGAAACCGCAAGGTGGACGTTTTCGGAGGGCGAATTCAACGCCAGATCGTGCACGAGGACGTAGGCAAGCTGGCAGCGCTGCTATAGAGTCCCGCTGCCCAAAAAAAGCCAACCAGGGAGGCCTCCGATGCGCTCGCACGCCCCGAAGCCGCTCGCCAGTGCCTTGGTCCTTTGCCTGACCTGCAGCGCCCCGTCGCTCTTCGCGGAGGCGAGCGTGGACCCACACATCGAAAAGAAGCTCGACCGGCTGATGGCCCAGATGACGCTCGAGGAGAAGATCGGGCAGCTCAACCAGTACAGCCAGGGCTTCGACGTCACCGGCCCCGCGCCAAACGAGGGCGCGCCGGCGGAGATGTACAAGCAGATCCGGCAGGGCCTCGTGGGCTCGATGCTGAACGTGCTCGGCGCCGATGCGACACGCAAGGCTCAGCAACTCGCGGTCGAGGGGAGCCGGCTGCACATCCCGATGCTC
>JAQBHI010000106.1:0-8868 GCA_032127875.1 Acidobacteriota bacterium
CCGCTCGGACGGCAGGATCTCGCCTGACGCCCGGAGCCTGCTACGCGGCGCCACCGGCGGCTTACCGCGACGGGACTCACACCCGCTGGTCTGATACAGCATCGCCTCCCCACCTCGGGGCCGCGTTCAGGACGCACCATCCGATGATTATAGATCGGCGGCGGCTCGCCGGAGTGACAAGCGACCGGCCGGCTTACCCCAACCGCGCCAGCGAGGGAAACAGCTTCGAGAAATAGATCGCGAGCAGGCTGAGGCGATCGGTCAGGAGCAGAAAGCCGACGCCAACCAGCAAGGCGCCTGCCACGTACTCGATCAGCTTCATGTGGCGGCGCAGTCGCGCAAAGGCGGCGAAGAAGGCGTGAATGGCAAGGCCGGCGGCGATGAAGGGGATGCCCAGGCCCAGCGAGTAGGCCGAGAGCAACAACACGCCCTGGCCCACGGTCTCCTGCTGAGAGGCGTAGAGCAGGATGGCGCCGAGGATCGGGCCGATGCACGGAGTCCAGCCGAAGGCGAAGGCCAGGCCCACGACGTACGCGCCCAGCAGCCCCAGCGGCTGTGTCTTGACCTCGGCCCGCTTCTCGTACAACAGCCATTTGATTGGGAGGATTCCAGCGGTGTGCAGGCCGAGCAGGATGATCACGACGCCGCCGGCCATCCCGAGCCCGCGCTTGTATTGCTGAAGATAGTAGCCGACCAGCGTTGCGGCCGCGCCTAGAGCCACGAAAACAGTGGAGAAGCCGAGCACGAAGGCGAGGCTCGTGATCGCCACCCGCCGCGCCAGGCCAGCCGGCAGCTCGCCGTCCTTGAACTGCGCGAGGTTGGTGCCGCTGATGAAGGACAAATAGCCCGGAACGATCGGCAGCACGCAGGGCGAGGCGAAGGAAAGGATGCCGGCGACAAAGGCCGTGAAGAGCGACACGGAGGCGTTCACTGGACGCGCTCCAGCATCAGGTTGTCGCAGGCCTTGCGGCCTGCCTTGGCCAGGTCGTACCACTTGCCGTGGATCCGTACCCTCACTACGTCGGCGGTGAAGTCGGTGTTGGTGCCGCAGACGTCGCACGAGGACAGCAGCCATGAGCCGACGCCGTAGATGTCGGCGGGCACCTTCAGCTCCTCGAACTGCCGGATCTTCGCGGGAGTGAAGCCTCCGGTGACAGCGATCTTCACGTCGCGGCAGTACTGTTCGGCGAGCTTCAGATCCTCAGTGGAGTACGACCAGCCCAGCCATTCGCGGTCGATCGCCTCGCGCATCAGGAACACCAGCCGGGGACTGACGCCGCAATCCAGCCGGCGGTCACCCAGCGGTGGCACGGATACGTCGCGCAGGCTCGAACTCGTGTCGGGACGCACGCCGTAGAGCTTGTACTTCCTGGCCTCCTCGGGCCGGCCTGCTTTGAGCAGCTCGAGGTAGCGCCGGAACAACGCACGGATGACTTCGAGCGACGCGCCCACGCAATCGTTGCGGAAATCCACGAGCGCTATGCGTGGCATCTCGGCGGGGCGCGTGGCGGCGAAGGCCATCGTGGCCTCAGCGGTGTCTCCCAGAAAGCAGGCAATCGCCGCGTGCGCCACGGTCCCGCCGCCGGCGCCGCCCCACCAGTCACCCTGCGCGTCGGTCGACACGTGGGCCGATAGACTCTTGCCGTAGTTCTGGTTGAATAGCTGCACCGCAACCTGATACGCGTAGCCGTCGGCCGCCTGGACCTCGTGGGCATCGAAGCGCGCGGGGAAGAACAGCACCGTCTTGCCCTGAGCGGCCTTCAGAACCTCGTACACATTCGTGGCTACCCGGCTGCCCCGAGCCAGCGCCCCGAGCGTCGGTGTCTCCAGCATCGCGAAGTCGCGGTAGCGGCCTCGCACCCGCATCACCGGCGTCACGTTCATCGGATCGCCGTCGTAGCTCGCCTCGCTGCCGTCCTGAACCGCCCACACCTCCAGCTTGTCGAAACTGCTGACGAAGCCGCCGCTCTCGTCGAAGTATCCCGTGCAATCGCGAAGCATCGCCAGGCTCTTGTCCACTCCCACCACGACGCAGGACGGCTTGCGCCTGGGGAACCACTGCATCTCGACCTCGATCGACCCGACATCCACGTTCGCCAGGTCGAGATCGAGGTCGGCCAGGTCGGGCGCCTTGCCACCGAAGCGATAGCCGCGCGCCGCCAGCTCCCCCAGGGTGCGGGCGATGTTGATGAAGTACATGTCCGAATACCAACCAAGCCGCATGCGCTCGGCGTCGAGCTTGAAGACCGGCGGCGGCAAGCGCAGGCGGTCGAAGATGCTCATGTGGAGATTATATGTTTTACTTGTTTGGTCCTTCGCCCGATGAAAGGTTCGTTCAAAGTGCTGGACCCGGAGCTCTACCGTCGCGGTCAGCTCTTTACAGCCCTCTCGCGCTGGGCTTGCCTGCTGCTCGGCCTGGCGGCGCTGGGGCTGCTGTGGCGGGATCCCAGGGCGGATCCGGTCCCCGCACTCGCCGTCGGCCTCGGCTATGGGGCGTTCAGTATCGGGCATCTGCTGATCTCCCGGCGCCATCCGCGAAGCCGGGCTCTCAAGATCGCCCACGACGTGGCGGACGCCCTGGCGCTGGGCCTCGGGGCCTGGTTCACGGGCGCGATGCAGAGTCCCGTCTGGCTGCTGTTGTACCTGCACATCGCGGCCGTCTCGGTTCGCGGCGGCCTGCGTTACGCGCTCGTCATGGGCTGCCTCGACGCCGGCATCGTCGGCTCGCTGGCCGCGTTCTCGACGGGCGACTCGCTGGTCGGCTTCCAGGCGCTGTCGATTTTCGGTACGGCATTCGTGGGCGGCACCACCAGTTCCTACCTTCACCAGGTCCGGGGCCGCCTGGCCGAAGCCTACGGCGAACTCTCGCAGAAGAACCAGCAACTCGTGGCGGCGCTCTCCGCCCACGAACAGGGCCGCCGCGAGCAGGAGGCGGCGATGGCCCTGCTACGCGCTTCCGAGGTCCGCTACAAGCGCCTGCTGGAGCGGATGCAGGATGGCGTTCTGATCATCCAGGAGGGGCGCATCGTGTACGCCAATGCCCATTTCGCGGGGATGCTGGGCCAGGCGGCGGATTCGCTGCTGGGCCTCGAATTCGGGAACTTGGTCCCGCCTGAGGACCGCCAGGATCTGGCCGAGCGCTATCGCCGCTGGGAAGAGAGCCGGGCCGTGTCCGGGGTTCTCGCGTCGCGAGTCGTGACGCGTACGGGAGAGCTGCTGCACGTAGCGGTCCGGGCAGGCTCCGTCCTATTCGAAGGTCGCCGCTCCGTGATCGCCACGATCCGCGACACGACGCGCGAGCGCGAAATGGAGCGCGAGATCAAGGCTCACGCCGCGCGCCTGGCGGCTCTCAACGAGATCGCGAACGCGGTGAACCTGAGCCTGACGATCGAGGACATCTTCGGCGTCGCGGCCGACCAGGTGCGACATCTGGTCGCCTTCGACCGCTTGACGATCGCGCTCCTCGATGCTGGCGATCCGAGCGTCGAGGTGGTGGCGGTCGGCGCCGGGTCGAAGCGCCAGATCGCGCCCTTTACGCGGGACGCGGTGTCGTGGGCGTTCCGGCGGCCGATGGCGTGGTGCCACGGCGGTGAGGCGCCCCCGCCCCACCTGGTCCAGGGCCTGATGGCGGAAGCCGGGATTCTTTCGGTCGCGACCGTGCCGCTTCTGTCGAAGGAGCGTGTCATCGGATCGATGAATCTGGGCCGCTTCCGCGCCACGGAGTTCACGCCGAAGGATCTCAGCGTGCTGGAGCCGGTCGCCCGGCACGTGGCGATCGCACTCGACAACGCGCGGCTGCTCGAGGCGGTGCGCAAGCGCGGCCAGGAGTTCGAGTCGCTGCTCGAGATCGGGCGCGGCATCGTGGCGCGCCTGGAGCTGGGCGAGCTGCTGCCGCTGGTCACGCGCAGCGTGAACCGCATCATGGGCACGCACTCCTGCGTGCTGTTGCTCCGGCGCGGGGAACTGCTCCACCTCGGCGCGTCCGAGGGCGTCGAGCCCGAGCTGGTGGCCGCCTTCGACCGCCTGGCGATCGGCGAGAGCCTGTCGGGCTGGGTCGCGCGTGAGGGCAAGCCGCTAGCCATCGCCGACATGCGCAAGGAGCCGCGGGCGAAGTTCGCCGATCTCACGAGCCGCTATGGATACCGCTCCTCCCTGTGCGTGCCGCTCAAGCTGGGCGCCGATGTCCTGGGCACCCTGGAGGTCGTGACCAAGGAGATGCGCCACTTCAGCCCCGAGGAGCAGGAGCTGATGGCGGCCTTCGCCGCGCAAGCCGCGGTCGCCATCGCGAACGCGCGGCTGTTCGAGCAGGCCCATGCCCACCTGGCCCAGACCGAGGCGGCGAACCGCCAGTTGGAGGACCTCGATCGCCTGCGGCAGCAGTATCTCCGGAACGTGAGCCACGAGTTCCGCACGCCGCTCACGGTCATCAAGGGCTACGCCCAGTATCTGATGGACACGGGCGCCGAGAATGACGCGGCGCTGCGCGACGTGATGCGGGTGGTGCTCGAGAGCTCGGAACGGCTGATCGATCTCGTCGATACCCTCATCGAAGTCAGCCGCATCGAGCAGGGCGGCGCCGAGGCGACGCTGCAGGTACAGCGCCTCGACCTGCGCGACGTCGTCGCGAACTCTCTGGAGCCGCTGCGCCCGCTTGCCGCGCGGAAGAAGATCAGCCTCGATGTGGATCTCCCGGAGCAACCGCTGCTTCTGCACGGCGACGCGGGCCTGCTTCTGCAGGTCGTCCGCAAGCTCGTGGATAACGCTCTCAAGTACAGCGCGAGCGGATCGCGTGTCGTGGTGCGGGGCCGCGGCACGGAACTGGAGGAACTGCGGCTCGAGGTGGAGGATGCCGGGATCGGCATCCTGCCCGAGCACATCCCCAAGATCTTCGAGAAGTTCTACACCGTCGACGGGGGTCTCGCCAGGTGCGCTGGGGGCACGGGTGTCGGCCTCTACCTGGTGCGGGAGATCGTGCGCCTGCACAAGGGAGCCGTCGAGGTGACGAGCCGCCCGGGCCAGGGAAGCCTCTTTTCCGTGCGCCTGCCCTGCCAGTTCCAGGCGCCGCTGCGCCAAGCCGCCCTCGCGTGAGGCGGCTCGCGTTCGCGGCCGCCGCCGCGCTGCTCTGGGCGGGAGCCCCCGCGCCGGCAGCGACGCCGGAGGAGCTCTGGCCGGTTTTCGACCGGCTCGAGTCGGCCTGGGCTGCGCGCGACAAGGCAGGCTACCTGGCGCTCTGGGACTTTTCCGGCACTGAGGCGCGCTCGAACGAGGACATCGAATTCAGCGCCTCTCCGGAGCAAGGCCAGCGGCGCCTGGTCCTCGAGCGTCCCAGCGAGCTGCCGGCAGCTGCAACGCGGCTCCGCGTCAGCAGCCAGCTGGTTTCGATCCTGGAGCCTCGCGGCCGCGTGGACCAGTTCGTGTTCGTGTTCGAGAAACGGGGCGAGCGCTGGGCGATCGTGGGGCGTGACCCGGTGGGACGGGTCGACGGGCTCGTACACCTCTCCCTCGACCCCGCGGGCTATCGCGCCGATGGGCTGCGTCTGCAGTTCGAGGATTTCGCGCTGGAGATGAAGAAGGGCACGCTGTTCACCTCGCCCGCATCCCTGGGGCCGACCGTCGCAGTGTTCGTCGGCGAGGGCACCGTCCGGTTCCGGCCTTCCCCCCCGACCGAGCAGGAGCAACTGCGTCAGTTCTGTGGGCGCCCGGAGCTGCTGACGCGGGTCAAGAGCGCCTTCGTCCGGTTGCACCCCGCCGACCTGCGGCGCGTGCTGGTGCCGAACCGCCTGACGCCAGACCCGGGCGCCCCGGAGCGCCTCGCCGCGGCCCGCCGTTTCTTCGACCAAAACGCCTCGCGAGCCTTGATACTCGATGCCAACGTGCTCGGCTCGCCCTGGTGGGTGCTGCCCTCCCTGGGCGATGCGCTCGTCAGCTTCGACGCCGGGCGGCGCGGCCTCCTGACGTTCACTGTGAACTCCGACCAGCCGGAGGGCATCGGCCTCTTCGACCGCAAACGCCGGCTCCAGATCTGCCTGTATCCGGGCAAGGGTCGAAGCACCCGGTACAGCGAAGACGACGGGCGGTCGGTCGACATCCTCCATCACGATCTTCAGGTCCGCTTCGAACCGGGCGAGGAGCGTGTGCTCGGCCAGGACACGCTGCGCTTGCGCCTGCTGGCGCCCGTGGCGACGGTGCGCCTCAAGCTGGACGAGCGCCTCGAGGTCGAGTCGGTGACTTCGGCGGAGGGCGGGCGCCACCTGTTCTTCAGGGTGCGGGGCCAGGACAGCTTCATGGTGTCGCTGGGCCCGCTCATCGGCAAGGCCGACGAGATCTCCCTCAAGATCCGCTACAGCGGGGTGCTGAAGCCCGCCGCCGTCGAGAGCGAGCTGCAGGCGACACTTTTCGACGAGTCGGGAATCGCGAACGAAAGAGCCCGGATCGAGAAGATGCTCGTCTACTCGAATCGGAACGCCTGGTACCCGCAGTCGCTGAGCGACGACTACGCGCTCGCCTCGATGCGCTTCGAGACGCCGCTGGGCTATACGGTGGTGACCGGCGGCGAACGGGTCCTGGCGCGCGCCGAGGGCCAGCAGATGGTCGTCGAGTACCGCGTCGACGACCCCGGCAAGTACTTCACGGCGGTCGTGGGGCGCCTGGCGGCCGCGGGTACGAAGACCGAGGGTCCCGTGCACCTGTCAGCTTTCGGTGGCGGACGGACTCGCGACGAGGCGGCCAAGTCGCTCGACCTGGCCGCGGCCATGCTTCGCTTCTTCAGCGAGCGCTTCGGTCCCTGCCCTTACTCCTATCTCAACTTGGTCGTGATCGAAGGGCAGACGCCCGGCGGTCACGCTCCCCCGGGCATGGTCGTGCTCGCGCGCCGGCCCTTGTTGTTCCGCAAGTCTTTGCGCGACGACCCGACCAACTTCAGCGACGTCGCCGGCTTCTTCCTGGCTCACGAGATCGCGCACCAGTGGTGGGGCCAGGGCGTCGCGGGCCAGAACTATCGCGAGCGCTGGCTGTCAGAAGGCCAGGCTCAGTATGCCGCCGCTCTGTGGGCGAGGGAGGCCTACGGCGAAGAACGCTTTCGCGGGATCCTGCGGCGGATGGGACGTTGGGCGCGGCGGGAGACGCACAAGGGGCCGATCCATCTGGGCTATCGCATCGGCCACGTGAAGGGCGACACGGAAGCCTACCGTGCCCTCGTCTACGACAAGGCGGCGTACGTGCTGCACATGCTGAGCCGCGTCGTGGGCGAGAGCGCCTTCAGCGCCGGGTTGCGCGCGTTCCAGGAGCGGTTCCGTTTCCGGAAGGCCGGCACCGACGACCTGCGCGAGTCGCTCGAGGCGGCGTCGGGCCGCGACCTCGAGGGCTATTTCGACCAGTGGGTGCGCGGGACCGAGCTGCCTTCCCTCGTCGTCAAGACCCGGACCGAGCCGGCGGCTGCCGGCTTTCTCACCCGCGTCGAGATCCGGCCGGCCAGACCTCTCCCTGGGCCCTTGCCGCTCGAGATCAGCCTCGTCTCGGGGCGCGGCGGGGAGTCACGGCGGCTCAGCGTGCCAGCCGAGGGCGGGCGCTTCGACATCGAATCGACGGCGCGTCCGGACCGGATCGAAATCAACGCAGACCTGGGCCTGCTCGCCGAGATTCAGCGATAGCCGTTGCGGCGGCCTTCTTCCTGGAGGTCTTCGAGGCCCTTGCGGCTGGTCGCCAGCTGTTGCTGCACCTGCTCCAACTCGCTGGCCTGACGGGCTCGCGTGCTGCCATACAGATTCTGGGTCAGGTCGTTGAGCGCGCGTTGCAGGTCGTCGGCGCGAGTTTGGAGGCGGGTGATCTCTGCGTTCGTCTTGTCGAGCTTGTCGCGCCAGGCCTTTTCGCGTTCGGCCTTTTGCTCGTCCTCGGACTTCTCTTTCTTGGCGGCGTCGCCGGCCGGCTTTGCGACATCGCCCGCCGCGGCCTCCTTGGGGTCGTCAGCTGTCGCCTGAGTCTCGCTGGCCGGTGCGCCGACGCCGCCCTTGCGCAGATCCGATTCCGTGTACACCTTGCCCGCGTTCTTCGCCTTGCTGCGACGCTCCTTCTCGCGAGCCGCGATTTCCGCGAGGTTCTGCGCGGAGGAAGGAATGGCCGAGAGCAAGAACGCGGCGGCGAGCACACCCGTGACAGGAACGATGCGCATCAGAACCTCCGTGGCGCGCGGCTCGTCAGGGGCGTGAGACCGAGATGCCCTGGCGTCGCGCATCTTCCTCGATGCCGGCGATGGTCGCTTCCGCCTTCTTCAGTTCGACCTCGCCGTCATCGAGCAGCTTCCGCAAGGCCGCACCCCGAGAGCCGAGCAGGGAGGCCGTGGTTGGATCGTTCAATTCGCGCTGAGCGTCGTCCATCGCCTTGCGAACGACGCTGCTGGTCTCCGCCTGCTCCGCGATCCGCTTCTGGTACTCCTTCTGCTTCTCGGCGCGGAGCTCGTCCTCGGTCTTTTCCGCCTTGGAGTCGCCGGTGGCGGCGGGCTTTGCCTCGGCGCTTTCCGCGCTGGGCGCGGACGCGTCCGAACTCGCCGGCGCCGGCGCGGCCTTGAGATCGGCTCCCGTCAGGACTCTTGGGGCGGGTTGGTTGCCGCGGCGGGCTTCCCGCTCCTTCTTGGTCCGCTCGGCGATCTCGCCCAGGGACGGCGTGCCGGCCGACTGCCAGGCCCAAACAGCCTGCGCCCCGAGCATGAGCACGGTCGTGAGCACCAGTCTGCGCATTGGTAGGGATCAGGCGCGGTGCTCTTGCGAGCCCGGGTTCCTGATCCCCCCTTTCAAACCGGGCATACGGATTTCCCGTACACGGCTTACCGATGGTCTTAGCGAGCCGCATTCACGACGTCGCCGTAGAGCAGCA
>JAQBHI010000107.1:0-7725 GCA_032127875.1 Acidobacteriota bacterium
CGATCGTGATCATGTGCTCGTGGCGCTCTCTGTTGATCTTGTCGAGCATCGCAGCAAGAGTCGTGGACTTTCCACTTCCAGTCGGGCCGGTGACGAGCACGAGACCACGCGGCTTGTCGCAGATTTGCGAGACAACCGTCGGAAGCCCTAGCTCTTTGAAATTCTTGATCTCGTACGGAATGGTTCGATAAACCGCGGCCACCGAGCCTCGTTGCAAGAACACGTTGGCGCGGAAACGAGCCATGTTCTTGATCCCGAACGAAAAGTCGAGCTCGAGGCTCTCCTCGAACCGATGTTTCTGGTTGTCGGTGAGTACGCTGTAGGCGAGCTGCTTGGTCTCGACGGCCGTCAGCGGCGGCAGGTCCAGCGGCCGCAGTTTGCCGTCGACGCGAATCTGAGGCGGCGAGTTGGTGGTGACGTGGAGGTCGGTGCCACTCATCTCGGTCATCGTCTTGAGCAACTGGTGCAGGCTGACTGCCACGCGTGGCCTCCTAGTGTACGGTCTCCCTCAGCACTTCTTCGATCGTCGTGACGCCGTTCTTGATCTTCTCGAGCCCGCTCATGCGCAGCGTCAGCATGCCTTCTTCGAGCGCCTTGCGCTTGATCTCGACCGCCGTCGCCCCGACCATGATCAGGTCTCGGATCCCCTCGGAGATCTCCATGACCTCGTACAGGCCGAGGCGCCCCTTGTAACCGGTTCCGTTGCACACGCCGCAGCCGCGGCCCTTCCACAGCTTGAAGGTGCCGACGGCCTCGGGCGCGAAGCCGATGTCGATCAGGCTCTTGGCCGGCACGTCGTTCAGCTCGGCCTTGCAGTTCAGGCAGACACGCCGGATCAGGCGCTGGGCCTGGATCAGGTTCACGGCCGTGCCTACCAGGAACGGCTCGATGCCCATGTTCACGAGCCGCGAGATGGTCGAGGGCGCGTCGTTGGTGTGCAGCGTCGAGAGCACCAGGTGGCCCGTGAGGGACGCCTTCACCGCGATCTCGGCCGTCTCGTAGTCGCGGATCTCGCCGACCAGGATGATGTTCGGGTCCTGGCGCAGGAACGAGCGCAGCGCCGCGGCGAAGTTGAGCCCGATCGCCTCGCGGATGTTGACCTGGTTGATGCCGGGCAGGTTGAACTCGACCGGGTCTTCGGCCGTCATGATGTTCGTGTCCGGCTTGTTGAGCGCGGCGATCGCGGAGTAGAGCGTGTTGGTCTTGCCGGAGCCCGTGGGGCCCGTGACGAGCACGATGCCGTAGGGTTTCGAAATCGCCGTCTGGAAGCGGTCGAGCGAGCCCTGCTCGAAGCCCAGCTTCGTCATGTCGAGCATCAGCTTGGACTTGTCCAGCAGGCGCATGACGATCTTCTCGCCCCACAGCGTCGGCAGGCACGAGACGCGGAAGTCGAGGTCGCGGCTGCGGTCCTCGACCTTCATCTTGATCTTGATGCGGCCGTCCTGGGGCAGGCGCTTCTCCGAGATGTCGAGCTTGGCCATGATCTTGATGCGCGAGATCAGCGGGTCGCGCAGCTTCATGGGCAGCGCCATGACGTTGTACAGGACGCCGTCGATGCGGAAGCGGACCCGGAATTCCTTCTCGTACGGTTCGATGTGGATGTCGGAAGCACCGCGCTTCAGCGAGTCGATCAGCAGCACGTTGGTGAGCTTGATGACCGGAGCGGCCTCGGACGACTTGGCGAGCGCGCCCAGGTCGATCTCGTCCTCCTCGGTGCGGACTGTCTCGACGTCGGCCTCCTCGTCGCCCATCGCGTCGAGGTCGTACTCGGACAGCCCGACGGAGGCCATGTCGTCCAGGGTGAGGGCGGGGCCGTCGATCACGTCCTTGAGCGACGGCATGCCGCCCAGGCCCATCGGCGCGTGCGAGCCGCCGCCATCGCCGCGAAGTTGCAAGGAGCGGGAGGAGCCGTAGTACTTCTCGATCGCCTCGTCGAGCGAGATCTCGGAGGCGACCACGGGTTCGACGTTGTAGCCCGTCATGAACTTGATGTCGTCCATGGCGAACACGTTGGTGGGGTCGGCCATCGCGATCGTAAGGGTAGCGCCGGAGCGGGACAGCGGCAGGATCTGGTACTTGCGGGCGGTCTCCGCGGGAATGATCTTGATGATGGCGGGATCCACCTCGAAATGCTCGAGGTTGATCGAGGGCACGCCATACTGGCGGGAGAGCAGGCTGGTGATCTCTTCGTCCCGGACATAGCCCAGGGCCACGAAGGCCTTCCCCAGCTTCCCGCCACTCATCTTCTGATGGCTGAGAGCTTCCTGCAGCTGCTGAGGAGTAACCATGTTCTCCTTGAGCAGCAACTCGCCGAGCTTAACGGGCATTAGTTCGCTAAAAACCTAGGTTTGTCCGATATTTAGTCGCGAAATGTTAGCGCGTCGCTTCCGGGGGTGTCAAGGGAGATTCTGGCGCCAGGCTGCCGGCTCCCCCTTAGGCTTGGGGGCCGGCGGCCGGGGGGACCGGGTGCCGGGCCTGGTCAACGCCCGGGTGGGGCGGCAAGGGTGTGCTAGCATTCCGACTCGATCCCCTCTTCGAATGACAGAAGAACGTCCGCTCGCGCTCAACCGGCCCTGGTTCGATGAGCGCGAAGCCGAACGGGTGCGAGCGGCGCTCGCCGGCCAGACGTCCGGCGACGGGCCCTTCTGCCGGCGTGTCGAAGAGCGCCTCGAAAGGCAACTCGGCGCGCCGCGGGTGCTGCTGACGACCTCCTGCACGCACGCCCTCGAGCTGGCCCTGATGGCGCTGGGAATCGGTCCCGGCCAGGAGGTCATCGTCCCGTCGTTCACTTTCGTCTCGACGGCGAATGCCGTGCTGCGCGCCGGCGCACGACCAGTTCTTGCCGACATCGAGGACCGCTCGCTGGGCCTCGACCCGGCCGACGTCGAGCGGCGGATCACGCCGCGCACCGCCGCCCTGCTGCCGGTTCACTATGCCGGCATCGCCTGCGAGATGATGCCGCTGCTGGAACTGGCCCGAGGGCGGGGCCTGAAGGTGGTCGAAGACGCAGCCCAGGGACTCGGTGCCAGCCTCGACTCTCACGCGCTCGGCTCGCTGGGCGACGCCGGCTGCTTCAGCTTCCACGAGACCAAGAACCTGACCTGCGGCGAGGGCGGCGCCCTGGCGCTTCGGGATCCGGCCGTGGCGGCGCGCGCCGAGATCATCCGCGAGAAAGGCACGAACCGCAGCGCCTTCCTGCGCGGAGAGGTGGACAAGTACACCTGGATCGCCGAGGGCTCGAGCTACGTCCTCTCGGACGTGCTGGCCGCGATCCTCGACGCGCAGCTGGACAAGCAGGCCGAGATCGCCACCCGGCGGCGCCGCTTCGCGACGCGCTACCGCGAGGAGCTTGGGCCCTGGGCGAGCGCCCACGGGGTTCGGCTGCCTGCTGAGCTTCCCGGTCGCTCCGCGAACGATCACATCTTCTTTTTGCTCCTGCCGGACGCCGCCGCCCAGGCGACCTGCCTCCGCGCCCTGCGCTCGGGCGGCATCGGCGCCAGTTTCCATTACGTGCCGCTCCACTCGTCGCCATTCGGAGCGTCCCTGGACAGGGACAGTGGCGACTTCCCGGTCACCGAGCGCATCGCCTCGACCCTGGTGCGGTTGCCGCTGCATCCGCTGCTGCAGGACGCCGACGTGGCGCGCGTCATCGAAGCCGTCCGGAAGAGCCTTTGACGAACGCGACGACGACGCCGCTGCTGAGCCTGGTGCTCGCCTGCTACAACGAGGAAGAGGTGCTCGAAGGCAGCTTCCGGGAGATTCGCGAAACGCTCGTCGATTTCGGCCGGCCCTTCGAGATCCTGCTCGTGGACGACGTGAGCCGCGACCGCACGCGCCAGCTGATCGCGAGCATCGTGGAGCAGAACCGCGACCTGGAGATCCGCGTGATCCTGCACGAGGAGAACCGGGGCCGCGGCGCCACAGTGACCGACGGCTTCCGCGCCGCACGCGGCGAGATCGCGGGCTATCTGGACGTGGATCTCGAGGTGCATTCGCGCTACATCCCATCGCTCGTGCGGGCGATCCAGAACGGCGCCGACGTAGCGACGGTGCGGCGGATCTACGCCTTCCAGGCGCGGGCTTTGGATCGCTACTTCATGAGCCGGGGCTATTCATGGCTGGTGCGCCGGATGCTCGGCTCCGCGCTTCGGGACACCGAGACGGGCTACAAGTTCTTCCGGCGCGAAGCGCTGCTCCCGATCCTCGAAGCGACCTCGGACCCCGGCTGGTTCTGGGACACGGAGTTCATGATCCGGGCGGAACGCCGCGGCCTCGAACTCCGCGAGATCCCGGGCGCCTACGTGAGGCGCTGGGACAAGGCCTCGAAGGTGAGCGGGCTCCGCGATTCGGTCGCCTACTTCCTACGGCTGCTTCGCTTCCGTCGCACCTTGCAGCGGGGCGAGGCGTGAAAGCATTGCGCGAGATCGGGCCCGGCCGCGCGGCGAAGTTCGGCTTCTACACGCTCGCCATGTTGCCCTATCGTGTCGCCCTGGTCCCACAGCTGCGCGCCTTCTGGCTGCGCCTGCTCGGGGCGCGCATCGGCCGCCGCTCGATTCTGCACGACGTGCGCTTCTTCAATCTCTACCGGCGTGGACTCGGCGGGCTCTCGCTGGGCGAGAGCTGTTTTCTTGGCGACGAGTGCCTGCTCGACCTCGCCGACGAGATACGCATCGAGGACCACGTGACGCTGGCCGAGCGCGTGTTGCTGCTCACCCACACGAACGTGGGATACCGCGAGCATCCGCTCCAGGCCCGCTTCCCCGCCATGACCGCGCCAGTCACGATCCGGCGCGGCTCGTTCGTGGGCGCGAACGTGACGATCCTGCCCGGGCTGACGATCGGCCCAGAGTCGTTCGTGGCCGCCGGCAGCGTCGTAACCAAGGACGTGCCGCCCGCCAGCCTCGTCGCCGGCGTGCCCGCGCGCGCGCTGCGCACGCTCGCCTGAGGGCCGTGGCAGACGCGAGCGTCGCGCGACGGGGGTGGGCCGCGACGGGCGCGGCGGTCGTCTGCGTGACGTTCCTTCCGTTCCTGCGAGGCACACTGTCGGGCCAGGCGTTCTTCTTTCGCGATCTCTCGCGGCAGTTCTTCCCGCTGCGACGCTTCGCCGTGGAGGGGCTGCTCCAGGGCGAGGTGCGCTACTGGAACCCGTTCCTGAACGAGGGCGTGCCGCTTTCGCTGCCGGCTCTTTCCTACCCCCTCGACCTGCTCCAGCTGATCTTCAGGCACGAGGCCGGCTTCTCCTTGCTGCTGGCGCTGCACGTGCCGCTGGGGGCGCTGGCGTTTTTGTGCCTGGGACGCGGGCTCGGCCTCGGGCGTGTCGCGACCGCCGGCGGCGCGATCGCGTATGCACTCGGCGGCTTCTATCTCTCGACCCTCAACTTCTACGTCTACCTGCAGGCCGCAGCCTGGGCCCCGCTGGTGGCCCTGTCGCTGCTTCGCGCGGCCGAAGGCCGGCCGCGCGGGATGGCGCTCGCGGCGTTGCTCGTGGCCATGGCGCTGTCCACCACCGGGGCCGAGATCGTGGCGCAGGCTGTCGTGGTCGGTTTCGTGCTCGCCTGGCCCGCGCTCTCGCGTCGCGGCCTCGCGCGCAGCCTGCTGAGCGTGGCGCTCGGCGCCGGACTCGCAGCGCCGACGCTCGTCGCGCTGCGCGCTGCGCTGGCGGGCAGCGCCCGTGCCGAGGGCTTCCCGACCCAGGTCGTGCTCGCCCAGTCGCTCGACCCGCTGACGCTCGTGCAGATCGTCGTCGGCAACTGGCACGGGGAGCTCGGCAACCTCGCCAACCACTGGTGGGGCAGCAATTTTTTCCCGTCTGGCTTCCCGTATGTGCTGAGCCTCTATCTGGGCGCCACGCTCCTGGCGATTGCGTGCGTCGGCGCTTTCCATGGACGCACGCCGGCGCTACGCGTGACGGTACTCGGCCTGCTGGCCCTCGCCATCGCCGTGGGCAGATGGGCGGGGCTCGCCGTCCTCGTCGACGCCTTGCCGTTCGTGCATGCCTTTCGGCATCCCTCCAAAGCCTTTTTCACGACGCACCTGTGCGCGGCGCTGCTGTTCGCACTGGGCCTCGAGCGACTGGCGGCGCCGCCAGCGCGTCGCGCCTGGGCGACACTCGCGGCGCTCGGCATCGGGATGGGGGGCTTTCTCGTCCTCATGCCGGCACTTCCCCGGCTGGTACCGGACACGGCCCGCTGGTTCCTCGCCGGCTTCCTCCCGCCTGCCTACGATTGGCCCCGCCGAAGCGCGGTCGGCGACGCTATCCTGTCGGATGCGGCGCGGGGCGGACTCCTGGCGACGACTCTGGGGGCGGTCGCACTGTTCGTGCTCGTCGGCAGGCTGCGCGTGGAGCCGGCACGTCTGGCGCTCGCCAGCCTGGTAGCAGCGGACCTGCTGCGAACCGGGGCGGGACTCAACCCGATGGTGACGGCTCGCTTCTACGAGCTCTCGCCTGAGATGCGGCTGGCCCTCGAGCCGCTGCGCGCGGGCGGCCGCCTGTTCGCCTGCGAGCCGGAATCCACCGGGGCCTATTTTCGCGCGCGCCGCCTGCGGCCGGACGAGCATGATGCGTGGAGCTTCGCGCTCGCGATGGAAACCCTCGCGCCGGCCACGAACGTGGGCCTGGGCGTCGCCACGGCAATGAGCCGCGACATGACGATGCTGGTTCCGGTGAACCAGGTCCTCGATCTCGATGAGGTCGGACCGGCCGGCTTCTCGCGTGTCGTGGACAGACTCCGCAGAGCCGGGGTCGCCCACGTGGCGTGCCTCCAGCCGATCGAGAACGCGGCGCTGCGGCCGCTGGCCAGCGTGGCGCCGGCGCGTATAGCGCCGCTCCAGGTCCACCTTTTCGAGCTGAGCGGAGCGCTGACGTTGCGCGCCGTGGCGCGTGAGGTTCGAGCTGCGGCGGACGCCCAGAGCGCCGAGCGAATCGCTGCGGAGGACGGTTTCCAGGCGGCCGGTGGCGTCGCCGTCGAGGCTGCGAGACTGGTAACCGGGGCGAGTGGGAGCGTCGTCTCCAACCTCGAAGCGCCCGATCGCCTGGAGTTCACCGCGGTGGCCGATCGGCCAACGCTGCTGGTCGTTCGCGACGCGTTCGCAGCGGGCTGGACCGCCACGGTCGACGCTGCCCCCGCGCCGCTGCTCCGCGCGGACGGCCGTCACCGCGCCGTCCCGATCCCGGCCGGCCACAGCCATGTCGTGCTCCGCTATCGACCGGTCGGGTTGCTGGGCGCCGCCTGCCTCTCGCTGCTCTGCCTGGGCCTGGTCGCGTGGGCCTTCGCGTCCCGGTGAGCGCGCCGCTGTGCCTCGCCTTCTTTGCCTCGGGATGCTCGGCGCTGCTGCTCGAAACCCTCTGGTTCCGGGAGACGGGGCTGCTGCTGGGAAACAGCGTCTGGGCCACGAGCCTGGTCACCTCCAGCTTCATGGGCGGCCTGGCTGTCGGCAATGCGCTCGCAGCAAGATGGGCCTGGGGCCTGAAAGATTTTCGGCTCGCTGCGGCCGCGCTGGAGCGCTGCGCCGTCGATCCGCAACTCGCCCTCCGCGCTGTGCCGCTGCGTTCGCTGGCCATGGCGCTAGCTGCGCGCCAGCCCCAGGATTGACACATCGTCAGCGCCTCGCTACGATGTAACGTACACGAGGGCCCGCAAACAATTTGGCCATCGTCGCGATCATCCCGGCGCGCTTCGCAGCACAACGTCTACCGGGGAAGCCTCTCTCGGAAATCCACGGAAA
>JAQBHI010000108.1:0-134272 GCA_032127875.1 Acidobacteriota bacterium
CGGTGAGCGTCTTCGGCCCCTCGGATCCAAGGCGTTACTTCTCTGGTGGCAGCGGCGCTACAGCCACGCGCCACGTCGTGGTGCGCGCGGAACTCTGGTGCTCGCCGTGCAACCTGATCCGCAAGCCGCCGCAGGAGTGCGCGGGGCCCGAGCCACCGGAGTGCCTGCGCCTGGTGATGGCCGACGAGGTCTACGCCGCCGCGGCCAGACTGCTCACGAAATGAAACTGCTGTTGCCGCCGTAGCGCGGCAGGGAGTTACCTGGCGCGAGACAGGGAGCGGGCGGCGGGGCGCGAGGCGCGCTTCGCGCTCTGCCTCTCTTCGACGGAGGCGGCCGCGACCTTCGCCGCCTCGGACTTCTTCGCGAGGCTCGCCTTCAACGCTTCCATGATGTCGATGATCTGCGCCTTGGGCGCCTCGGGCGCGGCCGTGATCTCCTGGCCCTCGATCTTTTTCTGGATCGCGTCCTTCGTGCGCTTCCTAACCTCGTCCTCGTAGTCCTGTGGACGGAACGCCTCGGAGGCAATCTGGTGGACGAGTTGCACCGCGAGCTTGAGCTCGCCGTCCTTGACATCGGCCTCGCCCAGCGGCACTTCCTCGATGCCCCGCACTTCGTCGGCGTAGTGGAGCTGCTGCATCACCAGGCCCTTGCCCATCGGTCGGATCAGCACCAGGTACTGCTTGCCGCGCGCCGCCCACTTGGCGAGCGCCGCGCGTCCGGTCTGCCGCATCGCCTCGGCCAGCAGGTGGTAGGCCTTGTCGCCGCCCTCGTCGGGACCGAGGAAGTAGGCGCCGTCGAAGTAGATGGGATCGACCTCTTTGGCCGGCACGAACTCCGTGATCTCGATGGCGCGCTCCTTCTCCTGCTCAAGCGCCTTGAGCTCCTCCGGCGTGAACGTCACGTACTGGTCCTTCGAGAACTCGTAGCCCTTCACCATCTGGTCGCGGGGCACTTGCTCGCCGTCCTTCTTGCAGAAGTATTTCTGCTCCAGACGCGACTTGCACTTTGAGTGAAGCAGGTTGAAGGAGATCGCGGCCTGCGACTCCGCAGCCGAGAAGAGCTTGATCGGGATCGACACCATGCCGAAGCTCAGGGTGCCGGAAGCCAGTGGTCGTGCTGCCATGAAATGATCTTAGCATGCGACTGCAAGTCATTATCAAGCAAGGAGTTAAGCCACAATATCTCGCGGTGTATGGATGCCCGGTGACAACATCTGGTAGCTTTCGTCGCCCCATGGGATGAAGTAGTCTCTGAAGCTTCGCAGGCTAAGTGATGCGCGACCGGCTCCTGATCTACGGCGCGAACGGTTACACGGGCGAGCTCGTCGCGCGCCGGGCCAAGGCGCGCGGGCTGGCGCCGGTCCTGGCGGGACGCAGCGCGTCGATCGACGGGCTCGCGCGCGAGCTGGGCTTCGAGTCGCGTGTCTTCGGGCTCGACGATCCCGCGGCACTCGGGCGCGGCCTCGAGGGCATCCGAGTGGTCGCGCACTGCGCGGGTCCGTTCTCGCACACTTCCAGACAGATGGTCGACGCCTGCCTGCGTGTCGGCGCGCACTATCTCGACATCACGGGCGAAGCCGCGGTCTTCGAGACGCTGGCCGGGCGCGACGCGGAGGCGAAAGCGGCCAGCGTGATGCTGTTGCCGGGCGCCGGTTTCGACGTGGTGCCTTCCGACTGTCTGGCCGCGCACCTGAAGCGGCGGCTGCCCAGCGCGACGCGCCTGACGCTCGCGTTCCACTCGAGCGGCGGCTTGTCGCGCGGGACCGTCGCCACGATGATCGAGAACCTGCATCACGGAGGCCTGGTGCGGTGCAACGGCCTGCTCACGCCGGTTCCGCCGGCCTACAGGACGCGCCTGATCGATTTCGGGCGCGGGCCGCGCAAGGCCATGACCATCCCGTGGGGCGACGTGTCCACCGCCTTTCACTCCACCGGCATCCCGAACATCGAGGTCTACGTGGCGGCAGCCCCGGCGCGCATCCTCGCGCTGCGGCTCGCGCGGCCCTTGCTCGGCCTCGCGGCGACCGGACCGGTCCAGTCCCTCCTGCTGCGCCGAGTGCGGGCCGGCGCGCCCGGGCCGACGGCCGAGGCGCGGGAGCGCGGACGGTGTTTCTTCTGGGGTGAGGTCGAGGACGACCAGGGACACGGCGCGGCCGCCCGACAGCAGACGCCCGAGGGCTACACGCTCACGGCGCTCACGGCGGTGACGATTGCGGAGCGCGCGCTGGGCGGCGACTCTCCCCCGGGCTTCATGACGCCCTCGAAGGCCTACGGCCCCGACTTCGTCCTCGCGATCGAAGGCGTGACGCGGCAGGACCTGTGAAGGATCTGCTGATCGTCGGCGCGGGACCCGCAGGCCTCGCCGTCGCGATCGCGGCGCACGGCGCGGGCCTCGACTACCAGGTGCTCGAGAAGGGCGTCCTGGTCAACTCGATCTTCCATTTCCCGCGTGCGATGACATTCTTCACGACGCCCGACCTGCTCGAGATCGGCCGCCTGCCGTTCGTGACGCCCTACGAGAAACCGACGCAGTGGGAGGCGCTGCGCTACTACCGACGCGTCGTCGACACCTACGCGCTCGAGATCGCGCTCGGGGTGGAGGTGCGTGGCGTCCGGCCCCGGGACGCTGGCTTCGACGTGCGGGTGCGCAGCGGGGGCGAGGACGAGACGCTCTCGGCGCGCAGCGTCGCTTACGCCGTGGGCTACTACGACAATCCGAACCGGCTCGGGATCCCAGGCGAGGACCTGCTGCACGTCTCGCACTACTACGACGAGCCGCACCCCTCCTACCGGAAGCGCGTCGTGGTGGTCGGCGGCAAGAACTCCGCGGCGATCGTGGCGCTCGAACTCCATCGCGCCGGTGCTGAGGTCACGCTCGTGCACCGTCGCGCCGAGCTCGCGCCCTTGATCAAGTACTGGATCAAGCCCGACATCGAGAACCGCATCAAGGAGGGGGCGATCGCAGCGCGTTTCGAGATGCGGGTCGTCGAGATCCGCGCGAAGAGCGTCCTGCTCGAAGGCCCGCACGGCCAGGACGAGATCCCCGCCGACGCCGTCTTCCTGCTGACTGGCTATCATCCGGACCCGCGCCTGCTGCTCGAGGCGGGCGTGCGCGTCGACCCCGCGACGCTCAAGCCCGAGCACGATCCAGAGACGCTCGAGACGAACGTGGCCGGGCTCTACGTCGCGGGTTCGGTCGCCGCCGGCAACGAGACCAGCAAGATCTTCATCGAGACCGGCCGCTTCCACGGCGACGCGATCGTGAAAGCGATCTGCGCGCGGCGCGCTTAGCGAACGTGGTGGTCAAGAACCTCGATCGCTATCGGGCCAAGCGTTCCGGCGACCGCACTCCGGAGCCGATGGGCGCGGCGCCGGTCGAGGCGCCACCGCTCGAAGCTCCCGCCGCGGCGCCCTGGGCGCGGCCGCGGATCTTCTGCGTCCAGAAGCACGCCGCGCGGCGCCTTCACTACGACTTCCGCCTCGAGCTGGGCGGCGTGCTCTTGAGCTGGGCGGTGCCGAAGGGACCGTCGGCCGATCCGGCCGAGAAGCGACTCGCGGTCGAAGTCGAGGACCATCCCGTCGAGTATGCGGACTTCGAGGGCCTCATCCCCGAAGGCAACTACGGCGCAGGCGCCGTGATCGTGTGGGACAAGGGCGTCTGGATCCCGCACGAAGACCCCGAGCACGGCATGCAGCTGGGCAAGTTCACGTTCGAGCTGCGCGGTTACAAGCTGCGTGGTTTGTGGCACCTGTTCCGGACCAAGCGGGCGCAGCAGAATACGCAGAAGGAATGGCTGCTGATCAAGAAGCCCGACGCGTGGTCGGGGTCCAAAGGCGCGCGCGCGCTCACGCCCGAGTCGATCTACTCGGGCTTGACGCTCGAGGAGCTGCAGGAGGGCACGAGGCGCGCGGAGGTGATCCGCGCCGAGCTCGTCAAGCTGAAGGCGCCGCGCAAGAAGCTCGACGTCGCAAGGGTCGGCCTGATGCTGGCCGAGTCGCGCGAGCAGCCGTTCACCCGGAGCGGCTGGCTGTTCGAGCTCAAGTACGACGGCTACCGGATCCTGGCCGGTCGCGACCAGGGCCAATCGCGTCTGGTCTTCCGGCGCGGCTCGGACGCGACCGCGACGTTCCCCGAGATCGCGCGGGCGGTCGCCGGCCTGCCCTATGACGGCCTGGTGCTCGACGGCGAGGTCGTGATCCTCGACGAGGCCGGCCGCCCCAGCTTCACGCGCCTGCAGAAGCGAGGCCTGCTCAAGCGCGATTCCGACATCGCGCGCGCGGCCCAGCTCTCGCCCGCGACCTACTACGTCTTCGACCTGCTGGCGTTCGAGGACTTCGACTTGCGGGGCCTGCCGCTCGCGACGCGCAAGGAGCTGCTGACGCGCGTGCTGCCGCGCGCGGGGCCGCTGCGCTACTCGGAACACGTCGAGGAGCACGGCGAGGCCTTCTACGAGGGTGTGCGCGAGATCGGTCTCGAGGGCATGCTCGCGAAGCGCGCGGACTCGCGATACGCGGCGGGACGCTCGCCACAATGGCTGAAGTTTCGGCTTGAAAAGAGCGGCGATTTCGTGGTCTGCGGCTTGAGCCCGCCGGAGGGGATGCGTACCGGCTTCGGAGCGCTGCACCTGGGCGCGTACGAGAACGGCCGGCTCGTGTATTCCGGGCGGGTCGGCAGCGGCTTCGACGAGAAGAACCTGAAGGCGGTCCCCGAGCGGCTGGAACCGCTCCGGCGCAAGGCGCCTGCCTGCGAGGGAGAGACGCCGAAGGGCGCGGGACACGTCTGGGTCGAGCCGCGGCTCGTTTGCGAGGTCCGCTTCCTCGAGTGGCCGCCGGGCCGGCTGCTGCGGCAACCGGTCTTCGTCCGCTTCCGCGACGACAAGGCGGCAGCGGAGTGCCTGCGCGAGGGCGTCGAGACCGAAACGAAGCCGCAAGCACTTCCCGAGCCGGCCAAGCCTGCGCGCGAGGTCGAAAAGAAGGTGGCGTTCACGAATCTCGACAAGCTCTTCTGGCCCGACGAGGGCTACACGAAGGGCGACCTGATCGAGTTCTACCGCGCCGTCTCCCCGTGGCTATTGCCATACCTCAAGGATCGCCCCGTCGTGCTCACCCGCTACCCCGACGGCATCACCGGCAAGAACTTCTTCCAAAAAGACGCGCCGGGCTTCGGCCCGAACTGGCTGCGCACCGAGCGCATGTGGAGCGAGCACGCCCAGCGTGAGATCGACTACTTCGTGGTGGACGACGTCGAGACGCTGCTCTACCTCGCGAACCTGGGCACCATCCCCCTGCATATCTGGTCGAGCCGGGTAGCGACGCTCCAACACCCCGACTGGTCGATCCTCGACTTCGACCCCAAGGGTGCGGCCTTCGCGAACGTTGTGACGCTGACGCGCGCGGCGCGGGAACTGTGCGAGGAGATGGGCGTCCCGGGCTTTCCCAAGACCAGCGGCTCTACAGGCCTTCACGTGCTGGTGCCTTTGGGACGGCAGCTCACGTATGAACAGTCCCGGTCGCTCGCCGAGTTGATGGCGCGAGTGCTCGTCGAGCGTCATCCGAAGATCGCGACTGTCATCCGCAACCCATCAGCTCGCGGCGGAAAGGTCTACGTGGACTTTCTCCAGAACGGACACGGCCGGTTGTTGGCGTCGCCGTTCTCGGTCCGGCCGCTTCCGGGGGCGACCGTCTCGACACCGCTCGAGTGGAGGGAGGTCACGAAGCGCCTCGACCCGAAGCGTTTTACGATCTGCACACTGCCGGCCCGGCTCGCGAAACGCGAGCGTGATCCGATGCGGCCGGTGCTGGACCTGGAGCCGGACCTGTCCCGGGCTCTGGCCCGCCTGGCCGAGCGCCTGGGCCAGTAGCGCGCTAGGATCGACGCTTGATGAGCGCGTCCGACCGAGTGCATTTCTCCCGAGGCCGCTCGCTCCTGTTCGCCTCTATCCTGACCTTTGGATTCTTCACGCTGGCGGAAGTCGGGCTGCGCCTCGTGGGCGTCGCGCGTCCGGTCTCGCCCCGGATCCTGCTGCATCAGATGGATTCGGACATCACGCTGCCCTTCATCCGGGCGGACAAGGACGTCTTCTGGTCGCCACAGCCCGGTTTCAAGGGCGAGTTCCAGGGCAAGCCGGTCACGATCAACTCGCTCGGGCTGCGCGGGCCGGAAGTGAGAGGGCGTACGCCCGGCTCGCGCCGCGTGCTCTGCTTCGGCGACTCGATCACCTTCGGCTACGGAGCCGGCGACGACGAGACCTACCCCTTCCATCTCGGACAGCTGCTGCGAGACGGCGTCGTCGAGGTCCTGAACGCAGGCGTCACCGGCTTCACGAGCCACCAGGTGCTGGGGTACGTGCGGCGCCTGGTCCCGGCGCTGCGGCCCGACGTCGTCACCATCTGCATCGGCTGGAACGATGGCAACGGCCGGACCGCCGACGATCGCGAGTATGCCCGCCGCCTGGCTCTCGCGCGCGATGTCGACGGCGCGCTCGACCAGAGCCATCTGTATCGGGCGCTCAAGTCCGCCTACCTGCGTTCGCGGGTTCGCTCCGCGGCGAGCGGGCCGCGGGACGTGCCGCGCGTCAGTCTCGAACAGTACAAGGAGAACCTGACCGCGATCGTTGCCGAGTGCCGGAAGGCCGGCGCCCGCCCGGTGTTCGTGGCGCCGCCACGCCGGAAGGACCCGAGCGAGGAGCACTCGAGAAGCACGCCGTATGCAGCAGTGCTGCTCGAGACGGCGCGATCGCTCAACGTCCCCGTTCTCGATGTGGGCGAGTTGGGGGTCGACACGCCCCGCTCGTCGACCGTGGAGTACTTCATCGATTCGCTGCACTTCAGTCCGGCAGGGAGCGAGCGAATGGCGGAGATCCTGGCTCCGCAACTGGCTGCTGCCGGCGTCGTCGGGCCGTGACGCCGGCTAGGCGCTGAGCGCGAAGCGCGTCCGGAAGCGCTGTGCCAAGACGGCCGCGTTGCCCTCGTCCTCGTGCTTGAAGAACACCCAGGCGTCTTCCCAGGCCTGGGCGCGGATCCGCGCTGCCCACGTGTCGAGCGCCGCGTCGTCGTAGTCGGTGCGGCGAAGCCGCAGGTAGCCCCACGCGGCCGTCGCCTCGATCGCTTCGGGCGTCTCGTCGTCATCCGTATCAGCGGCGCAAAGCGCAGCACCCGCGTCCCGCAAGGCCTGCCTCACCTCGTCGTCGAACCAGCTCTCGTTTCGAAACTCGAAGGCCGCGCGACAGCCCGCGGGCAACAGCCCGAGAAAGGCCCGCAAGCGGTCGATGTCCTTCTTCAGGAACGGCGGGGTCTGGAACAGGATCGGGCCGAGCTTGGGACCGAGCGCCCCGGCGGTTTCCCACAGGTACTTGAGGTCTTCGGCACTGGTCGCCTGCAGGCGCTTCTCGTGCGTGATCCGGCGCGGAGCCTTCAAGACGAAGGCGAAGCGCTCCGGGACCTCGGCCGCCCAGCGCTCCAGCAGCTCGCGGTTCGGCATGCGGTAGAAGGTGTTGTTGATCTCGACGGTCTCGAAGCGCTCTGCGTAGAAGTGGAGCATCTGCGCGGCGGGGAGATCTTCGGGATAGAAGCTGCCCTTCCATTCCTTGTAGCTGTAGCCGCTGGTCCCCACGCGCAGGCGCATCGCCGAGATTGTAGTCTCCGGTTGCCGTTCAAGGGCTCCACCAGCCGGGGCGGGTGCCGGGCATTCCAGGCCTATCGTATAGAATCTTAAAGACATGAGGCCAAAGGCGCTCACCCTGGGCAGCCGCCAGGTCGGAGAAGGCGCGCCCTGCTTCGTCCTCGCCGAGGTCGCCTCTGCCCACGGGGGAGTCGCCGATACTGCGCTCAAGATGTTGGAGGCCGCCTTCAAGATGGGCGCCGACGGCATCAAGTTTCAGCTCTTCCGCTCCGAATTGCTCGTCGTCCACAGGCACCCGGGGCGCAAGGACTTCGACCAGATCGAGTTGACGGCGAAGGAATGGAAAAGGGTCCTGAAGGCGGCAAAGGCCTCGGGCCTGGCCGTCCTGGCCGAGGCCTTCGACGCTCCATCTCTGGAAACAGCGGCCGAGACGGGCGTGGACGGCTACAAGGTCCACACTACCGACATGGAGAACCCGGACTTCATCCGCGCGGTCGGGGCGCTGGGCAAGCCCGTGTTCTTCGCCACCGGCGGCGTGCCCGCGGAGGCCGTCCACGAGGCGCTCGACCGGGCGGGTGCCGCGCCGGTGGGCCTGCTGCACGGCTTCCAGACGTTCCCGACGCCCATCGAGGAGATCCGCTTCAGCGACCTAACGCGCTGGAAGGAGCGCTTCCGGGTGCCGATCGGGTTTCTGGATCACACCGACGGGGGCAGCTCCTTTGCGCTGGTGGCGCCCGCGCTGGCCGCGGCCTACGGGGCCGACCTCGTCGAGAAACACTTCACTCTCGATCGCAGCGAGAAAGGCTTCGACTACCAGTCGTCGCTGAGCCCCGAGGACTTCTACCGGATGGTCGAGTTGCTGCGCCAGGCGGAGCGGGCGCGGGGCGACGCGGCCGCGGCCGAAAGCGAAGGCTCAAAGCGCTATCACCGCTTGATGGCCCGTTGCATCGTGGCCGCCTCGCTGATTCCGCGCGGCGAAGTGCTGAGCGCGCCGATGCTCGCCTTCAAGCGCACCGACATCCGCTTCGAACCGGGTTTCGCGCCGCGCGAGGCGCATCGCGTGATCGGCCGGCGCGCCGCCCGGCCGATCCAGGCTGACGAGACGATTCGCGAGGAGATGCTCGAGTGAACCCGTTCGGGAGCGAGCCCCGCATCGTCGCGATCGTCTCCGCGCGCATGGCGTCCTCTCGCTACCCCGGCAAGGCGCTCGTGCCGCTGGCCGGCGAGCCGCTGCTCAGCGTGCTGCTGCGGCGCATCGCCTCTTCGCCCCAGCTCGACAGCGTTTGCCTCGCCACCTCGGCGAGCGCGGAAAACCTGCCGCTCGTCGAACTGGCCCGGCATCTGGGCATTCCCACATTTCAGGGCGACGAGGACGACGTGCTGCGGCGCTACATCGACTGCGCGCGGTCGATGGGCGCGCAGCACGTCGTGCGCGTCACGGGCGACAACCCGCTCACCGATCTCGAGACGATGGAGCGCCTGGTCGAGCTGCATCTGCAGAGCGGCGCCGACTACAGTTTCGTTGCCGGCGACGCGCTGCTGATGGGGATCCTTTGCGAGGTGATCTCACGCACCGCGCTCGAACAATCCTGGGAGCGCGGCGAGGCCCGGCACCGCTCCGAGCTGGTCACGCTGTACATCAAGGAGCACCCGCGGCAGTTCCGGATCCGCACGCTCGATCTCGACAAGGCCTTGTACCGCCCGCGGTACCGCCTGACGGTCGACGAGCGGGAAGATGTGGAGTTGATGCAGGCCCTCTTCACCCGACTCGCGACGCCCGGGAAGCTGGTCACGACCAGGCAGGCCATCGAACTGCTGGATCGCGAGCCGGAACTGGCCAAGCGAAACGCCCACCTGACGCACAAGTCGCACAACGTGCGCTCGGTCGAGCTGGACGCCGCGATCGCGGGGAAGAAATGAAATCGGTCTTCCCTATCGCCGGCCGGCGCGTCGGTCGTGGCGAGGCCTGCTACGTGATCGCCGAGGCCGGCGTCAACCACAACTGCGACCTCGCCCTGGGCAGGCGTCTGGTCGAGACGGCCGCAGCGGCGGGCGCCGACGCGATCAAGTTCCAGAACTACACGGCCGCGAAGCTCTCGACGCGCGTGGCGCCGCGTTACTGGTTCGAGCCCGAGGACCCGACGGGCACGCAGTGGGACACCTTCGACAAGCTGGACAAGCTCTCGGACCAGGACTTTCGAGCGCTCCTGGCCCACGCGAAGAGCGTGGGCATCACGGCATTCTCGACGCCCTTCGACGATGACGCCGTGGAGTTCCTGGCCTCGCTCGACGTGCCAGCATTCAAGATCGCGTCGGCGGATCTCACCTGTCATCCGCTTCTCGAAAAGGCGGCGCGGGTGGGGCGGCCGATGATCCTGTCGACCGGCACCGCGACGCTGGCCGAGGTGGAGGAGGCGCTCGAGGTCTGCCGCAGGGCCGGGAACTCGACCGTCGTGCTGCTCCACTGCACCCTCAAGTACCCATGCCCTCCCGAGGGCATCAACCTGCGCATGATGGAGCACTTGATGCGGGCCTTCCCTGAGGTGCCCGTGGGCCTGTCGGATCACTCGCTCGGAATCAGCGTGGCTCAGGCCGCCGTGGCGCTGGGCGCTTGCATGGTGGAGAAGCACTACACCGTGGACAAGGCGCTGGCCGGCTCGCCCGACCATCACCTGTCGGTTGACCCGGTCGAGATGAAGGCGATGCTGGAAGGCATCCGCACGGTCGAGAAGGCGCTGGGCAAGGGGCAAAAAGGCCTGGAGCCACTCGAAACCGACGCCTTCCACTACGCGCGGCGCAGCGTGACCTCGGCGATCGCGATCCCCAAGGGCGCAAGGCTCACGCGCGCGATGTTGACCTACAAGCGCCCCGGCACGGGCATCAGCCCTCGCTTCTTCGATCACGTCATCGGCCGCATCGCCAGCGTCGACATCCCGGAAGACACGACCCTCACCTGGGAAATGCTGTGAAAGCGGGCTACGGGCAGCGAGCGAGGCGGGATTCACTCCCGCAAGGCGAGCGGGGCTTCCAGGGGCTGCCGCGCAGCACCGCCTGGCTCAACGGAGATGCTGTGAACACGAGCAGCGAGCGAAGCGGGATTCACTCCCGCAAAACGAGCGGGGGTTCCAGGGGCTGCGGCGCAGCACCCCCTGGCTCAACGCTGTGAAGGACGGCCTGCGCGTGCTGGCCGTGATTCCGGCGCGCGGCGGTAGCGACCGCGTCCCCTATCTGAATATCAAGCGCCTGGGCGACCGGCCGCTGCTGGCTCACACCATCGATGCCGCCAAGGGCTGCAGCGCCATCGACCGCGTCGTGGTTTCGACCGATGACGAGCGCGTGGCCGACGTGGCGCGTGGCCACGGCGCCGAGGTTCCCTTCCTCAGGCCCGGAACGCTGGCCGCCGACATCCCCAGCCTGAAGCCGGTGATCGTTCACGCCGTCAGCGAGGTCGAAGCCGGGAGTTCACGCTACGACATCGTGGTGGTACTCCAGGTCACGACCCCGTTTCGGGAGGCGGGCGCCATAGAGCAAGCCCTGGAACGGCTGGTGCGCGGTGGCTTCGACGCGGTCGTCTCCGTGACCGAAGACCGCACGCTCGCGTGGCGCGCCGAAGGGGGACGCTTGTGGCCGCTCTTCGACAAGGAGGGTCGGCGCGAAGAACAACAGCCGGTCTACAAGGAGAACGGCGCGGTCGTGGTGATGCGACGCGAGGTGCTCGACGGCCCCACGCGCTTTGGCGAGAAGGTCGGCTACCTGACGCTCGACAAGCGCTCCGCCCTTACGGTCCATGACCTCGAAGACTTCTGGATGGCCGAGAGGCTGCTGCGGACGCCGCGGATCCTGTTCCGCGTCGACGGTAGCATGGCGCTGGGAATGGGCCACGTCTACCGCTCGCTGGCCATCGCCGACGCGCTACGAGAGAGCTCTCGCGCCGACATCGCCTTCCTGATGACCGCGACCCACGCCGAAGGCCTCACCACGGTCTCGAAGTACGGCTACCCCGTGCGCCTGGCCGGCGAAGACAGGCTCGAGACCTACCTCGAGCACATTCGCGACTACGCGCCCGAGATCCTGATCAACGACCTGCCGGCGCTGGCGGACGTGTACCTGAGCGCCCTCTCGCACCTCGGCACGACCACGGTGAACCTCGTCGACGCGCTGGACGACCTGGAGCGGACCGAAGCCTATGCCCAGGTCATCGTGTCGGTCATGAACGAAGACCGCGAAACACCGGAGGGCTTCTACGGTGGCCCGGCCTACGCGATCCTGCGCCGCCACTTTCGCGACCCCACGCGCGCCAAGGAGCTGCGCGAGACGCCGCGAACGGTGCTGCTATCGTTCGGCGGGAGCGACCCGCAGGGTCTCACGCTCAAAGCGGCCCGGGCACTTCAGGCGCTGCCGCGCTCGGTGGACGTGGTGGCGGTCGCGGGACCGGCCTTCTCACAGCGCCGGGAGTTCGAGAGCCTCGCGGCCGCGCTGCCGCGGCGGATCCCGCTGATCCAGCATGCCGAGGGCCACATCGTGGACTTGATGCTCGAGGCGGACGTCGTGGTCTGCTCAGGCGGCATGAGCGTCTACGAGATCGCGGCCGTCGGCACGCCTGGTCTGGTGCTCGCCCAGAACCTGCGCGAGGAGGGCCGCATGCGCAGCTTCGCGCGCCACGGGACGCTCGAATACCTCGGGCTCGGCACCGACGTCAGCGAAGCCGAGATCGCGCGCGCCGTGGTGGCGCTGCTGGGCGACTCGTCGCGCCGTCGGGAGATGAGCCAGAAGGGCCGGCGCCTCGTCGATGGGATGGGCGCGACGCGGGCGGCCGAGGTCGTGCTCGAGAGCGCGCAGAAGAAAGAGACGGAGGGAGTCAGACGATGAAGGCCTTGATCACCGGCGGTGCCGGCTTCGTGGGGAGCCATCTGGCCGAGGCGCTGCTCGCACGCGGCGACGAGGTCTTCGTCCTCGACAATCTTTCGACGGGCTCGATCGAGAACATCGAGGCGCTCAAGCGAAACTCCCGTTTCCACTATGCCATCGACAGCGTCACGAACGAGCCGGTCTGCGCAGAGCTGATCGACCGCGCCGACGTAGTCTTCCACCTGGCCGCAGCCGTGGGCGTCAAGCTCATCGTCGAGAGCCCTGTCAACACCATCGAGACCAACGTCCATGGGACCGAGATGGTCCTGAAGCTCGCCAACAAGAAGAAGAAGAAGGTGCTGGTAGCCTCGACCTCTGAGGTCTACGGCAAGAGCAACGACGTACCGTTCCACGAAGAGGCCGATCTCGTGCTCGGGCCGACCAGCAAGGGTCGCTGGAGCTACGCGTGCAGCAAGGCCATCGACGAATTTCTGGCGCTCGCATACTTCAAGGAGAAGCGGCTGCCGGTGGTGATCGTGCGTCTGTTCAACACCGTGGGCCCGCGCCAGACCGGCCGCTACGGCATGGTGGTGCCGAACTTCGTCAAGCAGGCCCTGCTCGGTCACCCGCTGACGGTCTTCGGTGACGGCACGCAGAGCCGTTGCTTCACCTACGTCAGCGACGTGGTGGGCGCCCTGCTCGGGCTCGTCGACCAGGAGCGCGCTGTCGGCCAGGTCTACAACATCGGCAACAGCAGCGAGGAGATCGCGATCCTCGATCTTGCCCGACGGGTCAAGGAGCGCACCCGCTCGAAGAGCGAGATCGTTCTCGTCCCCTACGCCAAGGCCTATGAGGAGGGCTTCGAGGACATGCCACGGCGCGTGCCCGACACCTCGAAACTCAAGGCCCTGATCGGCTACGAGCCACAGGTGCATCTGGACGAGATCCTCGATCGAGTGAGCGCCTACTTCACGTCCGACAAGGGCCGCGTCTGATCGGGCGGGCGGCAGCCCTCTTCGCACCGCGGCCGTGACGCTCGCCGGCCAGCTCAAGAAGCTCGCGTCCCATTCCGCGCTGTATGGTGCGGCGGATGTGTTCACGAACCTCATCAATTTCCTGCTGGTCCCGCTCTACACGGCCTATCTCTCGCCGTCCGATTACGGGGTCCTGGCGCTGCTGCTGTTGTTCTCGACGCTCGCGAAGATCCTGTTCCGTTTGGGCCTCGACAGCGCCTTCTTCCGCGTCCACTACGATCTCGACTCCGAGCCGGAGCGACGACGTTTGGCGGGGACCGTGGCGCTGTTCGCGGCGGGGCTGGGCAGTCTGCTGCTCCTGGGGGTGGGCTTGGGTCGGAGAGCCCTCACCGGCGCGCTGTTCGGCCACGAGCAGCCGGCGACCGGCCTCGTGATGCTGGTCGCCATTGACGTGTGGCTCGGCTCGTTTGCGTTCATTCCGCTGAGCCTGCTGCGGATTCAGGAGCGGCCCGGGCAGTTCTCTAGCTTCGCGGTCGTGCGGCACGTCGTCAACACGATCCTGAAGGTGGTTCTCGTGATGCAGGGCTGGGGCGTCGCGGGCGTGCTCTGGAGCGACCTGATTGCGACCGGCCTGTTCTCCCTGCTGCTGTTGCCGACGCTCGTCAAGAACGCTGCGTTGGCATTCTCGCTGCCGCTATTGCGTGAGTGCTTGCGCTTTGGCGGGCCGAAGGTGCCCCATGGGATCCTGGTCCAGGCGCAGAACCTCGCGGATCGCAAGATCCTCGACTTGTTCGTCTCGCGGGCCGAAGTCGGCGTCTATCAAATGGGGTACACCTTCGGCCAGGCAGTGAAGTTCGCCCTCTCGGCCTTCGAACCCGCCTGGCAGCCTTTCGTGTACTCCCAGCTGAAGTCGCCCAACGCGCCGGTGACGATCGCGCGCATCGTCAGCTATGCCTGGCTCGCGTTCGCGGGACTCGGCCTTGGCGTCGCTGTATTCGGTCGCGAGTTGCTGGTGGTCATGACGCCGAAGAACCCGGCGTTTCACGCCGCAGCGCCGCTGATCCCGCCAGTCGCGCTCGCCTACCTGTTTCACGGCGCGTTCCTGCTCACCTCGATCGGCATCGGCGTGCGTAAGCAGGCCCGCTACTACCCGATCATTACTTCGATCACGGCGAGCGCGAACATCGCCGCCAATTTTCTGCTGATCCCTAACTTCGGCACGCTAGGCGCGGCCTGGGCGACGGTGCTCTCGTACGCGCTGATGGCCGGTCTGGGACTCTACTTCTCGCAGCGGCTCTTTCCGATCCCCTTCGAGTGGCAGCGACTCGGACGCGTGGCCGCGGCCGCGCTTGGCGCCTTTGCGCTGTCGCTTCTGGCACCAGCCGCGCTGCTGCCTGCAGTGGCAGCGAAGCTGGCGGCGATGCTGGCCTTCCCCGCGCTCCTGGTCGCCTCGGGGTTCCTGACGGCCGGCGAACGCCAGCGTCTGTCAGGCCTCCTGCGAGGGCGCGCCGCCTGACTTCGAATGGCCCACGATCCGTTCCAGGCCGAGCGCGGCGAAGACGCTGAGCGGCCCCAGCAGCGCGAGCGGCGCGCCCGCCCCCAGCCGCAGCACGCCCGCCAAGAGCCCCGCCCTCAGCAGACGCCTGCGCTCCGCCGCCGTTCCTGAAGTCGCGAACAGGCCGATCAGAGCCAGCAGCCCACACGCGGCGAGGCTGGCCGCGGCGGCACGGTCCAGGGGTGCTTCGGCCCACACGAGCCCACGCCACGGCGCTGCCCCGGCGGCCACCACGGCGGCCGTCGCGATAGCCCAGCCCGCGAGCAACCGCCGCGCGGGACCGCGCGCGCCCCACACGAACTCGGCGAGGCTGAAGACGCCGACCAGGAAGGCGATGTCGAGCGACGCGCCCTCACCCCCTAGCTGCGCGGCGAGCGCGTAGGCCGTGGTGGCGGCCGCGTCGCGCGCCCCGGCCAACTGTGCGTAGCGCCTCAGAAGGTGCGCAAGGAACAGCAACTCGAGAGCCAGTGTCAACGGGAAACTCGCCGTTGTTTCGAGCGCGGTCATGAGCAGCAGCACGAGGCCGCCCTGCGCGAAGACGGCGGCGCCGGCCCCTGCCAGGGCTCCCCGTGCCAGAACATGGACGAGCAGGGCAGCCACGCCCACGGCCGCCCCCTCCACGGCCGGGGCGGCGACAGCTTCGCCGAGGACCTCGGCGAGCGGCCACAGCACAAGGCGTTCGACGCTTGGACACGGCGAGGCTTCGAAAAGGGCCAAGGGATCGCCGGCGATTCCCGAGAGACATCCCGTCGGGCGAGGACTCGCCATGTGCGCGACGGGCCACGCGCAGGCCGCGAGGAGCGCGAGTGGCAGCGCACCGGCCTCAAGACCCGGTGTCGAGCGCCAGCCGCGGCGCAGCGCGGCGAAGACCACTAGCAGCAAGGCGCACGCGGCGATCGCCGCCCGGAACGCGATCAGGCTCGGCGTGTTCGGCCCCCCGCTTCTTCCTGCGAAGGCGCGACGATAGCACAATCCGGGGGGCAGCCCTTTGACACCCCTGGGCGCTCTCCCTAGACTGCCGGCGCGGAGGCGGCCCCACCCTGCGACAGCGAATTTCCCGGATCGTCGGCGCGCTCGCAGCCGTGCTGCTCGTCGGCGAGGCGGCACTACGGCTCGCGCCGCTGGCATACGGGGCGCTCGTCTTCGACGTCGGCCCCTCGACGGGTCGCTATCTGGCAGGCGTCACCGAGAGCGAGGAGCGGCCTCCGGTCAGCTTTCGCTGGACGCGTGCGCACACGACGCTGGCGCTTCCCCTGGTGACCCGCGGAGGCGAGGCATCCCTGACCCTTCGCTTCGCGCGCTTCGTCGATCGGACCACACAGCTTCGCGTCTGCGTGAGCGGAGGGCCGGAGCAGACCATCGACGCCAGGCCCGGCCGCTTCCGCACTCTGCGTCTTGACGTGGCCGCGGCGAGCGGTCCCGTCACGATCCAGCTCGACACCGAAGCCGCGGGGCCCGAGAGGCTTGGTATCGCCGTCGACTGGCTGCGCCTCGAGGGTCTTCCGGTGGGTCTCGCTCCCCACCTCATCGGCCCTCGCCTGCTGCTCGCTGGCGTGTTCTTGACGGCGCTCATCGCCGGGCTGGGAGCGGGGTCGGCGCTGTGGATCGGCCTGGGTGCGGCGCTCGGGCTGGCACTGTGGGCCAGCGTCGATCCGTTCGGCTGCGCCCATGTGACGACGCTCGTGGCATGGCCCGCGACGACCTCTGCAATGGCGGTGGCTGGGCTGCTCCGCGGCCGACCCGGGATGCGCGCCGTGGCGCTGCTGTTCCTGGCAGGCTACCTGCTCAAGGGCGCCGCGGTGTTCTGCCCAAGTTACTTCTATCCCGACGTGCGCAACCACAGCCGGTACGTGATGGCGCTCGCAAAGGCCGAGGGGGGCCTCGCCGCCCGCGGCATCGCCGCGCAGAAGGTCGTCAACACCGGCTACCCGCGGATCGTGGCGGGCCGCGCCTACGTATTCCCGTACTCGCCGCTGTTCTTCGTGCCGTTCTCGTCGCTCACCGGGCGCGAGGCCATCGAGGTCGCACTGAAACAGGCGGCGCTCTTCGCTGCCGGCGCCGAGATGCTCCTGGTCTTTGCGCTGGCCCGTCGTGTGGGCTCTCGCGGCGTCTACGCCGCGATCCTCGCGATCACCCTGCCGCCGCTCCACAGCCGGCTGCTGCTCGCCATGTACCCGACCATCGTCGGCCATTTCCTCGACCTGCTGGCGATCGTGGCTGCCGCCGCGCTGTGCGCGCGGCCGGGACGGCTACGCAGCGCGGCCTTCGGCCTCGCGAGCTTCGCCGCGCTGCTGAGCTACATCTCGAGCCTGTTCAACGTGCCGCTCTTCGCCGCGTTCCTCGCGTTGCGGGAGCGGCGTTTGTCGAAGCCGTTGCTCGGAATCGCAGGGCTGAGCGCGATCGTGACGGTGGCCTGGCTGTACCTGCCTTTCACGCTCACGTTCGTGACGGAGATCGTACCGGCGCTCGTTTCCGGGACGCCCGCAGGCACAGCGCCTTCGGCCGCAGCCGGGGGGGGAGCCCTGGCGGCCCTGAAGCGCCTGCCGATCTTCTTCGGATGGGCCTACCCGCTCTTGACGCTCGCGGGGCTCGTGGTGCTGAAGCGGCGCGCGCCACCGGCTGGCTTTTCGGTCTTGATCGCCTACGCCCTGACGCTCGCCACGCTGGTCACCCTCAAGGCGTTCGGCGGCGGGCTGTTCCGCGACCTCAAGGAGGAGACCTTCGCGGGGCCGCTGGTGGCCGTGGCGACCGGCGCTTTCCTCGAGGCGCTAGCCAGCCGGGTGCCCCGCGGGCGGCTGCTGGCCGGGTTCGTGGCCGCGGGCCTCGTGCTCTTCGGCCTCGCCGAGTGGGTGCGGTACCTCGGGGACTACGCTTCGCTTGCCGGCGCCGCCTGAAGGTTCACGCGCTCTCGCACCAGGTACAGCGGACGCCGACGGGCCTCGTCGGAGACGACCGCGATGTACTGGCCGAGGATCCAGAGCGAGACGAGCTGCACGCCGCCCACGAGCAGGAGTGCTCCGGGCAGCAGCTCGCCTGCGAGCGCGACCGCGGCGGCACCGGCCAGCGTCGCGAGGCCCATCAGCCCGATCAGCGTGATCGGCGCGGTGCTGAACGAGAAGAAGGCGCGCAGCGCGAGCCGCACCATCTGGAACGCGTCGTACTTGCTCTCGCCGCCGGAGCGGGGCGGCCGGTCGTAGAGCACGCGCCCCTGGCGGAAGCCGACCCAGGTGACGAGGCCGCGCAGGAAGCGACGGCGTTCCCGCACCCGCGCCAGGATCTCCGCCACGCGTCGCGAGACGAGCCGGAAATCCCCGGTGTCGGGCGGAATGTCCACGTTGCCGACCGCGCGGATCGCCCGATAGAAGAGGAACGCCGTGGCGCGCTTGAAGACCGACTCGCCGGGCCGCGCCCGGCGCTGAGCGTAGACGACCTCGTAGCCTTCCCGATAGCGCGCCACGAGCTCCGGGATCAGCTCGGGCGGGTCCTGCAAGTCGGAGTCCATGAGCACCACCGCGGCGCCATGGGCATGGTCGAGACCCGCGGTCAGGGCCAGCTGGTGACCGAAGTTGCGGCTGAGCGCGAGGACGCCAACGTGCGCATCCGCGCCGGCC
The DNA here is from genome assembly GCA_032127875.1 of Acidobacteriota bacterium. Lineage (GTDB taxonomy): Bacteria > Acidobacteriota > Vicinamibacteria > Fen-336 > Fen-336 > CADEEV01. The sequence continues at coordinate 18,609 of JAQBHI010000108.1, forward strand.
AGCTTCTGGAGCATGGCAAGCGAGCTGTCGCGGCTGCCGTCGTCGACGAAGACGATCTCGTAAGAGCTGGTTAGCCCGCCGAGGACAGCCGTCAGCCGGCGGTGAAGCTCGGCCAGGTTGGCCTCTTCGTCGTAGACGGGAAGCACAACGGAGAGTTCGGGGATCGGGTTCACAGCCGCTCTTTGATGTTACTTCCGGACGATCCGGGAAGGAACCGACGCCCCGGCCGAGAGGATCAGGCTCACGCCGTCCTGCACGGAGAGGTCGGTCTCGATCACGTCGCGGACCGGCAGGACCACGACGTCGCCGACGTAGAGGTGGTTGGTCGGGATGTACACCGTGCAAAGCAACTCGGACGAGCCGTCGGGCTGGGCGAGGCTGAAGCTGCCGGTGAGGAAGCCCGGCGTGGTGCGGCCGGGAAGGCGCGCGAACACGAAGCGCTGAAAGGCGCTCGGCGCGTCGGGATCTCCGAAGCCCTGGAGCACCTTCTTGATGGCGCCATAGACGGCCCCGACGAGCGGCACGGCGTCCACGCCCTCCTCGATCGCGTGCAGGACGCGGCGCAGGGGGCCAGCCGAGAACAGGACGCCGGCGAGGAATACGATCGCCACGGTGGTCACGAAGCCGACGCCCGGGACAGGGCGACCGAAGGCCGCCTCGGCGCTCGTGCCCAGCAGCGAATCGACCGTGAGGAAGAGCCAGGACAGAGCCTTCACCGTCACCACGATCGGAATCACGATCACCAGGCCGGCCAGGAACTTGTTACGGACGACGTGCAGGAACACGTTTCTTGTTGCCCTCCCCTCGGCTCGGAACTCTTTGGGACGCAGCGCTTTCCAATGTATCATTTCCCCTTTGGCCAGAGGCGTAAGAGGCCCCCTACCGCAAGAGCCGGATGAGAATCTTGATGGTGACGCCGCACCTGCCGCCCCACCAGGCGGCCAACGCCCTGCTGCCATGCCAGCTGGGGGAAGGCCTTCGTGCTCGCGGCCATGCGGTCGGCTTCCTGACCTTCGGCCGCGAAGCCGATCGCGCAGACGTGAGCTTCGTCCGGCGTCGCTCGCGGCGCCTGAAGCGGACCCGGCTTCCCCAGGCCTTGGAGGCGGCCGAGACGTGGCTCAAGGGCGCACCGGTGGTGAAACGGGCGGATGTCGTCCACATCCACTCGAACACCTGGATGAACCAGGTGGCGGCGCGCCTGGCGGAACGTCATTTGAGGCCCTACGTCGTCACTCACTACGGCACGGAGATCTGGCACCATGACGGCAAGGACGCGGCCTTCCGGCGCCTGAACGCCAGCGCGCACCACGTCACTCTCTACAGCGAGGCACTGCTCGCGCGCGCCCGCGAACTCGGCGTCCCGATGCGAGCGGCGTCGGTCGTCTACCCGCCGGTGGCCGATGCCTTCAAGCCGCTCTCCGAGCCCGAGCGCGAGGCCTTGCGTCGTGAGTACCTTCCGCGGGGCGGCGTGCTGATCCTGAACGTCAAGCGCCTGCACCCGCTCGCCGACCAGGCGACGCTGCTCGAGGCGATGGCCCGCGTGCACGGCGCTCGACCCGATGCCGTCCTGTTGATCGCCGGAGTCGGTGAGAAAGAAGCCGAGCTTCGAGGCCAGGCTGCGCGCCTCGGTCTCGGCGACGCCGTCCGCTTCCTGGGGCTCGTCCCGAACCAGGACGTGGCGCGGCTCCAGGCCGCTGCCGACGTCTTCGCCCTGTCCTCGGTCCTGGAGGCCACACCGACGGTGGCCCTGGAAGCGCTGGCCGCCGGAACGCCGGTGGTCTCGACCGACAATCCGGGCGGCGTCGAGCTGGGCGGGCTCTTCAAGGCGGACGTGAGGCTCGTCCCGAAGGCCGCTCCCGTGGCGCTCGGAGACGCGATCCTCTCGGCGCTGGTTACCCCCCGGCGCACGGGCGCCGAGAGCGCGCGACTGATTGCGGAGCGCTTCCGGCTCCCCGGCGTGGTGGAACGCTACCTGGCGCTGTATGAGGAAGCGCTCCGATCTTGAACGGGGCGCGATGGGCCTGAACGTGCTTATGCCGGCCGACATCCGTTTTCCGTTGCCGCGCGCGAACGGCGTGCAGATCGTGAAGACGGCGGCCGCCCTGGCGCGCGCCGGGACGCATACGACACTGCTGGTGCGGCAGAGCGACCCGCGGCCCACCGACGAGATCCTGGCCCTCTACGGCGTTGCGCCGCACAAGCACCTCGAGGTGCGGCGGCTGCCGGTCAGCCACCGCACTGGCTCCTACGCGCTGCCCCGCTTGACCTTCCTCGCCCGGACCACGGCGGCGGCCGTGGCCGGTCGTGCGGCCGTCGTCTACACGCGGGACCTGCAGCTCGCTGATCTGCTGCTGGGGCTTACGGCATTCGCCCACGGGCCTGTGCTCTACGAGGCTCACGCAGTGGAGTCGTTGCTTTATGGCGAGCGCGGCGTCATCTATGGCACGGGCGAGAGTCCGAACCCTCGCAAGGCGCGCCGCCTGGCCAAGCGCGAGCGCCGCGTCTGGAAGGCTGCCGCGGCGTTCGTAGCCACCACCGCGGGCATCCGCGACAGCTTCCAGACGGCCTTCGGCCCTCGCAAGCAGGTTCACGTGATCCCCAACGGCTGCGATGTGGCCGAGGCTCGCCGCTTCACGCCGCCGGAGCGCTCATCGGCCAGGGTCGTGTACGCGGGACAGCTCTACCCCTGGAAAGGCGTCGACGTGCTGGTCGAGGCGATGGCCCAGGTTCCTGCTGCGCGGCTCGTGATCCTCGGTGGAATCGAGAGCGAGGCCGACCTGCCACGGATCCGCGATCTGGTCCGCTCGCGCGGCCTCGGTGAGAGAACCGAAATGCCGGGCAGCGTGCCTCAGGCGCGGGTCGTCGAGGAGCTGGCCCGCGCGTCGGTCGTGTGTGTTCCGTTCCTGAAGACCGCCATGACGGAGAGCCACACCTCTCCGATCAAGCTCTTCGAGGCCCTCGCTGCGGGTCGGCCGATCGTCGCGACCGATCTCCCTTCCAGCCGCGAGATCCTGCGCGATGGTGAAACTGCGCGGCTCGTGCCGCCCGGCGAACCGGCGGCGCTCGCGGCGGCCATTCAGGGCCTGCTCGCGGATCGAGATCTGGCTGAGCGCCTCGCGCGCGCCGCCTGGGAAGAGGCCCCCCGCTATTCCTGGGACGCGCGCGCCAAACTGATCCTGGCGGCGATCGAGGAAGTGCTGTGATATCGGGACGGCGGTCGCTCGTCTGGCTCTTCGTCCTGACCCTGCCCCTCGTGACGCCTCGCATGCGGGCGGCCGACGAGATCGAGTACTACTCGCCGCTGCGCTCGCTGGTCCTGGACGGGGACCTCGACTTCGGCAACGAGTATCGATACTTCTACGATCGCGATCCGCAGGGGCTGCAAGGCTTCAAGCAAACTTTCCTCGATCAGCGCGAGCCGGGTAGCGGCCGGTACCTCAACTTCGCGCCGCTGGGCGCCGCTTTCCTATGGTCGCCGTTTTTTCTCGCGGCGCATGGCGCCGTGCTTGCCTCGCGCGCGCTGGGCGGGAGCGTCCCCGCCGACGGCTTCTCCTGGCCGTATCTGACCGCCGTCTCGCTCGGCTCCGCGCTTTACGCCTTCCTCGGCCTGTTGCTCATCCACGCCGCGCTCCGGCGCCACGGTCGCTTCGACGAGGGCGTGGCGACGTGGAGCGTGGCGGGCTTGTGGCTCGCGACTCCGGTGCTGTACTACATGACGATCGCGCCCGGCTTCGGCCACGCGCCGTCCCTGTTCGCAGTCTCGCTGCTGGTCTGGCTTTTCCTGCGCAGCGCCCAGCGCGAGGGCGCCGGGCCCGTGGACTACTTTCTCGTGGGCCTCGCGGGCGGCCTGGCCGGCTTCGTCCGTGAACAGGACGTGCTGTTCCTCGCGATGCCGGCCGGTTACCTCGCCTGGCGGGCGTTCCGGCAGAGCGCCTGGCGTGCGAGTCTGGCGTCGAGCCTGGCGCTGGCAGCCGGAGCGGCGCTCGCCCTGTTGCCCCAGTTCGCGGCCTACCGCACGCTCACCGGGGCGTGGGGCCCTTCGCGGCTCGTGACGCGCAAGCTGAGCCTCACGAGCCCGCATTTCCTGGAGGTGCTCTTCGACCCGGGCCATGGGCTGTTCCTGTGGAGCCCGCTCCTGCTGGTCTGCGTTCTGGGTCTGGGTCTGCTCGCGCTCAAGCGCCGAGAACCCGTGGTGTGGCTGCTTGCCGGAGGCTTGCTGCTCCAGATGTGGATCAATGGCTCGATCGAGAGCTGGCACATGGCCGGCGCGTTCGGCGCCCGTCGTTTCGTGGGCGCGACAGCCGTCTTCGCCTGGGGCCTCGCGACGCTCCTGGCGCTGCTCATCGAGCGAGCTGGGCGGGCAGCCGCCGCGGCCGTGCTCGCGCTCTTCATCTGGTGGAACCTGTCGCTCATGGCGCAATTCGGCTTGAAGCTGATGGACCGCCAGCAGCTCGAGTGGCCGCGCGTCGCCATCAACCAGTTCACGGAGGTGCCGCGCCATCTGGGGCGCGCAGCGTGGCTGTTCATGACCGATCGCGAGCGCCTCGCCAGGGAGGGCCCGTGATCTCGACGGCGCTGCTCGAGCGGTTGGCCTGTCCGCTGTGCCTGGAGGCCGCAGGCTGCGAGCAATGCTTGCGCACTACGGCCGGGCCCGACGACTACGTCGCGAGGGCCGCGTGTCGCTGTGGCGGACCCGACAAGGTCCGGCTCGCGAACGCGGAAGCCGCGCTGCGCTGCCCGGCGTGCGGCGTCGCCTACGCGGTGAACAGCCAGGCCGGGTACGTCGATCTCGTCCCGAGCACCAGTGTCGGCGAGGTCACCCAGTACGCCGACCACGAATTCCACGAGCGCCTTCACGTGACAGACGCGCCACCCGTGCTCTCCGCGCGGATCAAGATCGACATGATGCTGGGCATGCTGCGTCCGGCGCCGGGGGAGACTGTCCTCGACCTGGGTTGCGGAGCCGGCAAGTTCGCGCTTTTCACGGCCCGGGGCGGGGTTCGGGCCGCCGGTGTTGATGTCGCGCCGTTCTTCCTGCCGCGGGCGGCTCGCGAGGTGGACCTGGTGCTCGGCGACTTGCGCCGGCTCCCGTTCCGCAAGGGCGCCTATCCGTGCGCCTACAGCCTTGACGTTCTCGAGCATCTCGACGAGCCGGGTGTCGCCGAGATTCTGCTGGAGGCGCGCCGGGTGCTCGGTCCCGGCGGGCGGCTGTTCGTGTACACGCACGCGATGGAATCGTCGAAGCTCGCTTCGTTCCAGCGCTGGGTGAATCGCCTGGCGAAACGGCTTGGCCGGGCCGGCCTGGTCGACTACGAACGCGAGGCGATGCGCAAGAGCGACCATCGCAACCCGATTCGCAGCCACGAGCACTTCGACTCGCTGGCAGCGGGCGCGGGCCTGGCCGTGACCGAGCGTCGTTACTACAACGTCGTCTTCAAGGCGGTGATCGAGGACTTGTTGCTCAGGATCGTCGAGCAGGCCCGAGGCAGGAAGACCCCAGCACCTCACGAGCCTGCTATCGATAGCCCGCAGCAGCAGGCGACAAAAACCATCGGCGCTGACCCGCCAGGCCCGCTCGTGCTGCTGGTGGCCCACGGCCTCACGCTGCTCCTCAAGCTCGACATTTGGTTCTTCAGCCGCATCCGGACAGGGCCCTTCTTCGGCCTGCTCGTGCCCCGGCCGCGGCCTTGAAGATCCTCTACGTGGCCTCGGACCAGGTCGTGCCGGGGCACAGCGGCGGGAGCGTTCACGTTCTCGAGGTGGCCCGCGGCCTCGCCGCGCGCGGCCATCAGCTTCACGTCGTGATCCGACAGACCCGGGGTGCTGCAGCGCGCGAGCAGCTGGGGGGCGTCCACTGGCACCGCGTATCCTGGACACCGCCGCATCGATACTTCCGTTTTCGGGCTGCGCGAGCCGTGGAGCGTCTGGTACGAGAAGTTGCGCCTGACGCCGTCATGGAGCGCTATTACAACTTCGGCGGCGAGGGCATCACGGTCGCGGCTCGCCGTGGCATCCCGTCGCTGCTGGAGGTGAACGCGCCGATCGTGGACCATGCGGGCTCGCTCAAGGCCGCCCTCGACGCGGCCCTGCTGGTGCGACCGCTACGACGTTACCGCGAGCGGCTGTGCCGCGAGGCTCGGGCACTGGTGGCTCCGATTCGGGAAATCGTGCCCGCTTTTGCCCGTGACAAGACCAGCATCGTCACGTGGGGCGCCAACGTGGAGGCCTTTGCCCCTGCCCGCCGCAGCCCCGAGGCACGCCGCTTCCTCGGAATCCCGGAGAGCGCCGTGGTGGTTCTGTTCAGCGGCAGTTTCCGGCCCTGGCACGGTGTCAAGGTCTTCGAGGCGGCCGCCAGGCGGCTGGGAAGTCGAGCCGACATTTTCTTCCTTCTTGTCGGCGGCGAAGCGCGCGGCGCGGGCGTGGGCTATCGCGGCATGCGGCTCGGCGCGCAGCCCTACGAGCGAATGCCCGAGATCGTGGCGGCGGGCGACATGGGCGTCGCGCCCTACGAGACGGCGCGCCAGCGACAACTCTCGCTGGGCTTCTACTGGTCGCCGCTGAAGATCTTCGAATACATGGCGAGTGGCTTGCCGACACTCACCATCCCGCGCTTTCCCCTCACCGAGATCGTGCGTGATGGCAAGGAAGGGCTCTTCTTCCGCGAGGCCGATCCCGTCGATCTGGCGCGCCAGATCGAAAGCCTCGCCGACGATGCGAGTTGCCGTGCCCGCCTTGGCAGTGCCGCGCGGGAGCGGGTCGTCGCCCACTACTCGTGGGCACGACACTGTGAGCAGCTCGAGGAGCTGCTCGAGGGGATCACGGCATGAGGCTCGTGTTCGTGAGCGAGGTCTTCCCGCCGCGCGCGGGAGGTGCTGGCTGGTCGGCCCGGGCCCTGGCGCTCGGACTGCGAGCCGCGGGCCACGACGTGTCCGTCTTGACCACGAGCCCGGGCCCGGAAGAGATGGACGGCTTGAGGGTCGCACGGCTCGCCGCGCCGGGTCGCAGACGCTTCAGCGTGCCCGGCGCCTTCGACGCCCATCTCGACCGCGAGGAGGCTGCCGTGATCCACGCGCAACACTCGCTGTCGGCGCTGGGCGCGCTGCGCAGAGGGCGCGAGCATCGGGTCGCCGTCACGGTGCGCGATCACTGGCCCGTCTGCTTCTGGTCCACGCGGCTGTCGCGCGGCACGCTCTGCCCGGCCTGTGGCGTTCAACCGATGACGCGCTGCGTGCAGGGCCACGTGGACGCGCCCGCCCCGCTCTCGTGGGGCGCCATCCCGTACATGCAGTGGGATTTGCGGACCAAGCGCTTGGCGCTGGGTCGCGCAGGAGCGACGCTCGCCGTCAGTGAAGCCGTAGGCGCGGAGTTGCGCGGCGCCGGCATCCCGCGAGTGGAGGTCATTCCGAACGTAGTGGATGCGCAAGAGGCACGGGCCCTGGCGGAGCCGCCACCGGCAGTTGCGCTTCCGGAGCGCTTCTTGCTCTTCATCGGCAAGCTCGAGGAAAACAAGGGTGCCCGGCTCCTGGTTCCTGCCGTGGCCGCCGCCAAGACCGGCCTGCCGTTGGTCATCCTCGGCGAGGGCTCTCTTGCCCACGAGGTGAAGTTCGAGGCCGCCTCACGCGGCGTTCCACTCGTGATGCGGGGCTGGGCGCACCGCGACGACGTGCTCCGCTCGCTGGCCAGAGCCAGCGTCCTGGTTTTTCCCTCGCTCTGGCCGGAACCTTTGTCGCGTGTGTTGCTCGAGGCGCTGGCTCTGGGAACCCCCATCGCCGCCATGGACACGGGCGGTACGCGCGAGATCCTGAACCATGGCGAGAACGCCCTGCTGGTGTCCGACGCCGCGTCGCTCGGGGACGCGGTGGCTCGGCTGGCAGCCGACGCGGGCCTGCGCCTGCGTCTCGCAGAGGGTGCGCGTGTGCGCGCGCGAGCCTTTTCCCCGGAGGCGTTGGTGCCACGTTACGAGGCCGTGTACAAGAGGCTGGAGCCGTGAAGGTTGCCCTGCTCTCGCGCGCGGCGCATCCGCTCCACGAACCCGGCGGGCTCGAGCGCGCCGTCTACCATCTCGCCAAGCATCTGGGCGCGGCCGGCGTACATGTGACGCTCTTCACGCGCCCCGCCACGCTGCAGGGTGCCTTTCCGGGCGAGGTGGTCTTCGTTCCCTACGGCGGCATGCGGGCCGGGGCCCATGGCCGCGTGCTCGATCGGACGTTCAACTACCCCCGCTTCGCCGCGCGACTGGGCGCGGCTGTCGCGGAGCGCGTGCAGGCGGGCGCCATCCACATCGTGCATGCGCAAGGCGTTGCGGGACTGGGCTACGGCCGCTTGAGGGCGAGCGATCCCGGGCTGCGGGCCCCACTCGTGATGAACCCGCAGGGCATGGAGGAGCACAAGACGACGGGCATCAAGGGCCTCGCGCTGTCCCGCCTGCGCGCGCTGTCACGCGAGGCGGCGCGCCTCTCGGACCGCGTGATCGCGACCGACGAGGCTACGCGCGCTGAGGTACCGCGCTACCTCGGCGTCGGCGGAGACAAGGTGGTCGTGCTCGAGAACGGGATCGACGCCGCGGAGATCCGCGAGGCGACTCCGCCCGATTGGGAGCGGATCGCACGCCAGGCGCTGCCTTCGCTCAAGACGGCCGACTTCGTGTTCCTGTCGGTGGGCAGGATCGAGGCCTACAAGGGCTTCGGTGACACGCTGCTGGCGCTCGAGGCGCTCGAGGCCCGTGGCTGCCTGCCGCCCAACTGGGCCTGGGTCGTGGTCGGCGACGGCCGCTACGGCGCCGCGCTCTTGAAACAGCGCCGCCACGGCGTCGCGCGCCACCTGCTGCTGGCGGGACGGACCAGCGAGACCCTGCTGCACGCGCTCTATGAACGCGCCGATGTGTTCGTTCACGCGACGCACTACGAGGGTTCGAGCCTGGTGACCCTGGAGGCGATGGCCCACGCCCTGCCGGTCGTGGCGACGCGTGCGGGCGGTATCCCGGACAAGGTAGACGACTCCACGGGCCGGCTGGTCGCGCCGGGGGACATCGAAGGTCTGGCCGCGGCACTCGCTGAGATGATCCCGAGCGGGGCCTTGCGGCGGCGGCTCGGAGCGGCCGGTCGGAAACGCGCGCTCGCGCAATTCGCCTGGTCGGCACTGGCGCGCCGCACCATCGCGCTCTACGAAGAGTTGCTGGCACGATGATCCTGCGCCGCTTGACGGGGGCCGCGCTGGTTCTGCTCGCGGCCGATCTGGTTCTGATCGTGATCACGGGAAGGCTCTCGCTGCTGGCGCCCTTCGGGGGGTCGCCGGTAGGTGCGCGCGGCTTCGCCGTGCGCGCGGCGCTGGTCGGGGTGCTCTTCGTGCTTCGCTTCCGGAGCCTGCTGCCCAGGGCCGAGCACCTGAGCGCCGGCGTCCTGGCGCTCGGCCTGCTGCTGCTCCCCACCCTCGTCCATTTCCAGGGCGCAGGCGGGAGGATCAATGGCGACGGCCTCAGCTACTACGGCTTCGTCCACTCGCTGTGGAAGGACGGCGACTTCGATCTCACCAACGAATACGAGCACTTCGGCATGCTTTCGCGCGGCGACCTGCAGATGCCCACGAAGACCGGCTTGCGCCGGACTATCTATGCTGTGGGGCCCGCGGTGGCATGGGGCCCGTTCTTCGGCCTAGGCGAGCTCGTCGGCCGTGCGGACCAGGCGTTGGGTGGCGATCCCGACCTCTCGGGCTACGGCCCCTACCACCGCAACGCGGTAGCGCTGGGCAGCCTGTTGTACGGATTCTTCGCCCTGGTATTGATGCACGCCTTGCTGCGACGGCACTTCGCCGAGGGCACGGCCCTCGGCGCGGTGCTGCTCGTCTACTTCGCCACCTTCCACTACTGGTACATGGTTTTTCAACCGACCTACTCGCACGCCGCGTCGGCCTTCTTCGCAACGCTCGCCATCACGCTGTGGGAGCGAGGCCGCGGACGCAGCGGCGCTTTCGCCTTCCTGGCGCTCGGCCTGGTCCTGGGCCTGGCGATGAGCGTGCGCTGGCAGAACGGTATCCTGCTGCTGCTTCCGGCGTTGGATCTCGCGCTACGCTTTCGCCGGGCCCCGACCGCGGTGCTCGCCCTGGCGCCGCACGCGCTGGCGCTCGGTGCGGGCGCCTGCATCGGCGCCTTCCCGCAGATGCTCGCCTGGAAGGCGATCTACGACTACTGGATCCTGCCGTATCCACCGCAGGGGCCAGGCTTCGTTCGGCTTCATCACCCGTTCGTGCTCGAAACGCTGTTCTCGTCCCGCCACGGCCTGCTGTCGTGGACGCCGGTGTTCTGGCTGGGCTTTGTCGGCATGATCCCCCTGGCGAGGCGTCGGCCGGCGCTGGCGCTCGCTTTCCTCCCACCGCTGGTCCTGATGACGTGGGTCAACATGGGGGTGGCCGACTACTGGGGCGGGGCTTCGTTCTCGAACCGGCGCTTCGACAGCCTGTTGCCGGTGTTCGCCTTCGGCTTCGCCGCCTCGATCGACGCGCTGCGCCGCTTTGTCGCTCAGCGACCACGCCTGGCGACGCTCGCGATCGCCGTCCCGTTCTGCGCCTGGAACCTGGCCCTCGCCGAGCAACTGCGTCTCAACTGGATCCCCGCTGACGACACCGTGGCCTTCCCGACGCTCGCGCGAAACGCGGCGCAGCTCGTGAGCGACCGCGTGGGTTTTCCCACCACCTGGCCCGCAAGCTGGCTTTTCGCGGCCAGCCACGGCAGACCGGGCCAGTACGACCTGGTCGTCGGCCGCTACCTCTTCTACATGCAGAACAATCTCGGCGGGCGCGTCGAGATCGGCGCCGCCGGAGACGAGGCGCTGCTCGCGGAAGGCTGGGGCGCCGTCGAGGACTACGAAGGTGTCGCGACGCGGCGCATCAAGCGGCGGGCCCGCTTGTTCGCGAGTCTCGACGTGCCTGAAGGCCTCGAGTTGCGGCTACGCGTCAACGCGCCCGAGCCGCGCCGGCTGCGCTTGATCGTGAACGGGCGCGTGGCCGGCGAGCTGTGGGTTGGAAGCGGCTGGGCCGAACAGCGCATCAGCGTGCCAGCATCGTTCTGGCAGCGCGAGGTGAACGAGATCGCCTTCTCGACCGACGACGCCACGGACGTCCGTCTCGACGCGGTGAGCTTCGTCCGGACGAACCCCAAGGCGAGAAGATGGGCCTGAAGAAGAAAGCGGTGGTCATCGGCGGGGGCCCGGCCGGCATCAAGGCCGCGCACCACCTCGTGAAAGCGGGCCTGGACGTGACGCTCATGGAGTCGGCGCCGGTCCTTGGCGGCCTGGCCAGTTCCTTCGACGTCCAGGGCGTCACGATCGAGCGGTATTACCACTTCATCTGCCGCGGCGACGAGGATCTGGTCGAGACCCTGGCGGAGATCGGCCTTTCGAACCGGCTCCACTGGAAGAGCTCGCGGATGGCCTATTTCGTCGATGGCACGCTTTACCCGTTCCTGACACCTCTCGAGTTGCTCCAGTTTGCGCCGCTGGCTCTTCACGACCGGGTGCGCGCCGGCCTCGCTGTCAAGCTGGCGCAGCGGAAGCGAGAAGTGGACCTGGCGCCGCGTCAGGCGGTCGAATGGCTGAAGGCGATGTTCGGTGAGTCCGCCTACCGCGTGATCTGGGAGCCGTTGCTGCGTTTCAAGTTTTCAGAGCACGCCGAGGAGATCTCTGCCGCCTGGATCTGGGCGCGCATGGTCCGGCTCTCGCGTTCGCGGAAGTCTGCGTGGCACGAGGAGCTCGGCTACATCGAGGGCGGCTCCCAGATGGTCCTCGACGGCCTGGGGCGCGACTTCGAAAAGCGGGGCGGCCGCATCCGCATGAAGGCCGACGTCGAGCGCATCCTGCTCGAGAAGGGACGCGTGAGCGGCGTGCGCGTCGGGGGTGAGACGCTTCCCGCGGACGTCGTGGTCTCCACGGTCACGACCTCGCGTTTTCAGAAACTCATCCCGGATTTCCCGGCAGGAGCCTACCTCGACGGCCTTCGAGGCATTCCGACGATCGGGATCTTCTGCTTGTTCCTACGCCTGCGCGAGAGCGTCACGCCCTACTTCTGGGTGAACACGAGCGACCGCCGCGTGCCGTTCGCGGGGATGATCGAATACACGAACCTCAACCCATTACCGGCGCTGGGCGGGGACCGGATCCTCTACGTGCCCCAGTACCTCTCCGCGGACGACCCCCGCTACGGCCAGGACGACGAGCACGTGTTGCGCAAGTATTGCGACGCTCTGGCGGTGATCCAGCCCGGCTTCGACCGCAGCTGGGTCAAGTTCTCGAGCGTGTTCCGCGATCGCTTTGCCCAGCCGATCTGCCGGACGGACTACCGCACGTCGACGCCGACGATCGCGACGCCAGTGCCGAACCTGTTCCTCACCGATTCCTGTCAGCTGCATCCACACGACCGCACCATCAGTGGCTCCTTCAGCCTGGGCAAGGAGGCGGCGCGACTGGCGGCGGCCGCGAGCGGCGAGGCGCCGACGGGTCGGTGAAGCGTTCCTTCCTGCTCGCCGCGGCGCTCGCCTTTCCGGCGCTCTATGTCCAGCTCTCACTTCCCGTCCCGCGCCTCACGGCCGACGCCGTCGAGTACTACTCTCAGCTGCGCTCGCTGTATTTCGATCACGACCTCGATCTCGCCAACGAGTTCGAGCACTTCGGGATCCTGACTCGCGGCGACAAGCTGGTGAAGACCGCCACCGGCCACCGCCGGACGATCTTCTCGGTCGGTCCGGCTGTGCTGTGGATGCCCTTCTACGGGGCCGGAGACATCCTCGCCCGTTCTCAGGGAAACCCCGAAGGCGGCTATTCATCCTGGCACATCCGCGCCGTGTGCCTCGGGAGCCTTGCCTACATCGTGGCGGGCCTGCTCCTGCTGCGCAGGGTGCTCGGGGACATGGTCGCTCCGGCGGCGGCCCACCTCACGGTTTTCTTGGTTTTCTACGCGACCTTCCTGTGGTGGTACGCGGTCTGCGAGCCGGTGATGAGCCACGCCGGCAGCTTCTTCCTCGCCGCCGCGATCCTGGCGCTGTGGTGGCCTGCGCGGCGAGAACTGAGCCTGGCGCGCGCTATGGCGCTTGGCGCTCTGATCGGCCTGGCGGCCACGGTGCGCTGGCAGAACGCCGTCCTCCTACTGCTCCCAGCCCTCTCGCTGCTACCGGCACTCCGGCGAGCGCCTCGAAGAACGCTGGGCACTGGAATCGCGACGCTGCTCGCGTTCGCGCTCGGCGTGCTTCCGCAGCTGCTCGCATGGAAGGCGATCTTCGGCCAGTACCTGCTCGCGGATCCGCCGCACGGCCGCGACTTCCTGCGGCTCGACCATCCGTACCTGCTGCAGACGCTGTTCTCGTCGCGTCACGGGCTGCTCTACTGGACGCCGGTGCTGTGGGGCGCCATCCTCGGCTACGTCGCCTTCCTGCGGCGCGACGCTCGGACGGCCTTCACGCTGCTCGTGCCGGTGCTGGTCATGGGCTACGTGAACATCTGCTCGGGCGATTGGTGGGCGGGAGGTTCTTTCTCGAATCGCCGCTTCGACTCGCTGCTGCCCATCCTGGCCCTGGGCCTCGCGCATGCGGTCGCCGGCCTGGAGCGAGCGGCCGCGCGCCGGCCGGCCGGCGTGCTCCTGGCCGCCGGTGCGCTGCTGGTGCTGTGGAACAGCTTGCTGATGGCACAGTACCGCGGCAACCGGCTGCCGCGGGACGAAAGCGTCAGTTTCGCCCGGATCACGGAGAACAGCGCGTTGCTCCTGAGCGAGAGCATCGGCACACCGCTGGCGTGGCCCGCCAACTGGTTGTTCGCCGCAAAGCACAAAGCCCCCGTGGCCGACTTCGACCTTGCGGTCGGCAAGTATCTTTTCTACCGCCAGAACAACCTTGGCGGTGTGATCGACGCGGGTGACCCGCGTTCGGATCCTGCACTCTTCGGCGAGGGCTGGAGTTCGGCACGGCCGTGCGAGGACAGCCTTTGCCGCGCCGTTCTCGGCAGGGCGCGCCTGTTTGTGCCGCTCGACGTACCCCAGGCGCTGACGCTCGTGCTGCGCGTTCGGGGAGAAGGCACGCTGCGGCTCGCAGTGAACGGCGCCCCCGTGGGCGCGCTGCGGCTCGGCGAACACCTCGCAGAGCAGCGGATCACCCTGCCTCGAGAACGCTGGCAACGTGAGCTGAACGAACTGAGCTTCGAGGCGGACGCCCCTGCTGGTGCGTGGCTCGACCGCATCGTCTTCGAGCGCCCGCGATGAACCAGGCCGAGTACGCGCGCATGTACGAAGCGGAGGAACGCCAGTGGTGGTACGCAGGCATGCGCGCGATCAGCCTGGCGCTGCTGGCCCCGGAACTGCGGCGCGGCAAGCTCGCATTTCTCGATACAGGCTGCGGCACGGGCGTGAATCTCGAGCGCCTGAGCCGGTTCGGCATGGTGTTCGGCATCGACATCTCGGAGGAGGCGATCGCCTTCTGCCGCAGCCGCGGCGTAGTCGCCGTGCGGGGCAGCATCCTTGCGTTGCCCGTGAGAAGCTCAGCGGTCGACGGTGTCACCTCTTTCGACGTTCTCTATCACCGCTGGGTGCCCGACGATCTGCTCGCCATGCGCGAGATGGCGCGCGTGCTGCGGCCGGGTGGCCTGCTGCTGGTTCGCGTACCCGCGCTGAAGCTGCTGTGGGGCGCCCACGACGAGGCCGTACACTCCCGCCATCGCTACACTCGGAGCGAGCTCGAAGGGCTGCTCGCGCAGGCCGGCCTCAGACTGGTTCGCTCCAGCTACGCCAACTTCTTTCTGTTTCCGGTGCTGTTGGCGCGACGCACTCTCGACCGCCTGCTGGGGCGCCATGGCTCCGATGTCGGCTTCCTGCCAGCACCCCTCGAGTGGGGCTTCCGCTCGCTGCTGGAGGTGGAAGCCTGGCTGATCGGTCGCGGCGTGTCGTTGCCGATCGGTGCGAGTCTGTTCGCCCTCGCGCGAAAGCCCTAGTTGACGTAGCCCAGGGCGCGCAGATTCTCCAGGGCGTCGGCATCGAGATCCAGATCGCGGCTCTCAACCCCAAACCGATGGCCGCGCGCTTCGAAGTCCCGATAGCGGTCGCGCAGCCGCGTCGCCCGTTCGGGCTCCTCGTGCGCCCGATTCACGAGCTCAGCCGGGTCCTCGGAAACATGAAAGAGCTGGGGGCCCAGCCCATCGCCCCCTATCCACTTCCAGTCGCCCTCGATCGCCGCCTTGAGTGCCCGCTCGCCCCCGTCGCGAGCCGTGCCCCGCCACAGGTGGGCGAAGAGTGCACGGGGCGGAAGCGCCGCGCCACGGCCCTCGATCAGAGCCAGCAGGCTCAGGCCCTCGTCTGCGGCCGCGGCCGGAAGCCCGGCCACTTCACGCAGTGTGGGCAGGACGTCGATCAGGCTGACGCGCTCCGTCCTGCGGCGGGACGGCCCACCGCCCGGCGGGTAGACGAGGAGTGGCACGTCCATCACCTCTCCGAAGAGGGTCGCACCATGGCCCCAGGAGCCACGATCCCCCAGTTCTTCGCCGTGATCCGCGGTGATCAGGAGCAGGGTGTTGTGTTGCCAACCGCACCCGACAAAGGCTCGCCGGAGCCGGTCGTCCAGCGAGCGAATGCCGCTGTCGTAGGCGGAGATCTTGCGTTCAGCCTCGCCCACGAGTGTGTCGTCGAAGAGGGGCGGACGGGCCCGATAGGGCCCGTGGACGTCCATGAAATGAAGGTAGAGGAAATAGGGACCCTTGGCCTGCAGCTCGGGCCGGACCTCATCGAGGCGCCGCAGGATGGTGTCGGCGTCCAGGCTCCTGGGAAAAGCCGAGAAGTGACGGAACCCCTGGTCGAAACCCATCTCGGGGACGAGATTGGGGTTCTCCGTGATCGCGAACGTGCGATAGCCGCGGCGTGACAAGGCCTCCGCTAGCGTCTCGGCGGCGCTGGGCAGCGGCGTCAGGCGGATCGACGTACCCCGCAGGCGCTCGAGGCGCTGAGCGAGCTGAAAACCTCGCAAAACCCCGTGCTGAACCGGGTAGAGCGACGTGAAGAGCGAGGCCGTGGCGGGCGGCGTCCACGACGAAGTCGAATGGGCGCGCTCGAAGACGACACCGCGCTCGGCGAGCTCCGAGAGAAACGGCGCGGTCGGCCTCGCGTAGCCGTAGAACGGCAAGTGATCGCGCCGCAGCGTATCGATCAGGATCAGCACGATGTTCGGGCGGGCGGGCGAGCCTAACTGCCCAGGTCGGAAAATCGCGACGAGCGCCAGCGCTACCGCTATCAGCGCGACGCCGCGTTTCACTCGACAGCTCCGGTGAGCGCTTCGATCACGCTGTCCCAGTGGAGGCCCCGCACGCTCTCGAGGCCACGCTCACCGAAGCTGCGTGCCGTATCCGGCGCCGCGAGCAATCGGCTGAGGGCTGCGCCGACGGCCGCGGGTTGCGCTTCGACGACCAGGCCGCTCTCGCCATCCTTCACGAACTCGAGCGGCCCGCCCGCGTCGCTGGTCGTGACGACCGGCTTCCCGGAATGGAACGCCTCGAGCGTCACGAGACCGTAGTCCTCGTCCCAGGGCGCGTAGAAGACGACCCCCGCGCGAGCGTACAAGGAGCGCACGCGCGCGTCGTCCACGTACCCGAGGAACGATACGCGGTCTGCAACGCCCAGCTCGCGGGCGAGCTCCGCCAGTCGTTCCCGCTCGGGACCTTCACCCACGATCACGACCCGGCCTGGCGAGGGCAGGTGGGCCGCTGCGCGCACCAGCAGGTCAGTGCGTTTCAGCGTATCGAGCCGACCCACCGAGAGCACGTAGCCCTCGAAGGCCTCGTTGCGCCAGGTCGCCGGGTCCTCGAGCGGAAGCGGCAGCACCTCGGCGCTGAGGCCTTGGTAGCGCTCGAGGCGGCGCGCGTTGTTGTGCGAGGTCGTGAACAGCCGCCGGCACTCGCGGAGCGCCTGAGCATCGAGCGCCACCACGTGCGCATGCAGCGCCCGGCCCTCGGGCGTCTCCGGAAAGCCGTCCTTGCCGGCGTCGTGAAGATCGTAGGCCTGGCGAAACGGGTGGAACAACCAGACGACCTTACACGGATGCCGCGCCACATAGCTCGGGAAGCGGGTGCCGATCACCAGGTCGATCGGCACGCCGCCGGCACGTGTCACATCGAGCAACCGCCACGCCAGCGCCGAACGCAGCGCCGCCTCGCGCGGGTCCCACTGGAATGGAAGCTGAACGGCCTCGGCTTCGTGGCCCCGGGCCCTGAGCTGTCGGACCAGGGCCGCCAGGTGCCATTCGGCTCCGCCTCTCTGGAACGGGACCTGCGCCCCCAGCACGAGGATGTGGCGCGGGGCGCTCATCGCCCGAGGTACCCGAGCGCGCGCAGTTCCTCCTGCTCCTGCTCGTCGAGCGGCCCGGCTTCGACGTCGGCCTCGCTTCTCGGGCGGCCTTTGCGAAACTGGTCGAGGGTTGCCTGTAGGCGCCGGGCGGCGTCGCGCCGCGTGGCAAACAAGTTCAGAGCTTCGCGCGGGTCGCTGTTGAGATCGTAGAGCTCGCTCTGTCCGTCGTTGGATTCGATCAGCTTCAGGGGCCATTCGATGAGGGCCGTTCGAACCCGGTCGAAGCGGGCGCCCCAGGCGGGATTGAGCAGATCCTTCGGCCGCGCGTAGTAGACCTCGGCGAGCACCGGATGGTTCCCCGGCGCGAAGGGAAACTGGCTCGACCAGGCGCCTGCATCCGCGAAATGGTCGAGGATCAGCCTTGGAACATCGACCGAGGATACGAGCGTATCGACGACCACGCCCGCCTGCTGTCCGGGACTGCGGATGATCAGGGGCACCGCAAGCACTTCCTGGTAGACGTCCTTGGAGTGCTCCGCGAGGCGATGTTCGCCGAAGAACTCGCCGTGATCGGCCGTCACCACGATGACGGTGTCGGCGTCGTGTCCAAGATCGCGAAGGCTGTCGAGAAGTTGGCCCAGCTCCTCGTCCAGGTTGGCGATCGCGGTGTCGTATTGATCTACCAGGTCGCGCACCAGCTCCGGCGGGGCGTCGGCAGTGCCAGGCATGACGGCCGCGTAGAGCTTGGGAATCAGCTCGGTGTCCTGGCTCACGGGCCGGTCCAGCAGGCCGGCACGCGGCCGGGTGTCGTAGGGCCTATGCGCTTCCATGTAGTTGATGAACAGAAAGAAGGGGCGGTCCTTGACGCCGGCCAGCCAGGCGAGCGCGGTTCTGTTCAGCTCCCGCGCCGGCTGGCGGCGCAGCCGGTAAGTCTCGAAGCCCTGGTTGAGGCCACAGCGCGGCGACAGGAAAGCCGTGTTGGCCGCGAAGCCCGCCGTTGCGTAACCGTTGTCACGCAGCGACTCAGCCAGCGTGAGTGCCGCGGGGTCGAGGGGACGCAAGCTGCGCGTTCCATCCGAGCTGCGCAGCCCGTGGGCGCCGTGCTCGAAGGCATAGCGACCGGTAAAGAGGGAAGCGTGGGTCGGAAGCGTCCACGAAGCGCTCGCGAGCGAGCGCCTGTAACGCGTCGCTCCGGCTGCGAAGGCGTCGAGCCGGGGCGACGTTTTCCGAGCGTAGCCGTAGCAACCCAGGTGATCGGCGCGCACGGTGTCGAGCGAGAGCAGCACCACGTTTGGTCGGCGGGGTGCTCGCGAGCACGCGCAGACGAGCACGCCGCAGACGCCGAGCACTAGCGGTAGGGCCAAAGCGGGGCGAGGCATGACGGGCGGCTATTATGCCAGCCGCGAACGGCACGGTTACAATGCGACGATGTCCGACGAACGGGAACGCGTCGCCGAGGAGCTGCGGCGCATCCGCGACTCGGTGCGCGAGCGCGCCCTGCTCGGGGAATCCGAAGCGGCCCCGGCGGCGCGCTCCGTGAGACCGCCCGAACTCCCGCCCTCGGAGGCCCCCCCCGTCGTGGAGCCGCCCCCAGAGCGTCCCGACCTGGTTCCGGTCAACACCTCGTGGGACACGGCGAAGGCCAGCACTGGGCTTGGCGCGTTGGGACGCTTCGTGCGGAGACTGCTCGCGCCGCTCTTCGAGTCCCAGGCGGCCTTCAACTCGCGACAGGTCCAGCTCGACAACGCGCTTTTCGAGTACCTGGACGCGCGCCTGGGTGCGACGCATCGGCACTATGACGGCGTGCTGGGCATCCACGGCCGGCACACGGCCGACATCGACGAGCGCCACCTGATCCTGCAGGAGGAACTGGTGGCCCACGTCCACGACCTCGTGAAGCGCGTAGACCTGGTCCTGGCCGAATCGGAAAAAGGCCGCTTGTCGCTGGAGTTCGCGCTGCGTGACGTGCGCAACCGCCTGGCCCGCCTCGAGGAACGCCTGCCCCGCGGATGAAGACCGTTCTCGTGTGCGCGGTCCAGGCCCCGTTCATCGTGGGCGGGGCCGAAATCCTGGTCTCCGAGCTACGCCAGAACCTGGAGCGTCGCGGCTTCAAGGTCGACGTCGCGAACGTGCCCTTCAAGTGGTATCCGGTGTCCGAGCTGGTCCGGCAAGCCCTGGCTTGGCGTCTCATCGACGTGACCGAGTCGAACGGCACGCCCGTGGATCTGGTGATCCCCACCAAATTTCCAAGCTACCTGGTGCGTCATCGGTGCAAGGTCGCCTGGCTCTTCCACCAGCACCGCGAGGTCTACGACCTCTACGGCACACCCTACTGCTCCTTCACGGCAAGCGCGGACGACCAGCAGGTGCGCGAGGCGATCCGGCGGATGGACACCTCGGCGCTTTCGGAGTGTCGGCGCGTCTACACGATCTCGCGGAACGTGGCCGATCGGCTCGGCCAGTGGAATGGTCTGGCCGGCACGGCGCTTTACCCTCCGCCGCAACATCTCGGGCGGTATCGCGGCGACGGATTCGGAGACTACCTCTTCTATGCCGGGCGCCTGGACCGGCTGAAGCGGCTCGAGCTGGCTCTAGCAGCCATGCGGCTGGTGCGCTCCGGGGCTCGGCTCAAGATCGCGGGCACCGGCCCGATCGAGGGCGAGCTACGCAAGCAGATCGAACGTCTCGGCATCGGCGACCGCGTGGAGCTGCTCGGCTACGTGGCGGACGACGCGTTGCTCGAGCTCTACGCTGGCTGCCGTGCAGCGTATTACGCGCCGCTCAATGAGGACTACGGCTACGTGACCGTCGAGGCCTTCCTCTCCGGCAAGCCTGTCGTGACGACCACCGACGCGGGCGGCCCCCTCGAGTTCGTGACGGACGGCGAGAACGGCGTCGTGACCACACCGGAAGCCGCGGCGATCGCCGCAGGCATCGACCGGCTCTTCGCGCTGCCCGAGCGCAGCCTGCGCGAGATGGGCGAGGCGGGCCGGGTCCGAGTTCAGGACATCACCTGGGATCACGTGATCGACGTGCTCACCGGCGGCCTGTGAGCCTGCATCTCAACATCTGGGCGCCGTGGCCGCCGTCGCCCTCGGGTGTCGCCGACTACGCGGCCGAGCAGGCAGAGGCCCTGGCCGCCCACGCGAGTGTCGCGCGCATCTCCGAAAGCCAGGCCGCAGCGCCGCCAGCGGCGGATCTCGACCTGTACCACGTCGGTAACTCACCGGCTCACGGCTTCGTATATCGCGCCGCCCTGACTCGGCCGGGCGTGGTGCTACTCCACGACTGGAGCCTGCATCACCTGGTGCTCTCGGAAACCGTGGAGCGCGGCGACACGCCCGCGTACCTTCGGGAAATGCGGCGCGCCCACGGGGAAGCCGGCACGTTCGTCGCGAGGCAGGTCGCCCGGGGGTTGGGCGGCGAGCTGTGGCCTGCCCTGTATCCGCTGAACGATCGTGTGCTGGAGGCGAGTCTCGGGGTGGTTGCCCTCACCCCCAGCGTGGCGGCGCGCGCTGCGCTACGCCTGCGGGATCGCCCCGTCTTGACGCTACCACACCACCTGTCGCTGCCTCTGGATCCGCTGCCGACGCGCTCCGAGGCGCGCAGCGCCCTGGGCCTCCCCGAGGCGGCGTTCGTAGTCACGGCCCCAGGGCTCGCCACGCGCTCGAAGCAGCTGGATCTCGCCATTCGGGTCGTCGCCCGCTTGCGCGCACGCCATCCGCAGCTCCAGTTCGTCGTAGCTGGCGCCGTGGAAAAAGACCTGCCTCTCGAAAACTGGGCTCGCAGCGCGGCCCTGGCTGGCGGCCTCAGCGTCACCGGACGGCTCAGCCTCGAGGATTTCGGCCGCCATCTCGTGGCCGCCGACGTCGTCCTCGCGCTCCGCTTCCCGAGCCATGGCGAGATGTCGGGCGCGCTGGTGCGCGCGCTGGGCGTGGGGCGACCCGTGCTCGTGACGGCAGGCACACCCGCGGCGGAGGCATTCCCCGAAGGCGTCGTGGTTCCTGTCGATCCCGGTCCTGGCGGCGGGGCTAGCCTGGAGGCGCTGCTCTCACGACTGGTCGAGGATGCGCCCGTGCGCGAGAGCCTGGGTCGGCTGGCACGAGCCCACGTCCTCGCCCATCACGATCTTCGGGACACGGCTCGCACGCTGGCGAGTTTTCTTCACGACGTGCTCCGTGATCGAGAGCGACTGATGGCGTGCGTAGCGGCGCTCCGCCCCGACGCCGGGAGTCTCGGCGCCTACTTGCTCGATGAGGTGCGCTGGTCCGCGCACGAGCTGGGCCTCGCCGGAGTGTCGCTCGACATCGAGCCGCTGCTCGCGCCGCTGTCGAAGCAGCGGTGAGTCCTGACCTCTCGATCATCATTCCGGCCTACAACGAGGCGGAGCGTCTGCCGCAGACTCTCGCCCGGATTCGCGAGTACATCGCAGGCCGAAGCCTCGATTGCGAGATCGTGGTCGCCGATGACGGGTCGCGCGACGCCACGGCTGCGCGGGCCAGGGAAGCCGGCGGGCCGCGGACCCACGTCCTGACGGGGGGTCCCAACCGGGGCAAGGGTCACGCGGCACGTCGCGGCATGCTCGCGGCCCGGGGCGCGCGGCGGCTCATGACGGACGCGGATCTCTCGACGCCGATCGACGAGTTAGACCGTCTCGCCGCCCGGATGGACGAGGGTTTCGACGTGGTGATCGCCTCGCGCGCGTTGCCCGGCGCCCAGATCGAGGTGCATCAGCCGCTCTTTCGGGAAGCCGCCGGGCGCTTCTTCAACAGCCTGGTTCGACTCCTCGTCGTGCCGGGGATCGAGGACACGCAGTGTGGCTTCAAGCTCTTTACGGCCGCGGCGGCCGAAGCGGCTTTCGGACCGATGCGACTCGACGGTTTCTCGTTCGACGTCGAGGCCCTCTTCATCGCCCGCAAGCGCGGCCTCAGGATCGCGGAACTCCCGGTCCGCTGGCGCAACGACGCGGCAACCCGCGTCTCGGCCTGGCGTGGTGCAGCCGCCTTCGCAGACCTGTTCCGGATCCGGGCCAATGACCTGCGCGGTGTCTATTCATTGTAACGAATGCGGGCGGAAGCGCGCAGCTCCTTGACCCAGGCATCGATCCGCTCGCCCAGCCGGTGATCGATGAGGCTGGCGCGCAGGGCTGGGGCTGCCTCCACCAGGCTCGGCGCGTCGTCCCGCCCTGCGTACTCGGAGTCGTAGGCCTGACGCACTTCGTAGTCCTCTACGCGAACCTGCGGCGCAAAGCGGAAGCTGGCGTACTTGAGAATCGTGGCCTCGCGGCGTGCGAACCGGCACAGACCGCTGTTCGAGAGGCCAGCCTCGTTCACGCCCGCGCGCTGCTCGAGGCTGGCGCAGGCGTTCTCGGCCTCCGACTCGGTCGGGGTCGCCTGGGGCAGGCGGGCCGCCTCGCGAAACATCAGTTCTTCGTCGATCAGCGCCTCGATCGCCGCCTGACGTTCCAGACGACGCACGCGCTCCAAGGTCAGGACCTCGCTCAAGAGCAGCGGGCGCTCGTCCACGACCGCCACGATCCTCTCGATGACCTCGCCCCAGCCGGAGCTTGCCGAGAGGCTGGCCGCTCCCAGGACGGCCAGGCGTAACAGACGCAGGTCAAAACGCATGGCCCACCGCGATGTGCAGGTGCGACGCCGATTCGCCGGGCCGGCGGCCGAGCTTGAAGGCCCAGTCCACGCGCAGCGGGCCGAAGGCGGTCTTGTAGCGCACGCCCACTCCCGCGCTGGTCCGCACGTCGCCCAGATCGATGTCCTGGACGAACGGGTAGACATTGCCCGCGTCGGAGAACGCGGCCAGCGAAATGACCCGGCTCACGTCGAGGCGCAACTCCACGCTGCCCAGCACCAGGCCGTTACCCCCGGCCTCGTCGACACCGTCGATCGGGAAGCCGCGCAGGCTGAAATCGCCGCCGGCGAAGAAGCGCTCGGGGAGCGGCAAGCGTGTGGCCGTTGCGAACCCGAAGGTCCGTGACAGGCCCAGGCGCGTCGAGATCGCGACGAGAGCGCGCGCGGTCGCCCGACGATAGGCTGCGAACTGTATCGAACCCTTCACGAAGCTGTCGCCACCCAGCGCGGCCGAGGAGAAGCGCAGGTCGGTCCCGAAGAAGTGGCCGCGGTGCGGGTCGAGCGGGTCGTCCCGGGTATCGTCCAGCAGCGAAGCCGACGGCCCTGAGAAGATGGCCTGCTGGAACTCGCGATCCACCTGATCCTCCGGTACCGTGACGTTGAAGGTGTCGGTCTTCTCGTACGAGTAGCGAAGCACCAGGCTGCGCGCCGTGGACAGTACGAAACCCGTCTGGAGCAAGCCACCGCCGCGAGTGAAGTCGAAGCCCGGGCGCGATTCCTCCTCGCGAAAACCGGTCACGAACATTTCGTGGCGCCGCCCGAACAGGTACGGTTCGCGGTAGGAGACGAACACGCGCGTCGCGCGGAAGCTGGCGCGGAGAAAGGCCGAGAGCGACCGGTCCATGCCGCCGAGATTGCGGCGCGTGACTTCGACACTGCCGCGCAGGAGGTCGCGCTCGGCGTAACCCAGGCCGTAGGCGAAGGTCGTCGCCGGACCCTCCTCGGCCGTGACCACGAGGCTGCGCCTACCGGCTTCGTCCTCGGGGAGCTGCGTGATCGAGAGCCTCCGAAACAAGCCCAGGGCCCCGAGCCGGCGTTGGCTCTCGAGCAGGTCCGAGAGCCCCAGCGGCGCTTTCTCCTTGACGAGCAGCTCGCGCCTCACGACCGTTTCGCGCGTGCGCGTGAGGCCGGCGATGATGATTCTCTCGACATCGACGCGGCTTCCGGGCGTCACCTTGAGCACGACGCTCGGCGCGCTGCGCTCTTCGGAAAGCGAGATCTCGGGCTCGATCACGACCTGTGCATAGCCGGCGTTGCGCCAGGCGTTGAGGAGTGCGTTGCGATCGAGCGCGATGTCGCGAATGCGGTAGGGCTGCCCTACCCGGGTGCGCAGTTCGCGCGACGCCACGCCCTGCGCGACCGCATTCGGCGCGTCGACCTGGAAAGCGGCCACGACCGCGCGGGTCCCAGGTTGCGCACGCAGCACCACGGGGATCGGCCCTCCGCCTTCTGGCATTTCAGTCTCGACCTTGGCTTCGGGATAGCCGTCGTCTTCGAGCGCGCGCTGCAAACGGCTGGCTTCGGCCTCGACGCGCCGCTCCTCCAGGGGCGCGGGCGGCGCGAGTGCCGGGACGAATGGGAAGTCCAGCGGCAGGCCGAGCACGCGCAGCGACGCCAGGCTCGAGACCGGCCCCGAGTTGATCGCGTAGGCCACGACCTCGCCGCCGGGCACCGGCTCGGTCCGATAGCTCACGTCGACGCTCCGATAGCCATGGCTCCGAAACTCGTCCTCAATCCTCTCGCCGCCCTCGTCGAGGGCGTCCGGGCCCACACCTCCAGCGCGCAACATCCTTTCGATCGCCCGCCGCGACTCCGCCGAGGGCCGCTCTCCCCGGAACTCGAGTTCCAACCTGGGGCCGGCTTCGACTGCGAAGACGAGCGTCATCAACGCCGCCAGCGGGTCGTAGCTCTCGCGCACGTCCACCTTCGCGCGCCAGTGCCCCTCCTCGGCCAGGCGTCTCCGGATCTTTTCGGCCGCCTTCTTGGCCCGCTCGCGTTGAAACGGCTCGCCCCGCTGTGGGCGGGCCAGACTGCGCAGGGGTGGGGCCTGGCTCGACACGGCGCCTTCGATCGCGAGGTCGCGTACGCGAACGCGCGGGCCCGCCGCCACGCTGAAGACAGCCTCGGCCAGGCCGTCCGAGAGGCGCGCCTCGGCGCTGACCCGAGCTTCGAGATAGCCGCGTGCGACGAGGGCCACAGCCACGGCCTGGGACGCCCCGTCCAGGCGCGCCGGCCAGAGCGGCTCTCCTCCCGCCAGGCGCGCGATCTTGCGGATCGCCCCCGACGAGAGCTCGTCATCGCCCTGCACTCGGACCCGCCCCAGACGCGGCGCTGGCGTCGTCCGAAAGATGAGTTCCGGTCCGGCGTCGCTTTCGCGCCTTTCGACGATCACGTCTGCGAACTCGCCCGTGGCGTAGAGCCTCTCAACGGCCGCGCGCACGGCATCGGGACGAAACGGCTGGCCCGCCTCGATGCCCAGGTAGCTCGACAGCCGCGCGCTCTCCGCTGCCGGAACCTCGAGCGATACCGCCGCGAGTGGAGGCTCGCTGGCGGGCGCCTGAAGCAGCAGGCCGAGTGCCATTGCCAGGGGCGCGCTCATCAGCGAGAGTGCCGCAGCCGTAGGTCGAAGCCGACGCCACCGGGCTGGGCTGCCGTCAGCAGCACGGACAGCTTGTCGGAGAGCGTGTACTCCATCGAGAGGAGCCGCTCGTCGGTGCCGCGCAGGTCGACGGAATAGAGGATGCTGATGTCGGAGGTGATGCGCTTGCCGAGCGTCAGCCGCGCGCTCGGGTTGGTCACGCCGCCGCGCACTACGGAGGGGTCGATCGAGAAGCGGTTCAGGCCGAGGAAGCGCTCAGCGCCCCGCTCGAGGCCCACTTCCTCGGAGATGCGTCCGGCGGCGAGGGTCGCCGCACCCGTCGCCGCCAGTCGCGTCTGGTCGACCTGCGACTGATAAAGACTCGCGACTGCGCCCTCCTCGGCGCCGGCCAGCAGGTTCAGGATCTGCACCGCGGAAAGCGGTGGGTCCGAGGTGAGCGTCGGGAAGATCCGCTCGAGGGTGCCGTTCATTTTCAAGCTGACGCGATACGAGCGGACGCGCGCTTCGGCCTCGATGTCGAAGAGCGGGTCGATCTGCTGGGGGTTGGTGAAGTCCACGGTGCCGCGGCGGATCACGTAGGTCGTGCCGAGGAAGTAGACACGCCCGCGGTCGATCTCGGCACCCCCCAGAAGCACGGGCGCGTCGGACGTGCCCTGAAGCTGTAACTCGGCCCGTGCCGAAAGATTGGCGAGATTGTTGTCGAGGCTGAGCGTGCCCGGGGCCCGGATCCGAATGTCATAGCGCACGCCGCCGCCGAGCGAGCCCGTCACGAGCCCCGCATGCCGCGTGCCGAGCAGCTCGGATGCCACGTCGTAGCGTCGGCTCCAGGTGGCTTGCCCCACATCGATCGCACCCGTCAGCCATTGCGAGTTCGCGTCGCCGAAAAAACGCAACTCGGCATCGACGCTGGCGCGCAGGCCCTCGGGGTAGCGCAGAGAGAGCTTGCGGCCCGCGCCCAGGACTTCGAAGGACTGGAGTCGTCCGGCTTCGTAAGCGGCGCGCCCCGTGAGCTCGATCTCGCCGCCCCCGAGCGCGCCCTTCACGGCCTCGAAGTGAGCGCCCGACTCGCTGAAGAGCACAGTGCCGCGGACCGCGTCGAGACCCTGCGGAAAGCCTCGCCAGCGCAAGCCCGCGCCCTCCATTTCGAGTCGACCATCAAGACGCGGGCGCAGCCTTGTTCCGTCGACCGTGAGTGCGAGGCGCGCCGCGCCACGGCCTCGGAGTTGGCGAGTGACCGCAGCCAGCGAGCGCAGGTCCGCATCGCCATGGGCTTGGATCGAGAGCGGCGCCTCGGGCCGGAGACCGAAGCTGCCGCTGACCGCGAGGCTGGTTCCCTCACCCGCGAGCTGCAGCTCCGAAAGCGTCGCGCGACCGGCCTCGACGCGAACCAACAGCGGCTCGACGTTCTTGACCGGATAGTCCGGAAGTGCGATCTGGATCTCGGAAATTATGGCCTCCGCACGCAATTGCTGCGGATCGTCCAGCGGACCGTCGATGCGCAGCTCGCCGGAGGTGACGATGCCCGCAGCCGCGGGCAGGGCCGGAGCCAGCAGGCGTATGAACGGGTCGAGGCTGGTGTCACTGAAGGAGACCCGCGCCACGCCCTCATGAGGTGCGCTGAGAGCCAGATGGCTGGTAAGCGTCACCTCGAGGCGAGGCGAGCGGACGCTCGCGGCGACCGCGAGATCACCGTCGCCCTCACCCGAGAATGTCGCGACCAGCGCCCCCAAGCCCTCGTCACCGATGAATAGACGGGGTGACGAGAGCTGTCCTCGCAAGCGGGGCGTCGCCAGAGATCCCGTCAGTTGCAGATCTCCAAAGAGCTTGCCACCCAGGCGGACACCGGGCGCAAGCTCGGGCAGCGCATCATCGAGGCCGACACCGTACAGCTCGAGCGCGCCGTCGTAGACACCGCCCGGCGCCAGCATTCCGCGGAACGAGACGTCTCCTCCGCCCACGCGGGCGCGGCCGGCGCTGGCTTCGGTGACGTGGCCTCGAAGCTGCATCTGCAAATCGAGCTGCGTAAAGGGCACGGAGCCGAAGCGGCCCTCGTGGGCGGCGACGTGGACCGTTCCCTGGGGCACGCTGCGCCGACCCTCGACCTCGGCTTCGCCCGAGACGAGGCCCTCGAGCTCGAGGTCCGCGTCGAGCAGCCGGATCAAGTCGAGGGCGGGCCAGTCGCGGAAGCGCACGCGCACGTCGAGGCCATCGTTCGCGCCGAGGGCGCCCGTTTCTGTGCGGCCATCGAGCCACAGCTCTCCGCCCGGCCGGCGCAGCACGAGAGAGTGTGAGATCACCTCGTCGGCGCCTGCCGAACCCGCCCAGTCGGCCTCTCCCCACGCTACGCCGCGGTATTCGATGTTGCGCCCGGAGAAGCGACCCTCGAAGAGCGGGTCCGAAAGGCGACCCCTCCACCGGCCGTGGAATTCACCCGAGCCCCTAACCCCCAGCGGCGAGGCCGGCGCCTGACTCAGGGCTCGCCTGACTCGGAGCAATAGTTCGTCGGCGGCCATCAGGTCGCTGCTCTGCGCATCGATCTCGAGATTGGCTCGACCCTCGGCGGCAAGCTGGCCGCGCAGCCGCACGCCGCCGAGGGGAGTCTGCAGGTCGGCATTCTCGATCGTCACGGCGCCGGCTGTGGCGCGCCATTCGAAGCGACCCGAGAGCGGCGTTCGCGCGTCGGCGCGGGCCTGGAGGGCGAGCAGCATGCGGCCTGAGAGCTCGCGCGGCCGGCCGCGTGGCCAGGCCAACTCCACATCGCCCGAAGCGCCCGCACCGAGATCCAAGGCGCCATACCCGAAGATGGCGCGCAGCACACCCTCGACATCGAGCCCCTCCACGCCGCCCGCCACGCGCACCAGGCCTGGGCCCGGCGCGACATCTACATCGAGGCGGGCTCGCCCGCCCAGCGTCTCGAGTTCGAGCCCGCGCAGGCTGAGACCGCGGTCCGAGCGATCCACCTCGGCGCCGAAGCGCTCGACGCGAACGCCCTGAAGGCGCGTGTCCGCGCCTTCGATGCGGCCCTCGGCGCGCAGCTCTCCCTTCAGGAGCGACAGCGTGCCCCGGTAGCGGGCGCTGCCGGCGAGCTCGAGCCCGCTTCGCACCACGTGCCGGTCGAGCAGACCCAGATCCAGGCGCCCGTTCATCAACAGGCGCGCCTCGGGTGGCGAGGTCAGGTGCAGCTGTCCACTGTAGGCGAGGTCGGTCCCCTCGCCTCGCAGGTGGGCTGCGCCGAGCGTGAGGAGCAGCCCGTCGACGTCCACATCGAACTCGGTGCCGAGCGGGAACTCGGGAAGCTGGCCGAAGCGAACCCGGCCGGGCGCGAAGGCGACGTGGCCGAAGAGCGCGCCTGCGCGGCGTGCGCTCAGGCGCGCACTGAAGTCGGGGAGGTCGACGGAAAGAGGAATCCGCTCGTGCTCCAGGATCACTTCACCGCGCTCGATCTCGAGGCGCCGAACCCGGAAATCGAGAGCTTCGACTCGGTGCGCACCCGCGTTCAGTTTCGGAACGTCGTCGCCGCCCGCAGCCCAAGCGTTGACACGCGCCACGGGCCGCACGATGGTCAGTCGCGCCAGCACGAAGCGCCGGCCCCACAGTGGCGCGAGGCTCGGTACCGCCACCACGCGCTCTACCTCGAGAAACGGCAGACCGGCGCGCTCGCCTTCGACGCGCAGGCCCAACACCTCCGCATGGAATGGGAAGAGATGCAGGCGAACCTCGGAGATGGACACGGGTCTCTGGAAGAACGACGTGAGCCCGCTGACGAGCAGGCTGCGGACGGCGTGGGGCGCGCGGAGCAGGCCGAAGAGGGCCAGCATGGCGAGAACGACGAGCAGCAGCCGGCGGCGCGTCACTCCAGGATGATGAGAAGCGCGCCTTGCTCCACCACCTGACCCTCGCGAACCAGGATCTCGCGGATGCGGCCGGCTCGCGGCGCGCGGATCTCGTTCTCCATCTTCATCGCCTCCATGACCAGCAAGCCGTGATCGGCGGCAGCGTCCTGTCCCGGCGCCACCAGAACACGCACGATCTTGCCGGGCATGGGCGCCGTGACTCGCGCGGGCCCCGACGCAGCTTTTCTTGCAATGGCGCCGCCACCGCGCGTCGCGTCCTGAAGCTCGACGTCGAGCGTGTCCTCGGGAAACACGACCCTGTAGCCCGATGCCGTCTTTTCGAGGCCCAGCTCATAGCTGCGCCCGTCGATCAGCAGGCTCACGAAATCGTGACCTGTCCGGTGAAGGTCGACTTCGATCGGGCGCCCGTCGAGGCGGGCCTGATAGCGCCCCTCAGCACCCCGCACTTCCACGCGCAGCGTCCGCCCAGCCACCCTCGCGTCGAAGATCAATGCGCCACCGCGAGGGCTGGCTGCCTCATCGCAGGCCGTCCTGGAGGGCCGCGCAGCGCCAGGCAGAGGGCACGCGCCCGGCGGCGGGCAGCAGTCGGGCTGTCTGGCGATCGCGCAGCGCCTGCAGTGCCGCAGCCAGCGCGGCCACTTCGACCGGGCGCACACGCTCCCGATCGGAAGCGGAGAAGACGCGGTCCACGAAAGAAGTGTCGAAGTCGCCTTCGACGAAGGCCGGATGATGAAGCACCCGTTCGAAGAATGGAAGCGTCGTCTCGATGCCGAGGATCTTGTACTCGGACACGGCGCGGCGCATGCGTAGGATGGCGTCCCGGCGACTGTAGCCCCAGGCCACGAGCTTGGAGATCAGCGGGTCATAGTGGATCGGAACCTCGTAACCTTCGTAGACGCCAGAGTCGTCGCGCACGCCGGGACCGCCCGGCACCCGGAGGGCCACGATGCGGCCCGGGCTGGGCAGGAAGCCGCGCTCGGGGTCCTCGGCGTAGACGCGGCACTCGATCGCGTGGCCGCGCTGGCGGAGTTCCTCCTGGCGGAACGGCAGTTTCTCCCCGCGCGCGATGCGGATCTGCAGCTTGACCAGATCCTCGCCGGTGACGACCTCCGTCACGGGATGCTCCACCTGGAGCCGGGTGTTCATCTCGAGAAAGTACGGGTTCCGCTGCGCATCCACCAGGAACTCGAGCGTCCCGGCGTTCACGTAGCCCGACTGGCGGACGAGTGCCATCGCGAACGCGCCCATCTGCTCGCGCAGCTTCGGCGTCACGAAGGGCGAGGGGCTCTCCTCGATGACCTTCTGGTGGCGCCGCTGGATCGAGCACTCGCGCTCGAAGAGATGGACCGCGTTCCCGTAGGCATCGGCCAGAACCTGGATCTCGATATGGCGCGGCCGTTCGATGGCCCTCTCCAGATAGACGCGGTCGTCGCCAAAGGCGCTCTTCGCCTCGCCCTGGGCCCGCGCCAGGGCAGCTTCCAGGCCCGCCGGCTCCGCCACCCAGCGCAGGCCCTTGCCCCCGCCTCCGGCCGCCGCCTTCAACATCAGCGGGAAGCCGATGCGGGCAGCCTCGCTGCGCAGCGTCGCGATGTCGGCAATCGGCTCTAACGTTCCAGGCACGATCGGGACACCAGCCGCGACGGCCACCCGTCGCGCCGAAGTCTTCTCGCCCATCAGCGCGATCGTCTCGCTGCGCGGGCCGATGAAGACGACTTCGGCGTCCTCGCAGGCCCTCGCAAAGGCGGCGTTCTCCGCCAGGAAGCCGTAGCCGGGGTGGATCGCATCCGCGCCGGTGCGCTTTGCCACGTCGAGGATACGGTCGCCGCGCAGGTAGCTCTCCTGCGACTGCGCCGGGCCAACAGCGTAGGCTTCGTCGGCCATCCGGACGTGGAGCGCCGGCCGGTCCGCCTCGGAATAGACGGCGACCGTTGCGATTTCCATCTCTCGGCAGGCACGAATGATCCGCACGGCGATCTCGCCGCGGTTGGCGATCAGGATCTTCTGCAGGGAGCGCTCGGCCATCGCTGTCAGAGCGGGATGTTGCCGTGCTTCTTGGGCGGGTTCTTGTCCCGCTTGGTGCGGGTCATGTCTAGACCCGCGATGATCTTGCGCCGGGTCTGGCGGGGCTCGATCACCTCGTCGATGAAGCCACGCTCCGCCGCCACGTAGGGATTCGCGAACTTCTCGCGGAATTCCTCGACCTTCGTTTTGCGCAAGGCCTCCGGGTCGGCTGCCTTGTGAAGCTCGCGGCGATACAAGACGTTCACGGCGGCCTCGGGCCCCATCACCGCGATCTGGGCGCCCGGGTAGGCAAAGTTCAGGTCGTTGCGCAGGTGCTTGCTCGCCATCACGCAGTACGCGCCGCCATAGGCCTTGCGCGTGATGAGCGTGATCTTCGGGACGGTAGCCTCGGCGAAGGCGTAGAGCAGCTTGGCGCCGTGGCGGATGATGCCGCCGAACTCCTGCGCCGTGCCGGGCAGGAATCCGGGGACATCCTCGAAGGTGACCAGCGGCAGGTTGAAGGCGTCGCAGAAGCGTACGAAGCGGGCTGCCTTGACCGAGGCGTCGATGTCGAGACAGCCTGCGAGCACCGCCGGTTGGTTCGCGACGATGCCGACGGCACGGCCACCGAAGCGCGCGAAACCCACCACGATGTTCGGGGCGAAGTGCTCGTGGACCTCGAAGAAGCGTCGGTCGTCGATCACCGCCTCGATCAGCCGCTTCATGTCGTAGGGCTTGTTGGGCTCGGTCGGGATCAGCGTGTCGAGGCTCGGATCCTCGCGGTCGGCAGGGTCTTCGGTCGGACCCGGTGGCGACTCCTCGAGATTGTTCGAGGGCAGGTACGAAAGCAGCTCCCGGATCAGCGCGAGGCAGGCGCGGTCGTCCTCCACGGCGAAATGCGCGACACCGGACTTTGCGTTGTGGGTGAGCGCGCCACCGAGATCTTCCTTCGTCACTTCTTCGTGGGTCACCGTCTTGATGACGTCGGGGCCGGTGACGAACATGTACGACGTCTCTTTCACCATCACGTTGAAGTCGGTGATGGCGGGAGAGTAGACAGCTCCGCCGGCGCAGGGCCCGAGAATCGCGGATATCTGGGGCACGACACCTGAGGCGAGCGTGTTACGCAGGAAGATGTCCGCGTAGCCCCCGAGAGAAGCGACACCTTCGTGGATGCGCGCGCCGCCAGAGTCGTTGAGGCCGATCACGGGCGCACCCATCTACAGCGCAAGGTCCATGAACTTGCAGATCTTCCGGGCGTTCGTCTAGGAGATGCTGCCGCCGAAGACGGTGAAGTCCTGCGCAAACACGTAGACGAGCCGGCCATCGATGCGCCCGTAACCCGAGACCACGCCGTCGCCGGGGATCTTGTGGTCGGCCATGCCGAAATCCAGACAGCGGTGCTCCACGAGTTTGTCGAGCTCCTCGAAGCTGCCCTCGTCGAGCAGAATCTCGACGCGTTCCCGAGCCGTTAGTTTGCCTTCAGCGTGCTGGCGCTGCTGGCGTTCGGGGCCCCCGCCCGCCTCGGCGCGCCGGACCTTGTCGCGAAGCACGTCCATGTCCAGTTTGGTCAAAGGCGCGCTCCTTGTCCTGGTCCTGGCTAGTTCGGAAGACCGCAGGCGCCGGAGCCGCAGGCGCCCTGGCCGCAGACTGGCGCGTCGCAGCCCGCCGCGGCCTCGTAGCCCGAGCCGGAGGAGGACGCGACGGCGAACCTCGACAACTGTTTCTCGACCGAGGCGCTGCCGCAGCCCGGGCAATCCACCCCGTCACCCCAGCGCCTGACGAGCTTCTCGAATTTCGAGCGACAGTCGTCGCAGACGTATTCATAGATCGGCATGAGCTAGTGGGCCCCTTCGCCTGTTTCCTGCCTCGCCTTCAACGCTTTCCCCTCTACCTGGCCGTGACCGGATTGCGCAGAACCCCAACGCCCTCGATCTCGACCTCGACTATGTCCCCGGGCTTCAGGGGCCCGATGCCGGCCGGCGTGCCCGTAGAGATGATATCCCCGGGACGCAAGCTCATCACACGGGACACGAACCACACCAGGTAGTCCGGTGGAAAGATCAGCTGCGAGGTCCGACTGCTTTGCCGCAACACGCCGTTCACCCGGCCGCTCACCGCGAGGTCGCCCAGCTCGAGGCCCGTGGCCAGACACGGGCCGATCGGGCAGAAAGTGTCGAAGCCCTTGGCGCGCGTGAACTGCACGTCCTTGTCCTGCAGCTCGCGGGCCGTGACGTCGTTCACGCACACGGCGCCCAGAATGCGTTCGCGGGCAGCCTCGGGGGAAGCCAGCTCCTGCGTCTCGCGCGCGATCACGATTCCCATCTCGGCCTCGTGATCGACCCGGCCCGCCCACGCGGGGATGCGGATCGACTCTCCCGGCCCGATCACCGCAGTCTCGGGCTTCAGGAACATGAGTGGTTCCTTCGGCAGGCTGGCGCCCCGCTCGACCGCGTGGTCCTTGTAGTTGAGACCGATCGCCACGATCTTCGATGGTGTCACTGGAGGGAGCAGCCGCGCGGCGTCGAGGGCGAGAGTCTGCTCGCGATCCCGCGTCCCCGAGAAGGGGTCCCCGCTCAGCAGCCGGAGTTGCCCGAGAGCATCTTCGCGGGCCCAGGCGGGGCCGTCCTGCATGGCGACGCGGTAGAGCCTCATGGCCAGGAGGCCTCGGCGGCGGCGGACGGCGGGCTCTCGTTGCCCGCCCGGTCCACCGCCGTCACGCTGTAGCGATAGCGTTTGTCTCGAGTGGCGGCAGTGTCTCGGAACGTTGTCGTCGGGGCAACCACCTCGCCGACCCGTTCGGGCCTGGCGCCCTTGACGGCTCGCTCGATGCGGTAGCTCGCGACGTCGCTATCTCCGGAAGGGCTCCAGCTCACCTCGATGCCGTCTTCCACGGCGAGTGTCGTGACGCCCGTCGGCGCCGCCGGGGCGGTGACGTCTACGACCTCGAGGCAGACTTCGTTCGAGGCATCGCTCTCGATGGGCGGATCGGTTGAAATGGCGGTTCGCACTACGTAGCAGACATCGGCACCCCGGCTCGCGGCCGCGTCATCGTAGTGCGGAGCCTCGACCACCTGCGGGTTGAGAGCCGCCGCGTAGTCACCGCCCTTCGCCCGCCGGTAGACCAGAAACCCGCCAGGGCTCGGAGGCAGCGGCGGTGCCGGGCTGGCACTGGCACTGGGCGCGGGCGAAGGCTGCGAGATAAAACCGGGGGGCGGGGCGCCAGCCAGTTCGGACGGACCCTGCGGGGTAGAATCGGCGGGCGGGGCGAGAGGTGGCGCGAGCGCGGCCTCGGGCGGTTGGGGTTGCGCCACGGGTGGCGGCGCGGCACTCGCCGCCGGCGGAGCCAGGGCATTTCCCTTCGGGCTCGAGGCGGGCGGGGGCGGGTGCAGGCCAGGTCCATGGCCCTTCGAGGTCGGTTGCGGCGTGGGAGACGGCGCGGTGGGCTGTGTGAACCAGCACGGCATCGGGTCCGGGGCGGTCCAACCGAGCGTGACGCCGGAAGCGCTGGAGCGAGCGGTCAGCTCCGTCGGGGCCGCTGGCTCCGGCTGGACCGTGAAGGAGACGACGGACGTTTGAATCGACTTGCGCTTCTGGTGTGAAGCACGCGCCGCAATGCGCAGCGCCGTGCCGGTTGCCGGCAACGGCTCGCTCAACACGAGTCGCTCCCCCGGAGCCACCTTGCGGGTCGAGGACTGGGCCGACTTGGGGAAATCGCCGCCTCCCTCGAGGCGCAGCAGCTCCAGTTCGAGCACCGGCAGCCGCGAGCCGTCGGTCGAGGCACGCGGCGCCACGAGCCGGACGACGAGCTCCTTGCCGCGCTGCGAGATCGCCAGCCCCGTCACGGGTTGGGGTGTCGGGCGCAATGGTGGCAGCGGGTCGCCGCGCTTGCCACAGGCCACGAGCAGCAGGCCCATGGCGAGAAAGAGCGCCTTCTTCAGGAAGGGAGTCGGGGGCATGAAGTTAGCGGCGCGCCATCTCAAAAGCGTAGTATAGCCTTCGTGAACTTGAAGGTCGTGGCGCTGGTGTCGGGCGTGTACGACCTGCTGCTGGCCGTTCCGATGCTGCTCTTTCCCGTCCTCACTGCCGCGTTTTTTGGCGTGCCAGCGCCGGCACCTGTGCTTAACGCACAGCTCAATGGCGTCTTCACACTTTCACTGGCGGCAGGCTATTTCTGGGCGGCGCGGGACGTCGAGGCGCGGCGTGGTTATCTGTGGGTCGCGGGTCCTCTGGCCAAGGGGCTGGGAGCGTCGCTCTTCGTTCTCGACCACTTTCTGCGCGGCTCGCGTCATTCCTGCTCTTCGCCGTGACAGACGGCGCGCTCGGGCTGCTCACGCTGGCGCTCTTGCTGAAGCGCTAGTCGAGTACCGGCCGCGCGTCGGGTAGCTCTTCAGCCTGCAAGTCCCATCCGGCGAGGGCAAGGGCGGCGAACGACGCCCGGGCGTGACGGCCCAACATCATCTTTTCTCGGCGGCTTGCAACACGTAGCCCATGAGCTCGCTAGTGCGAGCGACGTGCTGACCCGTCTTGGCATCGAGATAGGAAAGACCGGCGCTGACGCGGGCCAGATCGTAACGGCGCTGGGCATCGCTGCGAATCGACAGTTCGCGCAACTGCCCGTCGAGGCGCCGCGCCTGGCGCTGCTCGCTTTCGCGCAGCAGCGCCTGAACTCGCTCGAGGATGGCGGCATCCTCGCTGCCCGCCGAAGCGACCACGGGCACGATGGCGGCGCGAAGCTCGGCGATCTCGCGCCGGTGGCGCGCCTCGGAAGCGCTCAGCTCTCGATGGGCGTCGGCGTCGCGGCCGAGGCGGAAGGCGAGCCGGCCCTGTTCGAGCCTCAGCTCCGAGCCGGAGAGGGCGAAGCCGGCACCGAGCGCGAGCAGAAAGCCGGCCGCAGCTGTGAGCGGCGCTCGGAAGCGTTGCCGGGAGCCGCCCGCACGGCGCGGGCGTGCCAGCTCGGGCAGCTTCCAGGAGCCGAGATCGCGCCGGAGGTTGCGTAGCGCGGCCATTTCGTCACGGCACGCCGCGCAGACTCCCAGGTGCTCATCGACTCGCCGGGACGCTTCGGCGGAGGCTTCGCCGTAGAGAGCGTCCATCATCTCGTCGCGAATTACCACACACTCCATCGTCTGCTCCCTTGGTTTTTCCCTCACGGCAAGGGCGCCGGTAGGGGCGCCGCTCCCGTGATTCCCTGCCTTTCGAGTCGCAGCCGCAGCTGCCCGAGACCACGGTAGAGTCGCGTCTTTACCGTCGACAGCGGCACGTCCAGGATCTCGGCAATTTCGACAAACGTCAGATCCTGGTATTCTTTCAGTACGATCACTTCGCGTTGCTCGTCGGGGAGGCCGCTTACGGCGTCCGCCACGACGCGCGACAGGGTGCTGGCTTCGACCAGCTCGAGCGGGCTCGGTCCTAGCGCCGCGCAGCGCAGCGCCGGCCCATCCGCCTCGAGCGCTTCGAGACTGACCAGGGTGCGGCCCTTTCGCCGCCGCATCCGGTCTCGACACAGGTTGAGTGCGATCTGGTAGAGCCATGACGAGAAGCGAGCTTCGCGCTTGAAGGCGCCTAGCGCGCGATATGCTTTCAGAAAGGCCTCCTGGCAAAGGTCCCGGGCCTCGTCTTCGGTTCCCATCACTCGATAGATCGCCGCCTGGATCCTTCGCTCCCAGCGACGTACCAGGTCATCGAAGGCGGACAAATCTCCCGCCTGGAACGCGTCCACCAGCTCCTCGTCGGTGGCTCCCATCTGTCCTTGCTTGTGGGACGATGGCGGCGCCCGTAAGGTCTATTTACTGTCTATCTGAAGTTGACGCTAGGCGCGAGGGTGAGTCTTACTGTATATATGGAGAATATGGCGTGCATCAACGTGCGTGTACCGCTGTGTTGTGGAGAGGCTGGCGTGCCCTAGAAGTTCCTGAATAGAACGGAGATCGGCGCCACGCTCGAGCAGGTGCGTGGCAAAGCTGTGCCGCAGAGCGTGCGGGCTGATCCTGTGCGCCAGAGCGATTTGACCCATCCTCTGCGTGAGGATGGTGCGGACGCTTCTATCTGTCAATCGCCCACCTCGGAGGTTGACGAATAGAGCCTCGCTTCGGGGCCGAGCCCGTAGTCGCGCCGGCAGATAGGCGCGAACCGCCGCCTGGGCACGTGTGCCGAAGGGAACGACGCGCTCCTTTCGACCCTTTCCGAGGACCCGAAGCATCCGGGCGTCGAGATCGACTTCCCCCAGATCGAGGCCTACCAGCTCCCCGCAACGGATTCCGGTGCCATAGAGCAGTTCGAGGATCGCGCGGGCGCGCAGGGCCGCGTCGCCCTCCCCGGGCACGTCCAGCAGCCGGGCCACCTGCGCTTCATCGAGATGCACGGGGATGCGCCTTTCGAAGCGGGGTGAAAGCAGTGCTCGGGCAGGGTTCTTCGTGAGCACACCTTCCCGACATAGATAGCGGAAGAAGCTGCGCAGGCTGGCGAGCTTGCGCGCAGCGGAGGTCTTCCTCAGGCCGGCCCGGTGCATCCGGGCGAGAAAGGCACGGATCAGCAGGTGGTCCACGTCGCGCGGCCGCGCCTCGTGCCCCAGCTCCTCCTGCAGATGCCGGGTGAACTGCTGAAGGTCGTCACCGTAGGCCTTCAGCGTGTGCGGCGAGACGTTGCGCTCGTCCTCGAGATGGCGGAGGAAGGCCGCCGTCGCCTTTTTCACAGGCTCACGCTGTGGCCGCGGGCGTGGCGCTCAGGAGCGGCCCCGTGTCCAGACCAGCCCCGAACCTGGCCAGGCTGTCGAGGGCCCGGCGGGCCATCGCCAGTCGCTTCTGGGCCTTGTCGCGCACGCGCACGGGCAGCTCGGGGAGCAACCCGAACGCGATGTTCGTCGGCTGGTAGTGGTCGGGGTCACTCCGAGAGATGTAGCGGCCGAGAGCGCCAAGGGCCGTGTCTTCCGGAAATGCCACCGGCCTTTCGCCCCGAGCGCAGCGCGCGGCACCGATCCCCGCCAGCAGGCCGGAAGCGGCCGATTCCACGTAGCCCTCGACGCCGGACATCTGGCCGGCGAAGAACAGTCCGGGACGCCGGCGCGTCTCGAAGGTGGGCTCCAGGGTTCGGGGAGCATTCACGTAGGTGTTGCGATGGATCATGCCGAAGCGCACGAACTCGGCCTTCTCCAGGCCGGGAATCATCCGGAAGATGCGCGCCTGCTCGCCCCACTTGAGCTGGGTCTGGAAGCCGACGATGGAGAAGTGGCTGGCCGCAAGGTTGTCCTGGCGCAGTTGGACTACCGCGTGGGGCCGCCTTCCTGTCCGGGGATCGCTGAGACCGACGGGCTTCATCGGTCCGAAGAGCAATGTTCCCGGCCCGCGGCTCGCGATCACCTCGACCGGCAGGCAGCCCTCGAAGAAGAATTCCTTTTCGAAGTCGTGGAGCCTCGCACACTCGGCGCTCGTCAGGGCCTGGTAAAATGCGGCATACTCCGCTTCGGACAAGGGGCAATTGACGTAGTCGTCGCCGCCCTTGCCGTAGCGGGACGCTCGGAAAACGCGGTCGAAGTTGATGGAGTCCGCCTCGATGACGGGCGAGACCGCGTCGTAGAAGTGCAGATGCTCCTCGCCTGCAAAGCCCGCGATCTCGGCGGCCAGGGCGGCGGAGGTGAGCGGGCCCGTGGCGACGATGCTGACCGGATCTTCCGGGATCCGCAGCACCTCGCCCCGCTCGATGCGCACGCCCGGAAGCGCTGCCACCGCCTCGGTGACGCGCCGCGCGAAGAGGCCCCGATCGACCGCGAGGGCGCTCCCGGCCGGAACTCTCACTGCGTCAGCGACGCGCAGAATCAGCGAGTCCATGCGGCGCATTTCTTCCTTGAGCAGACCCGCGGCCTGATCGAGGGCGTTGCCGCGAAGGCTATTGGAGCAGACGAGCTCGGCGAAATCGCCGGTCTGGTGCACGGGGGTCGCCACCAGCGGCCGCATCTCGTGGAGGTCCACGCCGACGCCGCGTTTCGCCAGTTGCCAGCACGCCTCGCTGCCCGCGAGACCGCCGCCCACGATGCTCACGCGCGCCGTCATGCCGCCTCGCGCTTGTAGTGGCAGGTTTCGTTGCCGCAGAAGACGACCTTGCCCTCCTTCTTCGTTTCCTTCTCCAGCAGGTAGGGCCGCCCACAGTCAGGGCAGGGCTCAGGAATGGGCCGGTGGTACGCGGTGAACTTGCACTCGGGATAGCGCCGGCAGCCGTAGAAGCTGCGACCCCAACGCCCCTTGCGCTCGACCACCTGGCCCTGGTTGCACTCCGGGCACAGCAGGCCGATCTCCTTGGCCTCTTTCTTCTTGATGTACTTGCAGGTCGGGTAGTTGCTGCAGGCAATGAAGGGTCCGAAGCGGCCCCGCCGCCACATCAGGTCGTTGCCGCACTCGGGAC
This sequence comes from Acidobacteriota bacterium, assembly GCA_032127875.1. Lineage (GTDB taxonomy): Bacteria > Acidobacteriota > Vicinamibacteria > Fen-336 > Fen-336 > CADEEV01. Next base: position 58,403 of record JAQBHI010000108.1, read on the forward strand.
ACTTCTCGTCGATCGGCGCGAGTTGCTCGACCTGGAGCTTGCCGTCCGACCCACGGACCAGGCGCTTGGTGGTCTTGCACTCGGGATAAAGGCTGCACGCGAGGAAAGCGCCGAAGCGGCCCTTGCGCAGCACCATCGGCTGGCCGTCCTTCGCGCAGATCTCCTTGGCTACGTCTTCGTGGAGCTCGAGCGTATCGGTGCCCTCGCCCCCGGCGAGCTGGCGGGTGTTCTTGCACTCAGGGTAGTTCGAGCAGGCGAGGAACTTTCCGTAGCGGCCCCATTTGATGACCATCGGGGAGCCGCACTTGTCGCAGACCTCATCGGTCTTCTCCTCCATCGCCTTGACGTCCTTCATCTGCTTGGAGGCGAGTTTCAGGTCCTTCTCGAACTTCTTCCAGAACTGCGAGAGGGTGTTGAGGAGGTTGTCCTTGCCTTCCTCGATCTCGTCGAGCTCCTTCTCGATCTCGGCGGTGTAGCCGACATTCATGATGTCCTGGAAGTGCTCGACGAGCAGGTCGGTGACGAGGAAACCGAGCTCGGTGGGGTAGAGCTTTGCGTCGCGCTTCTCCATGTATTCGCGCGCCTCGATAGTCGCGATGATCGAGGCGTAGGTGGAGGGCCTGCCGATGCCGTTTTCTTCCAGCTCTTTCACGAGGCTCGCCTCGGAAAAGCGCGGCGGCGGCTGCGTGAAGTGCTGGTCCGTGTCGAGCTTGCCCAGCTTCAGGATGTCGCCCTCGGCGAGTTGCGGGAGCTGGGCGCCGGCTTCCTCGGGGGCCGTGTCGTCGGCCTGGGCTGCGACGCTCTCGTCCCTGGGTTTTTCCGGGCGGCGCTCGTCGGGGCTCTCTTCGTAGACCGCCAGGAAGCCCTTGAACTTGAGCGTCGAACCCTTGGCGCGAAGCAGGTACGCGGCCGCTTCGATGTCCACGATCGTCTCGTCGTACACGGCCGGCTTCATCTGCGAAGCAACGAAGCGGTTCCAGATCAGGCGGTAAAGCGCCAGCTCGTCCTTGCCGATGAAGCGCTTCACCGACTCGGGATCGCGGTCGAGATAGGTGGGGCGGATCGCCTCGTGGGCGTCCTGGGCGTCCTTCTTGGTCTTGTAGAAGATCGGCTGCTCTGGGACGTGCTCGGCGCCGTACAGCGACTCGATGCGGCTGCGAACGGCGCTGAGCGCATCGTCGGAGACGCGTGTCGAGTCGGTTCTCATGTAGGTGATGAGACCGACGCTGCCCTCGCCGCCCAGTTCCATGCCCTCGTACAGGCGCTGCGCTACCTGCATCGTCTTCTTGACCGAGAAGCGCAGCTTCTTGAAGGCCTCCTGCTGCAGCTTCGAGGTGATGAAGGGAGGCACGGGGAAGCGACGGCGCTCCTTAGCCTGGATCCTCTGGACGCTGAAGCTCGCCGCTTCGAGATCCTTGCGGACGACCGCTGCCTCCTCGCCGTTACTGATCTCCAGGTTCTTGCCGTTCTTCTTGACTAGGTTGGCCGGGAAGGCTGGCGGCTCCTTCGCCGCCAAGTGCGCCAGAACCGTCCAGTACTCCTCTGAGACAAAGGCCTTGATCTCGCGCTCGCGCTCACAGAGCAGCCGGAGGGCCACCGACTGGACGCGGCCCGCCGAGAGGCCACGACGAACCTTGTCCCACAGGATCGGGCTAACCTTGTAACCGACCAGACGATCGAGGATGCGGCGAGTCTGCTGAGCGTCGACCTTTTTCTGGTCGACTTCGACCGGATTCTCGAAAGCGGCCTGGACCGCTTTCTTCGTTATCTCGTTGAAAACCACGCGCCGGTACTTCTTCTTCGAGCGCCCCCCGAGCGCCTCGGAGAGATGCCAGCAGATCGCCTCGCCTTCGCGGTCTGGGTCCGCCGCGAGGAAGATTGCCTGGGCATCCTTGGCCGCGGCTTTGAGCTCGTCGAGGACTTTCTTGCGCGTCGGCAGGACCTCGTACTCCGCCGCGAAGCCCTTCTTCACGTCGACGCCCAGCGTCTTCTTGGGCAGATCGCGGACGTGGCCCATCGACGCCTTCACGACGAAATCGCTCCCGAGATACTTGTTGATCGTCTTGGCCTTGGCAGGCGATTCGACGATCACGAGGTTCTTCGCCATCGTCCCTACTTTAGACCGGGTTTCGAGCCCTGACGAAAAGCGCGCCGGGAAGGCGTCGCACTTTTGCCCCTATTTCGAGCTCGCTGAGGCGGGCCAGCAGCTCCGGCAGCGGCCGGCCGGATCGGGTCGCCAGATCTTCGAGGCTGACGGGCACATCGGGGCGCAAGGCGCCGAGAACAACGTCCTGCGAAGCCGCGAAGCGAATCGCGGACCCCTCGAGGCCGAGCTCGGCGGCGACGTCCGCGGCGTCCCGCACCAGCAGTGCGCCATCGCGGATGAGGGCGTTTGGCCCAAACGACCGCTCGTCGGACGGGTGGCCGGGAACGGCCATTACGTCGCGGCCTTCGTCGAGGGCCACGCGGGCCGTGATCAAAGCCCCGCTGCGGCGGGCCGCTTCGACCACGATCGTGGCCCGAGTCAGGCCGGCGATGATGCGGTTTCGGCGGGGAAAGTTGTCGGCGAGCGGCCTGACTCCGAGCGGGCATTCGGCGAGCACAGCGCCCCCGGCCGACACGATGGCGTCGGCCAGCCTGGTGTTCTCCTTCGGATAGATGTCATCCATGCCCCGACCCTGGATCGCGAGCGTCACGCCGCACGCATCGAGGGCCCCCTGATGCGCGGCCGTGTCGATGCCTCGCGCCAGGCCCGAGACGATCGTGGCGCCGGCGTCGGCCAGATCGCGCCCGAGGGCCCGGGCGAGCGCCACGCCATGCGGGGAGGCCCCTCGCGACCCAACGATCGCCACGGCAGGGATCTCCGGCCGGCAACCTTCGAGATTGCCACGGACGTAGAGGACGCTGGGCGGGTCGAAGACCTGACGCAGCAGGGCAGGATAGTCCGAATCGTCGAGCCCGACGAGGCGCAGGCCGAAGACCTCGGAGCGCAGCTGCTCCGCTTCGGCGGCCCGCGCCGCCTCGCCGCTGCGCAGGCGCTCGATCGACTCGGGAGGCAGAATGCCGCGTGCCGCGGCGGGCCGCTCTGCCAGTGCGCTAAGCGGCCCCAGAGCGCGAAGCTCGAGCATCTTCCGTGGCCCCACGTCGGGGAGAAGGGCGAAGGTCAGCAATTCGAAGGGTGTGTCCAAGGCTCTCATGGGGCTCCTGACGGGGCGGGGAGAGCGCCTCGGAAAAAAGAGGCCCCATTTTAAGGGCAGGGCCCTGCCTGCCGAGGTCCAAGCCTGTCACATCGGGGGCACAGCGGGCGTACCGCCTACGGGACACGGACCTCCGCCCAGGCCGCGCAAAGTGCGGCGCCTGCTGGCACGAGGCGCGTGGCACCAGCCTTGCTTTGGCAGGGGGTGGTCGATAAGATCGCAAACGTCCCTTGCTGTATGGAGAGCGCATGAGATTCGCCGCCTCGCTTCTATCGTTCGTCCTGCTGGGCGGCGCCGCGAGCGCCCTGGCCTCGGTAGCCGACAAGGAGGTCCACTTCGGCACCGACGTCGCGAAGAAGGGCCTCTGGCAGGAAGCCCGCTTCCGTTTCGAGAAGGCCGTGCTGCTCGATCCGGAGAATGCCTCCGCCTTCAACAATCTGGCCGTGGCGCTCGAGCAGCAAGGGGAGTTCGACACGGCGCGCGAAATGTACGAAAAGGCCCTGGCGCTGAAACCGGGCAGCCTTCTCATCCAACAGAACTACGATCTATTTCGAGAGGCTGATGACAAGCGCAACCGGAAGGCGCGCAAGCTCAAGACCCCTTAGCGCCATGTGGCTTGCCGCGGCCCTTTCGGCGGGGGGCTGCGCGAGCTTCGTCGAGATCCCGATCGAAACACCGTTGCAGTCGAAGCTCGACGTCTCGCGCTTCAGGCGCGTGCTGGTGGCAGGCTTCATCACCGAACCGGGCGCCACGGACGTGGACCTTTCGTCCGAGACCTCGCGGTTGCTCCAGAACCAGCTCCGCTCAGTGTCAAAGCTGCAGGTGCTGGAGCCGGATCGGCCGCCGATCCACGACGCCCTCGACCGCATCAAGAGCACGCTGACGGAGGACGATCGTTGGACCAAGCCCGCGCGTGAGCAGTTCCGCCTCGAATCCGACAAGATCCTTGGGGACGGCGAGTACTGGCGGAAGATCGGCGAGGAGTATCAAGACCCGCTGATCGTGACGGGCCGGGTGTCCTTCGAGGAGCAAAGCCGCTCTGGCTTCCAGGCTGACGAGCGGGTCGTACGCGACCCCTCGACGAGCCGCGCCCGGCTGGTGCGTGGCAACCGCTTCCTCGAACGCAAGGCCTTCACGCTCTCCGCCGACTTCGTTTTCGTCGACGGCAAGACTGGCGAAACCCTGCATAAGGAGAAGTTCTCCGAAGAAGTCCTCTACAGCGAGGATCAGAAGGTCTCGCCGCTTTCCTCGTATTTCGAGCTGATGGACCGGCTGCTCCCTAACTTCCTCGGGGTGATCGCACCCCAGAGGATCCGGGGCACGCGCGTCCTGCTGCCCTAGGGTTAACGCGAAATGAAGACGCGCCTGCTCATCCTCGGCTGGCTCCTGGCGCTCCTGCCGGGGGGCGCCGCCGAAGCCCAGTTCTTCCCGTACTTCGGCAAGAACAAGGTCAAATACGACACCTTCGCCTGGCGTATCTACAAGAGCCCGCATTTCGAGATCTACTACTACCCCGAGTTCGAGCAGCACCTTGGCCGGATCGCCTCCTACGCTGAGAGTGGCTACCAGAAGATCTCGTCCGAGCTGAAGCACGAGGTGCCGTTCGCGATCCCGCTGGTGCTGTACAAGACCCACTCCGAGTTCGAGCAGACGAACCTCTTCCCCGGCTTCGTGCCCGAGGCCGCGCTGGCTTTCACCGAGCCGGTCCGGAACCGGATGGTAGTGCCGATCGATGAGCCGCCCGATCGGCTGCAGGGGCTGATCACCCACGAGCTGGCACACGTCTTCGAATTCGACCTAATCCCGCGCAGCCTGTTCCAGCGCAGCGTGCCGCTGTGGGTCGACGAGGGCCTCGCCGACTACTTGCGCGGGCTGTGGGATCCGCTCGACCTGATGATGATCCGCGAGGGGGCCGTCTCGGACCAGGTGCCGAAGATCTCGCGCAGCGAGTACCAGTCGCTGTCGGGACGCGAGGCCTACAACTTCGGCCACGCCGCCTTCGAGTTCATCGAGGCGCGCTACGGCAAGGAGGGCATCCGCCAGTTCCTGTACACCTGGCGCAAAAACGTGATCGGCGGCAGCCTGGACGACATTTACATGCAGGCCTTCCGTATCAAGCCCGAGGAGTTCGACGAGGCCTACGAGAAGTGGCTGAAGGAACGCTTCAAGCCGTTTCGCGACAAGCAGCGCCCAAGCGACTACGGCAAGAACCTTTCCCCGAACCCGGAACGCACGCGCTACATCCAGGTCTTCGGCTTCGCGCCCTCGCCGTCGGGGGAGATGGTCGCCGCGCTCACCGGCAACCGCAGCGACGCCGAAGCCGACCTGGTATTGCTCTCGGCCAAGGACGGCGCGGTGATCAAGAACCTCACCTCGGGTTATACCAACCGCTACGAAGACATCCACATCAACATCACCTCCCACACGATTGGCCGTTCGATCAGCTTCGACGCGAAGGGCGACAGCGTGGCCTTCCTGGCCCGCCACGGCAAGGGCCGCAGCTTGTTCCAGGTCTCGGTGCTTTCCGGGGAGGTCCTGCGCCGCGTGGCGATCTCGCTCGATCAAGCCAGCTCGCCCTGCCTGACGCCCGATGGGCGGGGAGCGCTGCTCTCGGGGTTGAAGGAGGGGGTGTCCGACATCTACTACGTCGATCTCGAAACAGGTGAGTTGCGTAACCTCACGCAGGACGCCTTCGCCGACTCCGACCCGCAGATTTCCCCGGACGGGACGCTCGTGGCATACGCCCGGCGTGTCAGCGGCCATGACAAGCTGTATCTGTTCTCGCTGGCGAGCCCCCAGAAGAAGCTGCCGCTCACCTTCGGCGTCTACGACGACGAGACGCCTGCTTTTTCTTCGGACGGCACGACGCTCTACTACGCCTCGAACGAGGACGGTGAGGTCTACAACATCCGCTCCCTGGACCTGAAGAGCGGGGCCATCGACCAGTTCACCGACGTGGTCGGCAACAACATGGCCCCGTTCCCGCTCACGACTCGGGGCGGCGACCGGCTTGCCTTCATCAGCTATTTCAAGGGTCAATTCGGGCTCTACACGAAAGATCTCGTGGACCCGTTGCGAGCGGTCGATCAGGACGTGCGGGTGACCGCGGAAGCGATCCTCGACTTCGAGCCCGACGTGACCCACCAGGTTGTGCCCGAGAACAAGCGCAGCAAGAGGCTGTTCGAGAAGCTCTACCTGATCGGCCGCCCCCCGCTCAACGTGGGCGTCACCTCGGGCGGCGACTTCTTCGGCGGCTCGCAGGTCGAGTTGACCGACATCCTCGGGGACCAGAACTTCACGCTGACGGCGCTCTCGATCCGCGAGTTCCGAACCTACCAGGGCAACTACGTCAACCTCGGCTCGCGCTTCCAGTACGGGATCTCGGCCTTCGATTCGACGCGGTTCTTCTTCAGCTCACCCTTCACCTTCAACCAGGGCTTCTCCCGTTCGGGGGCCTTCGCGACGACTCGCCAGTTCGGCGCCTCGCTGATAGGCCAGTATCCGCTCGACAAGCTGCGGCGGGTGGAGGTCTCGGCGGGCTTCTACAAGTTGCGTCAGCGCTACGAGGACCCGGCGGTTCAGCGCCAGGTCGAGCAGCAGGCGGCCGCGGCCGGAATCCCCTTCTTCCTGTTCAACGGCACGCTGCTGCCGGTTTCCGTCGGCCTGGTCCAGGAGACGACGCGCTTCGCCGGTTTCGGACCGCTGAGCGGCTCCACGTTCAGCCTCGGCGCTGAAACCAGCGTGGGCGGCTCGCTGCGCCGCACAACGCTCGACGCCGACATGCGCAAGTACCTGCGCCTGGGCTCCTCCACGACGCTGCTCGCGCTCCGGGCTCGGGGCTTCAAGTCGTTCGGCGACGCCCCCGGGATTTTCTATTTCGGCGGCAACCAGGAGCTGCGGGGCTACCCGTATCTTTCCTTCGCGGGCAACGAGGGCTTCCATGCGAATGCAGAGCTCCGAATCCCGCTGATCCACGTGGCGGCGACGCCGATCGGGCTAGTGGGGCCGCTGCGCGGCACGGTCTTCTTCGGTGTCGGCAGCTCCAAGTTCAAAGGGGACAAGAACTACAAGTTTTCGACGCGCGAGCCTGGCCGCTCTTTCGTGAACGACCCGGTCTTTGGCGAGGAGGTTTCGGGATTCCGACTCGTCGACGGACGCGCTTCGTACGGTCTCGGGCTGCAGTTCTTTTTCCTCGGCTACCCGCTGCACTTCGACTGGTCGAAGCTGACCGACCTGAAGCTGGTTTCCAAGAAGACCGAATTCTCGTTCTGGATCGGCTTCGACTTCTAGGCGGCCCCCGGAGCTCTTGACCGGAGTCGAGCGCCTGTGCTAAATTCTTGCGTTTAAACGGATCTGCCGCAGGGAGGCATCTGAACCGTGTACGCGATCGTGAAGGCCGGAGGCAAGCAATACCGGGTGGAAAAGGGCGACACGATCTATGTCGAGCTCTTGGCTGCCCCAGTTGGTGAAAAGGTCACCCTCGAGGAGGTTCTCCTGGTCTCCGGTGAGGGCGAGACCCGGGTGGGCGCGCCCCGTGTCGGCAAGGCGTCAGTTGTGGGCACCGTCCTCGAACAAGGCCGCGACCGCAAGATCCGTGTCTTCAAGTACAAGAAGCGTAAGCACTACCGGCGCACCCGCGGCCATCGACAGTCCTACACGGCGCTGCGCATCGACGCCATTCAGGCCTAGGAAGACAGCATGGCACACAAGAAAGGGCAGGGCTCGAGCCGCAACGGACGGGACAGCAATTCCCAGCGGCTGGGCGTAAAGCGCTTCGGCGGCGAGGCCGTCCGCGGCGGTACGATCATCCTGAGACAGCATGGCACCCGCTGGAAGGCGGGCAAAAATGTCGGTCTCGCCAAGGACCACACGCTTTTCGCCCTCGTCGACGGCGTCGTGCGGTTCGAGAACAAAGGCTCACGCGGGCTTCGCGTGAACGTTCTCCCCGCCGCGAGCTAGGTGGCGGCGCCCGCCTCGACGGGCGGTGGCCATGTTCGTCGATCGAGTCAAAATTTTTGTTAGGGCAGGCGACGGTGGCCGAGGCTGCGCCAGCTTCCGCCGGGAATCCAAGGTTCCTCGCGGGGGGCCCGACGGCGGCAACGGCGGGCGTGGTGGCGATGTCTACCTGGTCGCTGTCTCGCACCAGAATACGCTGCTGCCGCTGCGCTATCACACCGAGTGGCGGGCCGAGCGGGGCGCCCACGGCAGCTCCTCGAACTCCACCGGGGCCGAAGGCGCGGATCTGCTGATCTCCGTACCCCCCGGCACGATCGCTGCCGAGGAGTCGACCGGAGAGCGGCTCGGCGAGGTCCTCGCCGCGGGCGACCGGCTGATCGTCGCGCAGGGCGGCCACGGCGGGCGGGGCAATCGGGCGTTTCTCTCGAACTTCAATCGCGCACCGCGCGAGGCGGAAGCGGGCGGCGAGGGGCAGGAACGCTGGCTGCGTCTGGATCTCAAGCTGCTGGCGGACGTGGGACTGCTCGGTTTCCCGAACGCGGGCAAGTCGACACTCCTGTCGCGGCTGTCTGCCGCAAAGCCCAAAATCGCCGAGTATCCGTTCACGACGCTCTCGCCGGTGTTAGGGGTCGTGCAGGCGAGCGAGGACGACGCTTTCGTCGCGGCGGACATCCCCGGCATCATCGAGGGGGCCCACGCGGGCGCAGGCCTCGGGCTCCATTTCCTGCGGCACGTGGAGCGCACTCGCGTCCTGCTCCACGTCGTCGATGCCTCGGGCGGGAGCGGGCGGGATCCCGCCGCCGACCTGCGGGCGGTGCGCGAAGAAGTGGGACAGTGGGACGCTGACCTGCTGCGGCGCCCGCAGCTGGTGGCAGCCAGCAAGCGCGACATGATCGTCGATCCGGACCCGCTGAGCTCCCTCGTCGCCGAGGCGGGCGGGCTGGGCCTCGACGTGCTGCCGGTTTCGGCGCTGACGGGCGCCGGGCTCGCCGAGCTGAAGCTTCGGTTGTTCGGCATGGTGACGGCGGCGCGTACGCTCGGGCCCGTGGAGGAGCGGGCGTGAAGCTCGGGATCCTGGGAGGGACTTTCGACCCGATCCACCTCGGCCATCTGCGGGCGGCCGAAAACGCCCGCGAGGCCCTGGCTCTGGACGGCGTCGCCTTCGTACCGGCAGGCGTGCCACCGCATCGCCCCGAGGCTGCCTGCTCGGCCCGCGATCGCTTCGCCATGGTGGCCCTCGCCACCGCTGGTAACCGGCACTTTGGCGTTTCGGACGTCGAGCTCGAGCGAGAGGGCCCCAGCTACACCGTGGACACCCTGCGCGCGCTGCGCGCCGAGCACCCGGGAGCGGAGCTGGTCCTGATCGTGGGCAGCGATACCTTCCCCGAGATGGGCAGCTGGCACGACACCGAGGCGGTGTTCTCGCTCGCCACCGTGGCCGTCGTCGGCCGCCCCGGGGCGGCCGCCTTGCTGGATGGACGTAGGGCCGTCCGTGTCGAAGGCGCCGGCTTGCCCATCTCCTCCTCGGAAATCCGGCTCCGCGTCGCAAACCGGCGCAGCGTTCGCTATCTCGTTGCCGACGCCGTGGCCGAATACATCGAGAAGAGAGGGCTCTACCGTTGACGCTGCCCCAGTCGATCCGACTCGCCGCTCACGCCGCCCTCGACAAGAAGGCGGACAACGTCGTGGCCCTCGATCTGCGCGAGCAGAGCGACTTCACCGACCACTTTCTGCTGGTGTCGGGCGGCAATCAGCGCCAGCTCGTCGCGATCGCTGATGCGATCCAAGAGGCGCTACGCGCCGTCGGATATCGAGCCGGTCACGTGGAGGGTTATCCGCGACAGGAGTGGATCCTGCTCGACTACGATGTCTTCGTGGTCCACGTCTTCACGCCGAGAACGCGCGAGTTCTACGACCTGGAGCGGCTCTGGGGTGGCGCCCGACGTACGGAGATCTCGGCATGAGCGTCGCCGCCGAAGCGGCCCGCATCGTGGCCCGCTCGGAGCCGATGCGGGCGCTGCTGGCGCTGGTCGGTCGCCTCGCCGAGGCGAAGAGCTCGGTGCTGCTCGAGGGCGAGAGCGGCTCCGGAAAGGATCTGCTCGCGCACCTGATCCATGAGGGTGGCCCGCGGCGCGATTTTCCGCTCGTCAAGATCCATTGCCCTTCGATCCCCGACGAGTTGCTGGAGTCCGAGTTGCTGGGCCACGAAAAGGGGGCCTTCACCGACGCCCGCTTCGCCAAGCCGGGCAAGATCGAGATGGCCCAAGGCGGCACGGTCTACCTCGATCAGGTTCAGGATCTCGCCCCGGCACTGCAGGCCAAGCTGCTGCGCGTGGTGGAGGAGAAGCGCTTCGAGCGGTTGGGTGGTACGCGCACGCTCGAGGTCGATGTGCGCTTCGTCGCCTCCTCGAACGTGAGCCTGCGTGCCGCGGTCGCGGCGGGTAAGTTCCGCGAAGATCTCTACCACCGTCTGGGCGTCGTGCCGCTCAGCGTGCCGCCGCTGCGCGAGCGCCTCGACGACGTGCTGCCACTCGCGGAGGCGTTTCTGGCACGCGAGCGGGCGCGCGGCACCACGAAGGCCGAGGCTTTCGAGGCGGAGGCCTGCACGCTGCTTCGCGGCTACCACTGGCCCGGCAACGTGCGCGAACTGCGCGCGGTGGTCGAGCGGGCGGCGACGCTCAACCCCGGCGAAGGCCCGATCGGTGCGCCGGCCCTGCCGCTGCATCTGTCGGAGCAGCCGCAGAATCTGTGGGCGGGGCGCGAGCGCCGCCCCTCGCTCAAGGCCGTCGAGGAGGCCTATATCCGCCACGTCCTGCGCGAGACGGGCGGCAGCCAGACGCGCGCCGCCGTGATCCTTGGGGTAAGCCGCAAGGCACTCTGGGAAAAGCGGCGGCGTTTCGGGATTCCCTAAGGAGAGGAGACAGTCAAGACCCCATGGACCAGAAGAAGACGCGGCTCATCAAGGAGCGACTCCTGAAACGCAAGCAGGAGCTCCTGGTCGCCTACAACAAGAACAAGACCTACGGGAAAGAGGCGGACGGGGACGGCGCCCAGGACATCGCCGACAAGGCTGCGAACTCGTACACCAAGGAGTTCCTGTTCAGCCTCTCGAACTCGGAGCGGGAGATGCTGCAGGACGTGGACGATGCGATCGCTCGCCTGGACACCAAGAAGTTCGGCTTCTGCATCGTCTGCGAGGACGAGATGGACAAGAAGCGCCTCGAGGCAGTGCCGTGGGCGAAACGCTGTCTCGGTTGCCAGGAGAAACAGGAGCAGGGGCTCCTGTGAGGCCGCCTTTCGGGGCGCAGGCTGTGAGCGCCCTGGTCGATCCCCTGCTCGCGGTCGTCTTTCCCGCGAGCTGTCCTTCTTGTGGCCAGTCGCTCGCTCGCCCCACGCGGGGCCCGTTGTGCGAGGCATGCTGGGGCGCCGTCGCCCGCAGGCCCAGCACGTCGTGTCGCTGCGGCCAGTCTCTGCCTGCCCCCCTTGTGCACTGCGGGCGCTGTCGCCGTGGGCTTTCGCCGCTGGAGCTTGGCTTCAGCCTGGGGCCCTACGAGGGGCCGCTGCGGGCGGCCGTTCACGAGCTCAAGTACCACGGCCGGCGGCGCGTCGCCGGCAGGCTTGCGGAAGCGATCGCGGCGGAGAGCGCAGGGCGGGCCGTGCTTTCGGCCGGAGCCGTGCTCGTCCCGGTGCCGCTGCACCCTCGGCGCCGACGCGAGCGAGGCTTCAACCAGGCCGAGTTGCTCGCCGCTGAGCTCGCACGCTGCCTCGATCTGGAGCTGGCCTGCGCGGCTCTGGTTCGTCGCGCCGACACGCCCACCCAGACGGGCCTCTCCGCCGCGCGCCGGCGCAGGAATGTGGCGGGCGCCTTCGCTGTGCGGCGCCGGACGCAGATCGCGGGGCGCGTGGTCATACTGGTCGACGATGTGGTGACGACAGGGGCGACAGCGCGAGCCTGCGCCCAGGCGCTCCGCGAGGCGGGAGCACAGGCGGTCCGCCTGCTGAGCGCGGCGCGCGTCGAGTGAGCCTGCGGTTTGCTCGAAGAAGGAGGTCGCTCTTGAGGTTGCCTGCTCTTGCCGTCCTCGCCACCGCGTTGACCTTCATGCTCGCGGCGAGTGAAGCGCGAGCCTGGGGTCCCGTGGCGCAGGAAGCCGTGACGAGCAAGGCGATCGACGCCCTGCCCAAGGGGCTCCGGGAGTTCTACAAGGCGCACCGCCGCGAGATGCCGACGCTCGCCCTCGAACCCAGCTATCCCGAGGAGACGCCCGACTGGCGCTTCGCGGTAGATCGCCTGATGCCCTATCCCTTCCTGGACCTGCCCTACTCGGAGCAGGGCCTCAAGGAAAAGTACGGCGAAGCGGCGGCGATCGGCCGCCTGCCCTGGCTCGTCCAGGAGTCCTACGCCCGCCTCGTGGAGGCCTTCAGGGCCAAGCAAAAGACCCGCATCCTCGAAGAGTCCGACACGCTGGCCGGGCTCGTCGCCCAACTCCACAACCCGCTGGCGCTGACCGACAACTCGGACGGCCAGAAGAGCGATCAGCACGGTCTGTACCTGCGCTTCACGATGAAGTTCCCGGAGGCGATGGCGGGCAAGCTGAAGGTCTCGCCCGACGCGGCCATCTATCTCGACGACCCGAAGGGCTACGTCTTCTCCATGCTGAAGGGGAGCTACGTCTGGGTCGACAACCTGCTGTTCCTGGACGAGCTCAGCAAGCGCGGCAAGTCAGGCTACGGGGCGATCTACTTCGAGGACCTGGCCACGCGGGCCTCGGACTTCCTCTCGCGTCGGCTTTCGCTCGCGGCCAACGACGCGGCGAGCTACTGGTACACTGCCTGGACGGACGCCCAGCGTCCGGAGTTGAAGTAAGATCCGCGATCGCGGGACGGAGAGCGAGGGCAACGCGGCGCAACAGGTAAGGCGCGCGGACGCAAGGGTTCCCCCGGACGCGGAGCTCATCGAGCGCTGCCTGCGCAAGGAGAACAGCGCCTGGGAGGCCATCGTCGTGCGTTACCGGCGCAAGGTCTTCCACATCTCCTACAAGTTCACGGGGAAGCACGACGAAGCCGAGGACCTGACCCAGGAGATCTTCCTGAAGATCTTCAAGAGCCTCGAGAAGTTCAACCAGGACGCCGACTTTTCGACGTGGCTGTCGAGCGTGGCGCGCAACTACTGCATCGACCACTACCGCGCGAGCAAGCGCGAGCGGGAAGTGCTCGTCGACGATCTGGTCGCCTTCGATCTCGCACCCGCGGCCTCGGGCAACCCGCACCGCGTCCTCGAAGAGCGCGACCGCAGGAGCTTTCTGCGCCGGGGGCTCGAACTACTCCCGGAGAAGCTGCGCGAGGCGGTCGTGCTCCGGGATCTGCAAGGGCTTTCCTACCAGGAAATGGCCGACCACCTGAGCCTCCCCGAGGGCACGGTGAAGAGCCGGATCAATCGCGGGCGCGAAGAGCTGGCCCGGCTGCTGCTGCGGGCCCAACAGCCGGGACGCCGCCGCGCGGCAGGCCGCTCCTTGAGCGAAAAAGAGGTGAGGTGAGATGCAACTGATAGTCGAAGCGAAAGACGACGCGCAGATCGTGCGGGTCAAGGAAACTAGGCTCACCTACCCGGTGCTCGCGGCATTCTTCGCCGCCGTGCGCCAGCTCGTCGAAGACGGTTCCAACAAGCTCGTGATCGACCTGAGCGCGGTCAGTTACATCGACAGCGCCTCGATCGGCTGCCTGATGGACATCCACCGGCTGGTCCAGGATCGTTCCGGAGCGCTCAAGCTCGCCGGGTTGCAGCCGCGCGTCGAGACGATGATCTCCATGACCGGCGTGCACAAGATCGTGGGTCTTCACCGCGACGAGGCCGATGCGCTCCGCGCGCTGGGCGCCGGGCGCAGGGGCAAGGCCGATGCGTAGCCTCCGCCTGACGACCGGCGCCGAGCTGCCCGTCGACGGCGATCTGCTGGCCCTGCTGGAGGCGCTCTATCGAGAGGTGACGCTCAAGCACCAGTTGCAGATCTCCTTCGAGGACATGATGCAGGAGATCCGGGGCATCGCCGAGCAGATGACCGAGGAGGACCGGCGGGCTTATCTCGTGGAGAGCTTGTTCTTGAACTCGGTCACGTACGAGAATGAGATGTTGGGCGCGTACATGCGGAAGCTGACGGCCTCCAAGAAGACGGGTCGCGGACGTTCCGCGGAGTAGGCGGGGGTGATTTCTTGAGACTCGGCTCTTGCGTCCTGGCATGCATTCTGGCGGCGGGTTCGCTCACGGCCCTGCCTGCGGCCTCGGCCCCCGAGACGCCCGGGCCCCGGATCAGCGTCGAACCCGAGGCCTTCGACTTCGGCAAGGCCCTGCAGAACAAGGTCCTGCACAAGGACTTCGTGATCCGCAACATCGGGACGCAGGACCTCGTTATCGATCGCGTCTCGACCACCTGCGGCTGCACCGTCGCCGCGGGCTACGCGAAGCTCGTGAAGCCGGGCCAGTCGACGAACATGGACGTGCAACTCCAGACACGCACCTACAATGGCCGCCTGGAACGCAAGGTGCTGGTACGGTCGAACGACAAGGCGCGCGACCCGCTGGAGCTGAAGGTCCAGGTCACCGTCGTCCCGCAGTAGCTCAGCTCGTCTCGGGAACGAGAGCGGGGAGGCTCTTCCCGTCGAGCGCCGGGCGCTGGGGCTGCGCCACAAGGTCCCACGCCTCGGGGGTTGCGAGCAGCTTCTGGCACAGCGCCGCGTGGAGCGCGTGGCCGGCCTTGGCCGCCTCAAGATGCCCAACGATGGGGTGTCCCAGGAGCGAGACATCCCCGATCGCGTCGAGGATCTTGTGGCGGACGAATTCGTCCTCGAAACGCAGCTTGTTGTTGAGGACGCCGGTTTCGCCGATCACCACCGCGTTCTCTAGGCTGCCACCAAGGGCGAGGCCGTTCCGGCGCAACGTCTCCACCTCGCGCAGGAAGCCGAAGGTCCGCGCCGGCGCGATCTGCTCGGCGAAGCTGTCCGGACTCACCCGGAACGACGCAGTCTGGAGCCTCAACAGCGGGTGATCGAAGCCGATCGTATACGTCACCCGGAAATGGTCTGCCGGCGTGAAGCGCGCCCACTTTCCGCCACGTACGACTTCGACCGGCGCCAGGATCCGCAGGTATTCACGGCTCTCGGGCAGCGGCTTGAGCCCGGCCTCGTGCAGCAGAATCACGAAGGGGGCCGCGCTGCCGTCGAGGACGGGGACCTCGGGTCCATCCACCTCGACGATCGCGTCGTCCACGCCGAGCGCGAAGAGCGCGGAGAGCAGGTGCTCGACGGTGTCGACCGAAGCGCCGTCGCGGCTGAGCGTCGTGGCATGGTCCAGACGATCGAGGCAGGCGAGGCTCGCGGGGATCGAAACGTCAAGGTCAGCGCGGCAGAAGAGGATACCGGTCCCAGACGGCGCGGGCTTCAGTGCAAGACGGACCGGCTTGCCGGAATGCAGCCCGATCCCGGTACAACCGACAGCCTTCTTCAGGGTTCTACGGAAGGTCATGAGGTTTAGGCGTCACAGGGCTTATTGCAACCTTCAGGCCAGCGGGTAGCAGCCATTTAAGCTGTTGTTTTTAAAGTCCTTCCATGGCAGGAGTGGACTTCAGCCTGGCGCTCCAGCCACAGGTCGAAGGACCACACCCGTGGCTCAGCGGCCACATCTAAAAACGGACGCCCCCGCCCTCGTGAGCGTGGTAGGCGCCCGAATCGAGAATCGCCCTGGTCTGGTCGAGGGCGTGGCGGATCTCCTCGTCCGTCGTGTAAAAGTGCGGTGAGAAGCGGATTCCGGCTCCGGGGCGATAGTCGACCAAAATCTCGCGGCGCACCAGCTCCCGCGTGACCGCGGCGCCGTGGGGCACGTCGAGGATCACCATCCCGCCGCGCTCCTCCGCGCGCTCCGGGGTGTTGGGCCGGAAGCCGCGTTCCCGCGCCAGCTCCATGAGCAGCGTGACCTGGCGCTGCGACTTCGCGCGGATACTGGCGACGCCGATCTCGCGGACCATGTCGTAACCCGGCTGTGCCGCGTAAAGCGCGGGCACCCCTGGCGTGCCGTGGAGATAGCGGGTGGCGTCCCCGGCGTAGTCGATGCCCCCCGTCTCGAAGGCGAACGGCCGCGCGTGGGCCATCCATCCGGTCACGCGCGGCGAAAAGCGATCCTGCAACCGCGGGGCGACATAGAGATAACCTGCGCCCGGGCCTCCGCACAGCCACTTGACCGAGCCGCCTGTGGCAAAGTCGACGTCCCATGCGCTCACATCCACGGGCACCGTCCCCGCGGACTGGTAAAGATCGGCGACGACCAGCGCGCCCACCTCGTGCGCGCGTCGCGTAATCGCGGCCACGTCCTGGATGAAACCGCTCTTGAAGGCGACATGGGAGATCGGCACGAGCAGGGTGTCCTCGTCGATCGCCGAAAGCAACTTGTCGAGAGGGACCGTGATCCCGTCCTGGCTCGGCACTACTTCGATGCGCGCGCCCTGTGAGCGATGCGCCTCGTACACGTACATCACGGAGGGAAAGGTGAGGTCGTCGTAGACGATCTTGTTGCGCTTGCCATTGAGCTCGAAGCAGGACAGCACCAAGGCCTGGCAGATTGACACGTTCTGGTGCATGACCACCGAGCCCGGAGCCGCACCGATGATGCCTGCGAGCTTGTCGCCGGTCGTCACCGGCATCTGCCACCAGCCCTCGGCCCACGCCCGGACCCCGCGCGACGACCACATGTCCGTATAGGCCCGAAGCTGGTCGGCAGCGCCGCGGGGCATGGCGCCCAGCGAATGGCTGACGAGATACGTGGTCGTTTCTAGGATCGGGAACTCCGCGCGGCGCGCGAGCAGCGTGTCTTCGCTCACGTGGGTCTCCCGCTTAGCGCCGGGCGAAGATAACGGGCCGTGTGGCTCTTGCGCGAGCGGGCCACGACCTCGGGCGTGCCCTGTGCCACGATCCGGCCGCCACCCGCGCCGGCTTCGGGGCCTAAGTCGATGACGTGGTCGGCGCACTTCACCACGTCGATGTTGTGCTCGATGACGACGACCGTATTACCCGCGTCCACCAGCCGGCCCAGGACCTTGAGCAACTTGCCGACATCGTCGAAATGAAGGCCGGTCGTGGGCTCGTCGAGGATGTAGAGCGTCTGCCCGGTTTCACGACGGGCCAGCTCCCGCGCCAGCTTGACGCGCTGCGCTTCGCCGCCGGAGAGCGTCGCAGCGCTTTGCCCAAACCGCAGGTAGCCAAGACCGACGTCCATCAGCGTGAGCAGCAGGCGGCTCAGCCGTGGGTGCGATCGCAGCAGGCCCTGGGCTTCGGCCACCGTCATGTCGAGCAGGTCGGCGACGGTGCGTCCATGGTAGAGGATCTCGAGTGTCTCGCGGTTGTAGCGACGACCCTGGCAAGTCTCGCAGGTCACGTACACGTCCGGCAGGAAGTGCATCTCGATGCGTCGCACGCCATCGCCCTGGCACGCCTCGCAGCGCCCGCCCTTCACGTTGAAGGAGAAGCGACCAGGCTTGTAGCCGCGCGCGCGCGCTTCGGGCACGAGGCTCATCAACTCGCGGATGAAGGCGAAGGCGCCCGTGTAGGTGGCGGGGTTGCTGCGCGGGGTACGCCCGATCGGGCTCTGGTCGATGGCGATCACCTTGTCAATCGCCTCGGCCCCGTGTAGTTCCCGATGGCGGCCTGGCTCGGCCGTCGAGCCACCCAGGCGTCTGGCCAGCACGCGATGCAGGATCTCAACGACGAGTGTGGACTTGCCCGAGCCCGAGACTCCGGTCACCGCGGTCAGGACGCCGAGCGGGAAGGAGATGTCGAGATCGCGCAGGTTGTTCTCGCGCGCACCTTCGATGCGTATTTCTCCACGGGCGCTGCGGCGTGCCTGGGGGACGGGAATCTCGAGCTCGCGGCGCAGGTAGCGCCCGGTGAGGCTGCCGTTGAGCGTCGCGGGCGGGCCCTGGTACATGAGTCGGCCGCCGTCGAGCCCGGCACCCTCTCCCAGGTCCACGACCCAGTCAGCCGCACGAATCGTCTCCGGCTCGTGCTCGACGACCACCACCGTGTTCCCGCGATCGCGGATCTCGCGCAGCGTATCGAGCAGCCGCTCGTTGTCGCGCGGGTGGAGGCCGGCCGACGGCTCGTCCAGCACGTACAGGATGCCCTGCATGCGCGCGCCAATCTGCGTGGCGAGACGGACGCGGTGGGCCTCGCCTGCGGAGAGCGTCGTGGTCGGGCGGTGCAGGCTCAGGTAGGGTACGCCCACCGCCTCGAGAAACTGGAGCCGTCCCAGGATCTCGTGAAGCAAGCGGTTCGCCACCGGCGCCTCGCGTTCGCCCCAGGTGAGTGACGCGAGGGCGCTGCGCAGCTCACTCACTGCCATCTGGGCGTAGTCGGCGATGCCGCGGCCGGCGATCGTCACCGCGCGACTCTCGCTGCGCAGGCGCGCGCCCCCGCACTCGGGGCAGCGTTCTACGGAAAGATACGGCCGCAGATCCTCGAAGGCTTCGCCACTCTCACGCGGCTCGCCGGCCCCCTCCAGATCCTCGCGCTCGAGACGCACCAGCGCCTCTACCTTGCGCCGGACATACTCAAGCACCCCGGGAAAAGCACCATCGCCTTCGAGCAACGCGCGCCGCGCTTTCTTCGAGAGCTCGGCGACCGGAGCATCCAGCGAGAACGCGTGGCGCCTCGACAAGTCCTCCAATGCCTCACGCACCAGCCGGGCGCCGTGCCGATGCCACGGCTGGATGGCGCCATCAGCCAGGCTCTTGGTCTCGTCGGGGATCACTTTCTTCGGGTCGACTGCCCAGCGAACTCCCAGGCCCTCGCAGGCCGGACATGCGCCCACTTGAGAGTTGAACGAGAAGGCGCGCGGGGATAGCTCGGGGAGCGAGATGTCGCAACGGGGACAGGCGAAGCGGCGCGACGACAGCATCTCCTCGCCACCCTCGAACGCGAGCAGCACGGTATCGGCCGCGAGGCTGAAGGAGCGCTCCAGGGCCAGGATCAGGCGCCTCTCGTTGGCGAGTTTGAGCGCCAGGCGTTCGAGCAGGATCTCCACGCGATGGTTGCGGCGCGGATCGAGCTCGAGCGGCGCGTCGAGGCGAACCAGGCGGCCATCGACCCGGGCCCGCGTGAAGCCCTGCGCCGCGAGCGCCTTCAGCTCCTTGCGGAAAGCTCCCTGGCGACCCCGCACGACCGGGGCCAGCACCGCTATCACGCTACCCTCGCGCGTGGCGATCAGGCGCTGGGCGATCTTCTCCGCCGGCAACGCGGAGATCGCCGCCGCGCAGCGCGGACAGTGCGGGGCCCCCAGCGCGGCGAAGAGCACCCGCAGGTGATCGTAGACCTCCGTGACGGTGCCGACGGTCGAGCGCGGGTGGCCCGCCGTCGTGCGCTGCTCGATGGCAATGGCCGGGGACAGGCCGGTCACCGACTCGACGTCCGGCTTCTCCATCTGGTCCAGGAACTGACGGGCATAGGGTGAGAGGCTCTCGACGTAGCGCCGCTGGCCCTCCGCGTAGAGCGTGTCGAAGGCCAGGCTCGATTTTCCGGACCCCGAAGGACCTGTGATGACGACGAGCCGGTTGCGGGGCAGGTCGCAGTCGAGACCCTTCAGGTTGTGCACCCGGGCGCCCCGGATCGCGATCGGTTCGTCCTCTGCCTGGTTCATTCCGGCCCTGACCAAAACCCCATTCTAGCAAGCTCGGGAGCGCGCCGCCGTGACGAGCGGCTCTCCACGCGAGGTCGGCTTCGTGGTAATCTCTCCGGCTCTGCCGGTCGCCCGACGCCGTGGCCGGTCGCCTCGCCCAGGAGATTCGAGAGGTCGCTATGACCAAGAGAGCCGCCCCCACGATGTCTCGCCGCTCGAGCCAGGCCCTGGAGTTGTTCGAGAAGGCGCTGCGCGCCCTTGGCAAGAAGGACTTCGAGCGTGCGCTCAGTCTCCTGGAGGAACTGATCAAGTCGTTCCCCGACGAGCGCGACGTGTTGGAGCGGGCTCGAGCCTATCGAGCGGTGGCCGAACGCTCCGCAGGCAAGAAGGCCTCCTTCCGTCCACGCTCGTTCGAGGAGCTTCTGAACTACGGCGTGTTCCTGCACAACAAGGGCGAATTCGAAGAGGCCCTCAAGTTCCTGTCGCAGGCGGCCGAAATCCATCCGCGCAATGAAAACGTGCTCTACTGCCTCGCGGCCTCGGCGGCGCGAGCCGGTGAAACGCCCGCAGCCGTCAAGGCGCTCAAGAGTGCGATCGGCGTGAACCCGGAGAACCGTGCCCAGGCGCGCAGCGATTCCGACTTCGACCCGATCCGCGAAGACGAAGATTTCGCGGCGCTCGTGACCCCCCAGGCTTCGTGAGTCTCGCCGCTCGCCGCGTCCAGGCGGTGCTGCTCGCTGCGGGCAAGGGGACGCGCCTCAAGAGTTCTCGGGCCAAGGTCCTGCACCTGGCACAGGACGCGCCGCTGCTGGAGCACGCCCTGCGCGCCGTGGCCGGAGCGGACCCCATCACGGTCGTCGTCGGATACGACGCCGAGGCAGTGGAGGCGCGCTTTGCCGGCCGTGCTCACTTTGTCCGCCAGGAGCCACCCCTTGGAACCGGCCATGCCGTGATGGCCGCTCGCCAGGCCCTCGCCACCCACCCGGAACTCACGGTACTGGTACTCAACGGCGACCTGCCGCTGCTGCGCGCCGTCACGCTCGAAGCACTCGTGGACGCCCACGTCGCGTCGGGTGCTGCGGCGACGTTGCTGAGCGCCGAGCTACCCGATGCGGGGGCCTACGGCCGCGTGCTGCGCGACGGGCACGGTGAGGTGCGCGCGGTCGTCGAAGCGAGGGACGCTTCGCCTGAGGAGCGCTGCGTTCGCGAGTGGAACGTCGGCGTCTATGCGTTCGAGGTGGCGCCGCTGCTCGCAGCTCTGGAGCCGCTGACGCCACACAACGCGCAGGGCGAGTATTACCTGACCGACGTCGTCGCTCATCTGGTCGCGGCGGGCCGGCGTGTGGCAGCGTTTCGCATCGCCAACGCTCGCGAAGCTCTTGGTGTCAACACGCACGCCGAGCTGGCCGCGGCGAGCCGTCTGCTCGTCGCACGGCGGCTCGAGGAATTGATGGCCGCAGGCGTTCGCGTCGAGGATCCCGCGAGCACCTTCGTTGGCCTCGACGTGGTGGTGGAGGCAGGCGCCGTGGTCCGAGCAGGCACGCTTCTGGAGGGTCGCACCCGCGTGGCCGCTGGCGCGACGCTCGGGCCCTACGTGCGGCTGGTCGACGCCGATGTGGGCCCCGGCGCGACCATCCTCGACCATTGCCTGCTCCGCGAGTGCACGGTCGGCGCGGGCGCGAGCGTCGGCCCGTTCGCGCACCTGAGGCCGGAGACGCAGGTCGGCGCCAAGGCCAAGGTGGGCAACTTCGTCGAACTCAAGAAGACCCGCCTCGGCGACGGGGCCAAGGCCCCGCACCTGAGCTACCTGGGAGACGCCACGATCGGCGACGGCGCGAACGTAGGCGCCGGCACGATCACCTGCAACTACGACGGCACGTCGAAGCACCCGACGCGGATTGGCGCCGGCGCCTTCATCGGCAGCAATTCGACCTTGGTCGCGCCGCTGACGATTGGCGCCGGGGCCTACGTCGGCGCCGGCAGCACGATCATCCAGGATGTCGCGAAGGATGCCCTGGCGCTCGGCCGCGCCCGGCAAGTGGCGAAGCAAGGCTGGGCTAAGCAGCGTCGCGAGGCGAAGGCCAAGGGTTCGCCCTGAGCCTCAGGGCCGAAGCGCTTCTCTTGGTACGCTGACCGCATGTGTGGAATCGTCGGATATGTGGGCGCGCGCGATGCGGTCGGGATGATCCTCGACGGGCTGCGGCGTCTCGAGTATCGAGGCTACGACTCCGCGGGAATCGCGGTAGTGGCCGGCGGCGTACTTCAGCGTCGGCGCTCGGAGGGCAAGCTCGTCAATCTGGAGAACAGCCTTGCGGCCCAACCGCTACAGGGCGCCTTCGGTCTGGGCCACACGCGCTGGGCGACCCACGGTCGGCCCAACGAAGAAAACGCCCACCCGCACATCGACTGCACCGGTCGGATCGTCGTCGTCCACAACGGCATCATCGAGAACTATCTGGCGCTCAAGGCTCGCCTCGAGGGCCAGGGTCATCGCTTCGTCACGCACACCGACACCGAGGTCGTGGCGCATCTGGTGGAGTCGTTGTACGCGGGCTCCCTGGAAGACGCCGTGCGCGCTGCTGTCAAGGAGCTCGAAGGCATCTATGCCCTGGTGCTGCTGCATCGTGACGAGCCCCAGACCCTCGTCGCCGCCCGGCTGGGCCCGCCGCTCGTGGTAGGTCTCGCGGAAGGCGAACGCTTCCTCGCCTCGGACGTCGCCGCGCTGCTGCCCTACACGCGTGATTTCGTGTTCCTCGACGACGGCGACGTGGTGACGGTGAAGCCGGGGTTGACGCGGCTCTTCGACGCGACTGGAACCGCTCTCGAGCGCAAGCCCCAGCGCATCCAGTGGGACCCGGTCCAGGCCGAGAAAGGTGGCTATCGCCACTTCATGCTGAAGGAGATCCACGAGCAGCCCCAGGCCGTGCGCGACACGCTTTTCGGGCGCATGGACCTGGAGCAGGGCGAGGTCCACATCGAAGAGCTCGACAAGGCGGGCGAGAGCCTGGGCTCTGCCGAGCGGGTGGTGCTGATCGCCTGCGGCACGAGCTGGCATGCCGCGCTCGTCGGCAAGTTCCTGATCGAGCAACTGGCCGGCCTGCCGTGCGAGGTGGACTACGGCAGCGAGTTCCGCTACCGGACACCGATCGTGGGGCGCGGGACGCTGGCGGTCGCCATCAGCCAGAGCGGCGAGACCGCGGACACGCTCGCGGCCTTCCGCGAGGCGAAGCGGCTGGGCGCGACGGGCATCGCGATCTGCAACGTCCAAGGCTCGATGCTGACACGCGAGGCCGCGGGAACGCTGCTCACGCACGCCGGGCCCGAGATCGGCGTCGCCTCGACCAAGGCGTTCACCGCGCAACTCCTGGCGTTGGCGCTGCTCGCGCTGCGCCTCGGCCGGCTGCATGGGACGCTCTCGAAGGACGCCTGCCGCGCTCATCTCGAGAACCTGGCGCGCCTGCCGCATCTCATGGAGCAGGCCCTCGCAGCGCCAGGACCGATCGAGGAGCTCGCAAAAACCGCCGTGAAGGCCAGCGATTTTCTCTATCTGGGCCGGGGCATCCACTACCCGATCGCGCTCGAGGGCGCGCTCAAGCTGAAAGAGATCTCCTACATCCACGCCGAGGGCTATCCGGCCGGCGAGATGAAGCACGGGCCGATCGCGCTGATCGACGAGAAGATGGGCATCGTCGCGCTGCTGCCGAAGGGCCGCGTTTACGAGAAGATGCTCTCCAACGTACAGGAGGTGAAGGCCCGGGGCGGACGGGTCATCGCGGTGTGCAGCGCGGGCGACACGCAGGCACGCCTTATCCTGGACGCGGGGGACAGTGTGCTCGAGATGCCGGCTGCCGACGAGCTGTGGTCACCTCTCCTCTTCGTGCTTCCGCTGCAGCTGCTCGCGTATTACGTGGCCGTGCGCGCGGGTCGCGACGTGGACCAGCCGCGCAACCTCGCCAAGTCGGTCACGGTCGAGTGAGCTCTCTGGCCGCGGCGGACTCGGCCCTGCTCCGGGATCTGAACCCGCAGCAGCGCGAGGCGGTGCTCGCGACCGACGGGCCCGTGCTGATCCTGGCCGGCGCGGGGAGTGGCAAGACCCGCGTGATCGTCCATCGCATTGCCTACCTGGTGCTGGAGAAGAGCGTTCCCTCCGAGGCGATCCTCGCCGTCACGTTCACGAACAAGGCGGCCGGCGAGATGAAGCAGCGCGTCGACGCGCTGCTCGGCGCTGGGACACGGGCCATCGTGTCCACCTTCCACAGCCTTTGCGTCCGCATCCTGCGCCGGGACGCCCTGCGCGCGGGCCTTCCGCCTGACTTCGTCATCTACGACGCGGACGACCAGCTCGCAGCCGTGCGCGATGCGCTGAAGGCGCTCGATCTCTCGGAGAAGCTGCACCCGCCGCGGGGGCTTCTGTCGCGGATCTCCGCGCGCAAGAACTCAGGCCATGAGCTCGATGACGAGGATTCTTTCGCGGGCGCCAGCTTCGCTCGCCTCGCGGCGCGCTATCGCGAGATCCTGGACTCGGCCCACGCGCTCGACTTCGACGACCTGTTGTTGCGCACGGTGGCGCTGCTCTCGCAAGACGAGACGGTTCGCGACAGCTACCGCCGCCGCTTCCACTACCTGCTTGTCGACGAATACCAGGATACGAACCGCACGCAGTACCAGTTGGTGCGCCTGCTGTCCGGCGCGGCCGGCAACGTCACGGTGGTCGGCGACGAAGACCAGTCGATCTACTCGTGGCGCGGCGCCGACATCCAGAACATCCTCGACTTCGAGCGCGACTTTCCGGGCGCGCGCATCCTACGCCTCGAAGAGAACTATCGTTCCAGCCAGCGCATCCTGGATGCGGCCTCGGGTCTCGTGTCCCACAACCTGAAACGCAAGGGCAAGACGCTGCGGGCCGTGAAGCCCGGAGGCGACGCCGTGCGGCTGCACGCTGCGAGCGACGAGTTCGAGGAGGCTGACTGGGTTGTCGAGCGCATCGTGGGCGCGCGGGACACTAAGACCGCGGTCCTGTTTCGGATGAACGCGCAGAGCCGACTGCTGGAGGAGGCGCTGCTGCGCCTGCGCATTCCCTACGTGGTGGTGGGCGGCGTGGGCTTTTACGAGCGTAAAGAGGTGCGCGATCTGCTCGCCTATCTGCGCCTGGTCCACAACCCCGGCGATCCGATGGCGCTGCGGCGCGTGCTGAACGTGCCGCCTCGCGGCATCGGCGACAAAACTGTGGGCGAGCTGGAGCGCGTCGCCCGCGAGCGAGGGGTGTCGCTGTACGCGGCGCTGGCGGAGATCGTCGACGATGCCCTGCTGCCCGCCCGAGCCACGCAGCCGCTTGGGCGCTTCCGCGAAGTGATCGAATCGCTGCGCGGCGAAGCCCCGCGCCTGACCGTGAAGGGGCTTCTCGAGCGCATCCTCGCCGTTTCCGGATACGCTGCCGCCCTCGCGAGCGAGGACTCGCGCGAGAGCCAGGACCGCCTCGACAATCTGGCGGAGCTGCTCTCGGCCGCCGCCGACTTCGACGCCCGCGAGGAGGCGCCGGGCCTTCCCGTTTTCCTCGATCGAGTGAGCCTGCTCTCCGACGTGGACAAGGCCAAAGACGGCGCGCCGGTAATTCTGATGACGCTGCACTCCGCGAAGGGGCTCGAATTCGAGAACGTGTTCCTTATCGGCCTCGAAGAGGGCCTCGTGCCGCACGCCCGGAGCCTGACGAACGCTGACGGGGTCGAAGAGGAACGGCGCTTGTGCTACGTCGGGATGACGCGGGCGCGCGACCGGCTCCACCTCAGCTGGGCGCGCAGCCGTCAGGTATTCGGACAGAGGCGCTTGTCCGAGCCGTCGCGTTTTTTGGGCGAGATCCCGCGTGGCGGCCTCGAGATCACGGGCGCGCCGCGCTCGCGCGACGTCTTCGAGGTGCGGCGCTTGCCGACGTGGCAGCACCGGGAAGCGCCCACACGGGGTGCCGCGGTTTCCGGCGCCGCCGGCTCCGGCGGGAGTTCACCACTGCGGCCCGGGGCGCGCGTGCGTCACCCGCTCTTCGGCGTCGGTACCATCCTGCGCAGTGAGGGCTCGGGCGACGAGTTGAAGCTCACGGTCGCCTTCGCCGGCATCGGGGCCAAGCGCCTGGTAGCCCGCTACGCGGGCCTCGAGGTGGTCTAGCCAGGGCGCGGGGCGACTACCTGGGATCGAGCGCGCTCACGACCCAGCGGCTGCCCATCTTTCCACGGCCACTGGGCGACTGCATCTCGTACTTGCGGAGCACCATGGCGTAGGGCCTGTCCGCGCCGTCGATCCTGAGGTCGAGCGCGATCGTCTTCGTGACCGACTCGCCCGTCAGAGCTTCGATGTCGTCGACCTGGCCCACCGACAGCGACACCGCGCGCTTTTCCTTCTCGACCGCCGCCTTGGCCGCGACTAGATCCTTCTTGAGCTCGCGTTCTTTTTCGGTGAAGGCCTTCCAGTCGTCGGCGTATTTCCTGAGACCCGCCGGAATCGTGGCCGCGTCCTTCTTCAGCAACTCGCGCGTTTGGTCGACTTCCTTGGGATGCTCGAGAAAATAGGCGTTGTAGGCCTTCTTGTTGTCGGCGATCGCTGCCTCGACGTCGCTCACCCTCTTCGCGAGGTTGGGTAGCTCGGCGCTGACTCGCTGCTCCGCGCCCACTTCGGTGATCGACCAGGACGGGACCTTCTGGTCGAACTTGACCGCGGCAAAGCTCGCGAGCGTTTGATCGTCGCCCTGCTCCAGGGCGCCGAAGTACTGGTCCACCACCTTCTGCTCGGGGTGTCCGCAGGCCACGAGTGCGACCACCGCGACCGCAACGAAGATGCCCGGCAGTGCCGCCATGCGCTCCCTCATTCCTCCTCCTCCCCCTCACGTTCCGCGAGGCGCGCGACCGAACTGAGCTGGTCGCCCTCCTCGAGCTGGATCAGGCGCACTCCCTGGGTGTTCC
Source organism: Acidobacteriota bacterium (assembly GCA_032127875.1). Lineage (GTDB taxonomy): Bacteria > Acidobacteriota > Vicinamibacteria > Fen-336 > Fen-336 > CADEEV01. The sequence continues at coordinate 85,153 of JAQBHI010000108.1, forward strand.
GTCCAATCGTCGAGATGTCAGCAGTGTTGAGTCTGATGATCATACCGCGTCCCGTGATCAGCATCACGCCCTCGTCGCCGGGGAGGAACGTGACCCCGACCACGGGGCCATTCCGGCCCGCGGTCTTGATGTTGATCAGGCCCTTGCCACCCCGGCTCTGCTGGCGATACTCGTCGACGGGCGTGCGCTTGCCGTAGCCATTCTCCGTGACCGTCAGGATCCTGCCGCTGGCCGTCACGACCTCGAGCGCCACCACCACGTCGTCGCCGGTGAGCTTGATGCCCTTGACCCCGTAGGCCGTGCGACCCATCGGCCGAACGGCCTCTTCGCTGAAATGGATCGCCATGCCGTCCCGGGTCCCGAGCAGCATCTGGTCCTTGCCGGTCGTGAGCACCGCGCCAATCAGGGCGTCGTCGGCCTCGACCGAGAGCGCGATGATGCCTCCCACGCGCGGGTTCGAGAACGCCAGGAGTTCCGTCTTCTTCACGATCCCTTTGCGGGTCGTGAGCAGCACGTAGCCGCCTCCGTCGAAGACTCTAACGGCGGCGAAGGCCGCGATCTTTTCGCCGGGCTGGAGCTGGACCAAGTTCACGACGGCCTTGCCCTTGCCCTGCGGCCCGACGTCGGGAATCTCGTGCACTTTCAGCCAATAGACGCGCCCGCGATCGGTGAAGATCAGGATATAGGAGTGGGTCGAGGCGATGAACAGGCTGGAGACGAAGTCCTCGTCCTTGGTCTTCATCCCGACGCGGCCGCGCCCGCCGCGGCGCTGCGAGCGGTAGGTCGCGATCGTGGTGCGCTTGATGTAGCCGCCATGCGTGATCGAGATCGCCACGTCCTCCTCGACGATCAGGTCCTCGACGCTCATCTCGTCCACCGCGTCCACGATCTCGGTGCGACGTGGATCGCCATGCTCGTCACGGATCTTCCGGAGTTCGGCGTCGACGATCTGGTCGATGCGGCCGGGCCGCGCTAGGATGTCGCGGAGGTCGGTGATCAAGATCTGGATCTCCCGCAGCTCGTCCACGATCTTCTGGCGTTCGAGGCTGGTCAGGCGCGACAGTTGCAGCTTCAAGACCTCGTCGGCCTGGATCTCGCTGAAGGCGAAGCGGGCGATCAGGCCGGCCCTGGCCTCGCCCGGCGTCTTCGCGCCGCGGATCAGGGCGATCACCTCGTCCAGATGATCGAGTGCCTTCGCGTAACCCTCCAGGATGTGGGCGCGGGCTTCGGCCTTGCGCAGCTCGAAGGCGGTGCGACGCCGCACCACGTCGCGGCGGAACTCGAGGAACAGCTCGCATGCCTCGCGCAGGTCGAGGACTCGCGGCCGCTGCTCGACGATCGCCAGCATGATGATCCCGAAGCTGTCCTGTAGTTGGGTGTGCTTGTAGAGGTTGTTCAGCACCACCTGGGCGATCTCGCCCTTCTTCAGGTCGACCACGATCCGCATCCCTTCGCGGTCGCTCTCGTCACGCACGTCGGCGATGCCTTCGAGCTTCTTGTCCCGGACCAGCTCCGCGATGCGCTCGATCAGTCGCGCCTTGTTGACCTGATAGGGGATCTCGGTGACGACGATCGACTCGCGATCGCCCTTGCGCGTCTCGATTTCGGCGCGCGCCCGCATCACGACCTGGCCGCGACCGCTGCGCTGCGCCTGGCGGATCCCGCCGCGGCCGCAGATCATGCCGGCCGTAGGGAAGTCGGGGCCCTTGACGCGCTCCATGACGCCCTCGAGACGCTCCTCACGCGTGAGGTCGGGGCTCGCTAGCAGGAACGTCAGCGCATCCACGATCTCGCCCAGGTTGTGCGGCGGGATGTTCGTGGCCATGCCGACAGCGATGCCCGCGGCGCCGTTCACGAGCAGGTTCGGGAACACGGTGGGCAGCACGGTGGGCTCGACCGAGGAGTCGTCGTAGGTCGGCTGGAAGTCGACGGTTTCCTTGTCGATGTCGTCCATCATCGCGGCGCCGAGCCGCGTCAGGCGCGCTTCGGTGTAGCGCTGGGCCGCCGGCGGATCGCCGTCCACCGAGCCGAAGTTGCCTTGCCCATCGACGAGCCTCACGCGCATGTTCCAGGGCTGGGCCATGCGCACGAGCGTGTCGTAGATCGCCATGTCGCCGTGGGGATGGTAGTTGCCCATCACCTCGCCGACGATCTTGGCGGCCTTCTTGTAGGGGCGGCCGGGGACGAGGCCCATCTGCTGCATGCCGAAGAGCACGCGGCGATTGGCGGGCTTGAGGCCGTCGCGCACGTCGGGCAGCGCGCGACCGATGATCACCGACATCGCGTAGTCCATGTAGGACTGGCGCATCTCATCGGCGATGTTGGTCGGAACCTTGTGCGCGGCGATTGCGTCTTGCGGTTGATCCATGCCTGTCTAAACCAGTTGAAGGCGGCGTTGGAGCGGCCGCGGGGCGAGCTTCCGCTCCGCCGCGCGAGGATTCGCTCCTGGCGGGGCGGAACTCGAGTGACAGGCTCGCCCGAGGACGCGACGCTCAGGACTGCGGTGCAGCGCCGTCGCCATCACGTCGGTCCGCGTTGCTAGCATCAGATGTCCAGGTTTCTCACGTTCAGGGCATTTTCCTCGATGAACTGGCGGCGCGGCTCGACCGCGTCGCCCATCAGCGTCGTGAACATGTTCTCGGCCACTTCGTCGTCTCCGAGGCGGACCTGGAGCAGCGTCCGCGTCGCGGTGTTCATGGTCGTCTCCCATAGTTCCTCAGCGTTCATCTCGCCAAGGCCCTTGTAGCGCGAAATCGTCAGGCCCCGCTTGCCCTCGGCGAGGAAGTGCTCGAGCAGCCGCTCGCGCCCGGCCACGTGGGTCTCGCCGCCGTCGACCACGACCAGGTCCGGCCGGTCGAGGCTACGGAACTCCTCGTAGGTGGAGTAGAGCGCCTTGTATTCGGGTGAACTTACGAAATCGTCGCCCAGCCGGACCTCGCGCGTGTGGCCATTCAGGGGCTGCTGGTAGACGATCTCGAAGATGCCGTGCTCTTCGTCTTTCTCCAGCACCACGTCGGCGCCGGTCTCGCGAAGCGGCTTCAGCACCTCGAGCAAGCGCGCCTTGTCGGTGAAGGCGTCAGCGTCCTTGACCTGGCCGCGCAGCAGCAGCTCCACCAGCCCGCGCGGCGTGCCCTTGCGCTCGACGACCGCGAGCAGCTTGCGGTAGCCGACCATCCGCTCGAGCAGGCGAATCAGCTTCGGACCTTCCACCTCGGCGCCGGGAGCCAGCCGGACCCGGCGGTTCTCGACCGAGCGCTCCATCAGGAAGGCGTCGAGTGATGCCTCGTCCTTGAGATAGCGCTCGGTCTTGCCGTGCTTCGCTTTGTAGAGCGGCGGCTGAGCGATGTAGAGGTGGCCGCGCTCGATCAGCTCTTTCATCTGGCGGTAGAAGAAGGTCAGCAGCAAGGTGCGGATGTGGCTGCCGTCGACGTCGGCATCGCACATCACGATGATGCGGTGGTAGCGCAGTTTCGTGACGTCGAAGTCGTCGGCCCCGACGCCCGTGCCGAGCGCCGTGATGATGTTGCGGATCTCCTCGGAGGCGAGCGTCTTGTCGAGGCGCGCCTTCTCGACGTTCAGGATCTTGCCGCGCAGCGGCAGGATCGCCTGAAACTTGCGGTCGCGGCCCTGTTTGGCGGAGCCGCCGGCCGAGTCGCCCTCTACCAGGAACAGCTCGCACTTCTCGGGGTCGCGCTCCTGGCACTCGGCAAGCTTGCCCGGCAGGCCGGCCCCGTCGAGGGCGCCTTTGCGCCGCGTCAGGTCGCGGGCCTTGCGTGCCGCCTCGCGGGCGCGCACCGCGTCGAGCACCTTCAGGACGATCCGTTTCGAGACGCCGGGGTTCTCCTCGAAGTAGGCGCCCAGCTTTTCGTTCACCAGGCTCTCGACGATGCCCTTCACCTCGGAGTTGCCGAGCTTGCCCTTGGTCTGGCCCTCGAACTGGGGGTTCGGGACCTTCACCGAGATGACCGCGGTCAAGCCCTCGCGCGTGTCCTCGCCCTGCACCGGTTCGGTCAGGTCCTTGGCGAGACCGGCGCTCGCGGCGTAGGCGTTCAGGGTGCGGGTGAGTGCGCCCTTGAAGCCGGAGAGGTGGGTGCCGCCATCGTGGGTGTTGATGTTGTTGGCGAAGGAATAGACGTTCTCGGCGTAGCCGTCGTTCCATTGCAGCGCCACCTCGCCGGTCACGCCGTCGCGCTCGCCGACGATCATGATCGGCGCGGGATGCAGGGTCTCCTTGTTCCGGTTGAGATGCTCCACGAACGAAGCGATTCCGCCCTCGTACTGGAAGCGGTGCTTCTTGCCATCGCGCTCGTCCTCGAGGGTGATCAAGATGCCGCGGTTCAGGAACGACAGCTCGCGGAGCCGCTGGGAGAGCGTCTCAAAGCTGAACACCGTGGTTTCGAAGATGTCGCCGTCGGGCTTGAAGGTAACCTTGGTGCCCCGACGATCGGTGACCCCGGTCTGCTCGAGGGGCGCCTGCGGGTCGCCCCGCCGATAGCCCTGGCGATAGACCTTGGCGTCGCGCCAGATCTCGACCTCGAGCGTCTCAGAAAGCGCGTTCACGACCGAGATGCCGACGCCGTGCAGGCCACCCGAGACCTTGTAGGCCTTCTTGTCGAACTTGCCGCCCGCGTGCAGCTTGGTCAGCACCACCTCGGCCGAGGACGTGCCGGACGGATGCGGCTCGACGGGAATGCCACGGCCGTTGTCGATGACCGTAACGGAGTTGTCGATGTGGATGAAGACCCCCACTTCGCTGCAGTAGCCGGCCAGTGCTTCGTCCACGGAGTTGTCCACGACTTCGTAGACGAGGTGGTGGAGCCCGGCCTCGCCGGTCGACCCGATGTACATCGCGGGCCGGAGGCGGACAGCCTCCAGCCCTTCCAGGACACGGATCGCCTCGGCGCCGTAGGCATCCGCCAGCTCTGCGGTCTTGATCTCCTCGCTCATGGCTCCTCTAACGTCCCCTCAAGCGGGCACGACCTCGCCCGCGTTCACCTGAAATTTGCGCGCCAGCCCCGAAAGGCGCTCAGTCCAGCCGGGGTGTGCCGTGGTGACGAGCGCCTGCCCCTGCAGCGCCACCTCACGGCACACGCCGCTGGTACGTTCCTCGTCGAGCTCCGAATCCAGATCGTCGAGCAGCGCGATGGCGGGTCGCCCCGTTTCCTCCCGGTAGATCTCCACGGCCGCGAGCGTCAGGGCCAGTAGCGCGCTGCGCGCCTGTCCCGAAGACGCGGCGCTCATCGCCTCCTGACCATCGACCTCGATCGCGACGGCATCACGATGCGGACCGCACAGCGTGAGGCGGGCGCGCCGCTCGGCGAGGCGGTGTTGCTCCAGCTCGCGCTCGAGTGTGGCCTGCGCGGCCGCCATGTCCCCCAGCGGCGCCGTCGGCTCGAGCCGCACGGAGTAGCTCTCGCTGCGCCCGGGGCCGCCTCGGTCGAGGGCGGCCTGCAGCCGTTCCACGTAGCGGCCGCGCCGTTCGCGTAGCGCTGCGCCGGTCTCGATCAAGCGTTCGTCCCAGGCCTCGATCCCGCGTCCGCCGTCTTCCAGTGCCGCGTTGCGCTGGCTTACCACCCGCTCGTAGTCGCGCAGCGCCCGGCGATACGCCGGCCACAGCGCCGCGGCGCCGCGATCGAGAAACTGCCGCCGCTCGCGCATTGGGCCGCGGATCACTCGCAGCCGCTCGGTGGCATACACTACCACGTCGAGCCGACCGTGAAAGCTGCGCGGCGCCACGTACTCGCCGTCGACACGCATGCGTCTTTCAGCGCTGGTCACCTCTACCTCGAGCTCCGTTTCGCGGCCGTCTCCATTGGTGATGCCGCGCGCTCGCAGTCCCTGCGCGCCCCGTCGGATCAGGCTGGCGGTCTGCTCGGTACGGAACGAACGGCCGCGCGCCAGGAGCCCGACCGCTTCGAGCAGGGAGGTCTTGCCCTGCGCGTTGCGGCCCACGAATACGTTCAGCCCCGGTGCTAGTTCGATTTCCGCGTGCGCTATGTTCCGCAGGTCGGTGACCTCCATCCGCAAGAGCCCCAAGTAACGCGCCCCTCTTCAGATTCGCATCGGCATCACGACGTAGCGGTAGTCGATCTCGCCGCCGCCAACCGGCTTCAGCAGCCCCTGGCTTTCGGCGTCCTTCAGCTCGATAGTGACCTCCTCGGTTCCGGCCGCGCCCAGGAACTCGACGAGGTACTGGGCGTTGAAGGCGATCTCGAGGCTTGCGCCTTTGTACGGGACGGACAGCGTTTCCTTCGCCTCGCCCAGGTCGGGCGAGGACGCCTGCAGCTCCAGCTTGCCGTTCGCGAGCGAGAGCCGCACGGCCCGGCTGCGCTCCGAGGAGAGCAGGCTCACACGGCGGATCGCCGTCGCGAGCACTTCGCGGTTGAGAGTCAGGGCCTTGTCCCCGGTGATCGCGACGACCTTCTCGTAGGCGGGGAACTGGCCCTCGATGGTCTTGCTCGCCAGGGTACGGCCGCCCGCCTGGAACACGAGATGGCTCTCGACCTGCTGGAAGATCGCCAGCTCCTCCTGCTCGAGCAGCCGCGAGAGCTCGTTGATGGCCTTCCGGGGCACGAGTACCTTTTGCCCCTCGGCGCCCTTGATGTCGGCCTTGCGGTGCACGTAGGCGAGCCGATGCCCGTCCGTCGCGATCATCGCGACGCCGTCCTTGTCGAAAACCAGCAACGCCCCAGCCAGGTAGTAGCGGGCGTCTTCGGCTGTGATGGCGAAGGCCGTGCGCGCGATCACCTCGCGCAAGGCCTCGGCTGGAATCTCGATGCCCTTGCTCGGTTTGCCCTCAGGCAGCGCTGGAAAGTCCTCGCGCGGCAGTCCCGCCATCTTGAAGCTGGTGCGCTCGCACACGATCTGTGCCCAGGCGTCCGGCAGCACCTTGATCTGCACGTCGCTCTCGGGCAGCGCCCGGACGATCTCGAAGAGCTTCTTGGCGCCGAGCGTTATCGCTCCCGCCGAGACGACCTCGGCTGCGCAACCACAGCGCAGCGAGACGTCGAGGTCGGTGGCGGAGATGCGCAGTTCGCCGTCCTTCGCCTCGGCGAGCACGTTGGAGAGGATCGGGATCGAGTTTTTTCGCTCCACGATTCCCTGAACCAGGTGAAGTTCTCTCAGTAGGTCGTTCTTGCGGACGACGATCTCCATGTTCTTAACCTTTCGCTCTCAACTAAAAAGCACTCTGATATACGGAGAAGAGAGGTACTGCGGAAATCTCAAAAAGCCATCCAAGGTGCTGCTCCGGCGGGCCTTGCGCTGTGGTCGCTCGCGTGGAGTGCTTGTGGAAGCGCGAGGGCATCGTGTGGATGTTCCGTGTCCCGCAGGGCGCTCCACGCGCCGCGCGTCGGGCCGGACGTGCAAAAAGCCGATAAGCTCATCGAAACGCCTGCACAAAGCTGTTGATGAGCCTGTCGAACTCGGGATCGCGCTTACGCAGCCCGTCGATCTTGCGCACCGAGTGGATCACCGTCGAATGATGCTTTCCGCCGAAGCCCTTGCCGATTTCGGGGAGTGAGGCGCGGGTGAGCGTCTTGATCAGGTACATCGCGATCTGACGCGGCACCGCGATGGCCTTCGAGTTGTTCTTCGCCTTCAGTTCTGTGAGTTTCACGTTGTAGTGGTCGGCAACGAACTTCTGGATCATCTCCATCGTGATCGGCTTGTCCTCCGTGCTGAGCAGGTCCTTCAAGACCTCCTGGGTCAGCGGCAGGTCGATGTCGTGGCCGGTGAGACTCGCATAGGCGATCAACCGGATCAGGCATCCCTCGAGCTCGCGGATGTTGGTTTTCACCTTGCTCGCGATGAACAGCGCCACGTTCTCGGGGATCTCGACGCGTTCAGACTCCGCCTTGCGCTTCAGGATCGCGACCTTGGTCTCCAGGTCGGGCGGCTGGATGTCGGCGATCAGGCCCCACTCGAAGCGGCTGTGCAGGCGTTCCTCGAGCGTCGGGATCTGTCGCGGCGGGCAATCGCTGGAGATCACGATCTGCTTCTGTGAGTCGTGCAGCGCGTTGAAGATGTGAAAGAACTCTTCCTGGGTCCGGTCCTTGCCCGCAATGAACTGGATGTCGTCGACGAGCAGCACGTCGATCGAGCGATATTTCTGGCGGAACGCGGGCAGGCGATCGAAGCGGATCGCGTTGATCATCTCGTTGATGAAGCGATCGGTCGAGATGTAGGAGAGCTTCAAGTGCCGATTGCGAGCCTGGATGTAGTGGCCGATCCCATGCATCAGATGCGTCTTGCCCAACCCGACGCCACCATACAGAAACAGCGGGTTGTAGGACTTCGACGGGATCTCGGCGACGGCCCTGGCCGCCGCATGGGCAAACTGGTTGGAGGCGCCGACCACGAAAGTCTCGAATGTGTACTTTGGGTTGAGCGGGGAGGGCCCGAAGCCTTCCTTGTCGAGGACGGTTTCGCCAGGGGCCTCGGTCTCGAAGGCGACTTCCACCTCGCCACGACCCAGCTCGCCGAGGGCCTCCGAGATGACGCTTTGATAGTTGCGCGCCAGCCATTCCTTGAACTCCGCGCTCGGCACGCGCACCGCCAGCGCAGAACCACGCAGGGAAAGAAAACTCGTGGGCCGGAACCACGTCGCAAACGTGTGACGATTCAGCTTCGGCTCGAGCTGGGCAAGGACATCGTCCCAGAGGTTCATGACGCGCCCGAACGGAGACGCTGCAAGCGCCTAGGAACAGCCAATAAACAAAAGAAAATAAACGACTTACAATAGAAAAAAGAAGAGCGCTCGGGGGATGGGCGGAAGGGGCCCCCTTTTTGCACAGAGATTTCAACAACTGTGGAAAAGCCGTGTCGCAAAGCGCTGATTCTTGAAGGGGTTTGACAACGCCCTAAGAGGCCTAAAGCTATCACACGCAAGACCCGCGAGACAAGGTAAACGCAGGGGCTCCGAGGCGTCTCAATTGACAAGCTTGAAGAGGGTCTTTAGACTGGGAGCTTTATCGGAAGGTCGGGCGTCGGCCGGCCGTAACAAACCAGGGGCACAAAAGCCATGAAGCGGACGTTCCAACCCAACAACCGAAAGCGAAAAAGGACTCACGGCTTCCTGGTCCGGATGCGAACCAAGGGCGGCCGGCTGGTCCTGAAGAGGCGTCGCCAGAAAGGCCGCAAGAGGGTCGGAGCCTAGGCTGCTGTCGCAGCGGGCGAAGCCGCCCGCCGCCAGGCTTCCGTCCAGCCAGCGGTTGCAGACCCCGGCAGCGTTCCGGCGCGCCTTCCGCTCAGGGATCCGGCTGGACGGGCCGCTGTTCCAGTTGATCGCGGTCCCCAACGAGCTGCGCTTCGACCGCCTAGGACTGGTGGCGAGCCGCAAGCTTGGTGGGGCCGTGGCGAGGAACCGATCGAAACGGCTGCTGCGAGAGAGCTTTCGCCGCAACCCCCGCGAGGGGGCAGAGGCCTTGGACCTGGTACTGATCCCCACGCAGGAGATCCTGGAGCTTTCGGGAGACGATGTGGCGCGTGAGTACCAAGAACGACTCCGACGTCTCGCCGCGCGGCGCTTCCGCCGCAACCCGAAGCCTCCTGTTTCTGATTGACGGCTACCGGTTGATACTCTCCCCGATCCTGGGCGGTCATTGCCGCTACGTGCCAAGCTGCAGCCGCTATGCGCAGGAGGCGCTCGAGTGTTACGGAGCCTGGCGCGGCGTGCGGCTCGCGGCCGGCCGCATCCTGCGCTGCCACCCGTTCTCACCCGGCGGCTTCGACCCCGTACCCTGAGACCCCCAAGGAATTGATGGAAGAACGCCGCCTGCTTCTCGCGATCGCCCTCTCGCTGCTCGTCCTCACGGGCTATCAACTCTTGTTCCCGCCGAAGCCGGCCTCGATTCCGCCGTTCGAGGTCGCGTCCAGCAGGACCGCGGCGCAGGAGCCCCGCGCCACGATGGCTCCCGCCGCGCCTGCTGCCGCCGTGCGGGTGGCGCCGAAGGCGCCGGCCGCCGCGCAGCCCGCCATCGCCGACGAACGCGAACGGCGCGTCGAGGTCGAAAGCGCGGATCTCTCGATTGCCTTCACCAACCGGGGTGCGCGCCTGCTCTCGTGGCGACTCCTGGGCTTTCTCGACGAGCGCGGCCGGCCCGAGGAGATGGTCGCAGCCAGCGCCGGGACGGGTCGGCCGTTCGACCTGGAGACGGGAGACGCGGTAGTCGACGCACGCCTGAAGGACGCGCTGTTCCTCGCCTCGACGGAAACGCTCAAGGTCGGCGCCACCGGGAGCAACGAACTGCGCTTCGAGTTCGCCGAGGGCGAACTCCTGGCGTGGAAGATCTTCCGCTTCCCGGCGTCGGGAACGACGGTGCGAGTGAGCGCCTCGGTGCTGCGCTCCGGGACGCCGTTGCCGGTGCGTCTGGTGTGGGGTCCGGGGGTCTCGAACCCCACGGCCCAGGAGGCCGAGGTCCAAGGCTACCAGCCACCCCAGGTGGTGAGTCTTGGGCCTAGCGGAGTCGAACGCAACAGCGCGGAGGAGCTGGGCGCCCCGCGCCTCCTCACGGGGCGCTCCTGGGTCGGGATCGAGGCCCAGTACTTTACGGCCCTGCTGGTACCGATCGGCGGAACGAGCAGCGCGGAGGTCCGTGCCGTGGTCGTGCCGGTACTGGACGAGGGCAAGCCGAAGAGCGTCCTCGAGGCAGCCCTCATGTTGGAGCCCGACCGCGAGGCGCTCGTCTATGTGGGGCCCAAGGATTACCGCACCCTCGAGCGGCTCGATCACGGCCTCGAGCAGGTGGTGCCCGTGGGCTCGTGGATCGGGCCGATCGTGGTGCCGCTCATCGACCTGCTGCGCCTGGTCTACGGGCACGTCGGCAACTATGGCCTGTCGATCATCGTGCTCACGGTGCTGATCAATCTGTTCATGAGCCCGCTCCGCCATTACAGCATCGCCAATGGCTTCAAGATGGCGAAGCTCTCTCCGGAAATGCGGGCGATCCAGGAGCGCTACCGCAAGGTGCCGGCGCTGGACCCGCGCCGCCAGGAGATGCAGGCGGAGATCGCCGCACTGTACGCCCGCCACGGCATGAACATGGGCACCCAGATGCTGGTCGGTTGCCTGCCGATCCTGCTCACCATGCCGTTCCTGATCGCCTTCTACCGCGTGCTCACGATCGCGGTCGAGTTGCGGGGCGCGCCGTTCCTGTGGATCCCCGACCTGTCCCACAGGGATCCGCTGTACGCGACGCCGGTGTTGCTCGGAGTCTCGATGTTTGTGATGCAGAAACTCACGCCCACAGCGATGGACCCGGCCCAGCAACGCGTGATGATGATCATGCCCCTCGTGCTGGTGGTGATGTTCTTCGCGGCGCCGGCGGGCCTCAACCTCTATTGGCTGGTGTCGAACCTCTGCTCGATCGTCCAGCAGGGCGTGACGCTGCGCGTGGTTCGAGGGGCCGAGGCGCGGGAAAAGGAGCGCAGGGCATGAAGGATCCAGTTTTCGCCGGACCCGACGTCCCATCGGCCGTCGAGGCGGCCGCTGAGGCGCTAGGCCTCACGCCTGAAAAGCTGCGCTTCGTGGTACTCGACCCGGGCAGCGTCGGGGGACCGGGGCGTGGCCCCAGCTCCGCGCGCATAGCCGTGCTGCTGGGCGAGCCCGCCCCGGCGCCGGCGCGACCACCGGACGCGGTCCGCCCCCCGGAGCCAGTCGTCGCGTCGCCCGAGGCGGTGCGCGAGACGCTGCAGCGCCTGGTTGGCGAACTGGGCCGGGCTGCCGGGCTCTCGCTGGAGGTGCACTTCGAGGAGAAGGACGCACAGACGCTGGTGGTGCGCCTCTCCGGCTCCTCCGAGTTCCTGCTGGCCGAGGATGGGGAGCGGCTGCAGGCGCTCGAGCACCTGTTCCAGCGCATCGCGGCAGATCATCTCGAGCAGCGGCTGGTGGTGGATGCCGACGGCTACCGCCAGGTCCGCGAGGCCCGCATCACCGAGCGCGCCCTGGCGCTTGCAGCCGAGGTCCGCAGCAGCGGGGCCCCGCGCGAGACCGGCCCGCTCAATTCCTACGAGCGCCGAGTCGTACATGTGGCGCTCGCGAGCGAGCCCGGGGTCCAGACCTTCAGCGTGGGAGAGGGTGCGTCCCGGCGCGTGACGATCGCCCCGGCCGGAGCCCCGAAGGGGTGAGCCCCCACGCGGCGGCGCTCTCGGCCCTCGGGCTCGAGGGCGCCGCTAGCGAGCGCCTGGCGCGCTACCTCGATCTGCTGGCCGCCTGGGGTGCCCGCGTCAACCTGACCGGAGCGCGTACCCCAGACGAGCGCGTTCGGGTACTGGTGGCGCCGGTCCTGCCAGCCGCAACGCTGGTGGCCAGTCGACTCCTCGACATCGGCTCCGGCAACGGTTCGCCGGGTCTCGTGCTGGCGCTGCTCCGACCCGAGTTCCCGGTCACGCTGCTCGAGCCCCGAACCAGGCGCTGGGCCTTCCTGCGTGAGGCGGCACGCGCGGCGGGCCGCCCCGATGTCGAGGTGTTGCGCGTACGCCACGACGGCTACGCGGGCCCCAGCGCCGCCACCGTCACGCTGCGCGCGCTGGCCTTGCCGCTTGGCGAGTTGGGCCGGCTCGTGGCGCCAGGCGGGCGGCTGTTGGTATTCGGGCCGGCGCCCCAGCCCGTGGCGCCGTTCGAGGTCGAGACCAGCCTGCCGGGCCCCGTGCACTCCCTACGCCGCCGCCTCGGAGCGGCGTGTTCCACGTGAAACGTTGCCCGCGGAACGTGCTATCCTCCGCCGCCTCGAAGGCAGCCAGCATTTGACCCGCATCATCGCCATCGCCAACCAGAAGGGCGGGGTCGGCAAGACCACGACCGCCATCAATCTCGCCGCCAGCCTCGCGGCCGCCGAGCGACGCGTGCTGGCGGTCGACGCCGATCCCCAGGGCAACCTCACCTCCGGCCTGGGCCGCAAGCGCCGCGAGCCGCGCCCGAGCCTGTACGACGCGCTCATCAACCAGGAGCCCGCGGAGGGCCTGCTCGTCGATACTGACCTCACCCACCTGAAACTGTTGCCCGCCGACCGGAATCTGACGGGGGCCGAGGTGGAGTTGGTCCCGCTGCTGGCCCGCGAGTTCCGCCTCAAGGAGTCGCTCGCCCCGCTGCTGGGGCGGTTCGACGAGGTGCTCATCGATTGCCCGCCCAGCCTGGGCCTGCTGACCGTGAATGCCCTCACGGCCGCCGACAGCCTGCTGATCCCCTTGCAGTGCGAATACTTTGCGCTCGAGGGGATCGCGGAGTTGATGAGCACCCGCGACCGCGTGCGGCGGGCACTGAACCCCGGCCTGGAAGTGCTCGGGGTGCTGCTGACGATGGTGGACGAGCGCACCAACCTCACCCACCAGGTCATGAGCGAGATCCGGAACCACTTCAAGAACAAGGTGTTCCAGGCGACCATCCCGAGAAGCGTACGACTCGCCGAGGCTCCCAGCTTCGGCAAGCCGATCCTGCTCTACGACATCCGGTCGCGGGGCGCCGAGGCCTACCTGGAGCTTGCCAAGGAGCTGATGGAGCATGAAGCGAAAGGCGCTGGGCAAGGGGCTCGCAGCGCTCCTGCCCGATCCTGATCCTGCCGAGGGAACCACCGCCACGACTAGCGAGGCGGCAGTGGAGCGACTCTCGCCGAACCCGTTTCAACCACGCTCGAACATCGATCAGGCACGCCTGGACGAACTGGCGGCCTCGATTCGGACGAGCGGCGTGGTGCAGCCAATCCTGGTGCGTCGGCTGGGCGACGGCTACCAGATCGTGGCCGGCGAGCGGCGCTGGCGGGCCGCCCAGCAGGCCGGACTGAAGCGGGTGCCCGTCACGGTCCGCGAGGTGCCCGACGCCGAACTCCTCGAGCTCGCCCTCATCGAGAATATCCAGCGCGAGGAACTGTCGGCCCTCGAGGAGGCGCAGGCTTTTCAACGGCTCCAGGACGAACTGCACCTGACCCAGGAGCAGATCGCCCAGAAGGTGGGGCGCGACCGCGCGACGGTCGCGAACACCCTGCGACTCTTGCGTTCGCCGCGGGAAGTTCGCGAGCTGCTGGCGGCAGGCCGGCTCGACGCCGGCCACGCGCGAGCCCTGCTAGCCCTGGAGCACGCCGACGAGCAGGTGTCCCTGGGTCGCGAGGCAGCGCGCAAGGGCCTCTCGGTCCGAGAGGTCGAGCGCCGCGTGGCGCTACTGCGAGCGCCGCGCAGGGCAGCGGGTCGCAAGGACCCCAACACCCGAGCCGCCGAAGAGCGGCTGCGAGCCGCGCTCGGCACGAAGGTCCACATCGCCCGGCGTGGCAAAGGCGGCGCGCTGAAGATCGCCTTCACCAGCGAGAGCGAACTCAGTCGTCTATTCGACTTGATCCTGCGTCTCTCGCGAGGGCGCTAGCAGCGGCGCCCGATGCGACTCGGGCGCGAGCCCAAGCGCCTCCCGAGCAAGCATCCGCCCGTGCTACCCTGACTCCCGATGCTCAAGCTCAAAGGACTCGGCGCGGTCGAGGAACTGAACGGCTTCATGGACGAGGGTACGGAGTTTCTCGGCGAGTTGCGCTTTCGCGACACCTATCGGGTGGACGGCCGTGTCCGCGGCAAGATCGTCTCCGAGAACACCCTGGTCGTGGGCGAGTCGGGGCGGGTCGAGGCCGACATCGATTGCGGGGTGGTGTCGATCCGTGGCCAGGTGACGGGCCACGTCATCGGGCGCCAGCGCATCGAGTTGCTGACTGGCGCGCGGGTCACGGGCACGCTGATCTCCCCAAAACTGGTGATCGAGGACGGGGCCTTCTTCTCCGGCGACTGCGCGATGTCGCCTGCCGCGCGACAGCCAGCCCTGGCTGCGTCGGCCCGGGCCGACAACGGCGCCCTGACGCCTCCCGTGCTACAATAGTTTCTTATATATTATGACCGACGATCGCGAAAGGATCCTGAGGCTCACCGAACGGGTCGCCTGCGCGGGTTGAGCGAGCAAGCTCGGCCCAGCCGAACTCGCCCAGGTCCTGGGCGGTCTGGAACGCTCGGAAGACCCGCGGGTCCTCGTCGGCTTCGAGACGGGAGACGACGCCGGTGTCTACCGTCTCGACGAGCACACGGCGCTGGTCCAGACCGTGGACTTCTTCACGCCGGTCGTGGACGACCCATACAGCTTCGGTCAGATCGCCGCGGCCAACGCGCTCTCCGACGTCTACGCGATGGGCGGTCGCCCACTGACGGCGCTCTCGATAGCGGCGTTTCCCGAACGCGACTTTCCCCTCGAGTGGGCCGCCGCCATAGTGCGCGGTGGACACGACAAGCTGCGCGAGGCGGGCTGCGTACTGCTCGGCGGCCACACTATCCGTGATCCCGAGATCAAGTTCGGCTACGCGATCACCGGGCTCGCTGATCCTGACCGCGTTCTCTCGAACGTCGGCGCCGCTGCGGGAGACGTGCTGGTCCTCACCAAGCCGCTCGGCACCGGCGTCATCGCCACGGCGCTCAAGGCCGGTCAGGCCCCCGCCGCGGTGGTGGCCGCGTCCGCGCAGTCGATGGCCACACTCAACCGCATCGCCGCGGCCACGGCCCTGCGCCTGGGCGTGCGCGCCGCCACCGACGTCACGGGGTTCGGGCTGATCGGCCACGCCTGGAACATTGCCCGCGAGAGCCATGTGAGCATCGAGCTTCGCCTCGCCGAGCTACCGCTGCTGCCGGGAGCGCGCGAGCTGGCGCTTGGCTTCCAGCCGGGCGGCCTCAAGGCGAATCGCAGCGCCTACGAGGCCAGAGTCCTCGACCGCGCTGCCCCTGACGAAGCCCTGCGCGCGCTCGTCTACGACCCGCAGACATCGGGCGGCCTGTTGCTGCCGGTGCCACCGGACGCCCTCCCCGGCCTGCTCGCGGATCTCAAAGCGGCTCGCGTGATCGGCCGCGTCACGGCCGCAGCCGAGCGGCCCATCGTCCTCGTCTAAGGGGGCCCGAAGCTTTGACCCTCAGGCGCAGCGCGTGCTACATTTCGCCGCCCTAAAGCCAGCGAAACAGGGAGCAGAAACAACGAGCATGAAAAGACTGTCACCTGGCGCTTCGCGCCGCTACGCTCGGGCCCTGCTGGACGTGGCCCTGGTCCAGGGCGACGCCGGGGCACTGCGGCGGGAGCTCGATGCCGCGGCGACGCTGCTCGACGCGAACGCCGACTTGCGCGCGGCCTTCGGCAACCGGGTGCTGAGCGCCGGGCGCAAGAAGAAGTTGGCGCTGGCAGTCTGGCCCGAGCCGGGCGCCTCCACGATCTTCGGGCGCCTTACGAGCCTGCTCGCGGAGCGCAATCGCCTCGAGCTTCTGCCAGCGATTGCCGCCGCCTACCGCCTGCAGCTTTTCGCCCACCAGAACGTGGCCGCCGCGGCAGTCGTCTCCGCGGTCGCCCTCGACGAGCAGCAGCTGGCGGCCCTCGAAGCAGCGCTGCGCAAGGCCACCGCCAGGGGCGTCGAGATCGACGCGAGCCTCGACCCGAGCTTGCTGGGCGGGGTTCTGGTGAAGCTCGGCGGCCGCCACTACGACGGGTCCGTGCGCGGTCGCCTGAAGGCGCTCCGCGCGAGTCTCGCCGGAGCATAGGGGAGAGTATCGATGGAGATTCGGGCCGAAGAGATCACCAAGATCATTCGCGAGCAGCTCGGCGGCTTCACCGCCGGCGTCGACGTCGCCGAGGTGGGCACGGTGCTCTCGGTCGGCGACGGCATCGCGCGCATCCATGGCCTCGAGCGCTGCATGGCGGGCGAACTGCTCGAGCTCCCGAACGGAGTCATGGGCATCGCCCTCAACCTGGAGGAGGACTCGGTCGGCGCCGTGCTGCTGGGCGAACCGGCGGCGATCCGCGAAGGCGACGAAGTCAAGCGCACCCGCCGCATCATGTCGATTCCCGTCGGCGAGGCCATCGTGGGACGCGTCGTAAACGCCCTGGCCCAGCCGATCGACGGCAAGGGCGAGATCGCCTCGAAGAGTTTCGCGCCGATCGAGGTGATAGCACCCGGCGTCGTGGACCGCCAGCCGGTGCGCGAGCCGCTCGAGACAGGCCTCAAGCCCATCGACACCATGGTCCCGATCGGTCGCGGCCAGCGCGAGCTGATCATCGGCGATCGCCAGACGGGCAAGACCGCCGTGGCCCTCGACACGATCATCAACCAGAAGGGCAAGGGCGTCGTGTGCGTCTACGTTGCCATCGGCCAGAAGCGCTCGACAGTCGCCCAGGTGGTGCGCACGCTCGAAGAATTCGGGGCGATGGAGCACAGCATCGTGGTTGCGGCAACGGCCAGCGAGCCCGCGCCCTTCCTCTACATCGCACCCTACACCGGCACGGCGATCGGCGAATTCTTCCGCGATCGTGGGCAGCACGCGCTGTGCGTCTACGACGATCTCTCGAAGCACGCGGCGTCGTATCGCGAGATCTCGCTGCTGCTGCGCCGCCCGCCCGGGCGCGAGGCGTATCCTGGAGACGTCTTCTATCTGCACAGCCGGCTGCTGGAGCGGGCCGCCAAGCTCAACGACAAGAAGGGCGGCGGCAGCCTCACAGCGCTGCCCATCATCGAGACCCAGGCCGGCGACATCTCGGCCTACATCCCGACGAACGTCATCTCGATCACCGACGGCCAGATTTTCCTCGAGTCCGACCTGTTCAACTCGGGAATCCGGCCCGCCATCAACGTCGGCAACTCGGTGTCGCGCGTCGGCGGCAGCGCCCAGACCAAGGCCATGAAGGGGGTCGCCGGGCGCCTACGCCTCGACCTCGCCCAGTTCCGTGAGCTGGCGGCCTTCGCGCAGTTCGGCTCCGACCTCGACAAGGCGACCCAGGCGATGCTCGCCAAGGGCGAACGCATGACCGAGATCCTGAAGCAGGACCAGTACCAGCCGATCCCGCCCGAAAAGCAGGTGATCCTCATCTACGCGGCTACTAACGACTACCTCGACGCCTACCCCGTGGCCCAGTGCCGGCGCTACGAACGGGAGCTGTATCAGTACCTGGACAGCCACGAAGCGGCGCTGCTGAAGGCGATCGCCGACAAGAAGGACATCAAGGGCGAGCTGACCGACCGGATCAAGAAGTCGCTCGCCGCGTTCGCCGAGATCTTCCGCGTGGCGGAGAAAGCCTAGGCCATGGCGTTTTCCGCAGCGGCGGCTTCCCCTCTCCGCCGAGTGCAAATCTGGTTTGCGCGAGGCGTCTGGATGAAGGCCCCGCCGGAGCGAGGACGCGGCTAAGACGATGCCCGCCCTGCTCGACATCCGCCGCCGGATCCGCAGCGTGAAGAACACGCAGCAGATCACCAAGGCCATGAAAATGGTCTCGGCCGCGAAGCTGCGCCGCGCCCAGGAAGCCATGTTCGGGGCCCGTCCCTACGCGCGCAAGATGCTGGAGGTCCTGAACAGCATGGCCTCGCGCGCCCAGCCCGAGGCGCACCCGCTGCTCGAAAAGCGTGAGGGCGGCAAGATCCTGCTGCTCGTCGTGACCTCGGACAAGGGGCTGTGCGGCGGCTTCAACGCCAACATCATTCGCCGCGCGGCGGGTTTCCTCGAAGACAACCGCGCCGGCGACGTGCGCATGAGCCTGATCGGCCGCAAGGGGCGCGACTACTTCAAGCGCCGCTCGGTGAGCGTGAAGAGCGAGTCCGTCGGGGTGTTTCAGGCGCTGCGCTACCACCACGCGCAGAAGATCGCCACCGAATTGATCACCGCCTTCACGTCAGGCGAGGTGGGTCAGGTGTTCCTGGTCTACAACGAGTTCAAGAGCGTCATTCAACAGCGCATCGTCTTGGACCGGCTGCTGCCGATCGAGAGGGCGGTGCTCGACCCGACGGACCCGGGCCTCGACTATCTCTACGAGCCGGGGCCGAAAGGCATCTTCGACAGGCTCTTGCCCAAGTACGTCGAGACCCGAGTCTGGCAGGCGCTGCTCGAGTCGGCCGCGGCCGAGCACGGCGCGCGCATGGCGGCCATGGACGCCGCCACGAACAACGCCGGCGACATGATCGATCGCCTGACCCTCTACATGAACAAGGTCCGCCAGGCCGCCATCACCAAGGAGATCATCGAGGTGGTGTCGGGTGCGGGGTCCTGAACGCGGAAGGATTTATGGCAAATGAGAACGTCGGTCGCATCGTCCAGATCATCGGCCCCGTGCTGGACATCGAGTTCCCAAAAGGCGTGCCGGCGATCTACAACGCCGTCCGCATCCAGGACGACGGCTCCGGAGGTGGCGTCAAGATCGACGTCGTGGCCGAGGTCGAGCAGCACCTCGGCGAGAACCGCGTGCGCTGCGTCGCGATGCTCCCGACCGACGGCATGGTGCGCGGCATGAAGGCAATCGACACCGGCGCGCCGATCATGGTGCCGGTCGGCACGCCCACGCTGGGCCGGGTGCTGAACGTGATTGGAGAGCCGGTCGACGAGCTCGGCCCGATCAAGGCCGACAAGCGTTACCCGATCCATCGGCCAGCCCCGAGTTTCGAGGAACAGTCGACCAAGCTCGAGATGTTCGAGACCGGTATCAAGGTCATCGACCTGATCGAGCCCTACCTGCGCGGTGGCAAGATCGGGTTGTTCGGCGGCGCCGGCGTCGGCAAGACGGTCATCATCCAGGAGCTGATCTACAACCTCGCGAAGCAGCACGGCGGCGTGTCGGTGTTCGCCGGCGTCGGCGAGCGCACCCGTGAAGGCAACGACCTGTGGCTGGAGTTCCAGGAGTCGAAGGTTCTCGACCTCGAGAACTTCGCGAACTCGAAGGCCGCGCTCATCTACGGCCAGATGACCGAGCCGCCCGGGGCGCGCCTGCGCGTCGCGCTCACCGGCCTGACCGTCGCCGAGTACTTCCGTGACGAAGAGGGCAAGGACGTGCTGCTCTTCATCGACAACATCTTCCGTTTCACGCAGGCGGGCTCCGAGGTCTCGGCCCTGCTCGGCCGCATGCCCTCCGCCGTCGGCTACCAGCCGACGCTGCAGACCGAGATGGGCGAGCTGCAGGAGCGCATCACCTCGACCAAGAAGGGCTCCATCACGTCGATCCAGGCGATCTACGTCCCGGCCGACGACTACACCGACCCAGCCCCGGCCACGACCTTCGCCCACCTTGACGCGACCACCAACCTCTCGCGCCAGATCGCACAACTCGGCATCTACCCGTCGGTCGACCCGCTGGCCAGCTCCTCGCGCATCCTCGACCCGCGCGTGATCGGCGACGAGCACTACAACGTTGCGCGTGACGTGAAGCAGATCCTGCAGCGCTACAAGGATCTGCAGGACATCATCGCGATCCTCGGCATCGACGAATTGTCCGAGGACGACAAGGTGATGGTGGCGCGCGCGCGCAAGATCCAGAAGTTCCTCTCGCAGCCCTTCCATGTGGCCGAGCAGTTCACCGGGATCAAAGGCCGCTACGTGTCCCTCGCCGAGAGCATCCGCAGCTTCAAGGCGATCGTCGCCGGCGAGATGGACCACCTGCCTGAGCAGGCCTTCTACATGGTCGGCACGATCGACGAGGCCATCGAACAGGCCAAGGGCTTGCAGCATTAGCGCCATGGCCCTGCCCACCAAGCTCGACCTCGAGATCGTGACGCCCGAGGGGCTCTTGCTGAAAGAGTCTGTCGACGAGGTGGTCGTGCCGGGCGAGCTGGGCTATTTCGGGATCCGGCCCGGCCACACCCCGTTTCTCTCGACGCTCGGCGCGGGCGTGATCAGCTACCGCCTCGGCGCCGAAACGCGACGCCTCAGCTGCTTCTGGGGTTTCTGCGAGGCGCTCCCCCACCGCGTCGGGATCCTGGCCGAACTCGGCGAGCGAGCCGAGGACATCGACGTGGGGCGGGCCGAGAAAGACAGGGAACACGCCGCCCAGCGGCTGAAATCCATCAAGGCAGAGGCGGACTACGAGGAAGCGCACAAGGACTACGTGAAGGCCGTGACGCGGCTGGCCGTCGCCAGGTCGCAGCGCGGCTAAAGCCCGCGGTTGATCGAGCAGATTCGCACGCTCTTCCGCTACCGCCTGCTGATCCACAGCCTCGTCTCACGCGACCTGAAGGCGCGCTATCGCGGCAGCGTGCTCGGCTTCTTCTGGAGCTTCATCAACCCGCTCCTGTTGTTGCTCACCTACGGTCTGGTCTTCACCGTGATGCTGCCGGTGAAGCGCTCCGCGAACATGGAGCCCTACTTCGTGTTCCTGTTCTGCGGGATCCTGCCCTGGACGTTCTTCCAGGCGTCGATCGCGGAATCGGCGGGCGTGCTGATCGCCGGCGGCAACCTGATCAAGAAGGTGCTGTTTCCTGCCGAGGTCCTGACGGTCGTCACGGTGCTGTCGAATCTCGTTCACTTCCTGCTCGGGCTGCCCGTCCTGCTCGGCTTTCTCGCTTGGCACGGGCGGCTCACCTGGGAGGCGCTGCTGCTGCCCCTGCCGCTGCTAGTCCAACTGGTCTTCACGCTCGGTCTCGCCCTGTTCGTGTCGGCGCTCACCGTGCACTTCCGCGACATCCAGAACATCCTGGCCCACGTCCTCCACCTGTGGTTCTTCGCGTCTCCCATCCTGTACCTGTACAACGACGCCCACGGCGGCCTCAGGCACATGCTGCGCGTGAACCCGATGGCCCACGTGCTCGTGTCGTATCAACAGATCCTCTTCGACGGCGCCTTCGACCATTGGCGCGGCCTCGCCCTCGCCGGGGTGTGCGCCCTAGTCACCTACGCGTTCGGCGCCTTCTTCTTCGACAGGCTCCGGGACACGCTGGCAGAGGAAGTGTGAGCAGCCAGGCGGTCGTCGCGACCAATCTGGCGAAGGTCTACCGCCGCTTCCTCCACCAGAACCAATTCCGCACCCTGAAGAGCGCCCTCTTGACCGGGAGCCTGCTCTCGGACCTGACGAGCGAGGAGATCTTCACAGCCCTGGACGGCGTCTCGTTCGAGGTGCCGAAGGGCTCGACCTTCGGCGTGATCGGCGAGAACGGCTCCGGCAAGTCGACGCTGCTGAAATTGCTGGCAGGCATCACCAAGCCCACGCGCGGCCAGCTCACGGTGGACGGCCGGGTTTCGGCGCTGATCGAGCTGGGCGCGGGTTTCCATCCCGAGATCAGCGGCCGTGAGAACGTGGCGATCAACGGTATCATGCTCGGCCTGACGCGCACGGAGATCGACGAGCGCTTCGACGCGATCGTGGCCTTCGCCGAGCTAGAGCGCTTCATCGAGGCGCCTGTCAAGACCTACTCCTCCGGGATGTACATGCGCCTGGGCTTCGCGGTGGCGATCCACGTGGACCCCGACGTGCTGCTGATCGACGAGGTGTTGGCCGTCGGCGACGAGGCCTTCTCGCGCAAGTGCCTCGACAAGCTCGGCGAGTTCCGGCGCCGCGGCAAGACGATCCTGATCGTCACCCACAGCCTGGGCCTGGTCGAGAAGATGTGCGACGACGTGCTGTGGTTGCGGCGCGGCAAAGTCGAGGGCCGTGGCGATCCCAAGCGTGTCGTGGACCGCTACCTGACCCACGTCGCCGGAGGAGAAGAGCACTTCCTCGCCGGGGCCCAGGGGCAGGCCCCGGCCGCTCCCGGTCCTGAAGCGGGACCCGGCCAGGCCGAGTCTCGACACGGTTACCGCGAGGGCCGCTGGGGCGCGCGCGAGATAGAGATCACTGCTGTCCGGCTGCTCGACGCGCAGGGCAAGGAGCGCCACGTCTACGCCACTGGCGAAAGCTTGACGCTGGCGCTTTCGGTGCGTGCCGAGCAAGAGGTCGACGATTTCGTCTTCGGCTTCGGTCTGTTCACGACCGACGGTGTCAGCGTCTACGGTACCAACACCCACATCGAGGACTGGAAGCCGCGGCAGATCCATGGGGCTGGCGAGGTGCGCCTGCTGCTCAGCGACTTGGGCCTGGTGGAGGGCACGTACCTGATCGACGTTGCGGCGCACCGCCGCGACGGCACCCCGTACGATTACCATCGCGGGCTCCATTCGTTCCGCATCAAGAGCCGGGTCAAGGACGTGGGTATCTATCGCCCGACGCACCAATGGTCGTTCTCGGGGGGCGCCGAGTTCGATCCGCCCGCGCCGCGGCCCGAGCTCGAACTCGGCGAGGAGTAGCTCCAGGGTGGATGCGGGGCGAGTCGAGAGGCTCCTCTTCATCCTGCTGCTTGGCAGCTACGCCTATTTCTACCAGTCGCTCGGCCACAACGAGACCGCCCGCTTCGACCTGACCCGCGCTCTGCTCGAGGATCACAGCGTCGCGGTCGACCGATTCCGCCACAACAGCACCGATCTGGTGGTTCAGGCTGGCCGAACCTATTCCAACAAGGCGCCTGGCGCTTCGCTGCTGGCGCTCGTGCCGTTCCGGCTGGCGGGCGTCCTGGCCAAGCGGCTGGGTCTGCCCGAGTGGGCGTACTGGGACGTGGTCGCGTATCTCACGACGCTCTCGTGCGTCGGCTTGCTGTCAGCGCTGGCCGGCGTCACCCTGTTTCGCCTCGCGTACGCGCTCACAGGCTCTGCCTTCGCCGCGCTTCTCGCAGCCCTCGCCCTCGGGCTCGGCTCGATTGCGTTCCCTTTCGCGACTCTATTCTTCGGCCATCAGATCGCGGCGGCGCTCCTGGTCTTCGCCTTTGCACTCGTGTTCCAGAGACGCCACTCGGGCAAGGCGGCCGCCCACCCGAACTGGACCTGGCTTGCCGCCGGAGCGCTTGTCGGCTACGCGGTCGTCACCGAGTATCCGGCGGCCATGCCCGCGGCCGGCGTCACGCTTTACGCCCTCGACACGCTGCGCCGCGAACAGGGGCGCCTGCGCCTCGCCGCCTGCTTCGGCCTCGGAGTCGCCGCCGCGGCAGCGGTGCTCGCAGCGTACAACATGGCCGCGTTCGGGCGGGTTCTCTTCGTCTCATACCAGGCCTACGCCCAGGAGGGTTCCACGGCCATCTACAAGGCGCACGCACAGGGACTCGTGGGCGTGCACTGGCCAGGCTTGACGGCCTTCGGCGCCGTTCTCGCGGAGTTGCTCCTGCTTCCGCGTCGAGGTCTTTTCTTCCTGAACCCCATCTGCGCCCTGGTGCCGGTCGGACTGCTGCTGATGGCTCGCGAACGGCGCATGCGAGCGGAAACTGTGCTGATCGTCCTGATCGCCGGGGCGATGCTGATCTTCAACGCTTGCTATGGCGACTCGGTTCTGTATTGGGGCGGCGGCGGTTCGACGGGACCCCGGCACCTGCTCCCGATGCTGCCCTTCCTCGCGCTGCCACTCGCGTTCGCGGCGCAGCGCATGGCCTGGCTGTTTCACCCGCTGCTGCTCGCGTCGGCCCTGTTCATGCTGGTGGCCACCGCGGTGGATCCCCGAGCCCCCTTCTACCACCTGAACCCGATGCGCGATTTGCTGGTGCCGAGCTATCTGCACGGCCAGCTCGCCTTGCATCGGGGTGCGTTCTTCGCCCCGGTCGAAGCGCGCCTGCCCGCCGGCGCCCTCAACCTGGGCGCTCTGCTCGGTCTCAGCCCTGCCTGGCAGATGGCGCCTCTGCTCGGTTTTTGGGCGCTCCTAGGCTCACGGCTGATGCGGCGCGCGGGGGCGCCTCATGTCAGTCGGGTGCGGGCGCTGTACGCCGTGGGCCTGCTGGCGGCAGCGGTCACGCCCGGGATCGTCGAGGCGCGCCGGCCGCTCGCCCAGAGCTCTGGGCTGCTCGGCTTCTACTACGCCCACCCGGCCTGGAACGGCCGAGAGGTCTTCGCTCGTCACGAAGCGCCGATCGACTTCGACTGGGGCCGCGAACCCGCTGCGATCCCCTTGCGCGTTCCCTTCAGCGTCGAATGGCTGGGCGGGTTGCGGGTGACGACGCCGGGTGCCTACGCCTTCCATGTCGACTCCGAAGACAATCGCTCGCGCCTCGAGATCGATGGACGCCCCGTGCTCGACAACCAAGGCTACCGGGGGCCCGCCCGTAGTAGCCTCATGTGGCTCGGCTCGGGCGTCCACCCGCTAGCCTTGCGTTACAAGAGCGGGCTGGGCGCGTCGCGCGTCCGCCTGCTCTGGGTGCCACCGGGCGGAGCCCTGCAGGTGATTCCGGCCCAGGCCCTAGTTCCTTGAACGCCTTGCGCCGCACCCCGAGGATGGGGCAGGCTGGCAAGGGCATGGAGTTTAGGGAGCTGCTCGAAGATCGCCGCCGCTGGAAGACCTCCGGCGAGCGCGTCGTCTTCACCAACGGCTGCTTCGATCTGCTGCACCCGGGCCACATCTCGCTGCTCGAGGTCGCGCGGGCGGCGGGCGAGCATCTCGTGGTGGGCATCAATTCCGATGCCTCGGTGCGGGAGCTCAAGGGCCTCGGGCGACCGATCGTGAGCGCCGCGGAGCGCGCCGAAACGCTGCTCGCGCTGGAGGCAGTCGATCGCGTGATCGTGTACGACCAGCCGACGCCGCTCGAGATCATCGTCGCGCTCGGGCCTGACATTCTGGTGAAGGGCGCCGACTGGGCGGAGGACAGGATTGTTGGCGCCGACATCGTTCGCCGCGCGGGCGGGAGCGTCGTCCGCGCCCCGCTCCTAAAAGGCCGCTCGACCAGCCTGGTCGTGGACAGAATCCGCCGCTCGTGACTGAGTCCTGGCTCGCTCCCCTGTTCGAGGAGGACTTCTTCTCGGAAGCCCGTGCGCGCCTCGCCACGCAGGGCCGCCTCGCCCTGGCCGGGCTTACCGGCCCAGCCCAGGTGCTGCTGCCCCTGCTCTTGGTCGAGCGGCCGTTCCTGGTGGTCACGCCGCATGAGCGCGACGTCGACGTCCTGACGGAGGACCTGCGGCTATTCGCTCGCGAGGCCGGCCAGGCAGGCGAGGTGCTCCCTTTCCCCGCCCCGGGCCCGCCGCCGTTTCGTGGCCTGCCGCGTCATCCCGAGGCCTCGCTGCGCCGCGCCACCGCGCTGCTCGCCGCCGGCCGCGGCCGGCTGCGCGCGATGGTGGGCTCGCCCGCCGGGCTGCTGCGCCCCAGCCTGACGCGGGAGCTACTCGAGACGCGGGCCTTTCGAGTCGCGTGCGGCGAGGAAATGACCCCCGAGATCCTGCTCGAGGCCCTCGATGAAGCCGGCTACGTTCAGGAAGATCCGGTGACGGGTCCGGGCCAGATGGCGCGGCGCGGCGGGATCCTCGACATCTTCCCGGCCGACCGCGACGCGCCAGTGCGGCTCGAGTTCTATGGCGACATGATCGAGAGCCTGCGCGCCTTCGATCCGGCGACGCAGCGCAGTGCCGGGCCCGTGAAGAGCCTCGAGATCCTGCCGCTCTCCGACGCCTTCGCGACCCGCTCCACTGTCGCGAAACTGCGCGAGCGCCTGCTCGAACGCTTCGCGGAGACACGCGAGGTTGCGGCTTTTCTCGAGCGCCTGGATCGCGGGCTCGTGCCCGAAGAGCTCCCTGAGCTGCTGCCGCTGGTTCCCGGCACCGTCGTGCCGGCGTGGCGCCATCTCGAAGGCGCCGCGGTCGTGGCGCTTCAACCCGACCAGGTCGCGATCGAGGCCGAGGCGCTCCACGAGCGAGCCCGCGCAGAGAAGAAGCGCCGTCAGGGCGCGCTGGTGCTCGAGCCTGCCGAGGCGCTGGTGTCCGCCCGTGAACTGACCGAGCGCCTCGAAGTGGCGCCGGCACTGTTCGTCCGCGACATCGACGCCAGCGGCGGCAGCGTATCCGCAGCGTCACGGCCCGTGCGTCGCTATGCCGGCGACATCCGCTCTCTGGCCACCGATCTTGGCGCGCCGCACGCGCCACGCAGCGTGATCTTCCTCGGCAACAGCGGCCGGGCTGACCGGCTCCGCGACGTGCTGGCGGAAGACGACATCGCGGCCGGTGAAAGCGCCGCCGTGCAGATCCGTGTCGGCAACCTCTCCGCGGGCTTCGAGTTCCCCGGCGCCGGGCTTCGAGTGCTCGCCGATGGCGACGTGTTCCCCGAAGAGGTCCACGTCCATTCGCGCGGCAAGGCCCGCGGCGTGCGCAGCTTCCTCTCCGACTTCCGCGACCTCAGGATCGGCGACCTGGTCGTGCACCAAGACCACGGGATCGGTCGCTTCGAGGGCCTACAGACGATCGATGTCCTGGGCCTGACCCACGAGTTCATGGTCCTCTCCTACCAGGGTGGCGACAAGCTCAAGGTTCCGATCGACGCCTTCGACCGGGTTCAGAAGTACGCGAGCGCCGAGGGCAGCCGGCCGGGCCTGGACAGGCTGGGCAGCGGCAACTGGGACAAGGTCAAGAAGCGTGTCAAGAAGGCGATGCGCGACATGGCCGCAGAGCTGCTGCGGCTGTATGCGCAGCGCAAGGCGCGGCCCGGCCATGCCTTCGCGGCCCAGAGCCCATGGCAGCGCGAGTTCGAAGAGGCCTTCGAGTATGAAGAGACGCCCGACCAGGCGCAGGCCATCGCGGAGGTGGCCGCGGACATGGCCAGCCAGGCGCCGATGGACCGGCTGGTGTGTGGCGATGTCGGCTACGGCAAGACCGAGGTGGCGATGCGCGCCGCGATGCGCGCTGCGCTGGACGGCAAGCAGGTGGCGATCCTCGCCCCCACCACGGTGCTGGCGTTTCAGCATTGGAAGACCTTCAAGAAGCGCTTCGCGCCGTTTCCCGTGAAGGTCGAAATGGTCTCGCGCTTCCGGACTGCCACGCAGACGCGAGCGGTGTTGGCCGCGCTCGCCTCAGGGCAGGTCGACATCCTGATCGGGACGCACCGTCTGCTCTCGAAGGACGTCGTGTTCCGCGATCTGGGCCTGCTCGTGATCGACGAGGAGCAGCGCTTCGGCGTCGCCGCCAAGGAAAAACTCAAGCATCTGCGCAGCACGGTCGACTGCCTGACGCTCTCCGCTACGCCGATTCCGCGCACGCTGCAGATGGGCCTCGCGGGAATTCGGGACATGTCGGTGATCGAGACGCCGCCCAAGGACCGGCTCGCAATCCAGACCTCGATCGTGAAGTTCTCGACCGACGTGATCGCGGCGGCGGTGCGCCAGGAGCTCTTGCGCGACGGCCAGACCTATCTCGTCCACAACCGTGTCGAGTCGATCTATTCGCTCGCGAGCCTGGTGAAGCGGCTCGTACCCGAGGCACGCGTCGTCGTCGGCCACGGCCAGATGCCGGAAGCGCAGCTCGAAAAGGCCATGCTCGTCTTCGTCGAGGGTCGGGCCGACGTCCTGGTGGCCACGACCATAATCGAGAACGGCCTGGATATTCCACGCGCCAACACCTTGATCGTGAATCGAGCCGATCGCTACGGCTTGGCCCAGCTCTACCAGCTGCGCGGCCGGGTGGGCCGCTCCGACCGTCGCGCGCATGCCTACCTGCTGGTTCCGCCCGGCTTGGCGCTGTCGGAGATCGCGCGTAAGCGGCTCGCCGCCATCCAGGAGTTCTCGGACCTCGGGGCCGGCTTCCGCATTGCGGCCCTCGATCTCGAGCAGCGCGGTGCCGGGAACTTGCTCGGCGGAGAGCAAAGCGGCCACATCGCGGCTGTGGGCCTCGACCTGTACGTGAAGCTGCTCGAACAGACGATCCTCGAGCTCAAGGGCGAGGCCCATGACGAGCGGCCCCGGGCGACGCTCAACCTGCGCCTGGACCTGCGCATCCCTCCCGACTACGTTTCCGAAACACACCAGCGCCTGACGCTCTACAAGCGCGTGAGCCAGCTCCGGGGCGCCAGCGAGGCCGAAGCCCTGCTGGCCGAGGTCAAGGATCGTTACGGCCCGCCGCCAGCTGCGCTGCTGGGGCTCGTCCGCTACGCAGGCTTGCGACTCCGGGCCGAGGCCCTGGGCATCGCTCAAGTCGATGCAGCCGGCGGATCGCTGCATCTGCGCCTCGCCGCGAGCACGCCGCTGCCGCCCGAAGCGCTGGTGCGTGCCGCGCGCGAGCTGCCGGGCGGCGCCTTGTCTCCGCAAGGGATCCTGAAGGCCCGCCTCGCCGAAGGCGACGACCCGGCGGCGACGCTGTCGGCGCTACTCGCCGCGCTCGAGGCTCCGCGAGCCTTGGCGGCACCAGGGCTATGATGAAGCCTTGAACGCGCCTGCCCTGAGTCACGGCCTGGCCCTGGTGCTGCTGATCGCCGCCTGTGGGCCGCCCCAGCCCGCCGATCCCGTAATCCTGGCGCTGGGCGAGGACAGCATCCGGCGCAGCGATTTCGAGCGGCACCTGGCCCGCCTCGCGGCGCAAGGCCTCGACGCCTCCGATCCCGCCGTGCGCCGCTCGGTGCTCGACTCCTTTCTCGATGAGCGCGTGCTGGTCCTCGAGGCACGCAGCCGCGGACTCCTGAAGGCTGGCGCGGGCCCCGAAGAAGAGCAGCTGGCCGCACAGCAGCTGCTCGCCGAATCCGCGCGTTCGCGCGCGGTAGTCAGCGACGACGAGGTCGCTGACTACTACGCCAGCCACCTCGCGGAACTCGGGCAGCCCGAGACGGTGACGCTGCGCCAGATCCTGGTGCCGACCGAGAACGAGGCTCGCGACGTACGGCGTCGGCTGTCGAAGGAGGCGAAAAGCTTCGAGATGCTGGCCCAGACCCGTTCACGCGCGCCCGAGGCGAGCGCGGGGGGCCTGATGGGCAGCTTCACCCGCGGCCAGCTCCCGCTCGAGCTGGAAGCGGCCGCCTTCGCGCTGTCGCCGCAGGGCATCTCCGAGCCGGTGAAGACGCCCCTCGGGTATCATGTACTTCGGGTTGACACGCATACGGCGGCCCGCGAACGCAGCCCGGAGGAATGCCGCGACGAGATCTACAGGGTGCTCCTGCAACGCAAGTCGGCCGACGCCTCCCGGGAAGCGGTCAAGACGCTCCTGGGGCGAGCCAAGGTGAACTATGAAGCCGCGAAGCCTCATTCTTAGTCTCAGCATGTTCGTCGCCGCCCAACCGGCGGCCGCGGAGATCCTCGACCGGGTCATAGTGAAGGTGAACGGCGAGATCGTGACGCAATCGGAGTTCGAAGCCCGCCAGATCGCGGCGGTGCAGTCCCAGCGCCTTACCCCCGACCGCGTCGAGGCCTACCTGCGCGACAACAACGCCCGCATCCTCCAGGATGCGATCGACGATCTGCTGCTGATCCAGAAGGCCGACGAGATCGGGATCCGGATGCGTCCTGAGTACACGAAAGAAATCATCGAAGGCATCAAGAAAGAGAACAACATCGCCACCGACGAGGCACTTCGGGAACAGCTACGCCGAGAGGGCATGTCGATCGACGACATGAAGCGCAACATCGAGCGCTCGATCATCCGCAAGCAGGTCCTGAGCCGCGAGCTGGAGCCGAAGGTCGTGCTCAGCGAGGCCGACGTTCGTGCCGAATACGAACGTCGCAAGGACGACTTCGCACATCCAAGCCAGGTGCGTCTCCAGGAGATCCTGGTGAGCGGCGAGCGGGACGACGCTGCTGCTCTCGCAGCCGAGCTCGTGACGCGCGCCCGCGCGGGCGAGGATTTCGCGACCCTCGCCAAGGAGAACTCGGCGGCGCCCAGCCGGACGGCCGGGGGCGACCTGGGCAGGTTCGACAGCGGCGAGCTGCACGACGAGATCCGGACCGTCGTCGAGCCACTCGCCGTGGGCGAAACCGCCGAGCCGATCGCCGGGCCCGAGGGCAGCTACCGGGTGTTGCGGGTAGCGGAACGCAGCCCGGCAGGTGTCACCCCCTTCGAGGAAGCGAAGGCCGAGATCCGCAAGCATCTCGGAGAAGCCAGAATGGTCAGCGAATACGAGCGGCTCCTGAAGGAACTCCGCGAGAAAGCGATCATCGACGTGCGGGTGCGGGAGGTGCCTCTGCAGGTGCAGGTGCCGACCACGGCCTCGATTCTCGATCCCCCTTCGGCCGAGATCCCCGCGGCAACGCGCGGCGCGGCTGCATCAGCCGCGGAGGACGACGCGGAGTTCGTGGTCTCGCCGCAGACCGCCCCGGAACGGGTCACGCCCGCAGCGCCTGCCGCGGACGAAACCGCGCCCCCCACGCCCTGAGCCGTGGCGGGGCTCGGGACGGAGCGGTTCTTCGAGCGCGTCTACGCCGCCGTCCGGTCGATCCCCCGAGGCCAGGTGGCGACGTACGGCGAGTTGGCCCGACTGCTGGGCGTGCCACGCGGTGCGCGGGCAGTGGGTTGGGCGCTGCGCGCGCTGCCCGCCTCGGGCGAGCGCACCGTGCCATGGCATCGCGTGGTCGGTGCCGGCGGCCGTATCTCGCCGCGCCGCGGGCCGGGACCGGAGCTGCAGCGTCGGCGCCTGCGGCAGGAAGGCATCCGTTTCGTCCTGGGCCGGGTGGACCTTGCGCGACACGGCGTCGTCACACGAGGCTCACTCGTGGTAAGCCCAGGGCCTCGCGGGCGCGCTGCATCGTGAAGCGCGCCACGGCGTCCTCCAGCGCCGCGTCCTCAACCTGCCCGCGGTGGCGCTCGACGGCGCGGCGCGCCTCGTCGCGGTAGGCGCTGCGTTCGGGCTCGGAGACGCCTTGCAAGACGGCGGCGGACACGTCGTCGTCGATCTCGCGGAGCTTCTCGCGCAGGTAGTTCCAGTTGGGGCGCGAGGCGACCGCGAGCAGCTCGCGGACCTCGTGGATCTTCCTGAGCGGCGGTTCGAAGCACGCGGCCGGGCCGGGCCGAAGCCCGCCGAGCCGATCCTGAAGCGTCGCCAGCAGCTCTTGGAGCTCCGCTATCGGCACGCTCTCCGCAGGCAGCGCCGGCCGCGCGGAGGGCCCGCGGCCGCTGGCGGCGAGCTCTTCGACGCGAGCGCGACAAAAAGCCAGGGACGCGACCTGCGCGCCCTCCTCGAAAGCGCGGTCGATGCCGACCAGGACCGAGGCGAGCGGGATGCCGGCCTCGTACCACGAGCGGGCCAGGGCGAAGTCGCGCGGCGAGAGAATGTGGTTCGTGCCCCGCCGCGCACGGAGGTGGGCCTCGATGGCGGCGACGTAAGCTTCGACGCCCGCGCCTTTCACCTGCGGCTAGAGACCGACCACGTCGAACTGCTCCTGGTGGAGAAGCGGATCGCCTTGAACGCGGATCTCGGTGCCGACCAGGCCGGTGAGATCGCGAAGCACCGACGCCTCCTCCCGGGCAAGGGCGCGCGCCACTTCCGGGTTGACGCGCAGCAGGAACGGCACGCCGCGCAGATCGGGTGCGAGCTTCTGGATCTCGTCGTAGATCTCGGCGCATACCGTCGAGACGTTCTTCACCATTCCGCTGCCGCTGCAGTAGGGGCACGGTTGGCACAGGGTGCGCTCGAGCGACTGCTTGACGCGCTTGCGGGTGATCACGACGAGTCCGAACTCGCTCACCTGCAGGATCTTCGAAGGGGCCCGGTCGCGCTTGAGCTCCTGTTCCAGGACGCCCATGATCTGCTTCCGGCTGCCGCGCTCCTCCATGTCGATGAAGTCCACCACTATGATGCCGCCCAGATCGCGCAGGCGGATCTGCCGCACGATCTCCTTGGCGGCCTCCATGTTGGTCTGGACGATCGTGTCCTCGAGCTTCTTCTTGCCGACGAAACTGCCGGTGTTCACGTCGATCGCCACCAGCGCCTCGGTCGGGTTGATCACGATATAGCCGCCCGAGGCGAGTGCGACACGCGGGGTGAGGGCGCGTTCCAGCTCGGCCGCGACGCCATGCTCTTCGAACAGGCTTTCCTTCCGGTTGTGGAGCCGCACCCTGGGTGCAAGTTCGGGCTGAAGCTGGGTCACCAGGTCGAGCGTCCTGTGGAACTCGCGCTCGCTATCCAGGCTGATTTTCGCGATGTCCTCGCTCAGGATGTCGCGCAGCAGCCGCTCCAGCAACGACGGCTCGCGGTGCAGCAGCACCGGTGGCCGTTCGCGCGCCGCCCGTGCCCGCACCTCATCCCAGATCTTCGTGAGATAGCGGGCGTCGCGCTCGAAGTCTTCGCGGCTGCGACCCAGACCCGCCGTGCGCGCGATGAAGCCGCCGCCTCCGCGCTCTGCGCGGACCTCCTTCAAGATCGTCTTGAGGCGCCGACGTTCGTCGTCGTCGCTGATCTTGCGCGACACGCCGACGTGCTCGACCGTGGGCATGAAGACCACATAGCGCCCGGGCAGCGAAGCGTGCGACGTGATGCGCGCGCCCTTCTGGCCCAGCGGCTCCTTCAGCACCTGCACCAGGACGTCCTGTCCCGGCTGGAGCTTCTCCTCGATGCGGGCGTTCCTGTGGCCCCCCGACTGTGCCTGCTCTTCCGCCGAGAGCAGGTTCTCGTCGAGGCCCTCGACCACGTCGGTGACGTACAGGAAAGCGTCGCGTTCGAGGCCGATGTCCACGAAGGACGACTGCATGCCCGGCAGCACGCGGGTCACCCGCCCGGAATAGAGGTTTCCGACGACGCTACGCTGCGACTCCCGTTCGATGAATACTTCGGAGAGCAGCCCATCCTCGAGCAAGGCCACCCGGGTCTCGTGCGGCCGGGTATTCACGACGATCTCTCTGGTCATGGAAGGTCCCTTCCATGAGCCCTCCAGCCGCGGCGGCCTGCGGCGCGCGGCGTCTCGGCGCGGCGCGCGAGGGCCTCCGCAGGACGCAAGCTGGCGTCCCGGAACGTCCGCGGCTCAGGAGAAGCTCGATCCGGCGCGGTGCGGCCGCGCCCCGTGCGGCAGAAGGCGCCGCGATCACGCTGGAAATAAAGCCGGAAGGAAGAAGGCGATCAGTTGGCAAAGCGGCGCATGCGGACGTTGAGGGTGAAACCGAGGCCAATCATCGTCGACAGCACCGAGGCCCCGCCGTAGCTCATGAGAGGCAACGGCAAGCCCTTCACGGGAACGAGGCCGGCGACCATGGCGACATTGTACACAACCTGGAACGCGAGAGTCGCTGCGATGCCGGCCACCAGGAACGCCCCCAGCCGGTCGCGGGCGAGGCGCGCCGCCTCGAGCGCCCGAAACAGCACCAGTAGGTACAGTCCCAGCACGCCGGCCACCCCGAGGAAGCCATGCTCTTCGGCGAGGACGGAGAAGATGAAGTCGGTGTGCCGTGCCGGCAGATACCCGAGCTGGCTCTGGCTGCCCTGCCTGAAGCCCTTGCCGAAAAAGCCACCGGAGCCCACGGCGATCTGGGATTGGATTTTCTGGTAGCCAGCGCCCTTGGGATCCAAAGAGGGGTCGAGGAAGGTGTAGATGCGCGTCTTCTGATAGTCGTGCAGGGCATAGCGCCAGCCCAGGCCGCCGAAGACGACCAGCGCGAGGCACAAGGCCAGCACGGGCCGAAAGCGCAGGCCGGCGAGCAGCGCCACCGCGAGGAACATGGGAATCAGGCAAAAGGCGGTGCCGAGGTCGGGCTCGGCCGCGATCAGCAACACCAGGACTCCGACGGCCGCGCCGGGGCCGAGGACATCGCCGAGTCCGAGGCTGTCCTTTTGCGACTCCGAGAAGATCTTAGCCACAAAAATGGCCGCGACGATCTTGGCGAGCTCCGACGGCTGCACCTGCAGACCGCCCATGAAGAACCAGCGCTGCGTACCCGCGACGCGCGGACCGAAGAACAGCATCCAGGTGAGCACGGCGGCCGTCCCGAGATAAAGAAGAAAGGCTCGGTCCGCCACGCGCCGATAGTCGAGCATCAGAGTGAGCACGAGCACGACCACGCCGCCGGCCACGAGATACGCCTGCTTCAGGTAGAGCCCCGCGCTGGTCCCCCCGAAGGTCGCGCTGTGGATCGTGGCGATGCCGATGGCACACAGGAGCAGTGCCGCCGAGAGCAGCACCCAGTCGATGTTGAGGAGCAGGCGTCGATCGATCGTCATCGGTCAGTCGGCGCCCGCCGCGACGGCGCTGCGCGGCGCGCCGCGCGCGCCGAAAAAGAACTGCTCGAGGATCTCTCGGGCCACGGGGGCCGCTGCAGCACTACCGCTGCCGCCGTGCTCCACCAGCACCGCGAGCGCGATGCGCGGGTGGTCTACAGGAGCGAAGGCGATGAACCAGCCATGTGGTTGCAGCGCCGCGGACGACGGATGCTGCGCGAGGTGCGCCCTGGCGACGACCTGCGCGGAGCCCGTCTTGCCGGCAATCTGGATCTCCGGGAGTTGAGCCCGCCAGCCCGAGCCGTGCTCCTCGACCACGGCCCGCATCCCGCTGCGGATCGCCGCGATAGTCTCGGGCCGGAGGCCGATCGGCTGTGGCGCCGGGTAGGCAATGGTTTGCCCGCCGATCGCCTTCACCAGATGCGGCTGGGCCAGGCGGCCGCCGCTCGCGATCACGCCCGCCACGCGCGCCATCTGCAGCGGAGTCACGTTCACCTGCCCCTGCCCGATCGAGACCGACACCGTCTCGCCGCCGTACCAGGGCACGCGCTGCGTCCGGAGCTTCCATTCCGGGCTCGGCACGAGCCCTGGGGCCTCGTGCGGAAGGTCGATCCCGGTGGGCGCGCCGAGCCCGAACAGCTGAGCCCACTTGGCGATCCGCTCGATCTCGAGCCGCACGCCCACCTGGTAGAAGAACACGTTGCACGATTGCGCGAGAGCCTGATGCAGCGCGACGACACCATGGCCAGCCGGCTTGTGGCACCGGAAGACGTTGCCGTAGATCGAGAGGTAGCCGGGGCAGTAGAAGGTCGTCTGGGGAGTGATGACCTCTTCTTCGAGCGCGGCGGCCGCCATCACGATCTTGAAGGTGCTGCCGGGCACATACTGGCCCTGGATGACGCGGTTCATGAGCGGCGTGTCTGGGTCGCTCGTGAGCCGGCTCCAGGCGCTGGCCTCGATTCCGGATGAGAACTGGTTCGGGTCGTAGGCTGGCGTCGACGTCATCGCAAGGATCTCGCCCGTCTCCGGGTCGAGCGCCACGGCGCTGCCCGCGCGTCCGTGAAAGGCCCGCTCTGTGACGATCTGCAGGTCCTCGTCGATGGTCAGCGTGAGGCTTGGCCCGGGCACGGGCGATACGCGGCGAATCTCGGCCACTTCACGCCCGCGGCTGTTGACCACCAGGCGGCGCTCCCCGTCGTGGCCCATCAAGTTCCGGTTGTAGCGCAATTCGAGGCCCGCCTGCCCGACGAGGGCGCCCGGCCCAAGCCCGGCGAAGTCGTCGAGTCGGAGCTGGCGGTCGGTCACCTCGCCCACCCGCCCCAGCGAATGGGCCGCCGCCGCCGCGAGCGGATACGAACGCAGCGGGACGACATCGACGCTCACGTCAGGCAACTCCAGGCGCCGTGCCTCGAGCGCGGCCACGTCTTCGGCAGGCGCGTCTTCCTTGACGACCACGGCGCGGTAGAGATCCTCTCGCCTTGCCAGGCGCTCGCGGATCTGGGCCTCGCCCATGCGCAAGACACTCGCCAGCCGCGTGATCGTGAGGTCCACGTCCTCGAGATGCTCGGGCGCCACCACGATGTTGAACGAGGGGCGGTTCTCGACCAGGATACGTCCCTTGCGATCGAGCAGCGGGCCCCGCGGGGCCGCGATCGGCACGCTCCGGTTACGGTTGTTCTCGGCGAGATCCTTGTAGTACTTGCCCCGCACCACCTGGCTGTGCCAGAAGGAACCGGCGAGCAGCGCCAGCACCACGGCGATGGCGCTCTGCAGCAGCGCCAGGCGCGCCTGGACGACGCGCAGATCCTCGTAGATTCTCACGAACGCTGCTCGCGCTGCGCGCGGAACTCGAGGGCCTGGAAGGCAAGCACGCCGAGCACAGCGTTCGCGACGGCCCGAGCCAGCAAGAGGCGCAGCGACATCTCGGAAGCGGCGATCTCGAAGACCAGCGCGAGCCGCTCGAAGATCAGGGCGTCGATTAGTGTCGCGCCGAACAGGACCAATAGTCGCGCCAAGGAGGCGGTCACCAGGAAGCGTGTCGCCGCCATGCCGACCGCAAAGCCGACGAGCAGCTTGGTGAGCGCCGAGAGCCCGCTCACCGCGCCGCCGAACTGGGTGTCCTGGATCCAGCCGGCCGTGGCGCCGGCCAGCATGCCGTGCGTCTCGCCGCCCGTCAGGCCGCAGTAGACGACGACCACGAGAAATGGATCGAGGAGCCGGCCAGGCCCGGGCAGGACTAGCGTCAGCCCCGACTGGATCACCAAGGCGAGGCCGAGTCCCAGGCCGGTCGCGAGCCACCTCACCGGACCGACTCCACGAGCGTCAGCGATTCGCCCGCACTCGTCACTACGAGCACCTGTTCGAGCGCCTCGAAGTGAGCCGTCGGCGTCACCAGCACTTCCTTGAAGAGCCCGGAGGAGGCACCAACCGAGCGGACGCGGCCCACCACCAGGCCCTTTGGGTAGATCCGGTCGAGGCCAGAGGTCAGTACGCGGTCGCCCGGGGCCACATCGGCCAGGACCGAGACGTACTTCATCAGCAGCTCGGGATGGCCGGCGTCCTCGAGCCTCACCTGGCCACTGGCGACGCCCGTGGCGCGGCTGCGTTCGATCACGACACCGACACCCGCGTCGCGGTCGAGCAGCAGCTGCACTCTTGCTGCATGCGGGCCCACCGAGATGACGCGCCCGACGACACCCGAGGCGCTGATCACGGGCGCGTCGAGGGCGACACCGTCACGCGTGCCCTTGTCCAGCGTTACGCTGCGAAACCAGGGCAGGCCCTCGCGGGCTACGACCTCGGCCGCCAGCGTCCGCAGCGGGACCGCCTGCTTCAGAGCCAGCAACTCGCGCAGCCGCGCGGACTCGAGGGCCTGCTGGCGTGTATGTCCGAGTTCGATCTGCAGGGCGTCCAGCCGCGCCTGCATGGCGCCATTCTGCTCGCGCACTCCGCGCAGGGCCACGTAACCGGACCAGGCGGACGAGACCCCCGCCAGCATGCGCGCCACCGCCGTCTGGACGGGGGACAGGACCTCGAACAGCAGGCGCTGCAGGAGCGAGTTTCCGCCGCCCGCGTCCACCTGGTGGCTGATCACGACCAGGTGGGAGACGACGAGCGCCGCCAGCAGCAGCCTAGACCTACGGGTTTCGACGACCTTGGCCAAGGACTAGTCCAGACTGATCTTCCGAAGCAGGTCGAAGTCCGAGAGCATCTTTCCCGTCCCCAGCACGACGCAAGATAGTGGATCCTCGGCGACGGAGACTGGCAGGCCGGTTTCCTCGCGCAGCAGCTTGTCGAGGTTCCGGAGCAGGCTCCCGCCACCGGTCAGCACGATGCCGCGGTCGACGATGTCCGCGGAGAGCTCGGGTGGCGTCCGCTCCAGGGCGACGCGCACGGCGTTGACGATGATGCCGATCGGTTCGGCCAGCGCCTCGCGGATCTCGGCGTCGGTCATGATCAAAGTCTTGGGGATGCCCTCGATCAGGTCGCGACCCTTGATCTCCATGGTGATCGGTTCGTCGAGCGGGAAGGCGCTACCGATCTCGAGCTTGATCTGCTCGGCGGTGCGTTCGCCGACCAGCAGGTTGTACTTCTTCTTGATGTACTGGATCACGGCTTCGTCCATCTCGTTGCCTGCGACGCGCACCGACTTCGAGTAGACGGTACCGGCGAGGGAGATGACGGCGATGTCGGTTGTGCCGCCGCCTATGTCGACCACCATGTTGCCGGAGGGTTCGGTGATCGGCAGCCCGGCCCCGATCGCCGCCGCCATCGCCTGGTCCACCAGGTACACCTCCGAGGCTTTGGCCTTGAGCGCCGAGTCCTTGACGGCGCGCTTCTCGACCTGCGTCACCTCGGAGGGGATGCCGATGATGATGCGAGGCCGCACCAGGGTGTTGCGGTTGTGGGCCTTCCTGATGAAGTGGGAGAGCATCTTTTCGGTGATCTCGAAGTCGGCGATCACCCCGTCCTTCATCGGCCGGATCGCCACGATCTTGCCGGGCGTGCGTCCCAGCATCTCCTTCGCGTCCTTGCCGACGGCCTCCACCTTGCCGGTGACCGTGTTCACCGCGACCATCGAGGGCTCGGCCACCACGATCCCCTTCCCCTTCGCGTAGACGAGGGTGTTGGCGGTGCCCAGGTCGATGGCGAGGTCGCTCGAGAGAAAACTCAAGTTGAAGAGGGAACGCAGGTTCATAAGTCGTAGTCAGCTCCTCGAAAAGGTGGACTCCGTGGCGGTGTTAGACCGCCACCTCGATGCCGTTCTTGTTCCGCTCCTTGACGCGGTACATGGCCTGGTCGGCCTTCTGGATCAACCCCTCGGGCGTCAGGGCGTGCTCGGGGTAGCTGGAGACGCCAAAGGACGCGGAGATCCTCGCCTGCAGGCCCTGGGTAGCGAGAAAGGCGTGTCCCTCGATCGCCTTTCGGATCCGCTCGGCGATCACCAAAGCGCCCGCCGGCGGTGTTTCGGGCAGGACGACGACGAACTCGTCGCCGCCGTAGCGCGCCAGCACGTCGGACTCGCGCACGGCGAGCAGCAGGATCTGCCCGACCTCGGAGAGCGTCCTCGAGCCGGCCAAGTGGCCATACTGGTCGTTCACACCCTTGAAGCCGTCGAGGTCGAGGAAGATCACCGAGAGCGGCACGCCATGGCGCTTGCAGCGCTTGATCTCGCGGCCGATGTACAGGTTCAGGTAGCGCGAGTTGAAGAGCTTGGTCAGGTCGTCGGTGATGGTGAGCTGCTCCGCCTTCTGGAACAGCATCGCGTTCTCGATGGCGATCGCGCAGGGATCGACCAGCGTCAGGAGCATCTCGAGATCGGAGCGCGTGAAGCGCCCGCCCTTGCGGTTGATGATCTCCACGACGCCGATGGTGCGACCGCGCGATATGAGCGGCGCGCACAGGATCGAGCGCGTGCGGAACTGCGTCTCGGCGTCGAACTTCCCCGAGAAGCGCGGGTCCTTCGCGACGTCGTTCACGATCGTCGGTCTACCCGTCTCCGCGACCCAGCCCGCGATGCCTTCGCCGATCTTGACTCGAAAGCCGGAAACGTCCTTGGCCTTTTCCCCGAGCGCCAGCTCGAAGGTGAGCTCGCCGCGCTCCTCGTCGACCATCAGCATCGACCAGGCGTCCGACGGGATGAGTTCCTGGATGCGGGCCATGATCAGTTCGATGACCTTCTTGGGCTCCAGGATCGAGTTGGCGGTCTTGACGATGTCGGTCAGGATCGCGAGGCGCTTGCTCGCGGTGGCGGCGGCGGGGGCCTTCTTGTGGCGGGCGACACGCCGGATCGGCGCCGCCTCGAGGCGCGCGAGCACTTCCTTGGGCGCCTGCGGCATCGCCACGTGGAAGTCGAAGGCGAGTTCAGCTGAGCGCCGCAGCGCCTCCGCCGAAGGCCGCAGCGAGAAGCTGCCCACTGGTTTGCCGGACAGGGCTCGGCGCAGCGCGACGAGAATGCGCCGCGCCGCGCCGCCGCCCTCCACGAGGGCAGCGTCGAAAGCCTTGAGCGCTGAGGCCGTGCCGCGCAGCGCCTCGGGCGATATGATCTCGTACACGAGCCCCTTGCCGCCCCAGCTCGCGAAGCGGCGCCTCAGGAGCGCTCGGCCAAAGACCGCTACGCGGGCCAAGTCAGTAGCTCACCACGACGGCGACCTTGCGCTCGTTGACACCGCCGTTCAAGCCCGTGGCACGGATCAAGACCATCTGCCGGCCCGGCTTCTGGAGGGTGATCCAGTCGTTGAACGAGCCGTCACCGCCGACCTCCATGCGCTCGCCGTTGACCGTGAGTGTCGCACCTGGCTCCGTGCGGCCCTTGACCTGCACGAGATTCTGGCGCGTGTCGAGAGCCTCGATCACGAGCGGCGGCGGCGGGCCGTCGCCCCGGGAGCCATGTGCCGCGGAGAGGACGGTGAATCGAGCGAACGCCGAGAACGCGCTCTCTTCTCCGTTCTCGTCGAGCGCGGCGACGCGCCAGTAGTACTTGCCGACGTCCAGACCGCGCAATTCCACGGAGCTGTCGCGCCACCCCTTGCGATCCACGAAGGGCCGGTTGAAAAACGGGCTGTAGTCCACCATCACGTGATAACCCGAGGAGCCCTCCACCGGCTTCCAGGCGAGCAGCGTCGTCGCGATATTCGGGTTCGGGTAGGTGATCTCAGCCTGATGCGGGGGTGCCAGCAGAACCGGCATGGCCGGCAGAGCCAGCTTGGGTCCGGCCTTGCCGGAGGCGTCGATCTGCACCGCCTCGCTCGAGCCGAGGTCGTAGGTCTGCCCGCTCTTGGTCTCGACGCGGCCCGTGCCTGCGAAGAGCCGGAAGTCGCTGCCTCCCGCCGCCGCGACGCTCACCGCGACGTTCGACAACTCGCCGACCGTGCCGCTCGCGGTGGGCGTCGAAACCTCGGTCTCGCTGCCCGGCACGTTCTTGCGCACGGTCTGGAAGATCGTCTCGCCCGAGGAGATGTGCCACTTGATCTTGCGTGCCTTCGTCGAGGGATCCTCGGAAGTCTCCTCGATTGTGATCAGGCTGTCGGGGCGCACGTGCACGACCGTGCCGTCGAAGAACTGAATCTCGGCGGCGGCCCCCGGTCCGGTGCGAACCAGGTCGCTCTTCTTCAGCACGATGCTCCGATCCGCAGTGACCCATTCGAACGTGCCGACGGGCTTGACCTTGACGTTGCCTTCGATCGTCGTGAAATGGGCCGTCGTCGACGCGGGCAGTTCGGGTAGAGCCTCCAGCTCCTGCGGTTCGTCGCGGAAATACACAACGTACACGACACTCCCAGCGAGCCCTGCCACGGCGGCGAGAACCAGCCACAGGGTCCGATACGAAATCGTGAACCAGTCGAGGAGGTCGTCCTCGGCGCGCTGTTGTCTTTTCCTGCCAGGTGCCATGGGAAGCGGAATCTCTTCAGTCTTAGGGACTTACAGAACAGGGAATTATACGGCAGCGTGTCGCGACCACGCAATCGCCGCCGCTTGCCAAGCCTCCGACGAGGGCGTTAGAATCGCCGTTTTGTCGGCACAGCTCGCTTGGCCGACCCTAGGAGTCGAGATGGCCCTGAGCTACATGAGGCGGCACCGGCGGTGGCTTTACGTCTTCCTCTGGCTGGTGATCGCCGCTTTCATCATCCTGTACATTCCCGCCTTCCAGGGTGCCCAGGCGGGCAGCCCGGGCGAGACGCTCGCCTCGGTGGGTGGGCTTCCGATCACGGTGGGCGAGTTCCAACGGGACTACCTGCGCCAGCGCCAAACGTACGAGCGGATGTACCCGAACCGGCTCGACGCCGCCATGCTGAAGCGCCTTGGGCTCGAAGCTCAGGTCCTCGACGCCCTCGTCGCCGATCGCGTCATCGCGCTCGAGGCGAAGCGGCTCGGAGTCACTGTCGATGACGAAGCCGTGGCCCGCGAGATCGCCACCGCACCCGAGTACCAACGCGACGGTCACTTCATCGGCACCGCCGAGATTCGCCGCGTCCTCGAGATGCGCGGGATGAGCGTCGAGGAATTCGAGGCCGCTGTCCGCGGCAGCCTGCTGCGCAAGAAACTCGGGGCGCTGGTGGCCTCGGCCGTGAGCGTCAGCCCCGGCGAAGTGGAGCGCGAGTTCCGCCGGCGCACCGAACAGCTGAAAGCGGAGTACGTGCTGGTCGATGCACAGCGCTACCGGACCCAGGTGGTGGTGAGCGACGCAGACGTCGCGGCGCGCTTCGAAGCCCAGAAAAACCGCTACGAGATCCCCGAGCGCCGTGTGCTTTCCTACGTGCTCGTCGACGGCGATGCGCTGCGCAACCGCGTGAGCGTGACCGAAGCCGAACTCGAAGCCGATTATAACGAGCACAAGGAGGAGTTCCGCGAACCTGAGCAGACCTGTGCCAGCCACATCCTGGTTAAGGTCAAGGCCGCGTCCGAGGACACGGAAGGTCACAACGCCGCGGAAGCGAAGAAGATCGCCGAGGGCTTGCTCGCGAAGCTGGCGGCCGGAAGCGACTTTGCCGCGCTCGCCAAGGCTTCCTCCGAAGACAAGGGCTCTGCGGCCCAGGGTGGTGATCTCTCCTGCTTCCCGCGCGGCAGCATGGTGCCCGAGTTCGAGAACGCCGCGTTCTCGCAGGACCCCGGAACGACCTCAGGGCTCGTGAAGACGAACCACGGCTATCACATCATCCGCGTCGCATCGCGTAGCGAGGAATCGCTCCACCCGCTCCTTCAGGTGAAGGAGCAGATCCGCCAGCGCCTCACACTGGATCGCGTCCAGGCTCTGGCCGCGGCGCAAGCCGAGGCCGTGGCCGCGGCCCTGCGCAACCGGCACACGCTCGAGGAGGCGGCGCGGGCGCAGGGCCTCGCTGTCGCCAAGAGCGCACCCGTGGCCCGGGGCGAACTGGCCTCCCCGCTCGGCTCGCCGACGATCGTGGCGCGCGCTTTCGAGATGAAGAAGGGGGACATCGAGAAGGAGGCCTTTCCGGTCCCGCAAGGCTTTGCCTTCATCTCGGTGGCTGAGATTGAGCCGCCGCGTGCGCCGGAAATGAAAGAGGTGCAGGACAAAGTGAGGGCCGACCTCGTCCTCGAGCGCACGCGAGAGAAGGCCCGCAGCCAGGCGGCTCAGATCCGCGTCCGGGCCGGGACGGTGGGACTCGGCAAGGCCGCCGTGGCGGCGGGCCTGGTGCGCAAGGAAACGCCGTCCCGCGTAGGGCGCGGCCAGCCGATCGGCGAGCTCGGCACGAGCGCCGGCCTCGACGAGGTCGCCTTTGGACTGCCCGTGAAGACGCTGTCCGAGCCAGTGGCCGTTTCCGCCGGCTACGCGGTGCTCCAGGTGCTGGAGAAGCACGCCTTCGATCCGGCTGCGTTCGAGCAGCAAAAGGACGCCATCACCGCCGCACTGCGCGCGGAAAGGCAGGGGCAGCTGTTCCAGGCCTTCATCGACGAGGCGCGCAAGAAGGTCGTCGTGGAGCGGCGCCCCGAGGCGTTCCGTCGCCTCGTGGGCTAGACTGCCGCTACGCCATGCACGTGGAGATTCGCAAGTCCGGCGACATCGTCATCGTCGACCTCGAGGGCAAGCTCACCTCGGGGCTTGGCGACCAGATTCTGCGCGAGACGATCGACGAACTGCTCGCCGAGAACTGGAAGAAGATCCTCCTGAACCTGTCCGGCGTGTCCTTCATGGACTCAGCTGGGGTCGGGGAACTCGTCGCCGGCCTGCGCACGGCCAAGCGGCGCGGCGCGAGTCTGCGGCTGCTGAGCGCGAGCGAACGCGTCCAATCGACGCTGTTCATCTCGAAGCTGCTGCCGATCTTCGAACTCTACCAGGACGAAGCGGCCGCCCTTGCGCATTTCGCCGCCCGCTGACCGCCCTAGCCCTCCTCGGGGTCGGCGAGCACGACGCTCATCGGCTCGCTCGAGGCGACGCGTAGTTCAGTGGCACATTCCGGACAGTTGATCGTCTCGCCCACGTCGAGTTCGTAGCCGTCCAGCTCGAGATCAGCCTGGCACTCCGGACAACGCGTCATCGTTCGCGTCCTCGCCTTCGCATGCCTACCTCCTTCTCGCGACCACATAACGGGCCAGATTTCTGAGCGGCTGGGCCGCTGCCCCGAACGGCTCCAGGGCGTCCTCGCTCGCCTCGATCAGTTCCGCGGCCAGTTGCCGCGCCCCCGCGACACCCGCGAAAGAGACGAAGGTCGTCTTCTTCAGGTCCTTGCCGACGTCCTTGCCGGCCTCCGCCGAAACGCCGGTCGCGTCGATCAGGTCGTCGACGATCT
Source organism: Acidobacteriota bacterium (assembly GCA_032127875.1). Lineage (GTDB taxonomy): Bacteria > Acidobacteriota > Vicinamibacteria > Fen-336 > Fen-336 > CADEEV01. Next base: position 129,532 of record JAQBHI010000108.1, read on the forward strand.
GGAAGGCGAGACCCAGGTTCTTGGCATAGGCCATGACCGCTTGCCGCGGGGGGGCACTTGCGCCGGCCCCGGCCGCACCCACTGCGGCCGCGGCGATGAAGAGCGCCCCGGTCTTGCGGCTGTGAATGAACTCGAGCGTCGGGAAATCGAGATTGCGATCGGTCATCGCCAGGTCCCGGGCCTGGCCGGCGAGCATGCCGGCAGCGCCGACGGCCCGCGCGAGATCCTGAGCGATGGCCGTACGCAGCGCAGCGGCGGGTGCGCCGGGCCAACCTTCGGCCAGGATTTCGTAGCCGCGGTTCAGGAGCGCGAAGGCCGCCAGGATCGCGGTCGACTCGCCGTGAGCGATGTGGCAGGCGGGGCGTCCGCGCCGCTCTTTTCCATCGTCCATCGAGGGCAGGTCGTCGAGAATCAGGCTCGAGGTGTGCGCCATTTCGACGGCGCAGGCAGCGGGCAGGATCGAACTCGGATCGCCGCCGAGCACCTCGGCCACGAGCAGCGCGAGGATCGGCCGGAGCCGCTTCGACGGCGCTAGCAGGCTCTCCATCGCCGCCGCCAGCACCTGCGGCGAGTCGCCGGTTGGCGCGACGCGGCGCAGCGCCTCCTCGACGAGCAGGTGGCGGTCGTGCAGGACCTTCTCGAGCGATGAGAAGACCTCGGCCTCGGCGGCGGGCTTCACAACTCCCGGAGCACCGCGAGAACCCTGCCGTCGTGCCCGTCCACCTTGACGCGCGGAAACACCTTTCTCACGACACCCGCGGCGTCGATCACGAAGGTCGAGCGGATCATCCCGATCATCTTCCTGCCGTACAGGACCTTCTCCCCGAACGCGCCGTATTTCTTCGCGACAGCCTTGTCAGGGTCGGAGAGCAGCGGGAAGTTCAGCTTGTACTTCGCGGTGAACTTGGCGTGGGCGTCCAAAGAGTCGGGGCTCACCCCGAGCACCACAGCGCCCGACTTCTTGATCGCCGCCTGGGCGTCGCGAAAGGCGCAGGCCTCGCGCGTGCAGCCGGGCGTGTCGTCCTTCGGATAGAAGTAGAGCACGACCGCCTTGCCCCTCAGGCTCTTGAGCGAAAGCTTGCCGCCCTCCGACGACGCCAGCGAGAACGCCGGTGCCTTCTGGCCTTCCTTGAACACGTCGGCTCCCTCCGCTCTGCTACGGCCGGATCTTAACGCCGCCCTTCCGCGGCCGGCAAGAGCCGCGGTGATAGAATCCCGCTCCGCATGGACTACAAGGCCGCGGGCGTCGACATCTCCGCCGCCGACGTCGCGAAGGACAAGATCAAGACCCTGGCCCGCGGCACCTTCAACACGGCGGTGCTCTCGGAAATTGGCGCTTTTGGGGGCATGTTCCGTCCCGACCTGGGGCGCTACCAGGAGCCGGTCCTCGTCGCCTCGACGGACGGCGTCGGGACGAAGATCAAGGTCGCGGTGATGGCTGGCATTCACGACACAGTCGGCTACGACCTGGTCGCCCACTGCGTGAACGACATCCTGGTCCAGGGCGCTGTGCCGCTGTTCTTCCTCGACTACATCGCCCTCGGCAAGATGGATCCGGACAAGGTCGCCGCCATCGTTTCCGGCTTCGCACGTGCCTGCAGCGAGTTCGGCTGCCCGCTCATAGGCGGCGAAACGGCCGAGATGCCAGGCACCTACGCCCCCGACGACTACGACGTGGCCGGCTTCATCGTCGGGGTCGTGGAGCGCGCGCGGGTGCTTCCCGCAGGGGTTCGAGCCGGCGACGTGCTGCTCGGTCTGCCCTCGGCGGGTTTGCACACGAACGGCTATTCGCTGGCCCGCAAGGTGCTCTTCGAGACGCTCGGACATGATGTCGATTCTCACGTGGCGGAGCTCGGCACGAGCGTAGGCAAGGCCCTCCTGGCCCCACACCGCTCGTATCTCGGGGCACTCGAGCCGCTGCTCGAACGGCGCAAGATCCGGGCCTTGTGCCACCTCACAGGCGGCGGCTTTCAGGGCAACATCCCGCGAGTTCTTCCCGCCGGGCTCGGGGCGCGGATCCGCCGCGGCGCCTGGCAGGTGCCGCCGCTGTTCCGGTTGATCCAAAGCGGCGGCAGGGTGTCGGACGAAGAGATGTTCCAGACCTTCAACATGGGCATCGGCATGCTGGTGATCGTTTCGCCAGAGGATCTTCACGACGTCGAGCACTCCCTGGAACGTCGCAGCGAGGCGAGTTTCGTGCTCGGCAGTATCGTCGATGGCGAGGGCGTCGCCTTCGAATGAGCCAGCTCGGGGTCTTGATCAGCGGCCGTGGCAGCAACCTCCAGGCCCTGATCGAGGCGGCGCGAGCGGGCGCCCTGGGCGGTGAGATCGCCGTCGTGATCTCCAACGTCGAGGCGGCTTCGGGCCTCGAGCAGGCCCGTCGCGCGGGCATCCCGGCGCTGTTTCGCGACCACCGCGACCGCTCCCGCGAGGAGTGCGACGCGGAGTTGGTTCGGCTACTCGAGGAGCATCACGTCTCGCTGGTCTGCCTCGCGGGCTTCCTGCGGCGCCTGTCGCCCGCTTTCATCTCCGCATTCCCCGGCCGCATCCTCAACGTTCACCCCTCGCTCCTGCCTGCCTTCCCGGGCCTGGACGCGCAGCGGCAGGCCTTCGACTACGGCGCGAAGGTCAGCGGGGCCACGGTCCACATCGTCGATGACGGCCTGGACAGCGGCCCGATCGTGATGCAGGAGGCGGTGGGCGTGCGCGACGACGACACCGCGGAGAGCCTCGCCGAGCGCATTCTCCAAGCTGAGCATCGCATCTATCCGCGCGCCGTCCGGGCGCTGCTCGAAGGGCGTTATCGGATCGAAGGCCGGCGCGTCGTGCTGGAAGCCGCATGAATCCGACCGAAGCGTTCGCCTACCTCACCAAGGGCTGTGTCGACGTCGTCACCGCGGAAGCGCTGAAAGGCAAACTCGGCCGTGGCACGCCGCTCACGGTGAAGGTGGGGTTCGACCCGACCGCCCCGGACCTGCACCTGGGCCACACGGTGCTGCTTCGCAAGATGAAGCACTTCCAGGATCTCGGCCACCGTGTGATCTTCGTGATCGGGGACTTCACGGGCATGATCGGCGATCCCACCGGCCGCTCGAAGACCAGGCCACCCTTGACGCGCGAGCAGATAGAGGCGAACGCGGAAACCTACAAGCAACAGGTCTTCAGGATCCTGCACCCCGAGAAAACCCAGATCCGCTTCAATCGGGAGTGGCTCGGGGAGCTCGACTCGGACGGTTTCATCCGCCTGGCGGCGACGTACAACGTCGCGCGGATGCTCGAGCGGCGCGAGTTTCGCAAGCGCTACGAAGCCGGCCAGCCAATCTCCGTTCACGAGTTCATGTACCCGCTGGCCCAGGCCTACGACTCCGTCGCGCTTCGGGCCGACGTCGAGCTGGGAGGCACCGACCAGCTCTTCAACCTCAACGTCGGTCGCGACATCATGCCCAGCTACGGTCTCGAGCCGCAGGTGGTCATGACGACAGCGCTGCTCGAGGGCCTGGACGGCGCCGATAAGATGTCGAAGAGCCTGGACAACTACATAGGCCTCACCGAGGCCCCCGAGCCGATGTACGCGAAGCTGCTTTCGATTTCAGACGAGCTGATGTGGAGGTACTTCACGCTGCTCACGGACCTTTCGATCGACGAGATCCAGGCGGAACGGAGCCGGGCCGAGCCAATGGCCTCGAAGATGGCCCTCGCCCGACGCATCACGGCTGATTTTCACGGCCCCGCGGCGGCCGAGGCGGCCGAATCCGAATGGCGCCGTGTGCATCAGCAGCGGCGCGCACCCAGCCAGGCTCCAGTGGTGCGCGTGGCCAGGGGCTCTTACAAGTTGCACGAGCTGGTAATGGCCCTGGGCCTGGCGAAGTCGAAGAGCGACGCGGCGCGGCTCGTCAAGCAGCGTGCCGTGAGGAGGGACGGCCTGGTTCTGGAGGCCGGGCTGCTCGTCGAAGTCGAGCAGGCAAGCAGCTTCGTGCTACAGGTCGGCCCCGCGCGCTACGTGCGCGTCGAAGCGGAAGCCTGACCGGGGCCTGCTTGACAAGCTCCCACTGCTTGCCGTAAATTTACGGTTTGTCGGAGGCGTTGCGGCGAGTTGTAGCGTACCCCGTACGCCCCGAGTCGTGCCTCCCGAAAAAATACCGGGTCCATTGCTTGACAGTCATTCGTCGGCTTTGGTATTCTGGTCGAGTCCCCTAAATGGGGTGGCTCTTTGAAAACTAGGTAGGTAGCACACATTCCGAAGCGAGATTTCGGCCGACGGACCATAATCGTTTCTTCGGTAACGAAGCGGGCGCGAAAGCGTCTGTCGAGTTTAACTGGAGAGTTTGATCCTGGCTCAGAATCAACGCTGGCGGCGTGCCTAACACATGCAAGTCGAGCGCGAAAGGGGGGGTAACTCCCCAAGTAGAGCGGCGAACGGGTGAGTAACGCGTGGGTGATCTACCTTTGAGTGGGGAATAACACCGGGAAACTGGTGCTAATACCGCATGACATTCTTGGTTCATTCCAGGGATCAAAGCCGGGGACCGCAAGGCCTGGCGCTTGAAGAGGAGCCCGCGTCCGATTAGCTAGTTGGCGGGGTAACGGCCCACCAAGGCTTCGATCGGTAGCCGGCCTGAGAGGGCGGACGGCCACACTGGGACTGAGACACGGCCCAGACTCCTACGGGAGGCAGCAGTGGGGAATTTTTCGCAATGGGGGAAACCCTGACGAAGCAACGCCGCGTGGAGGATGAAGGCCT
>JAQBHI010000109.1:0-60048 GCA_032127875.1 Acidobacteriota bacterium
CCCGTGGCGAGGTCGCACTCGCAGTGCCCGGCCGTTTTCGTTGGGACTACAAGACGCCGCAACCCGGTGTGATGCTGGTGAAGGACGGCCAGTTCGCGCGCTACGTGCCCCAGAGCAAACAGGTGTTCCGCGGCCCGGCGAAGGGAGAGGCGGACCTGCTCGTGGGCTTTGGCCCGGGGGCGGCGGGCCTCGGCAAGAAGTACGACGTCTCACTCGTCGGCGAGGAGCGAGTCGGCGCCGCCGCGGCGTACGTGCTCGATCTGAAGACGCGCAAGGGGCAGGCGGGGCTGTTCTCAGCGATCCGGCTGTGGGTGGACAAGGACCGCTTCATCCCCGTGCAGACCCGTCTCACCGAGCCAACGGGCGATCACACGACGCTGCGCTTCGAGCAGGTCGTAGTCAACGGAGCGCTCGGCCCGAAGGCCTTCGAGCTGACGCTGCCGAGGGACGTGGTCGAGGTCAGGTGAGGGCTGCTGGCGCGCTGCTCGCGGCGCTGCTTTGTGCTGTTTCCACCGTGGCCAAGCAGGAGCCCGAGGAGCTCGACCCTTTCGACCTGGTCGACGTACTGCTGTCGGGCTTCCTGGGCTTTTCGGAGATGAATGGCGAGGAGCTGCAGCGGGAGGTGGCCGAGGTGGGCGGAATCCCCTTCCGCTCCGAGGTGCCGCTTGCCTATCTCGACCGCCCCGCCCTGAGCCGCTATCTGGAGGAGCTGATCGACGAGGAGTACCCCCAGAAGCGGGCCGAGGCGGACGCGCGCACGCTGCAGGGGTTCGACCTGTTGGCGCCGGGAACCGATCTACGGGCGCTTCGCCGGCGGCTGCTGCTCGACAACGTGGTTGGATTCTACGACGAGCGTCCCGGCAAGCGGCGACTGTACGCGATCTCATCCAAGCAGAGCTTGACGCCAGCCAACCAGATCGTCCTTGCACATGAACTACGCCACGCGCTGCAAGACCAGTATGCGGACTTGCACGGGACGTTCCCCCACTCTGTCGGAGACTTCGATGACCGACGCATGGCGCTGTCCTGCCTGCTCGAAGGCGATGCCACGCTCGTCATGGAGAGGTTTCTGCGGCGCCGGTTGCCCGCTGGCGAAGGCCTCGGAACCGAAGGACTCTCGCTGCCAACACCGCCGGTCGAGGGGGCGCCAGCCATCCTCCGGGACCAGCTCGTGCGGCCGTACGTGGTCGGTCTCGATTTCGCACGAGCGCTCCAGGGCGCTTCGGGCTGGGCTGCGCTGCAGCAGGCCTGGTCGCGGCCTCCGGCCTCGACCGAGCAGGTCCTCCATCCGGAGAAATTTGCGGCCGGCGAACCCCCGCGAGCAGTGGAAATCGGCTGGGCGCCAGTCGCGGGGACGCTGCTGAACGAGGGCGTGCTGGGCGAGTTGTTTGCCAGCACTCTGGTCGATCAGGAGCCACCAACCCCGGCGACGATGGGCTGGGGCGGAGACCTCTTCCGCGTCTGGGACGTCGGGGGCAAGACGCTCCTCGTCTGGCGCTCGAGGTGGGATTCGGAGCTGGATCGTCGCGAGTTCTGGGCAGCGCTGCTGGCCCGCTTTCGGGCCCGCCACGGCGCGGGCTTCCCGCGCGGTCGGGCGACGCTGGTGACGGCAGGGAAGTGGGGCTTCGCGACGGCCGAGCAGGGCGAGGCGATCTTGCTCGTTTCATCGGATTCGCCGGCCCTGCTCGATGCCGCGCTCGTCGCCCTTCTCTCGCCGCGATCTTGACTTCGCAGCAGGCCGCTCGGATAATCGCGAAGCCGCCACAATTGTCCGACCCAACGCCCCTTCAGGAGGACCGATGGCTTCCCCTACGCCCCCCGCTCAGACCAACCTCGGCATGGCGCCCAACGTCGCCGGGCTGCTTTGCTACGCGCCTTGCTGCATCGGCCTCATTTTCTCGATCGTGGTCGCCGTGGTCGAGAAACAGAGCCGCTTCGTGCGCTTCCACGCCTTCCAGAGCCTGCTCTTCCACGGAGCCATGATCGTGCTCAGCATCGGGATCCAGATCCTCAATATCGCCTTGGCCGTTCTACACCTTGGGGTCGTGTCGTTGCTAGTCGGCCTGCTGGGCCTGGTCCTGGGCCTCGGCCTGCTCGCCCTGACGATCTTCATGATGGTCAAGGCCTATGGCAACGAGGAGTTCATGCTGCCCGTGGTGGGCGAGATGGCGAAGAAGTGGGCCTAGAGCTGCAGGTCGCGTAGGTAGTAGTATTCCTGGCGGCTGAGCCTCATCCACAACCTGCATGGCAGCGCAGCGCCCGATTCGCTCGGGCGCGAAGCGGCTCAGGGGGAGGGCGAAGCGCGCACGGGGGTGCATGGTTCAGTACCCCCGCGGGTCTCCCCTAGAGCGTCTGCTCGACGAGCAGCCGACCGGAGCCTTCGAGCCGGATCAGCGTTCCGGACTGCCGGCCTGCTGACAGCATCACTTCGTAGACATGCTGGTCGTCCACGGCATACGGAGTGAGCGCGCCACTCCAGCTGATGATCGACGACGCCGGGACGGAGACCGGCATGTCTTTGGTTACCGCCAGCGGCAGGGGCTTGCTCGCGACCGAGAGCGCCACCATGCCCTGGCCCTCGAGCGCCAGGAACTCCACGGTAGAGTCGCCGCCGCCGACGCCGATGTAACGCGGGGTGAGGCTGGCCTCGCAAGCCAGCAGGTGCCCGGGCTCGACGTAGAGCGCTTCGCCTTCGACATGCATGAAGGTGATCTCGCGCTTCAGATCGGTGAGGATCAGCCGACCGGTGCCGGTGACCATGACGAGGGGCGGATGGCCGGCGGGCCTCTTCTCCTTGACCCAGAAAGTCAGGTTGCCGCCGTAGGAGTAGATGGTGCCCTGCTTGATGAACAGCTTGCCGGAGAAATCGACCTCCATCAGGTTGTTCTCGAGGAAGCGAAAGACCTCGGACCGAGGGCTCGGAGGCAGGGTCCGATCCGTGCGCGAGTCTGCCAGACGCTGCGGAAAGGAGATCACGTCCGGCATGCGCGAGGCCGGCGGCGTCGGCGCCAGGTCGTCGAGCCTGAAGCGGGCCGTGTCCGAATGGGGCGGCGCATTCTCGGCGAGCAGCGCCTGGCTCACGGGTATCAGGGGCTTCGGAGCAACGAAGGCCGAGATCTGCTCCTGGATGTCGCGGGCGCGGAACTTGTCGGTATCGTCGCTCTTCTGCGCGGGCCTGGAGGCCGGCGGCATGGGCTGGGCAGCGGCGGGGGGGCGCGCCCGGGTGCGGGCCTGCTTGCCCGCGGCGATCTTGTCCTCCACGCGCCGCACCAGGATGTTGGCGCCCGCCTGCCGATACTGGTAGATGGCGTCCTGGTAGCGGCGCATGCGCTCGTAGATCGAGCCGAGGTAGAAATTGATTTTCGGGCTGTCGCCGAGCAGGTCGAGCGCCTTCGTGAAAGCCGACTCGGCCTCCTCGAGGCGCTGCAGCTTGAAGTAGATCAGGCCGAGGTTGTAGAAGAGCGTGTGGGCGTCGGGGCTCTCGGTTGCGAGCTTGCGGTACACCTCTTCAGCCTTCTCGTACTTCTCTTGCTTGAAGTAGACGAGCCCGAGCAGGTTCAGCACCTTCTGATCCCGCGGGCGTAGCAGGTAGGCTTCCTCGAGCTCGCGCTCTGCCTCGGCGTAGCGCTTGGCATCGTAGTTCTCCTTGCCCTTGTTGAAGTGGGCCAGGAACAGGCCCTGGTCGAAGGGTGCGCGCGGAGAGCCCATCGCCGCCTAGTCGAGCGCCCGGATCGTCGAGAACGCGACGCCCTCGGCCGGAGGCTCGTGCGTTACGTGCAGCACCTCCGCGGCATCCGTCCACTTGTAGTAGACACGCGGTCGCGCCGGGACGAGCTTGGCGCGTCGCGTGGCCGCGCCAGTCCCGGGGGCGGGCCCGAGGGAGGAGCTCGTGCCGACCGGTGCCGAGTAGTACATCGCCTGCAGCGCGATCGGGATGTCGCCGAGGATGCCCTGGATTTTCTGGACATAGCCTCGGGTTTCCTTGAACGGCGGGACGCCTTTGAAACGCGCCACGGCGTTCTCGCCGGCGTTGTAAGCCGCGACTGCCAGGGCCACGTCGCCGCGGAACATGTCGAGCAGGAGCCGTAGGTACCGCGTTCCGCCGAGGATGTTCTGCCGTGCGTCGAAAGGATCGAAGACGCCGAAGCGGCGAGCCGTGAACGGCATCAGCTGCATCAGGCCCTGGGCGCCCTTCGACGAAACCGCGAAGGGGTCGAACTCGGACTCGACCTGGATCACCGCCTTGATCAGGTCGACCGCGACACCGTGCATCGCGGCGGCGGCCTGGATGTGGCTGTCGAACTGGCCGTTGTAGGAGCGGCGGAAGCCGCGCGAGTGGATCAGCGTGCCCTTGCCGACGTAGGTGAGGTGGTAGCCGGGCGCGTCGGGGACGTTGGTCGCCTCGATCACACCATTCTGGCTGCGGCGCGTATAGATCTGCGCCTGCGCGGCCTGGGCTGCGAAGAGCAGACCGAGCACCGCCAGCCCGAACCTACGCACGCACGCTCTCCAGCATCTCGCGCATCACCTCGATGGCCTTGCTCCGGAACGACTCGAGGTCGCCCGGGGCCACGCCACCGCCTTGGGCGAAGTCGGGACGTCCGCCGCCGCGCAGGTCGAGACGCCTGAGGATCTCGGGGGCCTTGACGCGATCCTGGAGCGAGTCGGAAACCGCGCCGATCACGTGAACGCCCTCGCCATCGATGGCGGAGGAGACCAGCATGAACGACCGGGCCTTGTTGCGGTTGCGGAAGTCGTCCACTACGGCCGCGTGCGTCTTCTTGTCGAGGCCGTCGTGGCGCGGGGTCCAGACCTGGACGCCGCCGATTTCGAGAAGATCCACGGAAGCGCTGCCCCCTGAAGAGCCGGCGGCAATCTTCATCTTGAGGCCCTGGATCTCGCGCTCTCTGGCCTTCAACTGCTCCCGAAGCTTCGCGTACTCGTCCACGAGCGCGCGGCGGTCGACCTTCGAGGTCTGCTCGAGCTCCTCGAGGATCGACTGGTCGGCCTGAGCGCGTTGGATCGCGGCGTCACCGGCGAGCGCCTCCACGCGGCGCGTGCCGGCCGAGATGCCCTGCTCGTTCGTGAACAGGAACAGGCCGATCTCGCCCGTCCGCGGCACGTGGGTTCCGCCGCAGAATTCCTTGGAGAAGCCTGGCACTTCGACTACGCGGACGCGCTCCCCGTACTTGTCCCCGAAGAAGGCGAGGGCTCCGTAGGAGAGGGCCTCTTCGCGCCCCATTACCTTCTGATCGAGGGCCGTGTCCTTGAGGATCTCGCTGTTGACGCGGTTTTCGATGTTGCGCAGCTCGCGCGGCGAGACGCCGGTGAAGTGGCTGAAGTCGAAGCGCAGCCGGTCGGGCGCCACGAGACTGCCGGCCTGCTTGACATGCGGGCCGATGATCTCCCGAAGCGCGGCGTGGAGCAGGTGCGTGCCCGTGTGATGGCGCATCGCCCCGCTGCGTAGCCCGGCGTCGACCGCGGCACGGACCCTCATGCCCTTCTGGAAGCCACCCGCGCTCACCCGAACCCTGTGGGCGTGGAGGCCGGGGACAGGAAGGCGCGTGTCGATCACCTCGGCCGTCGAGCCCTCGGCGGCGATCACGCCGTGATCGCCGACCTGGCCTCCGGACTCGCCATAAAAAGGCGTCCGGTCGAGGATGAGATACCCCCCATCGCCCTTGTCGAGGCGAGAGGCCAGCTGGTCGTTCTTGATGACCGCCAGGACGATCGCATCTTCGACCACAAGTGAGTCGTACCCGAGAAAATCCGTCTTGCCCTGCTGAAGCAGCTCCAGGTACACGGGATCGCCGGTGACGGCGCCCAGCTTGCTCGCCTGTCGCGCGCGCTCCTGCTGCGCCTGGAGTTCGCGTTCGAAGCCGGGCTTGTCGACCTGGAGGTCGCGGTCCCTGGCCATCTCCTCCGTAAAGTCGATGGCGAGGCCGTAGGTATCGTAAAGGCGGAAGGCGTCCGCGCCGCTGATTACGCCGCCGCTACCGCGCCTGGTCGCGACCTTGTCGAACTCGGCCATCGCGGTCTTGAGCGTCGAGCCGAAGCGGTCCTCCTCGACGCGCACGACGCGTCTCGTACTCTCCGCCTGGTTCAGAAGCTCGGGAAAGGCCGTGGCCATCCGATCCACGACGCCCTGGGTGAGCTCGCTGAGGAACGGACCCTCGAGCCCCAGCTTGCGTCCGTGGCGCAGCGCGCGCCGCATGATCTTGCGCAGCACGTAGCCCCGGCCTTCGTTGCCGGGCATCACGCCGTCGCCGATCAGGAACGTGGTCGCGCGCAGGTGATCCGCGATCACGCGCAGCGACACGTCTGTCGCCGCAGAGCGGCCGTAAGCCACGCCCGCTTGCCTGGCCGTTGCCTGGATCAGCGGCTGGAACAGGTCGGTGTCGTAGTTGGAAAGCTTGCCCTGGGCGACCGAAGTGACGCGTTCCAGGCCCATGCCCGTGTCGACGCAAGGCGCCGGCAGTGGCGTGAGCTTGCCGGAGGCATCGCGATCGAACTGCATGAAGACCAGGTTCCAGATCTCCAGCCAGCGATCGCACTCGCATTCGACGCCGAGGCACGTGCCGCCTGCCGCCTCGATGGGGCAGGGGAGCTCCTTGCCCTGGAAGTAGTGGATCTCGGAGCACGGGCCACAGGGGCCCGTGTCGCCCATGGCCCAGAAGTTGTCTTTCGCCCCGAGCTCGAGGATACGGTCCGCGGCGAGGTGGGAGCTCCAAAAGCCGTACGCCTCGGCATCGCGAGGCACGCCCGTCTCGCCCTTGAAGATCGTGACTTGGAGCCGGCTCTCGTCGAGGCCGAGATCCCGCGTCAGGAATTCCCAGGCGAAGGCGATCGCGTCCTTCTTGAAATAGTCGCCAAACGAGAAATTGCCCAGCATCTCGAAGAATGTGTGATGCCGTGCTGTCTCGCCGACGTTCTCGAGGTCGTTGTGCTTTCCGCCGGCCCGGACGCACTTTTGGGAGGAGGCTGCGCGGACGTAGGCGCGCTTCTCCTTGCCCAGGAAGAGGTCCTTGAACTGGTTCATCCCGGCGTTCGCGAAGAGCAGTGTCGGATCGCTCTCGGGGACGAGCGAGGAGCTCTTGACGACGCGATGACTGCGGTCTTCGAAGTACTCGAGGAAGCCGCTGCGGATCTGGTCGGCGGTCTTCACGGGGCTATCCTGATCCTCCTCACTCGTCGGCGTCGTCCACGGTCTCGGGGCCCTCCGGGTCCAGCCCGTCGAGGGCGTCCCGCCAGCGGGGCCACAGGCTACGAAGGCGCGCCACTACGAGGGTAGCCGGGAAACCCCGCCGCAGCAAGAAGGCCCACAGGTTCCGTAACTTGCGCTGGGGCTCTTGGCGCGTCCGGCCCTTCCAGTACTGGCGCGCGACGCGGTCCAGGACGGCCTCCTCGGAGAGCTCGACGAGCGCGTCCTTGAGGCCCGCCTCGGCCGTATCGCGGGCGACTCCCTTGGCCCGGAGCCCGGCGCGGAGCCGATTTCGCCCGACGCCGAGGTGCTGGAGGCGGCTGCGTGAATAGCGCGAGGCGAAACCCGCGTCGTCGAGGAAGCGCCGCTCGCGCAGGCGCAGCAAGGTGTCCTCCACGGCCGCAGTTTCGAAGCCGTCACGCAGCAGCGCGCGCCGAATCTCCGCTTCGGAGTGATCGCGACGGGCGAGGCGCGCGAGCGCGCGAGCGTATGGGCTCTTGTCTGGTGCGCCCAGCCTTCGGGGGATCCTCGCTACTCCATGTCGAACGACTGCATGGTCTTCTCCATCTCCTCGGCGGCCATGTCGGAGGTGGACTGGATGCCCTGGATCTTCAGCTTGAACTCGTCGGGGTTGCTGGCGCGGCGCAGCGCCTCGTCGTAGGTGATCAACTCCTTCTTGTAGAGCTGGAATATCGACTGGTCGAAGGTCTGCATGCCGTACTGGCTCACGCCGGCGGCGATCGCCTCGTGGATCAGCTTGGTCTTGTCTTTGTTGATGATGCAGTCGCGGATGAAGGGCGTTGCGATCATCACCTCGACCGCGGGTACCCGACCATGGCCGTCGGCGCGGGGCACCAGGCGCATGGAGATGACCGCCTTCACGACGCCCGCGAGCTGCAGGCGGATCTGCTTCTGCTGGTGCGGCGGGAACACTGAAATGATCCGGTTGACCGTTTCGGTCGCGTCCAGGGTGTGCAGGGTCGAGAGCACGAGGTGGCCGGTCTCGGCCGCGGTGATGGCCGTCTCGATCGTCTCGTAGTCGCGCATCTCACCGACCAGGATCACGTCGGGGTCCTGGCGCATCGCGGAGCGCAGCGCCGCCGCGAAGGTCCGCGTGTCGACCTCGACCTCGCGCTGGTTCACGATCGACTTCTTGTCGCGGTGCAGGAACTCGATCGGGTCTTCGATGGTGATGATGTGCTCGCAGCGCTGCGAGTTGATGTAGTCGATCATCGCGGCGAGCGACGTGGACTTGCCAGAGCCCGTCGTCCCGGTGCACAGGATCAGGCCACGTTGTTCCTGGGCGATCTTCTCGAGCACCACCGGCAGGCCCAGCTCGCGCACCGTCAGGATCTTCACGGGGATGACGCGCAACACCAGACCGACCGTGCCGCGCTGCTGGAAGACGTTGCAACGGAAGCGACCGAGGCCGGGCACCGAATAGGCGATGTCGATTTCGAGGTTGTCCTTGAACTTCTGCTTCTGGCGGTTGCTCATGATCGAGAACGCCATGGCGATGGTGTCCTCCTGCATGAGCCGTTTCGTTTCCACCAAGGGGATAAGCTCGCCGTTGATGCGCAGGACCGGGTGCGAACCGACCTTGAGGTGCAGGTCGGAAGCCTTGCGCTCCGAGGCGATCTTCAGGAGATCGTTGATGTGCATGGCGACTCCAGGCTAACCGGCGCTCGACTGGCGCGCGGGCACGGCCTTGGCTTGACCCATCCCGGGCACGAAGTTGAGCCAGCCGAACTCGTCGGGGACGCGGCACTCGAGCACGTCGAAGAAGGCTCGTTGCAGGGTTTCGGTCACCGGGCCGCGCTTGCCGGCGCCGACCACGATCTTGTCCACGGAACGGATCGGTGTGATCTCGGCGGCGGTGCCCGTGAAGAACAACTCGTCGGCCACGTACAGCGCCTCGCGAGGCAGGCGCGTCTCCGAGATCGGAATCCCGAGCCGGCGAGCCAGCTGGATCACGCTGTCGCGCGTGATTCCCGGCAAGACCGAGGACACCAGCGGCGGCGTCACGAGCATGCCCTTCTTCACGAGGAACAAGTTCTCGCCACTGCCCTCGGAAATGTGGCCGTCCGCATCGAGTGCGATGCCCTCGGCGTAGCCGTCCTTGATCGCCTCCATCTTGATGAGCTGCGAGTTCATGTAGTTCGCGGCGGTCTTGGCCATCGCGGGAAGCGTGTTGGGCGCGATGCGGGTCCAGGAACTGATGCGCACATCCACGCCGCGCTCCAACGCCTCGGCGCCCAGGTACTTACCCCAGTCCCAGACCATGATCGCCATGTCCACAGGACACGGGAAGGGGTTGACACCGAGCTGGCCGTAGCCGCGATAGATGAGCGGCCGGATGTAGCAGGCCGCGAGGTCGTTCGCCGCCACGGTGTCGAGGATGGCCTTGTCGAAGGCGTCCCGATCGATCGGCACGTCCATCCGGTAGATCTTGGCGGAGTCGAAGAGCCTTTCGGTGTGTGCTTCGAGACGGAAGACTGCCGAGCCTTCGGGAGTTGCGTAGCAGCGCAGCCCCTCGAAGACCGCTGAGCCGTAGTGGATCACGTGGCAACCGACGTGGATCGTCGCGGCGTCCCACGGGACGAGCTTCCCGTTCATCCAGATCTTTTCCGATTTCGGAAAGGACATCGCCGGATTCTAGATCGCTGACACTACCGGTGTCAATGGAAATGGAAGGGAAGTGTCTGATGGCCGGAGAGTTAGGCCTGTCACTGCGTCATTGCTTTTCGCCGCAGAAGGGGCACGTGTCGGAGCGCGCGTGCAACGGCTTGCGACAATGCCAGCAAAACGTCTTCTTCGGAACCTCGCGGGCCTTGAGCCGACGGCGGATGTCTTCCATCGCCGTAGCCTTGTGATCGATCTCGCCGGCCGTCCCGAGATCCTCGATCAACTCGGAGGCGCGCTGGTAGCGCTCGCTCACTTCGGGCGCCAGCGCCTTCATCACGATGTCCGAGATCTCTTTCGGGATCTGGTTGTTGCGCAGCTTGGGCGGGGTGCAGCGACCTTGCGCCACCATCCGCTCGATCTGCGCCGGGTTGGGGCTGAAGTAGGGCAGTGTGCCGGTGAGCATCTGGTAGAGGATGACGCCGACGGAGTAGACGTCGGAGGCCAGCACCGCGCGGCCCTGGAACTGCTCGGGGGCCATGTAAGGCGGAGAGCCGATTACGGTAGTCGCGTGCGACTTCTCGAGAAAGCGCGAGGTGCCGAAGTCGGCCACCTTCACGACGCCGCTCTCGGAGATCAACACGTTTGCGGGCCGCAGGTCCCGGTGCAGCACCTGGGCGGCCTGGGCGTGTTCGAGCCCGCTCAGGATCTGCAGCGTGTAGTTGAGGGCGCGCGCGGTGTCGAGCGATTTCTCGCGATCGAGCACGGCCTCGAGGCTCTCGCCCTTGACGTATTCCATGACGATGAAGAAGACGCTGTCGACACGCTCGGCTGTGAGGATTCCGACGATGTTGGCGTGGTCGAGCGCCGCCAGCAGGCGCGGCTCCTGCAGCAGATCGTCGAAGTCTCCGCTCTGGCGATGCGGGACCTTGATCGCGACCTTCTTGTCGATCCAGACGTCTTTGGCGAGAAACACCGTGCCGAAGCCGCCGGAGCCGAGGTTGGAAAGAATCTGGTACTTCCCGACTGCCTGTCCCAGCAGGAACATGAGGTGCGCGGGAGTATAGCAGCCCTATCGCAGGTCGCCCCAGAGGCCTTGCGCCAGCGCCACGGCGGCGAGCGCTGCCGTCTCGGCGCGCAGGATGCGCGGCCCAATGCTGACGGCGACGAAGCCGGTCTCCTGCAGCCGCCCGGCCTCGTGGTCTTCCCAGCCGCCGGCCGGGCCGATCAGCAATAGCAGCGCGCCGGTCGTCGGCAGGGAAGCCAGGCTCGCATGGGAACCGGTTTCGAGCAGCAGCGCGCGCGGCCCCTGGAACGGCGCCTCGAGAATTTCGTCGAGCGTGGTCGTGGCGGCGATCCGTGGCAGCGTCGCGCGTCCCGACTGCTCGGCTGCGCCGCTCGCGACTTTTTCCCAACGCTCCTGGCGTGTGCCTTTCAGGGCGGGACGGGCGACGGCATCCGTTCGTGCCGTGACCACGGGCCAGATCTCGGCGACGCCGAGTTCCGTCGCCTTCTGAATCACCAGCTCCATGAAGTCGCCCTTGAGCGGCGAGAGCGCGAGGACGATGCGCAAGGGCGACTCCGCTCGCGGCGCTACAGCCTCCTGCAGATGCGCCGTGACCTTTTGCCGCGAGACCTCTTCGAGGACCGCCGAAAACTCGTGGCCGGCGCCGTCGAAGACCCGGGCGATGGCGCCGGAGCGCAGCCGCAGAACTTCGCGCGCGTGATGGGCGGTGTGCTCGGGCAACTTGAGGCGGGCGCCGGGTGCAGCAGCGGCCACATAGAAGCGTGGGATCGTCATGCGGGGACCCGAAATACGAGCGAAGCCCATTCCCCATCGACAGCCTCCGTCACCGCGCCAGACGCCGCGTAAGCGGCGACCACCGAAGGCGCCTCCTGGGCGAGCAGCCCGGAAAGCACGAGGCGCCCTCCGGGGCGAGCGAGCCGGGCGATCTCCCGGGCCCGTTCGCGCAACAGGGGAGCCGTGAGGTTCGCCACCACCAGATCGTATCTCCCGGCCTCGAGGGCGCGTCCGCCGTCGCCCAGACGCAGATCGAGTCGCACGCCGTTCTTCACGGCGTGTTCGCGCGCCGATTCGAGAGCCTCCGCGTCGTCGTCTACACCCGTGACCTCCGAGGCGCCCAGCAGCGCGCAAGCGACTGCCAGAATTCCGGTGCCCGTGCCCAGGTCGAGTACGCGCTGCGGCGAGGCTTCGCGGAATGCGTCGGCGAGCGCGCGGAGGCACAGCCGCGTGCTCTCGTGTGTCCCGGTCCCGAAGGCGCGTCCGGGATTCACGAGAATCAGTCGCTGGCCGGGCAGGAGCGAGACGGGCAGGTCCCAGCACGGCGCGATGTGGAAGATCCCGACGTCGAAGCCTCGAAAGTTCTCTCGAAAGCGGGCCACCCAGTCGACGTCCGGGACGGCACTTGGCTCGACACGGGCTCCGGGCAGAGGCGCGAGGGCCTCGCGCAGTCGCTTCGGGAGCCGCTCGTCCGCGGCGAAGTACGCGACTAGCAGGGTCTCGCCGGGCGCGCCGACCCGAACCTCGACGCCAAGCGTGTCGAGTTCCCAGAGAATCGCGCTGGCGTGATCCTCGTCGTCCTCGGCTATGGCAACGAGCACCGCTTGGATAGGCATTGATGCAGTGAGGCGCAGTCTAGAGCAGCGGAGCGGCGGATTCACTCCGCCGCGTAGCGGCTGGGGGGGGTGCTTGGCGCGCGGGGTGCATGGGTCAGTACCCCCCCCGAGTTTCTAACCAAGTACGTCCTTCACCTTTTCGAAGAAGGATTTTTCCTTGGTGTCCTTGAGCTCGGGCACCGGAAGCGCCCTCTGCAACTGCTCGAGGAGCTTGCGTTGCTCGGCCGTCAGCTTGCCGGGCACGATCACGCGCACGCTCACGTGCAGATCCCCGCGACCGCGTGCGCCCAGGTGGCTCACCCCGTGGCCTCGAACGCGGAACGCGGCTCCGGATTGCGTTCCCTCAGGCACCGTGACCTTGGCCTTAGTGCCATCGGGGGTGGAGACTTCGATCGTGGCGCCGAGCGCCGCCTGGGTGAAGGCGATCGGCATCTCACAGTACAGGTTGGCGCCATCACGTCGAAAGAAAGAGTGCTCCGCAGCGCGGACCACGACGTACAGGTCGCCTGGTGGGCCGCCGGCGGCGCCCATCTCCCCCTCGCCCGACACCCGGAGCTGGGAGCCGGTGTCGACACCGCCCGGGATCTTGATCTGGATCTTGCGCTCGCGGGCTAGCTGCCCCGCGCCGTCGCACTCCTTGCAAGCGCGGGTGATGATGCGGCCCGAGCCGCGGCAGCGGCCGCAGGTGCGCGCGACGCTGAAGAAGCCCTGCTGGAAGCTCACCTGGCCTGCGCCATTGCAGGCGGCGCAGCTCTCGGGGCTCGACCCCGGTGCGTTGCCATTGCCGCCGCACGTTCCACAGGGCTCGGAGCGCGGGATGCGAATGTGGGTCTCGGTGCCGAAGGCGGCTTCCTCGAAAGACAGGTCGAGGTTGTAGCGGAGATCGGCTCCGCGCCGGGGCCCGCCCCGGCGTCGACCGAAGGCATCGCCGAGGCCGAAGAAATCGCCGAGGATGTCGCCGAAGTCGGAGAAGGCTGAAGCATCGAAACCGGCGCCTCCCGCGGCTCCGCCCAGGCCGGCGTGCCCGTAGGCGTCGTAGCGCTGGCGCTTTTCGGGGTCTTGCAGAACGCTGTAGGCCTCGGCGGCCTCCTTGAACTTTTCCTCGGCCTGCTTGTCGCCCGGGTTGCGATCCGGGTGGAACTTCAGCGCGAGCTTGCGGTAGGCGGACTTGATCTCCTGCTCCGAGGCGTTCCGCGGCACGCCAAGCAGCTCGTAGAAATCAGTCTTCGTTCGGGTGGACAAGGCGAAGCCGCGCCGCGACTACGGACGGAGCATCGCCTGGCCGATCAGGCTGGCGGCGCGCTCCATGTCGGCCAAGCGGGCCTTGAGTTCGACGACGTCGCCGTCGCCGCGGGCCTTCTTGGCCTTGTCCATGGCCGCCAGGATCCGTTCCTGCTCCTCGGCCGTGAGCTTGCCCTCGAGGGCCTGCACGGAGCGCATCGTGTTCGCCACCAGACCGTCGAGCTGGCGTGCGACCGATTCCTGTTCCTTCTGCGAGCGCTCAGCTTGATCGCGCGAACGGGTCTCGGTGACGAGGCGCGAGAGATCCTGCTGCGAGAGGCCGCCGGAAGGATGGATCACGACCGACTGGCTGCGTCCGCTGGCCTGGTCCTGCGCGCTGACGGAGACGATGCCGTTCACGTCGATCTCGAAGGTGACCTCGATCTGCGGCACGCCCTTGGGCGCCGGCGGGATGCTCGCGAGCTCGAACTTCGCGAGGCTCTTGTTGTAGGCAGCCATGTCGCTCTCGCCCTGCAGGACGTGCACTTCCACCTTGGTCTGGTTGTCGGAGACGGTCGTGAAGACGCGGCCCTTGCGCGTGGGGATGGTGCTGTTGCGTTCGATCAGCGACGTGAAGGTGCCGTCCTTGGTCTCGATGCCCAGGGTGTGGGGCGTCACGTCGAGCAGGACCAGCTCCTTCACCTCGCCGGCGATGATGCCGGTCTGGATCGCCGCGCCCATCGCGACACCCTCGTCGGGGTTGATGGCGCGGTTGGCCTCGCGACCAAAGACCTTGCGGACGATCTCGGAGACCTTGGGAGCGCGCGTCTGGCCACCCACCAGAAGCACCTCGTCGATCTGGTCGGCTCGCAGGCTGGCATCGGCGAGGCAGCGCTTGCAGGGCTCGACCGTCCGCTCGAGCAGGTCGTCGCTGAGGCCCTCGTACTTCTGGCGCGTGAGGACCGTGTTGAGATGCTTCGGCCCCGAGGTGTCGGCCGAGATGAAGGGCAGCACGATCTCGGTTTGCATGGCGGTCGAGAGCTCGCACTTGGCCTTCTCGGCCGCCTCCTTGAGACGCTGCAAAGCCATGCGATCCTGGCGCAGGTCGATGCCGGTCTCCCTCAGGAACTCCTCGATCAGCCAGTCGATGACCCGCTGGTCGAAATCCTCGCCGCCGAGGAAGGTGTCTCCACCGGTGGCCCGCACCTGGAACAGGCCCTCGGCCATCTCCAGAATCGAGATGTCGAAGGTGCCCCCGCCGAGGTCGTAGATCGCGACGAACTGGCCCTTCGCGTTCTTCAGGCCGTAGGAGAGCGCCGCTGCCGTCGGCTCGTTGATGATGCGCGAAACCTTCAGGCCCGCTATCAATCCGGCGTCTTTGGTGGCTTGCCGCTGCGGGTCGTTGAAGTAGGCCGGCACCGTGATGATGGCTTCTTCGACCGGCTCGCCGAGATAGTCCTCGGCTGCCGCCTTCAGCTTTTGCAGCACGAATGACGAGATCTCGGGCGGGGAATAGACCTTGTCCTCGATCTGGATATGCACGTCCCCGTTGGGCGCCTCGGAGAGCTGGTAGGGCATGAAGCGACGAGCCTGCTCGACCTCGGTCGAGTTGAACTTGCGGCCTACCAGCCGCTTCACCGCGAACACGGTATTGCGGGGATTGGTCAGGGCCTGGCGCTTTGCGATCTGGCCCACCAGCCGCTCGCCCTTGGCCGTAAAGCCGACGATCGAGGGCGTGGTGCGCGCGCCTTCCTGATTGGGAATGACCTGGGGCGCGCCGCCTTCCATGACGGCCACACAGGAGTTCGTCGTTCCGAGATCGATGCCGATGGTCTTACCCACGAGTTCCCTCAGGACGCTCCGCGTCCCCCTTGGCCACTTTCACGAGCGCCGCCCGAAGCACACGCCCTGCGAGAAAATACCCCTTCCGGAAGACCTCCACAATGGTACCGTCCTCGAAGCCCGGAGCGAGCTCGTAGGAGAGCGCTTGATGCGCCTCGGGATCGAAGGCTTGCCCCATGGCGTCCTGAATCGTGACACCCTTGGCTTCGAGTACCGCCAGCCACTGGCGGCGAATCAACTCGACGCCTTCGCGCAGGCTCGGCTCCGAGGCCCCGGCGTCCAGGGCGCGATCGAAGCTGTCGAGCACGGGGAGCAGGGCGTCCAGCAGGCTCACGGTGGCGTCCTGGGCGGCCTGCTGGCGGTCACGCTCGACGCGCTTTTTGTAATTCTCGAACTCGGCCCGGCGCCGGAGCAACTGTTGGCTCAGTTCGTCGCGCTCCTTGCGGAGGGCCTCGAAGGCTTCGCGCGTGAGCTCGTTCGGCGCCTCCGGCTCGACGGCCTCGAGACCGGTCGCGGGCGGGGCTGCGTCGTCTCCAGGCCCCGGCTGGTCTTTTACGGCGCCACCGTTGCCTTTGCCACCGCTCACGTGCGCAGCTCCTGCAGGGCGCGCGAGATCTCGCGGGCGACATGGTCGACGAGCGCCACGACGCGCGCGTATTCCATCCGGGTCGATCCCACGACGCCGACGCCCCAGCGGGACTCGCCGTCGATGGGATAGCTGGCCGCCACCAGGGAGGTGTCCCGAAACTCGGGCTCCGGGTTCTCGTGGCCGATCAGGATCCGCATGCCTCGGTCCGAAAGGCACGCGTTCAGGATCTTCACGAGCCGGGTTTTCTCTTCGAAGGTCTTGAAGAGCGAGCGCATGCGCGCCATGTCCTCGAACTCGGCCTTGTCGAGGATGTGCGAGGCACCGTCGAGGTAGACGCTGCCCTGGCCCTCGCCCTCGAAGGCAGGCCCGCCGATCGAAACCACCTTCTTGAGCAGAGAGTCGTAGAGGGCCTTTTCTTCGGACATGAGCTGGATCAGGCGTTGGCGCACTTCGGAAAGGCGCAGCCCCGCGAAGTGTGCGTTCAGGTAGTTGGCGCATTCGCGCAGGTCGTCCTGGGAGAGCTGTTCCTCGACCTCGACGACCTTGTGGGTGATCAGCCCCGAGTGGCCCACGATCACCACCAGCACGCGCGGCTGGGGAAGCCGTACGAAGTCGATCTGCCGAAGGCTGGTCTGGGCAATGTCGGGCGCCAGCACGAAGGCCACGTTGCGGGACAACAGCGACAGCAAATGGCAGGCGTTCTCGATGACCTCCTGCGGCGAGCCCTCGCCGCGCAGGCCCGTGCGGATGGCCGCGGCGTCGCTGGCCTGCAGGGGCGGGGTACCCATCAGGGAGTCGACGTAGTAGCGGTATCCATCATCGGTCGGCACGCGTCCAGCGCTGGTGTGCGGATGATCCAGCAGGCCCAGCCGCTCGAGTTCGGCCATGATGCTGCGGATCGTGGCGGGCGAGAGGGGCCGGCCAAGCAGCCGCGAAAGGCTCTCGGAGCCAACCGGCTCGCCGGTCGCGATGTGCGCCTGGATCAGCGACTTGAGGACCTCGCCGCTGCGTTCGTCGAGTGCGGGTGTCGTCATGGTCAGGTTCAGCGAAATTATATCAGGTCCGGGGCTCAATCCATCTGAGCGCGCTGCAGCGTGCCCGAATAGTCGATGTAGATGCTCTTCCACTCGCTGAACACGTCCAGGGCCTGGACGCAGGCCTCGCGGTTACCGTTGCCCGTGTTCTTGGTGCCGCCGAAGGGCAGGTGGGTTTCAGCACCGATCGTCGGAGCATTGACGTAGAAGATGCCCGTATCCATTTCGCTCATGGCCCGGAACGCCTTGTTCACGTCACGTGTATAAATGGCCGCGGACAAGCCGTACTCGACGGAGTTACCGACTTCGATCGCCTCGTCGAGCGAAGCGACCGGAATCAGGCTGACGACGGGGCCGAATATTTCTTCGCGCGAGAGGCGCATTGCCGGCGTGCAATCACCGAAGATGGTGGGTTCGTGGAAGTAGCCGCGCGCATGCGGAGCCGCCGAAAGGCGGCTGCCGCCGCACAGCAGCCTGGCGCCCTCGTGCTTGCCGAGCTTGACGTAGCCCTCCACCCTGGCGAGTTGGGCCTCGCTGATCAAAGGGCCCATCTCGACGCCGGTGGCGAGGCCGTTTCCCACGCGCAGCGCCTTCGCCCGCGCCACGAACGCTTCGGCGAACTCGCCGTAGACCGCCTTGTGGAGCACGACGCGACTGGCCGCGGTGCAGCGCTGGCCGCTGGTCCCGAAGCCGCCCCAGATGGCGCCGTTCACGGCCAAGTCGAGATCGGCGTCCTCCATCACCATCAGAACGTTCTTGCCGCCCATTTCCAGATGGCAGTGCTTGAACAGCCGGGCGGCAGCCTCGGAAACCTTGCGCCCCGTAACGGTCGAACCCGTGAAGGAGACGACGCCCACAGCCTCGTGGCTCACGAGCGAGGCACCCGCTTCGCCGCCGCCCGTCACCACGTTGACCACGCCAGGCGGCAGGCCCGCCTTCTCCAGGACACGGAGCAGGTTCAGGGTCGAGAGCGGCGTGTCCGGTGCGGGCTTGATCACGACCGTGTTGCCCAGTATCAGGGCGGGCATCATCTTCCAGGAGGGAATCGCCATGGGGAAGTTCCAGGGCGTGACGAGACCGGCAATGCCCACCGGCGAGCGCACCGACATCTGGAACTTGCGGACCAGTTCGGAGGGTGTCGTCTGGCCGAACTGCCGGCGGCCCTCGCCGGCCATGTAGTACGTCATGTCGATGGCTTCCTGGACGTCGCCGAGTGCCTCGGGCAGCACCTTGCCCATTTCCCGGGTCATGTCGCGAGCGAAGTCTTCTTTGCGCCTGGCGAGGATTTCAGCGGCCCGGAACAGGATCTCGCCGCGCTTGGGCGCGGGGAGCGCGCGCCAGGCGGGGAGCGCTTCCCGCGCGGCCGCCACGGCGCGTGCTACGTCCTCGGTCCCCGAGTCCGCGAACCGACCGATCAGGTCGGAGTTGTCGGCCGGGTTCCGGTTCTCGAACGTGGCTCCCGAGACCGCTGGGAGGTACTGGCCGGCTATCAGGTTGCCAAAGTTCTCCGCAGCCGCCATCGTCAGCTCGGGCCCGGCTTGTCCCGTTTCGGCTCGCGGCCGCTGGTCTCGCTGCGCCCCTTGAAGCTGGCGCCCTCGGCGATCACGATGCGGGGCGCGCGGATGTCGCCCGTGAGCTGGCCCGTGGCCTGGATCTCGATGCGGGCCGTTGCGGTGCAGTCGCCGGTGATCTCGCCGCTCACGACGACACTCTGGGCCGCGACTGTAGCGTGTACCCGGCCACCCGGAGCCACTCGCAGCTCGCGTGAGATGCGCACCGCGCCCTCGACCAGGCCCTCGACGAGCACGTCGTCGTCGCCGAGCAGTTCGCCCTTGAAGACCGCCTTGGGGGCGATCACGCTCGGCCTGCCCGCGGCTGGAGTCGGGGGCGTGGCCGTCGGGGCCGGGGCGGGCGAAGGGGTCACGGGCGCGACCCCGGGAGCATCGGGCTTGGAGTCGGACTTGCCAAAAAGACCCACGGCGACCTCCTCGTCGACATGCGGGCGGAAGCCCGTAGGAAAATGGAGCGGGCGACGGGGTTCGAACCCGCGACACCGAGCTTGGGAAGCTCGTACTCTACCAGCTGAGCTACGCCCGCACGAACGCGCCCGAGGGCGATGATAGCGAGCGGGCCTGCGAGGGTCAAGACGGATCAGCCCGGATTACGCTGAGTACTTCGTCGCGACGGCGCTCCATGTCGGCCTTGGAAGAGGCCTCGAGGTTCAGGCGCAGCAGCGGCTCGGTGTTCGACGGCCGGACGTTGAAATGCCAGTCGTCGTAGTCGATCGAGAGACCGTCCAGCTTCGAGATCCGGGCGTCCTCGAAGCGCCTCTCGAGTCGGCCGAGCGCAGCCTCGACGTCGGCCACTTCGGAGTTGATCTCACCGGAGAGGTGATAACGCTCGCGCAGCGGCGCCAGGAGCGCCGAGAGCGGTCGCCCCTCGCGTCCCAGCAGCTCGAGCATCAGCAGGGCCGGAATCATGCCGTTGTCCGCGAACCAGTTCTCGCGGAAGTAGAAGTGGCCGGACACCTCGCCTCCGAACACCGCGTTCTCGTCGCGCATGCGGCGCTTGATGAACGCGTGTCCGACGCGGTGCATCAGGGCCTTCCCGCCGGCTGCCGCGATGCGATCCGGCACGGCCCGCGAGCCGCGCACGTCATACACGATCTTCGAGCCGGGCTGTTTGTGACAAAAAGCCTCTCCGAGCAGCGCCGTGACGAAGTCGCCCGGCACGAACTGGCCGGTGTCGTCGATGAAGAAGCAGCGGTCGGCGTCACCGTCCCAGGCGATGCCGAGGTCCGCCTTCTCAGTCACGACGCGCTGCATGATCTCGCGGCGGTTTTCCTCGATGAGCGGGTCGGCGGGGTGATTGGGGAAGCTGCCGTCGATGTCGAAGTACATGCGCGTCTGTTTCAGAGGCAGGGGCCCGAGCACGGCCTCGGCGCCGATCGCGCCCATCCCGTTGCCCGTGTCGAGCACGACGCTGAGCGGCTTCAGCCTGGCGACGTCGATGAACGAGAGGCAGTGTCGAGCGTAGTCGGTGCTGATGGCCCGGGAGATCGGGGGCGGTCCGAGGAGGCGCGGTGTGTCGGCGAAGCGCCCGGCCATGACCGCCTGCTTGATCTCCTTGATCCCGGCGTCGCCCGAGAGGGCGAGGGCCCCCTGGCGGACCATCTTGATGCCGTTCCAGTCCTTCGGGTTGTGCGAGGCTGTAATGATGGCGCCGCCGTCGAGGTCTTCTCGGGCCGCGAAGAAGTACATCATGTCGGTGCCCACCCGGCCGATCTCGAAGACCTGGCAGCCCTCGCTCGAGGCGCCTGCGATGAAGGCCGCCGCGAGTTCAGGAGAGGAGGCGCGCGCGTCCTGCCCGACGACGATGCGCTTCGCCCCCAGGTAGTCGACGAAGGCGCGGCCGATGCGACGGGCCGTCTCGGCATCGAGCTGCGAGGGGTACAGGCCGCGCACGTCGTAGGCCTTGAAGATGCTGCCATTCATTTCCATGGTCACCTCACGCCGTGCGCGAGAAGGCGCTGAGCATCGAACCCTCCCCGAGCACCGCTCCTGCGCCGACCCGTGCATCTTCGCCGATGTGAACCGAGGGCCCGAGCAGGGCACCTTCGACACGCGCGTTCGCCTCCACCCAAACGCCGTCCCAGAGCACGCTGTCGAGTACCTGCGCTCCGCCAGCCAGCCGCACGTTGGAGACCAGCACGCTGCCCTGGCCGACGCTGGCTCCCGCCGCCACGCTGCAGCCCGGCCCGATGTAGAAGGGCCCCTGGCAGGCCGCCCCAGGGTCGAGCGTCCCGGTCGCGTGGACGATCCCGCCGCGCGCAGGGCCGCCGGCGAGCGCCACGGGAAAGCGGCCGGCCAGGATGTCCCGATGCGCCTGCAGGTACTTCTCCGGGCTTCCGATGTCGATCCAGTAGCCGCGATGCACGTGAGCCATGACGACATCGCCGCGTGCGATCAGAGCCGGGAAGAAACCCCGCTCGATCGAATGGTTGACGGCCGGAGGGATCAGCGACAGCGCTCCCGTGCTGAGCACGTAGATGCCCGCGTTGATCATATCGGTGGTGATCTGGGATGGGTCCGGCTTTTCCACGAAGCGTTTCACGCGGCCGCTCGGCTCCGTCTCGACGAGTCCGAACGCCGCGGGGTTGGGGACCGGCGTCAGCACCAGGGTCGCTGCGGCTCCCGAGCCGCGATGCAGAGCGAGGACCGCTGGGAGATCCACGTCGGTGAGGATGTCGCCGTTGAGCACGATCGTGAGGTCGTCCAGATGGGGAAGCGCGTTGCGGACGGCGCCCCCAGTCCCAAGGGGGCTTTCCTCGAGTGCATAGTGGATCTTGCGCCCGAGGCCGCTTCCGTCGCCGAAGGTCCGCTGTACCCGCTCGGGCTTGTAGGCCACCGAAAACACGACCTCGCGAACCCCGACCGTGTCCAGCAGCTCCAGCTGGTGCTGCAGGAGTGGGCGGTCCGCGATGGGGACAACGGGTTTTGGGGTGCCCAGGGTCAGGGGTCGCAGACGCGTCCCCTCGCCACCAGCCAGGATTACGCCTCTCACGTCTGCCTCATCCGAGGCGGCGATCATAGCATTCACCCGCAGCCCGCGAAAGCCAGCGTATCTGACAGACAGGAAACCACTTCCACCGGGCGGCATGATTGACACCCGCCCCGACGCTCGTCTATCATCGCAAGCTTCATGGGTCCCGAATCCGAGCTGCGAGAGGTCACATCCAGGGCCCAGGGCCGGGGCGCTGAAGCCTTGCTGGAACGGATCCGCAGCGGGTCGGCCCGCGTCGGAATCATCGGCCTTGGCTACGTCGGGCTGCCGATCTCAGTGGAGTTCGCGGCCGCCGGCCTCGACGTGGTTGGCTTCGACCTGGCCGCGGACAAGGTTGCGGCCGTCAACCGTGGCGAGTCATACGTCAAGGACGTGGATACGAAGCGCCTTGCGGGGCTGGTCCAGGCCGGTAGCTTGCGGGCCAGCCTCGACTTCGAAGCGCTCAGCGCCTGCGACGCCATTGTCATTTGCGTCCCGACCCCTCTCGGCAAGACCAAGGATCCAGACCTCACGATGGTTGTGGACGCGGCTCGCGCCATCGCCGCCCGCTTGCGCGAAGGGCAGCTAGTGGTGCTCGAGAGCACGACCTACCCGGGCACCACCGAAGAGCTCATCCTGCCGCTGCTGAGCGAGAAGGGGCTCGTGGTCGGGGAGTCCTTCTTCCTCGCCTTCTCTCCGGAGCGGGTCGACCCGGGGAACCGGCACTTTCACACGCGCAACACGCCGAAGATCATCGGTGGCGTGACAGCGGCATGCACCGCGGTAGCGCAGGCGCTCTACGGCAAGGCAATCGACACAGTCATCACGGTCTCGACACCGCGCGCCGCGGAGATGGTGAAGCTGCTCGAGAATACCTTCCGGAGCGTCAATATCGGCCTCGTCAACGAAGTGGCGCTGATGTGCGAGCGGCTCGGCATCGACGTCTGGGAGGTGATCGACGCCGCCGCCAGCAAGCCCTTCGGCTTTATGCCCTTCTATCCGGGGCCGGGCCTGGGCGGACACTGCATCCCGATCGACCCGTTCTACCTTTCCTGGAAGCTGAAGACTCTCAATTACCGCGCCCGCTTCATCGAGCTGGCTGGTGAGATCAACTCGGAGATGCCAGAACACGTGTGCAGGCTGGTGGCCGACGCCCTGAACCGACAGCAAAGGAGCGTGAACGGCAGCCGTGTGCTGGTGCTGGGAGTGGCCTACAAGCGCGACGCCGAGGACGTGCGGGAGTCGCCCGCCGTGGACATCTTGAAGCTGCTGGAGAGCCGGGGCGCCCACGTCGCCTACAACGACCCCTTCGTCGAAAGCCTAGTCATCGGCAACAGCACCCTGCGCTCCGCCGATCTTCACGCCAGCGTGAGGGAGTCGGACGTGGTGGTGATAGTGACGGACCACTCGGCGTACCCCTATCGCGAGATCGTAGACGGCGCGCGCCTCGTGGTGGACACACGCAACGCGACGCGCGGCATCGTCTCGGCCAAGATCCTGAAGCTGTAGTGGGAAGCCGGGCGTGAATCTCCCGAACGCCCTGACGCTGTTTCGCATCTTTCTGGTGCCGCTGTTGGTGGCGCTGCTGCTCACGCGCACGGCGAACGGGCTGTTCCTGGGGATGGGCGTCTTCGGAATCGCCGTGCTGACCGACTACCTGGACGGGTACTTCGCCCGGCGGCGCAACCAGGTGACGCGTTTGGGCATCCTGCTCGACCCGATCGCCGACAAACTGCTGATCGCGGCGGCATTCATCGCGCTCGTGGAGCTCGATGCGGCTCCGGCGTGGATGGTGGTGATCATCATCGGGCGCGAATTCGCGGTCACCGGCTTGCGGAACGTGGCCGCGGGGCGGGGCGTGCTGATACCCGCCTCGACGCTGGGCAAGGGCAAGATGGTTTCGCAGGTGATTGCCATTTTCCTGCTGCTGTGTGCGACGCGTTGGCCGGATCTCCGGGGTCTGGCGCTGGTGGCGCTGTGGGTCGTGATCGCGATGGCGCTGCTCTCAGCGGTCGAGTATTTCCGGCGCTTCTGGAAGGACGTGTTGCGCCCTCCGCAAGCCGGACCGATAGCATAGGCATCCGCAAGCGGGTGCGGGGCCCGCTTCACTTGGCGTGGCGGTTCCCTCCCGCTACGTGGGGAGGCCGGCGGCTGGGGCGGACGATTGAAATGGACCCGGGTTTTTGACCCGGGCCCAGAAGGTAGCCAGCTCGCCAGCGTGGCGGCTTGGGGTGTGTTGCTAGCGGAGCTCCACCTGGTCGCCGTTCATTACGGCGTCCCGGCTGTAGATCACCTTGGCGACTGAACTGTTCTGCTGAGCCGTGACGATCGCCAACTCGCCGACGACGTTGCGGGGGGTCTGCGCTGAGGGGTACATGATCCGATAGACGGTCAGCACGTTGCCGGGGGCAAGGCCGGCCTCGGTGCCAATATCGACGATCACGATGCTGCCCTCGGCGGCAATCGTAGCGTCGCCCGCCTGATCGACGACATAGCCGGTGACCTTGCCAGAGGCAGGCGTCAGGCGATCGGCGTGGGAGCGCTTGAGGACCAGGGGCACGTTGGCCTTCTCGAAGGTCTTCAGGTAGTCCCCGATGTGGATGTCGATGCAAGCCTGCTCGACGATGATGCTGGCGCTCGTCTCCTGGACGAGGATGACGCGTCCCCAACCGGTGGGCTCGATCTTCGTTCCGAGGACCTTGCCGGAGACCGGGTGCTTCACGGGATAGGTGGACTGCTCGAACGCGAACACGTCGCCCGCCTTGATCCCGGCATTCGTGCCCTTGTTGATGTACAGGATGTCGCGGTCGGCGAAGGCATTCTTGTCGGCCCCGTCCTCGCTGCCGATCAGCCGCAAGCTTTGGTCCTCGGCCTGCTGGACGAGGTAGGGCGCACACTGGATCGTGACCAGCTCCGTCAAGGGCGAGAGGACCGCCCCGGGCTCGCCGCCGGCGAGTCCTTCGCCCGGCAGGCCCTCACCCTCTTCATCGGTGCCGATGGCACCGGCCTCTCCCGCCTTGTCAGACAGCAGGCTCACGGCCGGCAGCAGGATCGGATCGCCCGGATAGATCCAGTGCGCGTCTGTGATGTACCTGTTCTGGTCCCAGATCTGAGGCCAGAGATAGGCGTTCTTCAAGAAACGCCCGGCGATGTCCCAGAGCGTGTCGCCCTTGACGACGATATAGTAGGCAGCCCCCTCGGGAATGCTGTCGGGGTACTTGTTCTTCGACCAGTGGGCGGCGACTGGGGCGGGGCCGACGAGCAGCCCCGACTGTGCAGCGGTGTCCTCCGCCGCGGTCCACTGACCAAGGACCAGGGAAAGCGCCGCAAGGCCGCAGAGAGTGCCTGTTCCCTTCGATCTCACTGCCTACCTCCTGGACGGGCCGGCAACCGTCCCCAAAATCCAGAGCATCCGGCGTTTCGGGCTGAACTAGACGCCCCCGGACGCTCGCACGAGACCCGGAACTTTGGCGGATGCTAGCAGGAAAAAGGATTCGTCGTCAAGACTTTTTTTGCAGATTCTAAAGTGACACTTGAGCTTAAGGGGAGGCTGGGGGTGGCCCGGCCGAGGGGCTGGGCGGGGGGCTCGCATCCGGTGCGGCAAGGCCGGGAAGCGTTTCCTGGATCTGCTGCATGAGCTTCCTGGCGGCCTCGGCGCGGGCACTCTCCGGATAGCTCTCGATGAGCCGCTGAAGGTGGGGCAGCGCCTCGGCCTTGCGGGCCGCTGAGGCCAGACATTCTCCCAGTCGGTAGAGGACTTCGTCGGTCTGGTCGTAGTCCGGATAGTCGCTCAGCACGCCCTGGTAGCGCGGGATAGCCGAGCGACAGGCTTTACGTGTGCGCTGGTAGAAGTGGCCCGCCAGGTACTCGGCCTGGGCCAGGCTTTGCCTGCAGCCGTGAATGCGCTGCTTGGCGGTTTCGACATAGGCAGAGTTCGAGTACAGATCCAGCAGCCGCTCGAACTCGACGAGGGCTTGTTTCGTCGCTGACTGGTCGCGATCCGGTGCATTGCGCTGCTTGAAGTAGGATTCGCCGGTCTGGAACTGCGCGTAGTCGCTCTTCGGGTGCGAGGGATAAAGCGTCACGAAATCCCGATACCCGGACACGGCCAGGATGTAGTTTGCGGGCCCGCCTTCGCCGAAATGGGCGTCGGCCAGGTGCAGCCTGGCGACCGGCGCGAATTCGCTTTGCGGGAAGGCGTCGATGATGCGGCGGAAGTGCTGGCGGGCGTTTTCCCAATGGTGCTTTTCGAAGGCCTTCTGTCCCGCCTCCCAGATCAGCTGGTCGGAGTTGCTGGCGAGCGTCGCAAGATCGGCCTGGCCCGAGCCACAGGCGGCAAGGCCCAGCATGAGCAGGAATCCGAGAGCTCGCTTCAAGGACGCCCCTGGAGCCACTCCCACTCGCGGGCGAGCCCCTCCCGGAGCGGAACGGTGGAGCGGAACTCGAGATCGTGGCGCGCGGCCCCGGTGTCGGCGAGGGTGTCTCTCATATCTCCTTTTTGGGCCGCCTCGCGCACGATTTCAAGCTGTCGGCCCGTGACGGCGCGAATTTCGTCCAGCACGTGGTTCAGTTCGACACGAGCTCCGCCCCCGACGTTGTAGACGTGGCCGGGTCGACCGATGTCGGCGGCGGCTCGCGTCGCAGCCACGATGTCGTCGACGTAGGTGAAGTCGCGGGTCTGCCGGCCATCGCCATAAAGATGAATAGGCCCGCCGTCGCGTGCCGAGCGCAAGAAGCGGTGGAAGGCCATGTCCGGCCGTTGTCGTGGACCGTAGACGGTGAAGTAGCGGAGGCTCACGACCGGAAGGCCTTCGTTCGTGCCGTAGAGGTGGACGAGATGCTCGGCTGCCAGCTTGGTGACGCCGTAGGGAGAGACCGGCCGGCAAACGCCGCTCTCGCGCAGCGGCAGCGCCGCCACGTCGCCATAGACCGAAGAGGACGAGGCGTAGACGAAGCGCGGCACGCCCACGCTCACGGCGGCCTCGAGCAGCCGCTGGGTCGCGAGCACGTTGTTGTCGGTGTACACGCCGAAATCGCGGCCCCAGGACGCGCGCACGCCGGCCTGTGCCGCGAGGTGGTAGACGTGGGCCGCGCCCTCGAGCAGAGGAGCAAGCTCGAGTTCTTGAAGGCGGCCTTCGACGAAACGGAAGCCGGCGTGCGAGCGGGCTGTGGCGAGGTTCAACTCCTTGACGGCGCGCGGATAGAAGTCGGCAAAGGCATCGATTCCGACGACCTCGTGACCCTCGCCGAGGAGGCGCTCGGTAAGCTGCGATCCAATGAACCCCGCGGCGCCCGTGACGATCGTCCTCACCCCAGCAGGCTCCGAATCTGCTTCGGCAGCGGCCGTGGCCGGCCATTCCGATCGACGGCTGCGTGACGTGTCGTGCCGGTCGCGAGCGGGCTCTGCGCGTCCCCTCGATGAACCTCGTAGTCGAAGGCAAGGCTTGCTCCACCCATCCGCGCCAGGCGGGTTCGAACGTCCAGCGTGTCGTCGTAGAGGGCGGGGCGAAAAAAGCGTGCACGTGTCTCGATCACCGGCAGGCGCAAGCCGTCGGCCTCGAGTTCGCGATAGCTGAGGCCCAGGCCGCGCAGCAGGTCGGTGCGTCCGACCTCGAACCAGGCGAAGTAGTTGCCATGATAGGCGATGCCCATCTGGTCGGTTTCTGCGTAGCGAACGCGAATCTGTGAGGAGCAGCGCATGGTCAGCGGCAGGCCTCGAGCAGCCGCCGTGCCGCAGCCTCGGCATCGCCCTGGCCGAACACGGCCGAGCCTGCGACGAGCACCTGCGCGCCGGCCTCGAGCAGGCTGCGGGCGTTGCTGGCGTCCACCCCGCCATCGACTTCGATCAATGTCTCGAGGCTGCGGTCGCGCAGCTGCCGGGCGAGGCGCCTTATCTTGTCCAGGCTGGCCGGGATGAAGGCCTGTCCGCCGAAGCCGGGGTTCACGGACATCACGAGCACGTAGTCGAGTTCTGGCAGGATCTCATCGAGGCTTGCGATCGGCGTGGCGGGATTGATGGCGACGCCGGGCCTGCAGCCCCGGCTCCTGAGGTGTGCGATGGTGCGCTGCAAGTGCGGGAGGGCCTCGACGTGGACGCTGATCCAGTCGGCGCCCGCGTCGACGAAGGCGTCGACGTAGCGGTCCGCGTTCTCGATCATGAGGTGCACGTCGATGGGCAGCTTGGTGGCTTTGCGGAGGGATTTCAAGACTGCAGGCCCGACGGTCAGGTTCGGCACGAAATGACCATCCATGACGTCGAAGTGCACGAGGCCCGCGCCGCCGTGCTCGGCGCAGGCGACCTCCTCGGCCAGCCGGCCGAAGTCCGCCGATAGGATGGAAGGAGCCAGTATCACGATTCCCCCTTGCTGACCTCCAGGGCCACCGCGGAGTGCGGGCTGACCCGATGCCCGGCAGCCGGGCTCTGACGCAGGACGATGCCGCCCGGCGCGCCCGGGTACGGGCGGTAGCGCACGTCGGTCACTTTCAGACCGGCCATTTGCAGGGTGAAGAGCACCTCGATCGCGCGCTTGCCGATCAGGTCGGGCATCAGGTAGTCGCCGCGTCCGGAGCCCCGGCTCACCAGCAGCGAGACGCCCTCGGCGATCGCGTCGACCTCTCCAGCGGGCGGCCGCTGTGCGAGGACGGTTCCCTCGCCGGCCGGATCGTCCACCTCGGCCACTCGGGCGATCGCGATCTGGGCCTGGTCGAGCGCAAGCCGTCCGGCGCGCAGGCTCCGGCCCTCCAGCGTCGGCAGGTTCAGGCGCCGGGGCCCCAGGCTCAGCCAGACCCGCACGCTGCGATGGCTCTTCAGGGCCGCGCCAGGCAGTGGCTCCTGCGCCACGATGTGATCGAGCGGGACCTTCGGGTCGTTTCGCTTGCCCTCGACGCGCAGCAACAACCCGCGCCGCGATGCCAGATCACCGGCCTCAGGCATGCGCTTTTCGAGGAGGGAAGGTACCTCGACCCGTTGCGACATCAGCACGGAGCGCATCGTGACCAGCGCCGAACCGCCCGCCGTCGCCAGCAGGGCCGTCGCCAGGATGCCGTTCTTGAACAGGAAGATGAGAGCGCGCTTGATCAATGGAATGCCCAAAATACCATAACCGTGCGGCAGCGCTGAAGCGTCAGGACCGCTGCAAGACAGCTGCGAAGAACATGTCGCCGGGAGCGTGCCTGCCCGTCCTCGCGTAGGGTCCATCCGCGAAAGCACCCGCCCATGCGGGCAAAGGGGCCAGCCGAAAGCGCGAATCGGTCGAAAGGAACGCGCTCACCACCTGTTCGTTTTCCTCCGGTTCGGAAGAGCAGGTGGCGTAGACCAGCCTGCCCCCACTGCGCACGAGCGGCGCGAGGCTCCCGAGCAGGGTCGCTTGCAGGCGGGAGTGGCGCAGGATGTCGGGTTCGACGGTGCGCCAACGTACGTCCGGGTGCCGTCCCAGCGTGCCAAGGCCGCTGCACGGCGCATCCAGGAGGAGGTGGTCGAAGCTGCCCGCCTCGAAGGGCGGTCGGCGGGCATCGGCGCCGACCAGGCACAGGTTCGGTGCTCCCCAGCGGCGCATCAGCACGGCCATCGCCTCTCTGCGCCGGGCTCCCGGTTCAGCCGCAACCACGAATCGGTCTTCCGCCAGGTCGGCCATCAAGGTTGCCTTCCCGCCCGGCGCGGCGCAAGCGTCGAGAATCAGACCCGGCCCCGAGGCGAGATGGGCGACGAGCTGGGAGCCTTCATCCTGAATGTAGACGAGCCCCGCCTCCGCGAGCCCGGCGAGCCGACCATTTCGTGCCTCGAAGGCCCCGGGCAGGGACGAGGGCGCCAGCTCGATACCGGCCTCCAGGATGCTCTGGCGGGCTGTCGGGGCGCGGGGGTTGAGCCGCAGAGTAGTTCGGGGTTTTTCGAGAGACGCTCTTGCCCTGGCGACAGCGGCTGCGGGTCCCAGCCGTTTCAACCATCGGCTCGCGAGCCATGCGGGCAGCGATCCGGCGCTCGTGAGCCAGGCTTCGGGCTGACGCTCCGGGTCGGGCAAGGCCGGCGCGCCCTCGCGCGCGAGGCGGCGCAGCACCGCGTTGACGAAGCCGGCTGCCGCGGGCGCCTCGCTGCGCACCAGCTCCACCGACTCCGAAACGGCCGCGCGGTCCGGCACGCGCAAATCGAGGATCTGGTAGGCGCCCAGGCGAAGGGCCGCGAGAGCCCCGGCATCCACGCGGAGCAACGGCCGATCCAGCAGGCAGGCGAGGGCATGGTCGAGCCGACCCCGCGCACGTAGCGTGCCGAGGACCAGCTCGTGAAGAAAGCCCCGCTCGCGCGGGTCGTCGAGACCGGGCTCCGCAAGGGCCAGCTGTTCCGCGAGCGTGCCACGATCGGCATCGAGAGCTCGCAGCACGGCGAAGGCGCGCACCCGGGCGGCGCTGGGCATGGCCTCAGCCGAGCCGGGCGCCCGGCTCGAGCCGCGCGCCGGCGGCGAATGCGGCGCCGCTCACGCGGCGCCGACCTTCTTGCTGAACTTCGAGGAGCCCGAGCCGCGTGCCGCCGCCGCAACAGACCACGAGCGCGTCTCCCGCGAGGCCCTGGAGCAGCCCGGCTTCACCGGCCGCATCGGGGATGAGCTGCGCACGCAGGATCTTGAGCGACTGCCCCTGCCAGGTGGTGAAGGCGCCGGGCCAAGGAGCAAATCCACGCACGCGTTGGTGGATCACTCGCGCCGGCGCTCGCCAGTCGATTCGGCCCTCCTGCTTGCCGAGCAGGGGAGCGTGAGTCGCTCTCGAGTGATCCTGGACTCGTGGCGCAAGCTGACCGGAAGCGAGCCGTGCCAGCGTCTCGACGAGCAGCTCAGCGCCCAGGCTGGCCAGCCGCTGCTGCAACTCGCCCGCGGTTTCTTCCGGCCCGATCGGCGTGGCTCGGGCGAGTAGCAGCGGGCCCGTGTCCAGGCCTTCGTCGAGGAGCATCGTGGTGACACCGGTCTGCGTTTCGCCGGCCGCAATGGCGCGCTGGATGGGCGCGGCCCCTCGGTACAGCGGGAGCAGCGAGGCGTGCACGTTGAGCGTGCCCAGTGGCGCGATCTCCAGCACCGCCCGGGGCAGGATCTGGCCGTAGGCGACGACAACCTGCACGTCGGAACGCAGAGTGCGGAGCGCATCGATCGTCTCCGCTTCGCGAATTCGCGTTGGCTGGAGCACCCTCACGCCGCGGGCCTCGGCCGCCGGCTTGAGTGGAGGGGGAGCCAGCGCTCGTCCCCGGCCCTTTCCCTTGTCGGGTTGGGTGACCAGCGCGAGCAACTCGTGCCCGGCGCTCATCAGCGCCTCGAAGGACGGGATCGCAAAGCTCCCGCTGCCGATAAAGACGATTCTCACCTCACTCGTCCCAGTCCCCGGCGCGGGCGCGCTTGCGAAGCTTGCGCTGCAGCAGGTCGCGTTTGAGCGGGGAGAGCCGATCCACGAACAGCAGCCCCTCGATGTGGTCGATTTCGTGGCAAAAGGCGCGGGCCAGCAGCTCCGTGCCCGAGTAGGAGCGCGGCTTGCCATCGAGGTCGAGGCCCTTCACCGTGATGCGTGCCGGGCGCACTGGAGAGCCCGCGTAGCCGGGTATCGACAGGCAGCCTTCCTCGTGGCGTTGCTCGCCTTCCTTTTCGATCAGTTCGGGGTTGATCAGGTGCAGCAGCTGCCGCTTGTCCTCACCCACGGAGAGGTCGACGACGATCACGCGCAGCGCCACGCCGATCTGCGGCGCGGCGAGCCCGATTCCGGGCGCGGCATACATGGTGTCGAGCATGTCCTGGACGAGCGCCGCGATCCGCCCGTCGATGTTCGCCACCGCCAGGGACGGGGCGTGCAGCAGGGCCTCACCCCACTTCACGATCGGCCGAATCGCCAAGGCGTCCCTACTCCTCGGCCGGCGGCCGGCGCGCCAGAAACTCGCGGGTGCGCTCGCGCGTCGCCCCGAGGTGGTCGAGATACTCCACGAGCGAATCGCCGCCGCACTTCTCGAGCATGGCATCGGCAAGCACCAGACTCAGCATCGCTTCGGCGACCACGCCCGCCGCCGGCACGACGCAGGTGTCGCTGCGCTCGACCGACGCCGTGCGCGGCTGCTTGGTCGACATATCGATCGAACGCAGGCCGATGAGCAGCGTCGGGATGGGCTTCACGACGGCCTGGGCGCGCAATTCTTCGCCGTTCGTCACGCCACCCTCGAGGCCTCCGGCCCGATTGCTGCCGCGATGAAGGCCGCGCTCGTCGTCGTACAGGATCTCATCGTGGAAGCGGGCGCCGGATACGGCGCCCGCCTCGAAACCGGAGCCGAGCGAGACCGCCTTCACGGCGTGGATCGACATCAGCGCCTGGGCAACCCGGCCATCGAGCCGCCTGTCCCACTGGGTGAAGGAGCCGAGCCCGGGCGGCAGGCCCTTCGCGATCACCTCGAAGATGCCCCCGACTGAATCACCGTCCCGCTTGGCGGCGTCGATCGCTGCCACCATGGCCTTGGCGGCGCTTGCGTCCACGCAGCGTACCGGACTCGCCTCGACAGCCCCGAGTTCTTCCCAGGCGACGGAGCCCGCTGCCACGCAAGCGTCGCCGATGCGCAGAACGTGGCTCCGGACCTCGACGTCCGAGACGCGCAGCAGCGTCCGGGCGAGCGCCCCGGCAGCGACCCGTGCCGCAGTCTCGCGGGCACTGGCCCGCTCGAGCACGTTGCGCAGGTCGTCGGTCAGGAACTTGATCGCGCCCGCGAGGTCGGCATGCCCGGGGCGCGGGTGCTTGAGGGCGCGTCGCTTGCGGGCCGCGGGCGGTTGCGGGGCGGGCGACATGACGTCCCGCCAGTTCTCGAAGTCGCGATTGCGGATTTGCAGGCTGACGGGGCTGCCCAGCGTGAGGCCGTGCCGAACCCCGGAGAGCACCTCCACGGAGTCGCTTTCGATCTTCATCCGCCCGCCACGTCCGTATCCACCCTGACGGCGGCGGAGATCGGAGGCAAGAGCGTCCATGTCCACGCTGAGGCCCGCCGGGAGCCCCTCGACCACCACGGTCAGGGCGGGCCCATGGGACTCGCCGGCGGTCAGAAATCGGAGCATGTTCGGTGCAGTCGATGATAGCGCACGCGTCCGGCCTGGGACAGTTGAGCGACCGTCACACGTCGCTTCGGACCACCCGGGCAACTTTCGTAAAGTGCGCCCAATTTACACAGCAAGGGAGTTTTCGATGCTTTCTACGTTCGGGAAGGCTGGTTCGGGCGACGGAGTTCTCGCGGATCTCGGCCGGCGTCAGATGGCTGCGGCCCGTGCGGTGGGCCGGCACTCGGAGGCCATCGCGGCCGCGCGGCGCTGGCACCGACGGCGCCCCCACCCGGACTTGGCGCTGCTGGAGGCTGAAGCGTTGCTGAGTCTGCTGCGCTTCGCCGAGGCGCTCGTGGTCACGGATGCCGCTTTGGCGCGCGGTGTGGATGCCGAAACACAGGCGCGGCTGCGGGTGGTGCGAGCCCAGGGCCTGTTCATGACCGGACGTGCAAAGAGCGCCTGGGTCGAAATTCAGCGCGCCGGGGCAACGGCCGCGACGGACCTGTCGCGCGGCCAGGTGGCTGAAACGCAGGCCCTGTTCGCATGGCGGGAACTGCGTTTCGACGAGGCGCGCGAGCATGTGCACCGCGCCTGGGATTGTTACGAGGCGTGTGCTTCGACCGAAGGGCTGGGTCGCGTTCTCGAAAAGGAGGCGGGAATCCTGCGCAACGCCGGGCGCTTCGAAGAGGCCGTCGCGGCGCAGGGTCACCGCCTGGAGATCGCGTCCGCCACGACCCGCCTCGATCTCATGGCCGAGGCGCGCATGGATCGCGGCGATCTGTTCCAGTTTCTGGGCCGCTGGCTCGAGGCCCGACGCGATTTCGATGGCGCGATCAGCTTGTTCCACGAGCTGGGCGACACGCGAGAACAGGCGCAGGCGCTCCCCAAGCGCGCGATGCTGGATCTCGCGTGTGGCGAACTCGACGCGGTGCGCTCGGCGCTCAGCCTGGCGCGCGCCTCGAGCGGAGAAGGCTCGTCGCCGTGGCTGACGGCGGAGCACGCGCTGCTCTCGTCCGACCTGGAACTCGCCGCCGGCCGGCCCGAGGTTGCTGAAGCCGCAGCCGTCGAGGCCGTATCGCTGTTCGCGATGGTGCGCTCCTTCGACGGCATCTGTCGTGCGCGCGTGCGGCGCTCGCACGCGTTGCTGAGCCTGGGGCGTTTCGACGAGGCGCTGCGCGAGGCCCGGCGCGCCGTGGCCGCCGCCCCCGCCTGTCGGCCAGACCTGGTGGTGCTCGCGGCCCTGGCGGAGGGGCGGAGCTTGTTGCGGGTGCGCCGGGTGTCAGCTCGGGAAGCCTTCGACCGCGCGCTTCGGGTCGCGCACCCCCTGAAAGGACTGGCGGCCGCCGCAAGGCTCGGCCTGGCGCTAGCGCGCGGCGACGAGCGCCAGCAGGCGGAGGTCGGGAGCGCGCTTGCAGAGCTGGAGGGCTGGGGCGATCGACGGCTCGTCGAGCTGGCTCGAGCCGACCTGCTGGCGCTCAGCGGGCCGCGGCAACAGCCCAGCGTCGCCCTCGAGACGTTCGCGGCACGCTTTCCGGAGATCGTCGGCCGCAGCCACTGCGTGCGCGAGCTGTTCGAGCAGATGGCGAAGGCGGCGGCGTCCTCGCTGACGATTCATGTCTTCGGGGAGACCGGGACTGGCAAGGAAAAGGTGGCCCACGCGCTGCACCGCCACTCACCCGTGGCCGGCGGTCCGTTCGTCGCCGTGAACGCGTCTTCGCTCAGCGATGAGCTGTTCGAAGGGGAGATGTTCGGCCACACACGCGGCGCCTTCACGGGCGCCGTGATCGAGCGCCGCGGGTACGTCGCTGAAGCTGAAGGCGGCACACTCTTCCTCGACGAGATCGCCGACCTCTCGCCCAGGAGCCAGGCCAGGTTGCTGCGCTTCTTGCAAAGCGGCGAGTACCGTCGCCTGGGCGAGACGCACACGCGGCGCGCCGCGGTGCGCGTGATTTCCGCTGCCAACGTACCCTTGGCGGAGCGGGTCAAGGACGGTCGCTTCCGGGACGACCTGTTGTATCGAATCGCCGGCATGACGCTGACCCTGCCGCCGCTACGCGAGCGCGGCGACGACGTGGCGCTGCTGGCGCGTCATTTCTTGAAGACGGCCGCCGATCGTGAGCGCGTGCCGTGCCCAGCGCTTTCGGCCGAGATCGTGGAGGCGCTGCGCCGCCACGCCTGGCCGGGAAACATCCGCGAGCTTGAAAACGTGATCCACCAGCTGTTGGTGATGGCGTCGGGCGGGCCGCTTCGCGCCGATCAGCTCGCGATCCCTCCCGGCGCCGGCCTGACGCGAGCTGCACTGCGGGCGGGTCGTGCCGGCTTCGAACGAGAGCTGATCGCCCGGGCTCTGGCGGCGCACGAGAGCAACCGCACGCGCACGGCTGCGAGCCTGGGCATCAGCCGCCAGGCGCTGCTGGCGAAGATCCGGCGCTACGCTCTGGACTAGCCGATCAGGCTCGTGTGGAGTCGCTGCACGGCGTCTGGCAAGCGGGCCTCGTCGAGCAGCAGGCTGATGCGGAAGCTCGAAGTCGAGACGCCCAGGACGGGCGCGTCCATGGCCGCCGCGACATCCAGGGCGGCGCGCAGGTTGAGGTAGCTCGCGTTGATGCCGGCGCCAATTGCCGACACCGTCCCGACCTTTTCCCGGAGTCCGACGCCGTCACCGAACCGCTCGCGAATGCGCCCCTTGAAACGTCCGAAATCGGGGAGGTTCTCGAGGGATAGAAGCAGCGAAGTCTGAGAAGGAGAGCCGGCTCGGTAGAGGAACTCCTTGCCGCCCGCCGCCAGTTCGTCGCACAGTTCGAGCAGAGCTCTCGGCCGTTCGTCGTGCGAGCAGAGCAGCACCAGGCCGCTCTCACTGGCGATGCCCACG
The DNA here is from genome assembly GCA_032127875.1 of Acidobacteriota bacterium. Classification (GTDB taxonomy): domain Bacteria; phylum Acidobacteriota; class Vicinamibacteria; order Fen-336; family Fen-336; genus CADEEV01. Next base: position 35,603 of record JAQBHI010000109.1, read on the forward strand.
ACCCGGCCGGGGGAGTGCGGCGGAAACTTCCGGACCACCGTTTCCCCCGCCTCTCCCGAGGTGGCCCGGGCGTAGATTGCGATGCCCCGGTCCTTGGCGAACTCGACCGCCTGGGCGTTCAGCACCTTGGCGCCGTGCTCCGCGAGCTCCTGCATCTCCTCGTAGGAGATCTCCGAGAGCCGGCGCGCTTGGGGCACGACACGCGGATCCGCCGAGAAGATTCCAGCCACGTCGCTGTAGATCTCACAGGCCTCGGCGTCCAGGGCCGCGGCGAGCGCGACGGCGGTCGTATCCGATCCGCCCCGGCCGAGTGTCGTGATTTCTTTTCGGTACGAAACCCCCTGATAGCCGGCGACGATCACTACTCGCCCACAGGCGAGCTCGTCCTGGATCCGGTAGGGCCGTATCTCCACGATGCGGGCATTGGCGTGGGCGTCGTTCGTGATGATCCCGGACTGCGAGCCCGTGAAGCTGACGGCAGGCACCCCGCGCTCGTTCAAGGCCATCGAAAGCAGCGCCATCGACACGCGCTCGCCCGCGGTCAGCAGCATGTCGAGCTCGCGGCGCGCAGGGTTCTCGGAGACCTTGCGGGCCAGGGCCAGCAGCTCGTCGGTCGTGTCCCCCATGGCCGAGACCACCACGACAACGTCCGTGCCGGTGCGCCGCAGTGTGGCGACGCGATCGGCCACCAGGCGCATCCGCTCCACGTCGGCGACCGACGAGCCGCCGTATTTCTGCACGATGATGCCCACGCCGCGCGCCCTCCGGAGTGCGATTGTATCCGGTGCTATGCTCGCGCCCCATGTCCGACGCTGGTGGCGCGAGGCGTAGCACCTGGGAGAGCCTGCGCGAAGTTGCCGGAAGCCGGCGGCTGGCCTCGGTCGCGGCGTTGTCTTTCTGCTCGGGCCTGCCGCTGGGCCTGGTCTGGATCGCGATCCCAACATGGATGGCCAGCGTGGGCATCGACATCAAGGTCATCGGCCTGTTTTCATTGGCCCAGGCGCCGTGGACGTTCAAGGTCCTTTGGGCCCCGCTCATGGACCGTTACCCGCTGCGTGTTCTGGGGCGGAAGCGCGGATGGATCCTCGTCAGCCAGCTCGCGCTGCTGGGCACCGGGTTCTGGCTCGCGGCCGAGTCGGGAACCCCGAACCCCGCCCTGATCGGCCTGATCACCCTGGCGATCGCCTTCGCGTCAGCCACCCAGGACATCGCCTACGACGCCTACACGGTCGAAGTGCTGCGCCCAGAGGAGCACGGGCCGGCGGTGGGCGCGAGGGTTGCGCTGTATCGCGCGGCGATGTGGATCTCGGGGCGCCTCACGATCACGGTCGCGGCCTGGGCCAGCTGGCCGATCGTGAATCTGGTGACGGCGCTCCTCTATGTTCCTGCCGCGATCGTGACCTGGCTTGCTCCTGAGCCGGAGCGGCCGCCCGCGCCGCCCCGAAGCCTGCGCGAGGCCGTGTTCGAGCCCTTCGTCGGGCTGCTTGCCCAACACCGCGCCCTCGAGATCCTGGCCTTCGTCGTGCTCTTCAAGCTGAGCGACAACCTGACGCAAGCGCTCACGGGCCCGTTCCTGGTGCAGATGGGGTACAACGCCTTCGATATCGGCGTGGCCGGGGGCACGGTCGGACTGATCGCGATCCTCGTCGGCACATTCCTCGGAGGACTCCTCACCCAGAGCCGCGGCCTTGGGCCCGCGCTGTGGATCTCCGGCTTCTTGCAGATCTTCTCGAATCTCGGCTACGCAGTTGTGGCACAGTTGGGTGTCGATCGGCCCGTGATGTACGGCGCGCAAGCCTTCGAATATCTGATGGGCGGACTCGGCAACGGCGCATTTGGCGTGCTGCTGCTGCGGCTGACGAACAAGCGTTTCTCGGCGACACAGTATGCGCTGTTGTCGGGGCTCTTCACTCTGCCGCGGGTGATGGCGGGCCCGATTGCCGGCGTGCTGGCCGACGCGCTCGGTTGGCGCGACTTCTTCATCTTCACATTGGTTACCGGCGTACCGGGCCTGGTTCTGTTGCAGCGCTTTGCGCCGTGGGGCGTGCGCGAGCCTGAGTTTGGCGTGGCCGCGCCCACCGCTCGCCCGCCGTACGCGCGCCCCGCGATTGCGCTCCGAGCCGTGGGAGTCGGCCTGCTGGTCTGGGCCGGCAGTGCCTCGAGCCTCGCGCTGGCAGGCGCCGCGAAGGCGTTTCGCGCCGGCCAGGGATTTGATCTACTTCCGCCGCTCGAACCGATCCTGGTGCCGGGTAACCTTGCCGATTGGACGAGCGCGATCGGCTTGCTGGTGATCGGACTTCTCTCCGGCCTGGGCGCAGCCGCCGCTCTCGCGGCCCGAGGTCGCAGGCCGCCGCTGGACTAGCCGCGGCTGTTCGGGCGTACACTGGAAGACGAGGAGGGAACCGGCGGCGATCCGCCGGTGTCCAAGCCCCCGTAGGCAATCGTCGAGGAGGTCCCAACATGGCCTCGGGAGACGTGGCTTTCGGGTCGGCAAGGCTCCTGGCGGCCGGTGCCGCCGCCGATGTCGGGCTCGTGGAGTTGTGCCGAAGCGGCGATGCGCAGGCGTTCGCCCGGCTCGTGTCGCTTCACGAGCGCATGCTCTTCGGACTGGCGGCGCGCCTTCGAGACGCTCGTGGCGCGCGACGGCAGCGTCGCCAGGGTCGAGCTGATCGAGGGCAACAAGCTCGCCGCGGCCTCCTGGAGCGATGCGTTGTGGCGCGAGCGCCTTGCGCCAGCCCGCTTCCGGGGGCGGAGCGTGGCGGTGAACGTCTATCGCCTGATCAGCCGGCTGGACGTTCTCGCGCCGCGGACCTGAGGGCGGCCGCCGCGGCGGCCACTTCGGAGAGCGGGAGCGACGCGACTGCCTCGTCCTTGGCGCGCAGGGTGCGTACCAGCGGCCCCAGCGGGGCCCACGTGGCGGGGTCGGTGGGCCCGAAGAGCGCCAGCGTGGGCGCGCCAAAGGCAGCGGCCAGATGGCTCACGCCCGAGTCGTTGCCGACATACAGAGCCGCCCGGGAGAGCACGCCGCCGAGCAGGCGAACAGGCAACTCGCGCAGGACGACGGCGCGCGGGGCCATCGCAGCGAGCGCTGTGCTCGCCTCGCCGTCCGCGGGCCCGGCCACGAGCGCGAACGGCTCTTGTGGGGCGATCGCCTCGGCGAGAGCTGCGAAGCCGCCGGTAGGCCAGTTCTTACGGGGCGAACCGCTTCCCGGGTGGATGGCGAGGAAGGCCTCCGGCAATGGCTCTGCCAGCTCTGCGGCCGCCCGGCACTCGACCTCGGAGAGTCGGAGCGGCTCGAGACCCGGTTCGGGCCGGGCGCCGAGGCTCAAGGCGGCCCGCTCGAACCAGGCGCCGGCATGAACGTCAGGTGGCGGTTCGGGGTCGACCCGGGCGAGCGCCGGGATGCGTTCGCGAAGCGCCGCGACGAGGGCCGAGTCGCGGGTCACGGCGAGCGCGCCGGCAAAGCTCCGAAGCTGCTCCTCGAAACGAGCTCGAATAGACTCGCCGAGCAGCAGCGGCGCGAACTCGGGACTCTCCCAGGGCAGGAGGGCCTCGATTCCGGACCCCAGCAGCACGCTCCCCGCCCCACGCGGGGCGAGCAGCGTGACATCGCCTCCGGCGCGTAGCAAGCCGGCAATAGCTGGCCGCAGCAGCAGTATGTCGCCGAGCGCGCCCGCTCGAACGACCAGAAGCTTGCGCCGGCTACTGGATCTCGATGCGGGCGGTCGAGACATTGCCCAGCAGGTCGGTCGCCCGCACCACGAGGCTGTGCGGACCGGGCTCCGGAAGCGCGCTCAGCGTGATCTCGTATGTCTCCTCGCGGGCGTCGTTAATGCCGTCGGTCGGGTGAACCGCATGCCAGCGGCCGCCGTCCACCGTATATTCCGCTTTGCGAAGCAGGCTCATGTCGTCCCGCACGAGCGCGCGTACGCGCACGGGACTCCCGCTGGCCGCCACCAGGCTCACGGTCGGCGGCGTGTTGTCGACGTCGAAGGGCTCGCTCTCCTTGTCGCCGGACAGGGCCAGCGCCTCGGGATTGCCGGGCGTATCGCGTGCCGTTACGCGGATCAGGTAGCGGCCATTCGGCACGGAGGAGGTGTCCCAGGCCAGCACCGCGTCGCTCGTGCCCTTGCGCAGCGTGCGAAGCCGGGCGTCGCCCACGGCTCGATACTGCACGTCGTAGACCAGCGCGTCGCCGTTGGGGTCATCGGCTTTCCACTGGAAGGTCTGCAGGCCACGCTGATACAGCTTCCGGCTGTAGGCAGTCGGTGACATCGCGCGCGGCAGTGGCGTCTGCGAGGCGGGCCGGGTTTCGGGGGCCTCGCCGGGCTCGAAGCCGAGCACTTCCACCTCGCCGGTGACCGACACCGGTTTCTGGAAGATCTCTCCCGGGCCGTGCACGGTAATGTTCTGGACCTGCGGTCGCAGGTTACGCTGGAGATAGGCGGCCGAGACCGTGTCGAGGACGGGGGTCGCGTCGCCCTTGCCGACCAGCGCCGTCCGCACCTGCAGGAAGCGCGCGCGCTCGCTGACGATCGGATCGCCTTCCTTTTGCGAGTAGCCGGGCGACCAATCGGACCAGGTCGCGTCGGGCGTGCTGGTATTGCCGGCGCGCGTCGTGATCTGGAGGCTCGTGCCGTCCGGCAGTTCCGCCTCCCAGCGGATCCGGCCCCAGGTCGAAAGCGTGTCGGTGTCCTTCACCTTCGACGTGAAGCTGCCGCGCTCCCCGGGCTTCGCCCCGAGCCAGAGCAGCTTGCCGGGGTTGGAAGTGGCAAAGAAGACGCCGCCGTCCTCGCCGGACAGGAGCGCCGTGAGTTGCTCGCCGGGAAAGGCCCCGAGCATGCTCCAGGTGCGATCGTCGCGGATCTCGAAGAGCCTGGCCTTGTTGCCTGTCGCGACCAGCACCGCCCCGGTTGTCTTGAGCAGCGCGTGGGGAATCTCGTCGGCCGAGGACCACAGCGTGTCTACTTCGCCGGTCGGCAGGATCCGCAGCAGCGCGCCCTTCTGGCCCGTGGCGCGCGCCGCTTCGCTCGGGCGTGGCCCCGGAGTCGGCGGCGCTTGCGGGAGCAGCGAGAAGCTCTCGGTGATGGTCACCTCCGGGGTGGCTGCCGCCGGTGAGGGTGTCGGCGCGGGCATCGGAAGCGGGCGCGCCTCGTCCCGCTCCTTCGCCTCGACGACCGCAGCGTACAGGCTGCCGTCCTTACCCGTCGCCAGCGCCTTCACCTCGCGGTAGGGCGAATCGTGGAGCACGAACGTCTTGCCGGCCGCGTCGAGCCGGTAGACGATCCCGCTCGGGGAACTGCCCGCGTATGCGTCCGCGCCGGCAACGGCGAGCGAAACCAGGTGCGTGTCGGAGGCCGTCAGGACCACCTGCCCGTTGCCTTTGGGATCGACGCGGTGGAGCCTGGCCTCGGCGCCCGTCGCGACCAGCAGGTTGCCGGAGGCGTCGAAGGCCAACGCCCAGATGTACTTGTCGTCGGGATCGTAAAACGGCCGGCCGATGCCGCCGTCGTCGACGACGTACACCTTGCCGTCCGGGGAACTGCCGACGTAGAGGCGGCCGTCACGGCCGATCGCGAGCGCGTGGACCTCGAGTTCGGGGGCGTCGAAGAACAGGCTCGCCTTGCCGTCTGGATCGACGCGGAAGACCTTGCCGTCGTTGCCGGTGCCCGCGTACAGGTTACCCTTGCCATCACGTGCCAGGCACCAAACGAACGGCGCCTCTGTGTCGTGAAGCAGCTTCGAGGCGGGCGCCAAGCGCAGGCGTCCCTCGGAATCCACCGAGACGCCTTCGCTGTCGCCGTCCAGAAAATCCCGCGCGCCCTCGATGCGGAAGAACTGGGGCTGGGCCGCCTGCAGCGGCGTCGCGAGACAGGCGAGGGCAACAGCGAAGCGCAGCGAACGGGGCATCGATCCTCCTGGAGCTGCGATTCAGCGCTCCACGGTCAGGCTGATGAGGCGGGAACCCGCGAGGGCGTAGTCGGTCGCGACGTCGGCGTCCCAGACCGCGGCCATCCGCAGCGGTACGACGCCGGGCTCGCTGCTGCCGAGCACCGACAGCACCGAAGGCGGCAGCGACTGCATGTACTCACCGCCCACGATCGCGCCGTCGTCGCGATGCATCAGGCGAGCGTAGAGGTGATTGTTCCGGCGCAGGCTGTTGATGGCCCGTACCAGCTGGTCGAGGTCGCGCGGTACGAAAGGTTGACGCATCTCGCGCTGTTCCATGCTCGTGATCGCGTTCGAGTCGGAGACGAGCAGCGAGTAGCTGCCCGCGGGGGCGTTCGCCGGGATCGTCATCGGGATCGTCTCGATGCGTGCCTCGCCGCGATGGGTCCGCAGCGCGACCTTGAGCGGCAGCGTGGCGCCGGTCCGGACCGGCCCCGTCCTCTCGATCCAGGCCCGCTGGATGGAGGCGCTCTGAACCGTCTCGAGAGAGGAGGCTTCGATTTTCATGCCAACCACGCTGACCGGTTCGAAATCATTCGACATCAGGTAGGCGAGCGGAGCCGCGACCAGCGCCGCCGCCTGCCCCGCCGGCTGGTCCTGCGTGAAGAGGTCGTCGAGACGCACCTCGCGGGATCCTGAAAGCTGCAGCGTGGCGCGCACGCGAATCGTGGAGGTGCCGTAGGCGCGCTCGCTGCCCTGGAGCGCCGAGAGCACGGAGACGTAGGCAAGCACCGGCGAGAGCAGTTCGTCCTCGACCACGCGGAAGCTGAAGCTGCGTGCCTGGCCGCGGCTCGTGGCCAGGCGAACCTCGACTGGGATCATGCGCGGCGGCAGGCCGAGCTTGCCCGAGATCGCCGCCGAACGATCCTGGTCCATGGTTCCCACCGGCTCCATCGACGCCGTGATCTTGAAGGAGGAGTACAGGCTGGGGAAAACCGAATACACGTAGGCCTTCGTCATGGGGAACTGGGTGGGCCCGAGATTGTAGAAGGGATGGCCGAAGGCGTAGACGCGATCGCCGTCGATGTACGTCACGGTGCCGGTGGCCGAAAGGTTGAAGTCGCCGTCGACCAGCGAGACGCCCACTGCCGATCCGGGCTCGAGTGGCGGCGAGGGCGCCGGCGGAAGCTGGCTGCGCGAGGCGCCCGCGATGGGGGTGAAGCCGATTCCAGCGAAGAGGCTCTTCGCCCACTCGAACACGCCGGGCTCGTAGCCGGAGAAGACCAGCGGGAGCGAGAGCGGCGAAAGCGAGGCGCCCGCGAGGCCTGCGGGCAGCCCCGGCCCGGACAACAAGGCCGGGGCCGCCGCAACGGCTCGCAGCGGCCGCTGCAGCGCCGCTACGAAGGCCGCGCGGTCGAGAGGGAAGGCCGGGCCGCCCGGCCCAAGCCTGGCGGCAAAGCGAGCCGCGGCGGGGCGGGGCGCCTGCGTCTGGGTCTTGGAGATCATGTCGCCGATCGGCGTGATGCCGCCGATCGTCTCCTTCGCGAACGGAAAGCTGTAGGAAATCGCGCCCACCAGCTTGCCGTCGATGAAGACAGGACTGCCGCTCATGCCGGCGATCACGCCGGTCTTGGCGAGCGGGCCGCCCTCGAAGCGGGCCAGGATCACGCTGGCGCCGGGACCCAGGACGTTTTCGAGCACGCCCAGGATCGCGACTTCGAACTCTTCGATGCGGGTGCCCTCGAAGACGGTTCGCCCGATGCCCTTTTGCCCCGGTTGCACTTGAGAGAGCGGCATCAGCTCGGCCGAGAGAGCGGGGTAGGCCAGGAACAAAGGCGCGCCGAGGCAGGCGAGCCGCATCAATCGCTTGAACATCTCCCTTCGATCTTATGGGGCGCGCCCTGATGCGTCAACGCGGCTTGACGCGCTGACAACCAGCCTCGTAACATCGCGCGCTCATGCCGTCGCGACCTTCCGCCGCTCTTCCCGCCTGCATTCTCGGCTGGCTCGTGCCCGGTGCAGGCCACATGTTCCTGGGCCGGGTGGGCAAGGGGCTGTTTTTCCTGGCCGCGATCGGCGCGCTGTTCGTCCTGGGTGTCGCGATGGACGCGCGGCTTCAGATGTACCTCGGTCTCGACGACCCGCTGTCGTTTCTGCGCAGCCTCGCGCAGATGGCGATCGGGACGCCGTACTTCGTGGCCAGGGGCCTGGGTTTCGAGGCCGGCATCGTGAAGGCCGTGACGCACGAGTACGGCAACACCTTCACCGAGGTCGGCGGGCTGCTGAACATCCTGGTGATGCTCGACGCCCACGACATCGCGGTGGGACGCAAGCCGTGATCGGGAGCCACGCGCTGATCCTGCTGGTCTTCTCCGCGCTGGTCGCTTCGGTTTTTGCGGCGCTGCTGCGCGACGATCGGCGCAGCCAACTCCGCTTCGGGCTTGGAGTCTTCGGCGCATTCGTGCTTGCGACAATCGCGGCGGGCTGGCTGATGTATCCCTTTCCGAACTAGCTTGGCGCACGCTCTCGGGCTGTGGGGGCCGGTCGCCGTCTGGCTGGCGGTCAGCTTCGCGGCATCGGCCCGGTCGGATGTCGGCAGCCTGGGACGCATCCCGGACTGGGTCACCCACGGGGCCGAATACTTCGTGTTGGGAACGCTGCTGTGCCGTGCGCTCGCTGGCGGGTTCGGCCAGCGTCTTTCGGTGGCGGCATCCCTGCTCGTGATGGCACTGGGCGCCTCTTGGGGTGTCTCCGACGAATGGCACCAGTCTTTCGTGCCCGGCAGAGATGCCTCGGCCGCGGACACACTGAAGGACCTTGGCGGTTGCCTGCTTTCGGTCCTCGCGTGGCGCGCGTTGACAACCTCCGGCGCCCGGCGCGAGAGTGAGGCCCCATGAGCTTGCGGATCGCGGTCATCGCGGGGGACGGCATCGGCGTCGAGGTGATCCGGGAAGCGAGCCGAGTCCTCACGGCCGTCGCGGCGGCGTCGGGACGCGCCATTGCACTCACGGAGTTCCCGTGGGGCGCCGAGCACTACTTGAAGACCGGAGAGACGCTGCCGCAGGGCGCGCTCGTGATGCTGCAGGAGCACTTCGACGCGATCCTGCTCGGCGCCCTGGGGGATCCGCGGGTTCCCGACAACCGCCACGCGGCCGAGATCCTGCTGGGCCTGCGTTTCCAACTGGACCTGTACGTGAACTACCGGCCCGTGAAGCTGTTCCACGAGCGGCTGTGCCCGCTGAAGGGCGCCGCGCCGGCCGAGCTGGACTTCGTGGTGTTCCGCGAGAACACCGAAGGCCTGTACGTGATGATGGGCGGCAACTTCAAGAAGGACACCGCCGACGAGGTCGCGACCGACGTGGATCTCAACACGCGCAAGGGCGTCGAACGCATCATCCGCCACGCCTTCGAGTTCGCGAAGAGCGCGGGGCGGACCCGCGTTGCGATGTCGGACAAGTCCAACGTGCTGATCCACGCCCACGACCTGTGGCAGCGGGTCTTCCGTGCCGTCGGCGCCGAGTACCCTGGCATCGAGGCGCGCCACCTCTACGTGGACAACCTGGCGCTTCAACTGATCCGCGAGCCGAAGCAGTTTCAGGTGATCGTCACCTCGAACATGTTCGGCGACATCCTGACTGACCTGGCGGCCGGGCTCCAAGGCGGTCTGGGCATGGCCGCCTCGGGCAACCTCCATCCTGGCAAGCTGAGCCTGTTCGAGCCGGTCCACGGCTCCTCGCCGCCGCTCGCCGGCAAGAACGTAGCGAACCCGATGGGGGCGATTTTGAGCGCAGCCCTGATGCTCGAACACCTGGGCTGGGCCGGGGAATCGCGCCGGATCGAGGACGCCGTGCGCTGGGCCGTCGAGCGGGAGAAGACGACGGTCGACGTCGGCGGGCGCCTCGGCACCCGCGAGGTCGGGGAAGTCATCCTGGGCCGGCTCCGATAGACTGGAAGCTTGATGAAGGCGAACCGCGTCGTCTCACTCGCGCTGGGCAAGCGCGTCTTGTTCCTGACCCGCGATCCGGAGCGGATAACGCGGCAACTGCGTGGCGAGCTGGACCTGCGCATGCAGGACCTGCGACCCGAAGAGCTGATGGACGACATCAACACCGACGCCATGACGCCGGCGTGGGCGTGCTTCGACTATCGACCGGAGGACATCGCACGCAACGCCTACGCGGGCATCACGCTGAACGGCGAGCGCTTGTTCCCGCAGGATTCGCTGCTCGCCGGCAACTTCGAGGTGATCGTCTCCGGCTATCGCAAGGGCGTCGGCTCGTCGCGCGAGACCGCGGTCCAGGCCGAGAAGTGGTCGGGAATCAAGATCTCGATCGCCGCCTCGTTCGCGCCGATACACGCCCGTAACAACATCGCACAGGGCGTGTTGATGGGCGATCACGCGATGCTGGTTCGCCTGCAGCGTGGCGAGCCGATTGCGCTCTCCGAGTTCCAGAAGGGCTGGGACACGATCACGCAGAAGGTGATCGAGTTCGGAGGCTTGTTCGCCTTCACCAAGGCCTACGCTCGAGGCGACGTGAAGCTCGAGAGGCTCGCGACGCCGCCGCGGCCAATGACGCTCGCCGAGAAGATCCTGGCCAGGCACGTCGAGGGGGAGTCCGGCGGCGTGTTCGTCAAGCCAGGTGACGCCGTGTGCGTGCGCGTGGACGGCGGCTACTCGCACGAGTTCACGACGGCGCAGGTCCACCACTTCCTCGAGCAGGAGTACGGCGCCGGCTATCGGCTCGCGAACCCAGCCAAGTTCGCCGTCTTCGAAGACCATCTGATCTACGCGGACGGGGTCGCCAAGATGGCGCCCTTCTCACCGAAAATCCAGATCCTGCGCGACCTGCAGCGACAATTCCAGAAGCACGCCGGGGTGCAGGACTACTCGGCGCACAACGGGATCTCGCCGGGGATCTGCCACAGCGTCGCTCGCGAGCGGATCATCGAGCCGGGGGACTTCATCCAGGCGACCGACAGCCATACCTGCATGGGCGGGTCGGTGAACGCGCTTGCTTACGGCGTCGGTGCGACGGAATACGCGGCCCTCGTGCTGTCGGGCTTTACCTTCGTAAAGGTACCGGAATCGATCCGTTTCGAGCTGAGCGGCGCGCTTGGGGCCGGTGTGACGGCCAAGGACGTGATGCTGCACATCCTCGCGAACCACGCGCGGCGGCAGGAGACGCTCGACCGTGTGATGGAGTTCGGCGGTCCGGGCCTCGCCTCTTTGTCGCCCGACGAGCGGGCGACGCTCGCGAACATGGCGACCGAGTGCTCGGCAAAGGCCTGCGTCGTGGAGTCGGACGAAGCCATGCTGCAGTGGCTCGTGGCGCGGCGCCCGGGCGCCTCGCCCGAAGCCTTGCGCGCGAAGACGGTGGCGCCGGACCCCGGTGCTCGCTACGCTGGCGGCGTTCACGCGATCGATCTTTCCACGATTCGGCCGATGGTGGCCACCCCGGGCGATCCCACCCAGGGGGTTCCCTCCGATCCTACGAACGGCGCGTTCATCGACGAGTTGGGCAACGTGCCGATCGACATCGCCTACGGCGGCTCCTGCACGGCGGGCAAGGAGGTCGACCTCGATCTCTACGCGCAGGTCATGAAGGAGGCCTGGAAGGCCGGGCGGCGGGTCAAAGACGGCGTGTCGTTCATCATCCAGTTCGGCTCGGAGAGCGTCGAGGCGTATGCGCGCCGCCGGGGCTATCTCGAGATCTTCGAGAAGACCGGAGTCCGCGTGATCCATCCCGGCTGCGGCGCCTGCATCGGCTGTGGCCCGGGGGTATCGGAGAACCGCGAGCAGGTGACCGTGTCCGCCATAAATCGCAACTACCAGAATCGCTCGGGCCCGGGAAAGCTGTACCTCGCCTCGCCGCTGACGGTCGCGGCCTCGGCCGTGGCCGGCAGGATCGTCGCGTTTCGCGAAGGCATGTTCAGCCCGAGCTGACGAGCGTGGTGACGGGGGCCACGCCGATCCCGGAGCGGGCTCGGGACCGGCTCAGTGCAACGGCGCTACGCGGAGGCTCTTCTCAGGCGACCTTCCGTAGTCTCCCCGTCTTCACGTCATAGACGAACCCGCTCACCGGGAGCTCCGGGAGAAGGAGGGGGGAGCGACGGATCGCCTCCACGTCGTCCCGGACGCTTTGGTCCAGGTCGGAAAACGCCAGGAACTGCGTGGTCGTCTGCTGGCCCAGGCCGTCGCGGAGCTTCGCGCGCAGCTGTTCGTCCGTGAATGTGAGCATGCCGCAGTCAGTGTGATGGACGACCACCACCTCGCGGGTGCCGAGGAGCTGTTGCGATATGACGAGGGAACGCAGGGCGTCGGCGGCCCGCCCGCCCGCATTGCGGATCACGTGGGCGTCGCCCTCCTCCAGTCCCAGGACGCGGGCCGGGTCAAGACGCGCGTCCATGCACGCCACCACCGCCACCTGGCGCGCGGGCGGCAGAGGCAGGTGACCTTTTGTGAACGTCCCCACGTAGCGTTCGTTGGCCTTCAGGAACTCCGGTACTACTGACATGGCTGCTCCTCGCCCCCTCAAAAAGGCTCCGTCGTTCCGCGGCGGCGCTTGCAGGAGCGAGAAAAGAAAAGACCCGCTTCGGCATCGCCGTCGCGGGTCTCCGGAGCGTCTGACGAACGGCCCTAGGTGGCCGTCAGGCCACGAGCGCTCCCTCCCCGCGCGAGCGGGGACAACAGCCAAGAGCCTTCCGATACACCCTCATCTCCCAGTTCTTGTATCTCCTCGTCGACTCCGGGTCAAGCCCGTCATCGGGGCGGACGCCGGCCTCCGATTGCCGGCTGGCGCCAAAGGCGGACGCTGGGCGGGACCGAGCACGCTCGCGGCCGAGCTCAGCAGAAATGCCTTGAAGGCGATCGCTGCCCGGCTGAGACGCTGCTTCTCTCGGTGCACGATGTACCACTGGCGGCGCAGCGGCAGGCCCTGAACGTCGAGAACCGCCAGGCGTCCGAGGGCCAGCTCCATCCGGATCGCGTGGCGCGACAGAAGAGCGATGCCGAGCCCGGCGGCCACGGCCTCCTTCACCGCGCTGGTGTCGCCCAGCTCTAGACCCACTGGCGCCGCGATTCCGCGCTGACGCAGAAACTCCTCGGCGTTGAGACGAGTGCCGGAGCCGGCCTCGCGGAAGATGAACGGCTCCCCGGCCAGCCGACTGGCCCTGATCGCCCTGGCCTTCGCCAGGGGGTGGGCGGGGCCGGCAACCAGGACCAGGTGGTCGGGGAGAAACGGCTCGGCCTCGTGGGGAATCTGTTCCGGGACGCGTCCCATGACGACGAGGTCGACTTCCCGCCGCAGCAGGCGCTCCTGACAGATCTCCCGGTTGCCGACCTCGAGACTGATGCTGATGCCGGGGTGTCGCTCTCGAAACGCCCCGAGCAGGGGTGGCAGCACGTAGGCTCCCGCGGTGCTGACCGAGGCGACAGCGACGCGCCCGCGCTTGAGTCCCTCGAACTCCTCCATGGCGAGACGTGCTTCGTCGACGAGCGTGCAGGCTTTTTCGGCGTAACCGAGCAACTCGGCTCCCGCCTCGGTCAGGCGGATCGCTCGTCCGATTCGCTCGAAGAAGACGCCGCCGAGATGGCGTTCGAGCTCCCGCACCTGCGCGGAGACGGCGGGCTGGGTCAGGCGAAGTTCCTCGGCCGCCCGCGAGTAGCTGAGGTGACGGGCGACGACCATGAAGATCCGAAGCTGGTGCAGTGTCACCCGGGTCAAGCATAAGCTTTCTATATAGAAATCCAAAAGTTATCTATTGGACTTTATGGAGCTCCGGGCCGAAAGTAGGGCCTGCGGCACGACTGGCGTCGCCAGCGCGGATTGCAAGGGCCGGTCGCGAGGACGGAGAGAAGCAGTGGACCAAACGCAGAAGATCGCCGGTGGAAAAGCGGAAGAGCGCTACAAGGCAGGGGTGCTTCCCTACGCCAAGATGGGCTACTGGGAGCCGGACTACGTCCCGAAAGACACGGATCTTCTCGCGCTCTTCCGCGTCACGCCACAGGAGGGCGTGGACCCGATCGAGGCGTCGGCGGCGGTGGCCGGTGAGTCCTCCACGGCCACCTGGACGGTGGTGTGGACCGATCGCCTGACCGCCTCCGAGGGCTATCGGGCCAAAGCCTACAAGGTCGAGCCGGTCCCGGGCAGCCCCGGGCAGTACTTCGCATACATCGCATACGACATCGATCTCTTCGAGGAGGGCTCGATCGCAAACCTGACGGCATCGATCATCGGCAACGTCTTCGGCTTCAAGGCCTTGAAGGCCCTGCGCCTCGAGGACATGCGGATCCCGGTCGCGTACTTGAAGACCTATCAGGGGCCGGCGACGGGCGTCATCGTCGAGCGCGAGCGGCTCGACAAATTCGGGCGACCGCTGCTGGGAGCCACCGTCAAGCCCAAGCTCGGTCTCTCGGGGAAGAACTACGGCCGCGTGGTCTACGAGGCGCTCAAGGGAGGCCTCGACTTCACCAAGGACGACGAGAACATCAACTCCCAGCCCTTCATGCGCTGGCGGGATCGTTTCCTCTACGTGATGGAAGGCGTCAACCGCGCCTCGGCCTCGACGGGTGAGGTCAAGGGGCACTACCTGAACGTCACGGCCGCCACGATGGAAGAGATGTACGAGCGCGCCGAATTCGCGAAGGAACTCGGCAGTATCATCGTCATGATCGACCTGGTGATCGGCTACACGGCCATCCAGAGCATGGCCAAGTGGGCGCGCCGAAACGACATGATCCTGCACCTGCACCGAGCCGGGAACTCGACCTATTCGCGACAGAAGAATCACGGCATGAACTTCCGCGTCATCTGCAAATGGATGCGCATGGCGGGCGTCGATCACATTCATGCTGGGACCGTCGTGGGCAAGCTCGAAGGCGACCCGTTGATGATTCGCGGCTTCTACGATACGCTGCTCGAGCCTCGGACGCCGGTGAAGCTGGAGAATGGTCTGTTCTTCGAGCAGGACTGGATCTCCACGCGCAAGGTCATGCCCGTGGCCTCAGGCGGCATCCACGCCGGCCAGATGCATCAGCTCCTCCACTACCTCGGCGAGGACGTCGTGTTGCAGTTCGGCGGCGGCACGATCGGCCACCCGGGCGGAATTCAGGCCGGCGCTATCGCCAACCGCGTTGCCCTCGAAGCCATGGTCCTGGCTCGGAACGAGGGTCGCGACTACTTTCATGAAGGACCCGAGATCCTGAAGCAAGCGGCCAAGGGATGCGCGCCGCTGCGAGCGGCGCTGGAGACCTGGGGCGAGATCACGTTCAACTACGAATCCACCGACACGGCCGACTTCGTGCCGATGTCTACCCCGATGTGAGGGAGACGATGCGGATCACTCAAGGCACCTTTTCGTTCTTGCCCGACCTCACGGACGAGCAGATTCGCAAACAGGTGGAGTACTGCCTTCGGCAGGGTTTTCCCGTGAACGTCGAATTCACCGACGATCCCCATCCGCGAAACAGCTACTGGGAAATGTGGGACCTGCCGATGTTCGACCTCCAGGACCCCGCGGCGATCCTGCTCGAGATCAACGCGTGCCGGAAGGCGTACCCGAACCACTACATCAAGGTGAACGGCTACAACACCACCAAGGGCCGTGAGAGCGTGGCGCTTTCCTTCATCGTCAACCGGCCGCAGAGCGAGCCCGGCTTCCGGCTCGACCGGCAGGAAGTCCGCGGACGCACCATCAACTATGCGCTCCACAGCTACGCCACCGAAAAGCCGGAAGGCGAGCGCTACAAGCCCAGGGGCCGTGTCGACTGAGACGGACGTGAAGCGGCTCGAGGGCGAAGCGGCCCCGGAATCGACGCCCGGGCGCGACCCTGGTGTGGACATCGGGGCCGCGCTGCGCGAGTCCAACGTTCAACAGATACTGGAGGAGCTCGACCGCGAGCTGGTCGGGCTGGGGGCGGTGAAGACGCGCATCCGCGAGATCGCCGCCCTGCTGCTCGTGGAACGCCTGCGCAGGCAGGCGGGCCTCGAGGCCGAGGCTCCCGCGCTCCACATGTGCTTCACCGGGGGCCCCGGCACAGGGAAGACGACGGTCGGGATGCGGATGGCCAAGATCCTTCACACCCTCGGCTACATCCGCCAGGGCCAACTGGTCGTGGCGACGCGTGACGATCTGGTCGGGCAATACGTGGGGCACACGGCGCCCAAGACCAAGGAGGTCCTGAAGCGAGCCATGGGAGGCGTGCTGTTCATCGACGAGGCCTACTACCTGTACCGCCCCGAGAACGAGCGCGACTATGGCCAGGAAGCCATCGAGATGATGCTGCTCGTCATGGAGGAGCGACGCGACGACCTGGTGGTGATCCTGGCCGGCTACCCGGATCGCATGGAGACATTCTTCGAATCGAATCCCGGTGTTCGCTCGCGCATCGCCCACCATATCGACTTTCCCGACTACACCCACGAAGAACTGATGTCGATCGCGGACCTGATGATGGAGCGTCAGATGTACGCTTTTGGCGGGGAGTCGCGCGAGGTCTTCGCGGACTATTTGCGCAGACGCATCGACCAACCACACTTCGCCAACGCTCGCAGTGTCCGCAACGCCCTTGATCGCCTCAAGCTTCGTCAGGCCGACCGCCTGGTCCGGCAGGGTGGGCGGGTTCCTCGCGAGGAGCTGATGCGCATCGACGTTGCCGACATCCTCCGGAGTCGCGTCTTCGAGGACGCCGCCGCTCCGCCCGCCGGCGATAAGGAGTCGTGATGAAAGGACAGAGGCCCATCCTCCTGGGCATCGTCGGTGACAGCGCGGCCGGCAAGACCACCCTGAGCCGCGGCCTCGTCAACCTCCTCGGCGCGGAACGGGTCACCCACGTTTGCACCGACGACTACCACAAGCACGACCGTGCGCAGCGGGCGCAACTCGGGATCACACCCCTGCACCCCGATTGTAACTACCTGGACGTGATGGAGCTGCACTTGGAACGATTGCACTACGGTCAGCCCATCCTCAAGCCGGTCTACGACCACGCCGCCGGGACCCTGGTCCGTCCCGACTACGTCCTGGCCAGGGAGTTCGTGATCGTCGAGGGCCTCCTGGGGTTCCACACGGCGACCATGCGCCAGTTCTTCGACGTCAAGGTGTTCCTGGATCCACCGGAGGACCTGCGTTGGGCCTGGAAGGTCAAGCGTGACACCACCAAGCGCGGCTACAAGCCAGAGGAAGTTCAGGCGGAGAGGCAGCGACGCGAAGCCGATTCGCAGGCTTTTATCCGGCCACAGCGCGAACACGCCGACATGGTGGTGCGCTTTGGTCCATCCGGTGGCGTCGCCGCGGACGAGGTGGAGCCAGGGCTCGACGCTCGGCTCGTGCTGCGCCCGACCATCAACCATCCCGATCTGAGCTATCTGCTCGAGAAGGAGGGTGACGCCACCCCCGGCATCCGCCTTGAGCTCGGCCGGGACCAGGGCCGTCCGGCGGACATTCTCGAGATCGCCGGCACTGTGACCGCCGAACATGCTGCCGAGCTGGAGGATGCTGTCTGGCAGCACGCAACGGACCTGCGACCGATTGGCGCCGAGAAGTTCGGCGCCTACCAGGACCGCAGCGAGACGCGACACAGCCAGACGCTCGCCCTCACGCAGTTGCTGGTCGCTTACCATCTGTTGCGCAAGTACGGCGACGTCTCGCAGGTGCCGTTCGCCCCCCCGGTTGCGGCCCTCAGCCGGGTGAAGTCGGCGCAGCTGCCGGCCACTCAGGGCCGATAGGAACGACCGATGACCCGATCGCCCGTCGTCCCCCCCGCTGGGAACCGCCCCACCACTGGAGCGCGCGGCGTCGCCCTGTCCGCAGATGCCAGGGCCGATTCGTTCCTGGCCGTGGCCCGCACCCTCCGGGGACTGGCCATGGATGCCGTGCAAAAGGCCAACTCCGGTCACCCCGGGATGCCCATGGGCATGGCCGACGTGGCCGCGGTGCTCTGGACGCGGTTCCTGAAGCACAACCCTGCGGATCCCGAGTGGCCCGACCGAGACCGTTTCGTGCTCTCGGCCGGCCACGGCAGCATGCTTCTGTATGCGCTGCTGCACCTCAGCGGTTACGATCTGCCGCTCGTGGAACTGGAGGCTTTCCGGCAGTGGGGAAGCCGCACGCCCGGGCATCCCGAGCACGGCCTCACCGCGGGAGTCGAGACGACCACCGGCCCGCTCGGTCAGGGAATCGGCAATGCGGTGGGCATGGCGATCGCCGAACGCTGGCTGGCCGCCCGCTTCAACCGGACCGGGTTCGAAATCGTGGATCACTTCACATACGTCGTCGCCAGCGACGGCGACATGATGGAAGGGGTTTCCCACGAAGCCTGCGCCCTGGCGGGGCACCTTGGCCTAGGCAAGCTGATCGTGCTGTATGACGACAACGGCATCAGCATCGACGGCCCGACGTCCCTCTCGTTCACCGAGGACGTTGCCGCGCGCTTTGCCGCCTACGCTTGGCACGTGCAGCCGGTCGACGGCCACGACACTGCCGCGGTGGAGGCGGCCATCAATGCCGCTCGAGCCGAAAGCGGTCGGCCGTCACTGATCGCCTGCAAGACGCACATCGGCTACGGCAGCCCCAATCGCCAGGATACGGCCAAGGCCCACGGTGAGCCACTTGGTGTCGACGAGGTGCGGCTTGCGAAACAGCGCCTGGGCCTCGACCCGGACGCGAGCTTCCACGTCCCCGACGAGGCGCGGGCCTGCTTGCGGGAAAACGCGACTGCGGGAGCACTGCATCAGGGGCAATGGCAAGCGTTGCTTGCCCGCTACGCGCAGGCTCATCCCGGCCTGGCCGATGCCTTCGCGCGCGCCATGCAGGGTGAGCTGCCGGAGGGCTGGGACCGCGAGCTGCCGGTCTTCCCGCCCGACAAGCCCATTGCCACGCGCGCGGCCTCGGGCGCCGCGCTCGATGTCCTCGCGGCTCGGGTTCCGAGCTTGATCGGAGGTTCGGCCGACCTCACCCCATCCAACAACACACTGCCGAAGGCCGAGGCCTCGCTCACGCGAGACGACTTCTCCGGCCGCTACATCCGCTTCGGGGTGCGCGAGCACGGCATGGGAAGCATCCTCAACGGTCTCGCCTTGCACCGCGGGACGCGGCCCTACGGGGGAACGTTCCTGATCTTCTCCGACTACATGAGGCCGGCGATCCGCCTGGCGGCGCTCATGGAACTGCCCGTGGTCTACGTCTTCACGCACGACAGCATCGGGCTTGGCGAAGACGGCCCGACACACCAGCCCATCGAGCAGCTGAGCGCGCTGCGGGCAATTCCGAATCTCGTCGTCTTCCGCCCCGCAGACGCCGCCGAGACCTTGGTGGGCTGGCGGGCCGCGCTGCTGCGGAGAAACGGGCCGACGGCGCTCATCCTCACGCGCCAGGCGCTTCCCGTGCTCGATCGCACGCGCTACGCGCCTGCCGAGGGGGCGATGCGGGGCGCCTACATCCTGGCCGACGCGCCCGACCCCGAGCTGATTCTGCTCGCCACCGGTTCCGAGATCCCCATCGCGCTCGAGGCACAAGCCCTGCTGGGCGCGGAACAGCTTCGCGCGCGAGTGGTCTCGATGCCGTCGATGGAGCTGTTCGAGGCGCAGCCGGCGGCGTACCGCGAGTCGGTGCTCCCGAAGGCGCTGCGCGCGCGGGTGGCGGTGGAGGCAGGCGCGACGCTCGCCTGGGGTTGCCACGTGGGACTGGACGGCGCTGTCGTCGGACTCGATCGGTTCGGTGCTTCGGCGCCGTATCAGACGCTCTATCGCGAGTTGGGCGTGACGGCGCAGGCAGTCGTGCAGGCCGCCCGTCGCGTGCTCGCGTCGAATGCACGGCGAGACTCGACGCGCGCTCGAGGAGGAGACGAGAAATGACAGCGACAGCGAATCCGCTGCTGCAGGTGAAAGAACTCGGCCAGTCTCTCTGGCTCGACAGCATCCGTCGCGGGCACATCCTCTCCGGTGCGCTGAAGGGGCTGATCGAAGCGGACGGTATCAGCGGTGAGACGAGCAATCCCGCCATTTTCGAGAAGGCCATAGGTGGTTCCGGCGACTATGCTGAGGCCATCCGCCAGCTCGCGACGCGGGGCCAGAGCGCGCTCGAGATCTACGAAACACTGGCTGTCGAAGACGTGAGGATGGCGGCGGATGCCTTCCTGCCCGTTTACGAGCAGACGCAGGGACGCGACGGCTTCGTGAGCCTGGAGGTCTCGCCGCACCTGGCGCACGACAGGGCCGGCACCGTGACGGAGGCGCGACGTCTGTTCGAGTGGGTGGGCCGCCCCAACTTGATGATCAAGATCCCGGGAACGCCTGAAGGTCTTCCAGCCATCGAGGCATGCCTCGACGAAGGCATCAACGTCAACATCACGCTGCTCTTCGCGGTGCCGACCTACGAGGCTGTCGCCTGGGCCTATCTGCGCGCCCTGGAGCGCCGGGCGGCCGCAGGCAAGCCGATCCACAGGATCGCGTCGGTGGCGAGCTTCTTCGTGAGCCGGATCGATACGCTCGTGGACAGCCAGCTCGAGGCCAAGGCCCGAGCCGGCGGCGACCCCGCCGCTTGCGAGCGCCTGCGCGGCAGGGCCGCGATCGCCAATGCCAAAAGGGCCTACTCACGCTTCCGGCAGATCTTCGCTGGGGCCCGCTTCGCCGCCCTCGAGGCAAAGGGCGCGCGGGTACAGCGTCCGCTGTGGGCGAGCACCAGCGCCAAGGATCCCCGCTATCGCGATGTTGTGTACGTGGAGAGCCTGATCGGGCCCGACACCGTGAACACGTTGCCGCTCGAAACGATCGACGCGTTCCGAGATCACGGGCGCGCACGCCCCAGCCTCGAGGACCAGGTGGACGTCGCCGAGGGCGCGTTGCGCGAACTGGCCGAAACAGGACTCTCCCTGGATGCCGTCACCGAGCAGTTGCTGGCAGAGGGCCTGCGGAAATTCGCGGAGCCCTTCGATAAATTGCTGGGGAGCATCGATGCCCAGCGCCCGCGGCCGCCGGTCAGTCTCGAGGCGGGCGTCGCCGGACAATGAGCTGGCAGTACGACTGGCCGGGCTTGTCGATCAACGCGCCAGCCAGCGCGGGGAGTCGAGCCGGAAGCCTGCTGCCAATGACAGCATCGTGACGCGCCCGGAGCCGTCCGCGTTGATGCGCACCAGGCTCGGCACGTCCGTGGCCGGGTCGATCTCCGCGAACACGATCGTGCCATCGGGCCCCCAGTCCGGGGCTCCGCGCCAGGCGGCCCCGGTGGCGAGGCTGCGCAGGTTCGAGCCGTCGGCGTCGATCGCAAGGATGTCCCAGTTGCCCTGGCCAGCGTTCCCCGTGGCGCTCAGACGCCGAAAAACGATCGCCGTCGTGTTCGGGGAGAAATCGGGATCGGCGTCCGAGCCGACCACGTAGGGCGTGCCCGGGAGCGGCGCGGAGCCCGCTCCGCCGCTCGTCACCGGGAACAACGCCGTCTGGTTCTGGAAGATCCAGATCTGGCCCTTGCCGTCTGCGGCGATTCGCTCGTAGCAGGCGACGCTGCCGCTGGGATCGATCCGTGGCCGACGTTCGCGAATGCTCCGGTCGCATGCCGGGGTCGAGCCATCGGCGGCAAGCGGACAGCTGAGGTTGCGCGTCTGCTGCAGATTGTCGGCGGTGGGGCGCACGGGGTTGGTGCGGAACAGGTCTTCGCCGCCGCTGCCGAGCGCGCTGTAGACGAGCAGATCGGCGTTGGGAGACCAGTCCATGCCGCTGACCTGCTGCGATGCCTCGACCAGGACGGCCGTGGCCTGCCGGGTGAGATCCACGTAGACGAGTGACTCGCCGTCCTCCGCAGAGAGGACGCCGTCGCCGTTCGTGTCCTGATCGCGCAGGCGCAGGATCCCGCGCTGCCGGTCGGGGGCGAGCGTCGCCTCGATCGCATCGCACAGGCGCCCGTTGTCGTTGCAGAACGTGAGGCGCGTCAGGCTGGCCCCGGAGCTGCTCACGGAGAACATCTCCCGACCCTGGCCTGGCGCGCTGGCCCAGCCGTTGGCGGTGAACACGAGCGACGCGTCGGCGCTCGGCGGCCGGGTCGCAATCTGGTCGGCGAACGGGTTCGGGTAGTCCTTGTTGCAGCCGCCAAGCAGCGTGAGGAGGAGGGTGGCAGTCGCGGGGGAGCGGGACCGCATGGCTAGATAGCGAGACTAACCCCCCGTCTCGCGTCCGGTCAAGCAAACCCCGGGAAGGGTATAATCGACGGTCTTTGCGTCCGCTCGAATCGGGTGCACGAGGTCATCGAGAATGAACGAAGAGGTCGTGATCGTGGGCGGGGCGCGTACGCCCATGCTCGACTACGTCGGCGCCTTCAAGGACGTCTCCGCCCTGGAGCTGGGCGGCTTCGCGGCGCGGGCGGCCCTGGAGCGCTCGGGCGTCCGCCCCGAGTGGGTCGAGCACGTGGTGATGGGGAACGCGCTGCAGACCTCGGGCGATGCGATCTACGGCGCGCGCCACGTCTCGCTCAAGGCGGGAGTGCCGATCGAAACGCCTGCGCTCACCGTGAACCGCCTCTGCGGCTCGGGCATCCAGTCGGTGGTGAGCGCCGCGCAAATGATCCGCCTGGGTGAAGCGCGCCTCGCGATCGCTGGCGGCATGGAGAACATGACCCAGGCGCCTCACGTGATCCGTGGTGCCCGCGCCGGTTTTGCTCTTGGCCAGGGCAAGCTCGAGGACTCGCTGATGGTCGCGCTGCTCGACACGCACTGCGGCCTGTACATGGCCCAGACTTCGGACAACCTGGCCCGCCGAAACGCCATCAGCCGCGAGCAGATGGATGCCTACGCGCTGCGCAGTCAGCAGGCCGCCGCGGGGGCGCAGGCGCGCGGCGTCTATAAAGAGGAAATCATCGCGGTTGAGGTGGCGCAGGGCAAAAAGACGGTCCGGGTCGAGGCCGACGATCATCTGCGGCCCGACACCACTCTCGAGGGCCTGGCGGCGCTGCGACCGGCCTTCGGCAAGGACGGCCTGGTCACGGCCGGCAACGCCAGCGGAATCGTCGACGGCGCCGCCGCGCTCGTCGTCGCCAGCCGCGACGAGGCCAAGGCCCGCGGCCTGAAGCCGCTCGCGCGGCTGGTGGCCTGGGGCATCGCTGGCGTGCCGCCGGAGATCATGGGCATCGGGCCCGTGCCGGCCACGAAGAAGGCGCTGACGGCGGCCGGCCTGTCGCTCGAGGACATGGATCTGATCGAGGTGAACGAGGCGTTCGCAGGTCAGTACCTGGCCGTCGAGAAGG
Source organism: Acidobacteriota bacterium (assembly GCA_032127875.1). Taxonomy (GTDB): domain Bacteria; phylum Acidobacteriota; class Vicinamibacteria; order Fen-336; family Fen-336; genus CADEEV01. The sequence goes on from JAQBHI010000109.1 coordinate 58,721, forward strand.
AGCTGGGGTTCGAGCGTGAGAAGGCCAACGTCAACGGTGGCGCGATCGCGCTCGGGCATCCCCTGGGCGCCACGGGCACCCGGCTGCTGCTGACACTGGCCCTGGAGCTTCGCCGTCGCAAGGGGACCTACGGTCTCGCCACGGCTTGCATCGGCGGCGGGCAGGGCATCGCCATGATCATCAAGCGAGAGGACTAGGGTGGCCATCAAGACTGTCGGAGTCGTGGGCTGCGGACTGATGGGCTCGGGAATTGCCCAGGTGGCCGCGGAAGCGGGCTATGGCGTGATCGTCCGCGAGGTGAGCGACGAGTTCCTGAAAAAGGGCCTCGGCAAGATCGACGCATTTCTGCAAAAAGGCGTCGACAAGGGGAAGCTGACAGCCGAGCGCCGGGCAGAGGTGCTGGGTCGCCTGACGGGCACGACCCGGCTCGATGATCTCGCGGCCTGCGAGATCGTGATCGAGGCCGTGGTGGAAAGCCTGGACGCGAAGCGCGCGGTGTACCAGGCGCTCGACAAGGCCTGCCCGGCCCATACCCTGTTCGCCTCGAACACCTCGTCGCTTTCGATCACCGAGATGGCGGCCACCACCAAGCGCGGCGACCGCTTCGTCGGCCTGCACTTCTTCAACCCCGTGCCGCTCATGAAGCTGGTCGAGGTGGTGCGCTCGCCGATGACCTCGGCCGCATCCTTCGAGAGCGCGTACGAGTTCGCCAGGACGCTGGGCAAGTCGCCGATTCGGGCCACCGACAAGACCGGCTTCATCGTCAACCGGCTGCTGGTCCCCTACCTGCTCGACGCGATTCGCGCGCTGGAGGAAGGCGTCGGTTCGATCGAGGACATCGACCGCGGCATGCAACTGGGCTGCGGCCACCCGATGGGTCCATTGACGCTACTCGACTTCGTGGGCAACGACACGACCTACTACATCGCCAACATCATGTTCGACGAGTTCCGTGAGAAGCGCTTCGCGCCTCCGCCACTGCTGAAGCGCATGGTCCAGGCCGGCTACAACGGCCGCAAGGCCGGCAAAGGCTTCTACGACTACTCGCAAGACCCACCCAAGCCAACTGGAGGGCTGGTCTAGTGGCCTACCAAAGCCTGCTGCTCGAGGTCCACGACGCAGTTGCGATCGTCACGATCAACCGTCCCGAGAAGCTGAACGCGCTCAACGAGAAGGTCATGGAGGAGCTCGACGCCTGCTTTGCGGCGCTGGGCGTCGACGAAAACGTGCGGGGCGTGATCCTGACCGGCGCGGGCGAGAAGGCCTTCGTCGCTGGAGCCGACATCGCCGAGCTTTCACAGCAGAGCCCGGTCGGCGGCATGGAGAAA
>JAQBHI010000110.1:0-32349 GCA_032127875.1 Acidobacteriota bacterium
GAGTCCGACGTCGCCGCCGGGATCCGTTTCGGTTACAGCGCGAACCAGATCGCCGGCTGGACCAACGCCTCCTGCCTGGCGCTGCTCCGCCGACCTGAAGTCGCTCACTTCAGGCCGCTGGTCGCGATCCCCTTGATGAACTGCTTCTGGCCGAGGAAGAACAGCACGACACTCGGGATCGTCACGAACACGACGGCCGCCATCAGCAGCGAGTACTCCACCTTGAACTGCTCCTGGAAGACCGTGAGCCCGAGCTGAACCGTTCGCATCCCGCGCGTGCTCGTGAAGACCAGCGGCTTGAACAGATCGTTCCACTCCGCGATGAACGTGAACATGAACAGCGTCGCGACCGCGGGGCGCGAGAGCGGCACGATGATCCGCCACAGCACCGTCCAGCGGCTGGCGCCGTCGAGATAGGCCGCCTCCTCCAGCTCGTAGGGGATCGTCTCGAAGAACTGCGCAAACAGGAAGATCCCGAAGCCGTTCGCGAGCGACGGCACGATCAGCGCGGCGAACGAGTTGATCCAGCCCAGTTTCGCCAGCACGACGAAGACCGGGATCACCAGGATCTGGAAGGGCAGGATGATGGTGCCGAGCACCAGCATGAACAGCGTCTTGCGACCGAAGAAATCCATCCGGGCAAAGGCATAGCCTGCGAGCAGCGAGGTCAGGATCTGCCCGAAGGTGACCGCGAGCGCCACCACGACGCTGTTGACGAACTGGCGCCCAAAGTTGGTCGCGCGCCAGGCCTCCGCGTAGTTCTCGAAGTGGAGGCTCGAGGGGAGGAACGAGTCGCCCACGGCCGCCTCGCTCGGGGTCTGCAGCGACGTGAGCAGCATCAGCACGAGCGGCAGGACGAAGAGGACGCAGACCAGGACCGTGGCGGCCAGACGCGCCGGGCCCGGACCACGTGAAGCCACTCCAGTCACGACGAGGTCTCCCGCCGGGCCCGGAACTGCAGGCCGGTGATGGCGAGCACCAGCGCCACCATCAGGACCGAGGCTGCCGCCGCCTGGCCCATGTCGCCGAACCGGAAGGCGCGGTCGAAGACGTAGTACACGAGGGTGGTCGTGGAACCGACGGGCCCGCCACGCGTCATCACGTACATGGGCTCGAAGGCGCGGAATGCCTGGATCACGGAGATAACCAGCACGAAGAAGGTCGTCGGGCGCAGCAGCGGCCAGGTCACGTGCCGGAAGCTGCGCCAGGGGCTCCCAGCGCCGTCCAGGGCCGCCGCCTCGTAGTACATCTGGGGAATCCCCTGCAGCCCGGCAAGGAACAGGACCATGTTGTACCCGGCCTGTTTCCACAGCGTCATGAAGATCACGGCCGGCATGGCCCAGCTCTGGCTCTGGAGCCAGTGACCCGGCGCGAGCAGCCACACGAAGACGATCCCGGCGGCGACGCTCGAGGTCACGACCGGCGTGAAGACCAGCGTCCGGAGCACACCGATGCCCCGCAGCTTCTGGTTCAGCAGCAGCGCCAGGCCCAGCGAGAGCGCCATCCCGACCGGCACGGTCCCGGCGACGTAGTAGAGCGTGTTGGCCCCGGCTCGCCAGAAGTCCGGCGTCGCGAAGAGGGCCCGATAGTTCGCGAGGCCCACGAAATGCATCTCGTCCTTCAGGATGTTCCAGCGGTGAAGGCTCACGACCAGAAGGCTCAGGACCGGATACACCACGAAGACGCCCAGCAGCGCTCCCGCGGGAAGCAAGAACAGGTAGGCGGCCCCGGCGCCCGCGCGTCTCACGCTCATGGCAGGAGCCGATTCACTTCGACGGCGGCCAGATCGAGCGCCTCGCGCGAGGCGTAACGCCCGTAGAGCGCCGCCTCGAGATACTTCCCGAGGGTCGCCGAGAGCGCCGGGTACTCCGGGATCGAGGGACGCACCCGCCCCACGCTCATCTGGTCGTTGTAGACCTTGAGAAACGGGTTGGTCGCGAGAAACGCCTGATACCGCGGGCTCGCGGCCGCGGCCGCGGAGACCGGCAGGTAACCCGAGCGGATCGCCCAATCCACCTGGAAGTCGGGGCTCATGACGAACTTCATGAACTCCCACGCGGCGCGTTCGCGGCGCGGCTCCGACGCGAACAGGAACAGCGACTCGCCCCCGCTGTTGGTGGCGGCCCGCGCGCGGCCCGGCATGGGCAGGACGCCGACGTCGATGCTCTTCTGGGCCGCGAGCAGCGGATAGTTCCAGGGACCGTTGACGACCATGCCGACGCGCCCCGCGAGAAAATCGTCGGTCTTGTATCCTGCATCGGTCTCGGAGAAGGAGGCGACGCCCTCGGCGAGCAGCGCTCGCCAGAACTCCAACGCCTCGACGCCGGCGTCGCTGTTGAAGGCGGCCTTCCCATCGGCCCCGAGGATCTCGCCGCCCGCTTGCCAGAGAAAACACTGCCATGTCCACACCGTCCATTCGGCGGTGCCGATCGGAATCTGGAAGCCGTGGACGCCGTCGCGGGTCAGCTTGCGCGAGGCCGCTCGCAAGCCCTCCCAGTCCGAGGGAAGCTCGCTGATGCCCGCGCTCGCGAACATCGCCTTGTTGTAGTAGACGGCCAGGTTGTTCGCGGAGAACGGCGTCGCGTAGACGTGGCCGCCGTAGCTGCCCACCTCCCACAGGAAGCTGCGGACGTCGTCGCGGTGGAACTCGGGGTCCGAGGCGATGAAGTCGTCGACGCTGCGCAGCACGCCGGCCTCGGCGTACTTCGGAAAAAAGGCCGGGGCCCACCAGAGCAGATCCGGCGCCGTGCGGCCCGCCACCGCAGCGTCCAGCTTCGGGCCCAGCTGATCCGCAGCACCATAGACCTGGGCATCGATGCGGATCCGTGGCTTGCGGCGATGGAACTCGGCGAGCTTCGCCTCGAGCACCTCGTTGTTCACGCCGGATTCCATGCCGTGCCAGAAGCTGAGCGTGACCACGTCGCCGTTTGCGGCCGGCCGGGTGCAGCCGCTACTCGCGGCCAGCAACGAGCCAAGAGCCAGCAACGGCACTACGCTTCGCAGCGGCCTCACGCGAGGCTCGCCCCGGTCTGCGGATCGAAGACGCAAAGACGCTCGAGATCCGCGAGCAGCTGCAGCTCCTGGCCGCTCTTCACCTCCGTGCGAGCGGCCAGGCGAACCACGATCTCGTGTGTGCCGATGCGGCAGGTCGCGAGCACCTCGCTGCCGAGCGGTTCGAGAAACTCGACGCGGGCTGTGAGCCTCTGGCCGTCGCTGGCCGCCTCGGAGGCCCGGCGTTCGTAGAGGCTCTCGGGGCGCACGCCGACGACGACGCGCCTCGGAGCGCCCTGGCCCAGCGCCGTGAAGCGCGGCGTCCCCGGCAACCCGAGGCGCAGCCCCTCGGCGGCGAGGGTGACACCGTCGGGGCCTGCCTCGAGGGCGCACTCGAGGAAATTCATGGGCGGGCTGCCCAGGAAGCCGGCGACGAACCGGTTCGCCGGGCGGTCGTAGATCTCGAGCGGCGTTCCCACCTGCTGCACCAGCCCGTCCTTCATGACGATCAGGCGATCCCCCATGCTCATCGCCTCGACCTGGTCGTGGGTCACGTAGATCATCGTCGCCCCGAGCTGGCGATGGAGCTTGATCAGCTCCGCGCGCATCGCGACGCGCAACTTCGCGTCCAGGTTGCTGAGCGGCTCGTCGAACAGGAACAGCTTCGGCTGCCGCACGATGGCGCGACCCACGGCGACGCGCTGGCGCTGTCCCCCGGAGAGCGCCTCCGGCTTGCGCTCGAGCAGTGCGGTGAGACCCAGCACCTCGGCGGCCGCCTTCACGCGCTTGTCGATCTCGGCGCGCGGGTAGCGTCTCATCCGGAGCCCGAAGCCCATGTTCTCCGCGACGCTCATGTGCGGGTAGAGGGCGTAGTTCTGGAAGACCATGGCGATGTCGCGGTCCTTGGCGGGGACCCGGTTCACGACCCGTCCGTCGATCGCGATCTCGCCCTCGGTGATCTCCTCGAGGCCGGCGAGCATCCGCAGCAGCGTCGACTTGCCGCAGCCCGAAGGCCCGACGATGATCGCGAACTCGCCATCGGCGATCGCGACGTTCACACCGCTCAGGATCGGACGGCCCGGCGCGTAGCTCTTGCCGACGTTCGTGAGGGTTACGCCGGCCACGCTTCCGCCTTCCCCTCCAGGCTCAAATCGCCGGCTTGGTCGAAGCGGGCGGCGAGCGGCCCGGCGAGGCCACCGAGAAAGCGGCCCTGCGCATCGGCCCAGGGAAAGCCGAAGAAGCGGGCGGGCCCCGGGACCTCGGGGTCGAGCAGCTTGCCGGCGTAGAGGCCAGCGGCGAGCAGTCGCGCCGGCTCGCGCAGCGGCGGGAGACCCGAATACCCGAGCGGGAGCAGGTCCGAAGCCATCACGTACGTGCCGGTGCGGCACTCGGAGGCGGGCATCCGGCTGCGCCGCTGTTGCGAACAGTCGCTCTCTTGCGCGCAGAAGAGAAGATAGCAACGCTTGCCGCCGGCCACGGGTCTCCAGAACACCTGTGGCACCTCGAGCTGGTGGAAGTCGTCGGAGCGCACGAAGACCCGGGGCGGACCCCAGTGCTCGAGATCGGAGGAGGCGACGGTCGCGATCGCCCCGCCGACGTCGTCGGCCACTCCAGCGGCCGAGTGGAGCCGCGTCGAGATGAACGCGAGATAGAGCCCGTCTGCGCCCTTCAGAAGCCACGGGTCTCGCCACCCCGCGCCGTCGAAACCGCGAGCGGGGCCCGGATTCGGGATCGACGGGCCGTGGAGGCTGCCCGGGCTGCGAGTCCATTCACGCAGGTCCTGCGAAACAGCGCTGCCGATGGCCTGGGGCCGCTGCGGCCCGCGAGGCGTCTGGACCGGCTCGTCGCCGCCGGAACGACCCGTGTAGAAGAGCGTGTACGGCCCGTTTGGAGAGTGCGCGAGGATGCTCCCCGTCCACAGCGAGAGATCGTCCCAGGCGGGCGCCAGACGCGGCGAAAGCGCGGGCTCGGGGCCGATCTCTTCCCAACCCCGGCCGGCATCCACCGCGTGGCCGATCGAAGCGAGGTCGTGGCGTCTCTGGGAATCCCCCACGCAGGCGGCGCGATCCGCCTGCAGATAGAAGGCATGCAACTCCGGCCCGCGCGGCGCGAACCAGAAGTCCCAGACATACTTGCCGGGCGGAGACCACGGCATGAGCGTCACGCCCGGACGGGAGACCATGGCGATCAGCGCGTGCTCGATGCGCTCGCCTGGCCGAGAAGCTTCTTCACGGTCTCTGGCAACGTCTCCAGGTCCCGGCCGCGGTGCACCGCGAGGACCTTCTGCCGTCGATCGACAAGGAACACCGTGGGCAGCACGAGGCCCGAGCCTCCCGTGCTCCGGGCCAGCTCCTCGAGCTCGAGGTAGGCGGCGTCATCGACGAGGAAGGTCGGGAACGTGATCGTCGCCTCGGCCAGGAAGCGACGAACGGCCTCGCGCTCGAGCTCTTCCGGGATATGCACGGCGATGCCCACGGCCCGAAGGCCCGAGGGCGCGTATTCGTCCGCGAGCAACTGCAGGCGCGGCATCTCGATCCGGCAGGGCGGGCACCAGGCCGCAAAGAGCACGACGAGGTTCAGCTCGCCGTCGAGCCGGAGGGCCCGCGCAGGAGCGTCGCCGAGCGCGCCCGCCAGGACGAGGGCCGGAAAGCCGGGTGGCTCCCCGGGCAGGATGGTCGGGGCTGGCGTACCAGTCCGGGTTGCCTCGAGGACCTCGGCCTGCGGGTTGTAGGCCGACCAGACGTGCCACTCGACGGAGTATCCGTCCAGCGGCGTGAGACGCTTCGTGCGCAGCGGTCCCGCGAGCGCCTCTCCCTCGATGGACCAGCGGCTGAGCGTTTCTTCGTCCAGCATCACGCCGGGGGGCCCTGGCGAGGCACGGAAGGTGAGGACACGGCCGTCCAGGCGGCGCTCGAATCCCGCCGCTTCGAGACTGCCGCGCGCCACGATCACCACGGCAAGGGGCCCCACCGCGTCGCTCACGACACCGCCTCGGGCCCGGACCTCCCCGAGCGGATACGCCTTCCCCCGGCCGCTCTCAACCCCGTAGACGACCGCGTTCTCGGGCAGGCGGGGATCGAAGTCCACGATCGTCGCCCCCATCTCGGTGACGATCCCCCACTTGCCGGGGGTGTACCAGGCGCCGTGCCCGCCGCGCAGGCCCGCGCGCGCGAAGACGACGTCGGTGTCGGGATGGCGCGCGACCCACTCGTCCCAGTGCGTGAAGACGAGGGGGAGCCGCTCGAGCTTCTGCCCGGCGAGCGGCCCCTCGAGTCCCCGGCCGCCGAAGGGCGAAAAGAGCGTCCCCGTCTCGCGGTCCTGCAGCACGATGGTCCCGTTGTAGACGCCGGCGACCCGCAGCGAGAGTGTCCGCGCGCCGATCTGCCGCCGAAAGGCCGCGCCGCCGGTGCACTGCTCACAGAGGGACACCGCGACCGGCGTGCGGCCGATCGTGTCGTTCACCACGTGGTAGTTCTTGAGCACCCACCACGGGTAGGCGCGGGCGCGACCTTCGACGACGACCCCCAGGACCGTGTCCGCATCGCGCATGTGCCCGGCCCCGGCTGCGGGCCGACACTCGGGATCATCGAGGGGAGGAGAGGTGGCCGCGATTTCCTGCCCGCGCAGACGCGCCGAGACGGGGCCCGCCCTTTGCGCGGCGCCGGCTACGGGCCACGCCAGGGTCAGCAGCAGCGCAAGCCGCACCACCAGCACGGGATCCCAGGCGAGCCGCGGGACGACCACAGGCGGCGCTTTCGGAGTCGTCGCGATCATGCGGGGCCCACGGGATAGCGCACAGAAAAAACCGAGAGGGGCTGTTGCCCCTCTCGGCCCTTGTTCCGATTCGGCTGCGGCGACGGCCGCTAGAACACGAAGCGCAGGGCGAATTGCAGGTTGCGCACCTGGTTCTGCGCGGCAGTGCCTGAGATGCGGCCCGCGTTCGGCCGCGGGTCGCCGGGCACGCCGATCGTCCCGTCCGGCTGCCCGAGGTTGACGTGGTTGAACAGGTTCACGACCTCGAGACGGAACTCCAGGTTGGCGTCTCCCTTGACATGGAAGCGCTTGAAGAGCGATGCGTCCACGTTCCAGAAGCCGGGTCCCGTCAGAGCGCTGCGCTCCAGGTTGCCGAACGTCCCCCGCGCCGGACGGCCGAACGCGCTGCCGGCCTCGCCGATGGCCGTGCCGTTGAAGAACTGCTCCTGCGTGCCCGGGCCACTCGGGTCGCCGGTGAGGTCGGGTCGGTTCGGGCCTACGTCACGGTCCGCGCCAGCACCCGCGTATTCGACGTTGAAGGGCAAGCCGCTCTGGATGAAGACGTTCGTGTTGACCTGCCAGCCGCCGATCAGGGCGCGAGCCAGGCCCTTCGCGTCCTTGCCGAACGGCAACTCGGCGAGGGCCGCCACCACGAAGTTGTGGCTGCGCTGGAAGGGGTTCAACCCGTAGTTCAGCTCGGGATCGATGAAGAAGTAGCTGCCGTCGTTGTTCTTGGCCTTCTGGTAGGTGTAGTGAGTGAGCAGCGACCAGCCGCCTGCGAAGCGCCGCGTGAGCTTGGCCTGGACGGACTGGTAGTCGGTCTTTCCGCAGTTGCAGAAGAAGTCGATACCCTGCGTCCAGCCGAAGGGCGCGCCGAAGCTTCCGGACCCGCCCTGGGCACCGAGCGGCGCTCCCTGGATCGGGCCCGCGAAGAAGGGCCGCCGCAGGTTGCGGTCGAGGCTGCCGAAGCCCTCCAGGGTCGGGTCGTTGTAGTTCGCAGCAGGGCCGTTGCCGATAAAGGCACGGTTGCTGTGGTTGCCCACGTAGGCGAGCTCGGCCGAGATCGTGTTCGTGAGCTCGCGCTGCAGGCTGAGGTTCCAGGCATCGAGAGCGGGCACGTTCTGCTTGTCGAGCAGCAGGCGTGGGGAGACGCCATTGGGCAGCGGGAAGCGTCCGTTCGCGCCGGGCGTGGCAAAGACCGGAGCGGAAGGGCCGGTCGCGAGGTTGAACACGGAGTCGAAGTTGTTCGGGGCGTTCAGCTCCTGGATGGAGAGCACGGGCAGGTTCTGCGTCACCGCGTGGCCGAAGATGGAACCGAAGACGCCGGTGTCGTAGCTGCGACCGTAGCCCGCGCGGAGCACGGTCTTGTCGTTGAACTGATACGAGACGCCGAGGCGGGGCGCCCAGTTGATCTTGTTCGTGACGTTGCCGGCCAGGTCGACGTCGCCCACGCCGCCCACGCGGATCTCGCCCGTGTTGATGTCGAGCCAGCCCCCGTTGCCCGCTGCGTCAACCGTCTGCGGGTTGTAGATGTCGGCCCGCAGGCCGGCGTTGATGGTCAGCTTGGGGTTGGCGCGCCAGGTATCCTGCACGTAGTAGAAATGCCGCCACTGCCGCTCGCGGGCATCCGTGGCGGTGCTCACGAAGCGGCGGAAGCCACTCACGTCCCCCAGCAGCAGGGCGGCGAGGCCGAGCCCGCCACCGTTCGGGCCGATGGTCCGGTTCTGGCTGAAGTTTAGCTCGCCCGACCGGTGGGCATCGCTCGGGACGCGCAGGTTGTAGGCGCGGCGGACGTCGAAGCCGACCTTCGCGGTGTGGTTCCCGAAGAGTTTGGTCAGGTTTGCGACCACCTGCACTTGCTTCTCGTTCTGGGCGAGCGGGCAGTTGCAGCGATTGATGCTCAGGCCAGATCCAAACTCGATGTCGCCCGGTCCTCCGCTGTTGTCTCCTCCTACGGTTATCGCCGGCAGCCCGGAACTGAAGTCATCGAAGTTCAAGCCCGGAATCCCGGCGGCGGTCGCGGGAGTCGTGCCGAAGTCGAAGGGCAGGACGTCGACCTTGTACTGATAGAAGCCGAAGCGGAAGTCCAGGATGGTGCTCGAGTTCAGGGTGTAGTCGAAGCCCGCGGCCACGCTGTGATCCTTGGACTGGGACGCGCCGCCCAGGGAAACCAGCTCCGGTCCGCCAGCGTCTCCGAAGGCGGGCGGCCCGTCCAGGCTGTACTTGGCGAAGCTGTAACGGCCGAAGACGTTGAGGCTGGGGCTGAGCCGGCCGTCGATGCGGGTGTTGAACTGATTGCCGCTGAAGCTCTCCGAGCCCTGAGCGATGTAGTTGTTGCGGGTCCCGTTCTCGGTGCCCGGCGCGTTCGGTAGCGGCAGCAGGGCCAGCAGGGCCTGCGCCTGGGGCGACAGCCTGCCGGTCGGGATCACGTTGCCGGGGAACTGCTGACGTTGGGAGGGGTTGCCGGTCAGCGGGTCGAAGATGTTGACGCCGTACGCCGAGAGATCGCCCTGGCGAGCCGCGGCGGTCGGCACGGTGAGGAGCCTCGACCCCCCGACGGTGTTGCGCGAACCCTGGTAATCGCCGAAGAAGAACCACGTGTTCTTCTGGATGGGCCCGTGCAGCGAGCCCCCGAACTGGTCTTTCTTCGTTTCGGGCAGGACCTTCCCGGTCAGTGGGTTCACGACGTCGGGCTGGGAGAAGGGGTTCCGGGCCTGGAAGCGGTCCGTCTGGCGGAACTCGAAGGCGCTGCCATGGAAGCTGTTCGTACCGGATTTGGTCTGTACGGAGACGACGCCGGCGACCGCCTGCCCAAACTCCGCGTCGTAGTTCTGTGACGTGATCTTGGTCTCGCCGATCGACTCCAGGGTGGAGTTGACGACCGCGATGCCCAGGATCACGTCGCGGTTGTCGGTGCCGTCGAGCTGCCAGCCTGTGCCGGAAAAGGTCTGGCCATTGACCATGGTCTGGGTCGAGCCCTGGGGGTTTTCGCTGGCTGCGTGCTGCCAGGTCTGCTGCTGGGTGCCGGGGGTCAGCAGCAGGAACTTGGTGAAGTTCCGGTCCAGGACGGGCAGCTCGGTGAGTTGCTTGCTGTCGAAGACCGTCGCCACGTCCGCTCGGTCGGTCTTGAGCAACTGGCCCTCGGCCGCAGTGACGGTGACCTCTTCGGTCAGCTCGCCGACCTCGAGGTTGAAGCCGACCTTGGTCTGGGTATCGACGCTCACCACGACCCTGGAGACGACCTTCGCCTTGAAGCCCGACAGCGACGCCTTCACGGAGTAAGTGCCGGGGAGCAGGCGATCCTTCGCGTAGTTCCCGGAGGAATTCGTCGTGACCGTGTCCTCAGTCTGGCGGTCGATGCTCGTTACGGTGACCGAAGCGCCCGGGACCGGGGCCCCGGAGGCGTCGTTGACGATGCCTGCGATACTTCCGTAAACAGCCTGCGCGCTGGCCGGCGATGGCATGAGGCCGAACGCTAGAATCGCCAGTAGAGCAATAGGGATGCGCGGCAGCGGCAACTTCACAAGGCACCTCCGAGTTGACGACCCAACCCGACGCGGAATGACCGGAGCTAGACTGATCGGACAATACTCACAGTACCGCTGCGAGTCAAGTTTTTTCTGCAACCGGTTTCTCTGTTGTATATCTGTGACTTGGGCGGATAATGCCTGCTCCACCGAAGGGAGTTTTCGGAGCATGGCAAGCAGGCGATGTGTGATCTTCGGTGTGTTCGGACTTGTGGCGGGGGCTTCGCCGCTCGGGGCCGATCCGGCCGTGCCGCGATTCGCGCTGGGCGAGAGTGGTCTGCGGCTCGAGCGCCCCGCGAGGGCAGGACGCTTCTTCGCGGTCGCGGGCAGACGCGCGGCAGTTTTCGGAAGCGAGGGGCGCTCGCTCGAAGCCTGGGCGTATCCGCTGAAGCTGGTGGATGACTTCCAGCTCTCCTTCCGCCTCGACGGCTACCCGCTGGAGATCCAGGGCGGCGACGTGCTGGCCTCGGTCAGCGTCCGACCCGAAGCCACGATCTTCACGTATTCCCACGCGGCCTTCACGATCCGCCAAATCGTGCTCGCGCCGATCGAGGAGCCCGGCATCGTGATGCTGCTCGACGTCGATGCGGCGCTTCCGATCGCCATCACCGCCTCGTTCCGCCCGCGTTTGCGCCTGATGTGGCCCGCAGGCCTGATGACGCCGAACGTCGAATGGGACGAAAAGGCGCAGCTGTACGTGATCAGCGAGGAGAGCAAGCGCTTCGCGGGTGTCGTGGGTACGCCCGGGGGCGCTGATCTCTCGCTCATGCCCTACCAGGAGGAACCGAAGGACGTGCCGTTGCGTCTCACCGTCAAGCTGCCGCTGGAAGCGATGCGCGGGCGCTTCGTCCCGATCGTCCTTGCGGGCAGCAGCAGCGGGCGCGACGAGGCGCGGCTGACCTACGATCGCCTGCTTTCCTCGGCCGCCGAGCTGTATCGCTCGAACGTCGAGTACTACCGGGATCTGGGCGCGCAGACCGTGTCGGTGAAGACACCCGACTCGCGGCTCGACGACGCGTTCGCCTGGGCCAAGGTCGGGATCGATAAGGGGCTCGTCACCAACCCGCTGCTCGGCACCGGCCTGCTCGCGGGCTTCCGCACCTCGGGCGACAGCGAGCGGCCGGGCTTTGCGTGGCTGTTCGGCCGCGACGCGCTGTGGACGACGCTCGCCACCACGGCCTACGGCGATCGGGCCGTCACCCGGCTGGCACTCGACTTCCTGCGCAGCTATCAGCGGGGCGACGGCAAGATTCCCCACGAGATCTCGCAGAGCGCGACGCTCATCCCGTGGTTCGAAGGCTACGAGTACCCCTGGAACAGCGCGGACGCGACGCCGCTGTTCGTACTCGCCCACGGCGATTACTATCGCGCCGCGGGCGATCGCGGCTACCTCGCGGCTTCGTGGCCGGCGATCCTCGAGGCCTATCGCTTCACGGCCGCCACCGATAGCGACGGCAACGGCCTGATCGAAAACGGCAAGGTCGGCCACGGCTGGGTCGAGGGCGGTCCGCTGCATCCGGCGCACGAAGAGATCTACATGCAAGGGCTGTGGGTCGAGGCCTCGCGCGCGATGGCGGAGATGGCCGAGGCGATGAACGATGCGGCGACGGCCACGCTCGCGGGGAGCTGGGCCGAGAAGACCCGCGCTGCGATGGAGAAGACGTATTGGCTCGACGGCCCTGGCTACTATGCCTTTGCCACCGCGAAGCCACGCGAGAAGGCTCCCGAGGCGGAGCCGGGGCCGAATCGGGCGCGGCGCCAGGCGCGCATGCAGGCGCTCGCCGGCGGTGGCCTCGTGGATGAGGACACCGTGCTCCCGGCGGTGCCCCTGTGGTGGCACACCCTCGACGCCGAGCGCGCGGCGTCCGAACTCGATCATCTCGGTGGGGCCGCCCTGGCCACAGACTGGGGCGCGCGCCTGATCTCGGACCGGAGCGAGCTCTACGACCCGCTCTCGTATCACTTCGGCTCGGTCTGGCCGCTCTTCACCGGCTGGACCTCGATGGCCGCCTACCGCTACGGTCGGCCCAGCGTCGGCTACCAGGCGCTGATGGCGAACGCGCTGCTCACGTTCCCCGGCGCGCTCGGGGCCATCACCGAGCTGCTCTCGGGCGATCGCAACGCGGCCTTCGGCCGCTCCTCGCATCAGCAGATCTGGTCTCAGGCGATGCTGGTCTCGCCGCTGCTGCGAGGGCTGTTCGGTCTGGAGGTGAAAGACGCCGGACGGACACTGGTCTTCGCCCCGCAGTTGCCGCCGGACTGGGGAGAGGCGGCGCTTGGCAACGTCCAGGCAGGCGCCTCGCGCTGCGACATCGCGCTCACGCGAACGCCGGGGCGGCTGGAGGTCGCGTTCACGCGCACGGCCGGCGAGGACCCGCTGCGTTTGATGCTCGCGCCGGCGTTCCCGCTCGACGCCCGCGTGCGTTCGGTGAGCCGCGACGGCAGCCAGGCCCGCTTCGAAAGCAGTGTCGTCGGCGACGTGCAGCGTGTCACGACCACGATCGAGGGCAACTGGCAGCAGCTGCGCGTGGTGTTCGAGTACGACGCGGGGACCGAGGCCTACGTGAGCGCCGCAACGCCGGAGGTCGGCGCTCGCTCGACGGGGCTGCGTTTGCTGCGCGCGACGGCCGCGGGCGACTCGCTACGCTTGTCGCTTCAGGGCCTGGGCGGCCGCCAGTACCGGCTGTGGGTCCGCTCACCCCGGACTCCCCAGCCGCAGCCTGGCGTGACAGTAAGGCCGGCCGGCGCCGGCGTCTGGGAGCTCGGCGTGGCCTTCGAGGGTCCGGCGGACGAGTACGTTGCCCGCGATCTCGTGCTCGCGCTGGCGGCGCCTTGAGTCGCAAGTCGGTGACGATCCGTGATGTGGCCCGCCGGGCCGGAGTTTCGGCTGGAACCGTGTCCCGGACTGTCGCCGGACGGCCGGGCGTCCACGAAGCCACGCGCCAGCGGGTCATGACGGCAGTCGACGAACTCCGTTATACGCCCAACCTCGCGGCGCAGCGCCTGTCGACCGGCAAGCACCTCAGCATCGCCGTAATCGTGCCGTTCTTCACGAGCGCGCCGGTGTCGGCGCGCCTGGACGGCGCCGTGTCGGTTCTCGCCAACAGCCCCTACGACCTGATCATCCACAGCATCCAGACGCCCGCACAGCGCGAGGCCTGCTTCGAGCTCATCCCCCACCGACGGCAGGCCGACGGCGTGCTCATCATCTCGGTCTCGCCGCGCAACGAGGGCGAGGTGGCTTCCCTGCGCCGAGCGGAAGTGCCCGTCGTGCTGATCGACGCCGACCACCCGGGCGTGACGTCGTTGCCACGCGTGCTCGTGGATGACGTCGCCGGGGGGCGCACCGCAACCGAGTACCTGCTGCAACTCGGCCACCGTCGGATCGGATTCGTGGGGGATCTGAGCGACGACCCGTTTCACTTCACCTGGAGCCGGGACCGGCATTGCGGCTATCGGCAGGCGCTCCAGGCGGCCGGGCTTGCGCCGGCGCCGGGGTATTCCGGAGAAGGCGAACCCTCCCGCGCCGGAGCGCGCCGCGTCGCGTTCGCGATGCTGTCCGCGCCGGGCCGGCCCACGGCGATCGTCGCCGCCAACGACACGCGGGCGGTCGGCGTCCTGGAGGCGGCGCGCGAGCTCGGGCTGCGGGTGCCCGAGGAGCTGTCGCTGATCGGCTACGACGACATCGAGATCGCCGACATGATCGGGCTCACGACCATCCGCCAGCCGCTGGCCCGGTCCGGGCAGCGGGGCATGCAGCTTCTGCTCGACCGGCTGTGCGGCCGGCTCGTCGGACCGGTGCGCGAGGTGCTGCCGGTCGAGCTCGTCGTCCGTGGCACCACCGCTCCGCCGGCCGCGTAGGCAGATCGGGGGGCTCGGAGCCAAGCACCTCCCCGCCCCCTTCGAGCTTCCTCCCAGTCGCTCGCGTCACAGTAACGCCCGTGCGAAGGTGAGGTCGCTCTGGCGCCAGCTCATTCTGGTGGTATCATCTGCGATACCATGGCGTCGATTCCCAGAGTGGTGCTCGACACCAACGTCGTGGTGGCGGGCCTGCGTTCCAGGCGGGGAGCGGCATTCCAGCTCCTCTTGCAGGTCGGCAAGGGCCCGTTTGAGATCGCTCTGTCGGTGCCCTTGGTGCTCGAGTATGAGGACGTCTTGCTCCGCCACGCCGCCGCGACCAAGCTCGGTCAAATGGGCGTCGATGCTGTCCTGAACTACCTCTGCAAGGTGGCGCACCTGCAACGAATCTTCTATCTGTGGCGACCCCTTCTCCCCGATCCCAAGGACGACCTTCTCCTGGAACTGGCGGTGGCGGCAGGCTGCCAGGCGATCGTTACCTACAACGCTCGGGACTTCGTAGGAGCCGAGGGGTTCGGTCTTTCTATTCTTGCGCCAGGTCCGTTCCTGTCTGGCCTCGGAGTCCTCAAATGAGCACGCTCAGTGTCCGTCTCCCGAACTCGCTCCATCGCCAGCTGCGAGTCCTCGCCCAGCGCGAGGGCATGTCCATGAATCAGTTCATCAGTTCGGCTGTCGGCGAGAAACTGGCCGCACTCATGACCGAAGACTATCTTGTTCGTGCCAGGCGCGGCGGCCGGAGGGCGTACGACGACGTGCTCCGCAAAGTCCCCGATGTGCCTCCAGAGGAAAGGGACAAGCTGTCGAACAACCGGTCGCAGCGGACGAGACCCGCGCAAGCGACGAAGCCTCGCCGCTGATCCGGGCGTCGTACGAACATGAGCGAGAGGACTTGGTCAATGGACGCAACGAAGACCGCTCTGTCGGGCTAGCGCCTCTCGCCCTCGCGTAGCGTCAGGACGCGCCGGCCCGGGGCGTCGCGCACCACGTCCAGCTGGCCGCTCGGCCAGCGCACTTCCACGCTGTCGGCTTTCTCGAAGCTCCCCAGGCCGAAGTGGAGCCGCAGCTCGTCGTGGGAGTAGTAGCTCGATTGGCTCAGCACCGCGTGGGCCTGCTTGCGGCCGGCCGCCGTCACTACCACCGTCGCACCGATGCCGGAGCGGTTCGAGCGCGTGCCGACGAGCTTCACTTCGAGCCAGGCGTTCTTGCCCGCGTAGTCGTTGCGAAGCAGTGACGGCGGCTCGTTCATGTTCATGACCAGCACGTCCAGGTCGCCGTCGTTGTCGAAGTCGCCGAAGGCGGCGCCGCGGCTGGAGTGGCCTGCGGTCGCGCCGGGACCGCTGCGCTGGCTGACATCCTCGAAGCGCTCGCCGCCGCGGTTGCGAAACACGATCTTCGGTCCGCGATGCGGGTATTGCGGCAGGTGCCGCTCGATCTCCGGGTAGACGTTGCCGGTCACGTAGAACAGGTCGGACCAGCCGTCGTTGTCGAGGTCGGGGGTTCCGGCGCCCCACTCGACATGGCGGTTCTGCACGCCGAGTCCGACCGCCGCGGCCACGTCTTCGAATAGCCCGCGGCCGAGGCCGCGATACAGCGCGGGGATGTCGTCGGCGAAATGCGTCTTGAACAGATCGAGCTGGCCGTCGGCGTTGAAGTCGCCGACGCTCAGGCCCATGCCCGCCTGTTCGTTGCCGAACTCGGACAGCGCAGTCCCGCTGGCCAGCGCGACGTCCGTGAAGGTTCCGTCGCGGTTGTTGCGATACAGGATCGCCGGTGTCGAATCGCAGGCGACGTAGAGGTCCGTCCAGCCGTCAGCGTCGAGGTCGGCGGCGGTCGCGGTCATCGCATAGCGGCCGGTCACCTTGGTGATGCCGGAGGCTTCCGACACGTCCTTGAAGACCCCGCCACCCTCGTTATGGTAGAGCGCGTTCACGTCGGTTGGCAGGCCCTTGGGCCCGCAATTCACCGGGATGCCCTTCCACAGGCAGCCCTGGCCCTGCCCCGGCTCGTTCACCTTGTCGAGATCGAGGATGAGATAGCGGGTCACGAACAGGTCGAGCTTCCCGTCCCGGTCGTAGTCGAAGAAGCTGCAGCCGGAGCCCCAGCGCGCCGCCTGGGCCGCGAGGCCCGCGCGCGCCGTCTCGTCCGCGAAACTGCCCCGCAGGTTGTGGTAGAGGACGTTGTGCCCGTAGTAGGTGACGAACAGGTCGGTGAAGCCGTCGTTGTCGTAGTCACCCGCACACACCGACGACGCCCAGCCCGTCTTGCGCAGACCGACCTTGTCCGTGACGTCGGCGAAGGTCCCATCCCGATTGTTGCGGTAGAGGTGATTCGTGGGCGCCTCGCCGCGCGCCCAGCTCTTGGCCTTTCGGCTGCCGTCTTCGAGTTGGGTCCCCGATAGCACCAGCGCATCCGACCAGCCGTCGTTGTCGTAGTCGATGAAGGCGACGCCCGCGCCGTTGGTCTCGATGATGAAGCGCTTGCGGTCGAGCCCGCCGTAGACCGACGCGTGCGTGAGACCGGCCTGCGCGGCCGTGTCCACGAAGGAGACGGGCCAGGCCCCGTCCTGGGCCACGGGAGCTGTCGCCTGCGCGATCACGGCGAGCGCCGCGGTCAGCAGGGCCAGCCTCAACGCCCGGGCTGCCCTTGAAGGCGATCGGCGATCTCCATCTCGCGCCGGGCCTCGTCCTCGCGCCCGGCCTGCTGCAGCAACTGGCCGAGCAGGTAATGGGCGGACTTGTTATTCGGGTCGTACTCGATGGCGCGGCGCAGCATGCCTTCCGCCGTGCCGGGCTGACCCTTCTTCATGTAGGCACGGCCCAGCAGGATGTAGGGCGCGCTGTAGTAGGGGTTGATCCAGATGGATTTTTGCAGCGCCGCCGTGGCCTCGTCCCATTTGAGCTGCCGCGAATAGGCGTCGCCAAGCTGGCTCCAGGCCATGCCGTTGCCCGGGTTGAGCTCGATCTCTCGCCGCGAGAGCGCTGCGGCTTCGTCGAGTCGAGCGCGGAACAGTGCTTGCTGGCCGAGCAGCAGGTGCACCTGCGGAAGCCTGGGATCCTTCTGCAGGGCCAGCTTCAACTCGGCCTCCGCCATCGCTTCCTGCTCGAAGCGGATCATCATCTGGGCCGCGAGCAGGTGAGCGGCGGCGGACTCCGGCGCAACGCCGAAGGCGCGGGCAAAACACTCGCGCGCCCGCTCCGGCTTCTGCGACCCGATGTAGATGTTGCCCAGGATCTGGTTCAGCTCGAGGTTGTCCTTCGCCCACAGCCAAGTCTGTTCGAGCAGCGGAACGGCCTCGGCGAGGTGTCCGGCCAGATAGTGGGACAGGCCGAGGACCTGCACGGCCTCGCGCCGCTCGAGCGAAGCTTCGGGCAGGCGGGCCAGGAGGGGCGCCAGCGTGCCGATGGCCGCGGTCGTCAGGTCAGCGTGGTACTGAGCGACGCCCAGCACCAGGCCAATGCGCGGATCCGCGGGGTCGAGGCCGCCCAGGCGTTCGATCGCGGCCTGCGGCTTGTCCTGGCTGAGCAAAGCGCGGGCTTCGGCTGCGGCGGTGTCGATCGCGTCCGCCGTCAAGGCTCGAGGCGCGGCGGATACCACCAGCAGCACGGCGAACAGCACGACGAGCCGCCTGGCGCGCTTCATTTCGGGCCGCCCGCGCCGGGCGTCGCCGGCGTCCCCGTGCCTTCGGTCAGCGTCACGATGCGGTCGGCGGTTATGCCTGGAAAACGCTCCTCGAGGCCATTCGGCCAGCGCACTTGCAGGTCGGCGCGGGTCGCGGCGCCCAGTCCGAAGTGCACGCGCGGGTCGTTCTGGGATGCGTAACTGCCACCGCCGCGCACCTCTTCGACCTGCGTTCCGTTCGCGGACACGGAGCGGACCCGGGCGCCGATCGCGCTGCGATTCGAGACGCTGCCGACGAGCTTCAGCGTCAGCCAGTGGTTGCCCGAAGCGTCGTCGAGCCGGAACAGGTCGGGGAGGTCGTTGACGTTGTTCACGAGCACGTCCGTGGTGCCGTTGTTGTCGAAGTCGCCGAAGGCGCTGCCGCGTCCGGCGCGTGGCGTCGTGATGGGCACGCCCAGCCGCTCGCTGATGTCCTCGAAGCGCCCATCTCTCAAGTTTCGGTACACGACCTTGCGCTGCTTGTACGACGCCTCGGTCGGGAGCTGCCAGACCTCGGGATAGACGTGGCCGTTGGTGAGGAACACGTCGAGCCAGCCGTCGTTGCCGAGGTCGATGAAGCCGGCGCCCCAGCCGAGCCAGCGGGTGTTGATGCCGAAGCCGCCAGCGTAGGTGTGATCTTCGCAATAGCCGTCGCCGGTGTTGACGTAGAGCGTCGAGGTGTCGCCGGCGAAGTTGGTCTTGAAGATGTCCATGGTGCCGTTGCGATCGAAGTCGCCCACGGCGACGCCCATCCCGGCCTGGTTCTTGCCGTCCATGCTGAACGCGCAGCCTGCCTGGATGGCGATGTCGGCAAACGTCCCGTCGTGGTTGTTCCGGTACAGCGTGCTCGGGTTCGAATCGTTGGCCACGTACAGATCGGTCCAGCCGTCGTCGTCGAAATCGAGTGTGCTGACGCCGAGGCCGTAGGTGCCCTTGGCCTTGCTGATGCCGGTCTTCGCCGAGACGTCCTCGAAGCGACCCTCGCCCTTGTTGCGATACAGCACGTTGGCGCCGCCCTTGAGTCCCGGCGGCCCGCAGGCGACCGGGATGCCCTTGTAGCGGCACAAGCCTGATTCGGGGACGGGAGCACTCGCCAGATCGAGATCGATGTAGTTGGCGGCGAAGATGTCGAGCTTGCCGTCCCGGTCGTAGTCGACAAACGCGCAGCCCACGCCCCAGCGCTTGCGCGGATCGAGCAGGCCGGCCCTTGCGGTAACGTCTGCGAAGCGCCCGTCGCCCCCATTGTGGTAGAGCCGGTTCTGGCCAAAGTACGTCACGTACAGATCCTCGCGTCCGTCGTTGTCGTAATCCCCCACGCACACGCCTTGGCCCCAGCCGCTCGCGGCCAGGCCTGAACTGGCCGTCAGGTCTTCGAAGGTGCCGTCGTGACGGTTGCGGTAGAGATGATTGGTGGGTTCCTTGCCGCGCGGAAAGCCCTCGAGCGTCGTACCGTTGACGAGGAACACGTCGAGCCAGCCGTCGCCATCGGCGTCGAAAAAGGCGGCGCCGGCGCCGGTGGTCTCGAGCAGGTACTTGTTCGTCTGCTTGCCACCGAAGACGGTGATCGCGTCGAGACCCGCCTTGCGCCCGACGTCCACGAAGGAATAGGGCAGGCTCGCGTCCTGCGCGAGAACCCGCGCCGCCCCGGCCAGGGCGAGAAGAACGATGCCCACGCGCCTCATCTGCCGGAGGGCGGCAGCAGCCACGGAGCGAGCCGGCGCGCTTCGGCGAAATGCTGGCGGGCCTCCTGGCGCACACCCTGTCGGCTCAACGCCAGAGCCAGTTGATAGTGCGCGTCCGCGAGATCGGGCGCGAGCTTCAAGGCCTCACGAAAGCTACTGAGGGCGGCCACGATGTCGTTCGCTGCGAGCTTCCTCTTGCCCAGGTCGACCGCGAAAGTCGCGGCCTGGCGGTCGACCTTGCGCTGGCTCAGGCGATCGGCTTCGGCCAACTCGGCACCGGCGCCCGGGTCGCCTTGCCGCTGCAGCAACTGGCCGAGGCTCAAATGGGCCTCGGCGAACTCAGGCCGGTAGCGGATCGTCTCGCGAAACTCACGCTCGGCGCCGGCGACGTCGCCCTTCGACTTCAGGATCGTGCCGAGAAGATAGTGGGCTTCGGCGTAGTCGGGCTTGCGCGCGAGCGCAATCCCGAGGGCTTCCAGCGCCTCCTCGAGGCGGTTTCCCTGCCACAAGACCACCGCCAGCGTGTAGGGCGGGTCGGGGAGCGAAGCGTCGAGTGCCAGCGCGCTGCGCAGCGCCGCCTCGGCCGGCACGAAGTCATCCTTCTGCTTCAGCGCCAGCCCGAGGTTGTAGAAGGCGTCCGCGCGCTCGGGATGCAGCGCCACGAGATCCCGATACACGGCGATGGCGCCGTCCGGATCGCCCTTCTGCAAGAGCGCGCTGCCGAGGTTCTGGTGCGCGTCGGCGTTCTCCGGATGGCTCGTAAGCAGCGCCCGGAACGTGGCCACCGCCTCGTCGGCGTCGCCGCTCGTCATCAGCGCGAGGCCGAGGCTGTTGCGCGCGTCGGGGTCCTCGGGGGCCATCTCCACGGCCCTGCGCAGTGCCGCGACCGCGCCGGCGACATCGCCCAGCTCGCGAAGCGCTATGCCGAGCGTCACCTGCGCCACGACAATGCGGGGATTGAGACGCACGGCCTCGCGCAGCGCGGCGACAGCCGCCTCGAGCTCGCCGGTCTGCCGAAGCGCGGCGCCCAGGTAGTAGCGGGCCTCGGCGTGCTCGGGCCGAAGCGCGACAGCCGAACGCAGCGCCAGGGCCGCGCCGCTTGGATCCTTGGTCCACCAAAGCGTGGCGCCGAGGTGGTAGTGCGCGTCGAAGAGCTTCGGATTCGCTTCCACGGCTCGGCGAAACTCGTCGAGCGCCTCGTCGGTGCGGCCCAACTGGCCCAGCACGAAGCCCAGGCGATCGTGGGCCTCGGCCATCCCCGGCGACAGCCGTAGGGCCTCGCCATACGCGGCAGCGGCGGCGTTCCAGTTCTTGTCGCGCTCGTGAGCGAGCCCGGCATGGTATTGCGCGGGGCCCGGCTGCGCCTTGGCTGCAGCCGCCGGGGGCGCGGCCAGCAGGCTCAGTAGCAGCGCCAGCTGGGCGCACCGGCGGATCCAGCTCATCTTTCGCATCTTAGCTCAGCTCGGCGCGGCCGCTTGGGCTGCAGCGCGCTAGTGCGAGACGGCGGGCACGGCGTAGACCGCGGCCGAGCGCGCGGGCAGGGCCAGCGAGATGCGCCCCGACTCGACCCGCAGCCTGGGGCCGACCCTCAGACGGTCTTCGAGGCTCGTTCCCTCGGAGAGCCGGGCGCCCTCGATCGGCACGACCAGCGAGGCCGGCTTCGTATCGTTGTTGAAAGCGACGACGACCGACTCGCCCGACTCGGTCACCCGAGCGAAAACGTAGGCCTGTTCGGTGGCCAGCAGATGGACGGTGGCGCCAAGGCGCAACGGGGCGAGCTCGCCGCGCAGCCGCGCCAGCCGGCGTACGTGCTCCCAGACCGCCTGCTGTTCCGGCGTTCGGCCCGCGCTCTCGAAGGCGCTCGCCGGGTCGTTCTCGAAGCCGCCTGGAAAATCCCGGCGGTTGTCCGGATCGGCGCCGCCTGCCAGCGCCAGCTCGTCGCCATAGTAGAGAAGCGGCGTGCCGCGGGCCGTGAGCAGAAAGGTCATCGCGAGCTCGAGGCCCGCCGTCGTGGCGCCGGACTCGCTCATGAAGCGCGGCACGTCGTGCAGGCCCAGGAACGTCCAAAGCGAGCCGGGGCGGAGGTAGAGGCGGTCGCGCGCGATCATCTGCGCGAGCGGCCGGATCGAGTGACCCTGGGCGAAGGCGCTGCGGATCGGGTAGTAGAGCGGGAAGTCGAAGAGCGTGTCGATGCGCGAGTCGATGCCGTCGTAGCGCGCCGCACCGCCTTCGAAGAACGAAACCAACGCCGGGTCGCCGTCGAACATCTCCCCCACGACACTCAGCGCCGGATGTTCCCGTTTGATGTGGGCCATCCACTCGCTCCAGAAGCGGCGAGGGACGTAGGGCAGCGTGTCCTGGCGGATGCCATCGAGGCCGGTCACGTCCACCCACCACAACGTGTTCTGAATGATGTAGCGCGCGACCTCGGGATCGTCCTGGTTCAGGTCGGGCAGGATGTTCACGAACCAGCCCCTGAGCGTCTCACGCTGCATCCGCTCCGTCGAGTGCGGATCCGCGAGCGTCCAGGTCTGCCAGGTGCAGTCGAGATGCGCGTCCGCGCTGCCGTTGTACCAGCTCGGCGTGGGCGGATCCTGGAGCCAGGGGTGATATGGGCTCGAATGGTTCGCGACCTGGTCCTGCACGATCTTGAGCCCCGCCGCGTGGGCCGTGTCCACCAGCTCGCGCAACTTGGCGAGGGTGCCGAAGTGTTCTTCGACCGCGTAGAAGTCCACGGCGCCATAGCCGTGATAGTCCGTGATCGCCGCGCCATCGTAGGTTTCGCGCGTGTTCAGGTGGTCGACGGTGTCGTACCAGGGGTTGAGCCACAGTGTGGTGACGCCGAGGTCCTTGAGATACGGCAGCCGGTCGATGATGCCCTGCAGGTCGCCCCCATGGTAGTAGCGCGCCTTGGCGCGATCGAGCAGGCCCTTCGAGACTGCCGGCTGATCGTTGGCCGGATCGCCGTTCGCGAAGCGGTCGGGCATGATCAGGTACACCACGTCGTCGGCCGTGATCCCGGCGAAGCGGCCCTCGGGCGCGAGCGGTGCCAGCACCTCGAACGAGGCCGTAGCGACGCCGCCAGCGGTCGATAACTTCAGCGTGCGCGGGCCGGGCGCTGCCGCAGCGTCGATGGAGACGTCCACGAACAGGTAACTGCCACGCTGGTTCGCCCGCACCGCGCCGATCGAGAGGCCGGGGCCGGGCTCGACGTGCGCGCCCACCAGATCCTGGCCGCGGATCAGCAGCCGGACGGGATCGACGCTGTGCCCTGGCCACCAGCTCGGCGGCTCGACCTTCGCGACGCGCGGCGGCCCGGGCTTCGGCGGCCGCGCTGCGGAAGCGGAAGACGCGAGCAGCGTGAGGAGCGCCAGCGCCGCGCTGGTCCTCATCGCGCGCTCGCGGCCTCTGCCTCGCCTTCGTCACGAACGAGCTGCATCAGGCCCGCGGCGATCACCATGAAGACGCCGCCCGCCACGATCGCGGCCAGGCGGTTGTTGCCGAGCAGGTGCTGCATCACCCAGCCGAAACCGAGCGAGGCCGCGATCTCGGGCAGCACGATGAAGAAGTTGAAGATGCCCATGTACAGGCCGATTTTCGCCGATGGCAGCGAGCCGGCGAGGATCGCATACGGGATCGAGAGGATGCTGGCCCAGGCGATCCCGACCCCGGTCATCGAGAGCAGCAGCAGGTTCTTGTCGTGGATCAGCCCCACCGAGAGCAGGCCCGCGGCTCCGCACAGCAGGCACAGGCTGTGCGTCATGCGCCGGCCGAGTTTGGCCGCGATCCTCGGCAGCAGGAACGAGAACACGAAGCAGACGGCCGAATACATCGCGAAGCAGATCCCGCCCCATTCGATGCCTTCGCGATACAGGGGTGAAGTCTCGTCGGGCGCGCCGAACACGCTGCGCGCCACCGCCACGCCGAAGTACAGCCACATGCAGAACAGCCCGAACCAGGTGCACACCTGCACCAGCGCCAGTTGCCTCATCACCTTGGGCATGGCCAACACGGCTTCGAAGATCTCCTTGGCCGCTGCGCCGATCCCGACCTTCTCGGCCTGCATGGCGCGGAAAGCGAGCATGTCCTCGGGGGGATACTCCTTCGTCGTGGTGATGGTGCGCAGCACGGCGCCCAGAAAGGCGACGGCGCCGATGTAGAACGACAGCTTCACGTTCGCCGGGATCGCCGAGCCGCTCGCGCCGGTCGCGAAACCGAAGCGCGTCATCAGGTAGGGCAGCGCCGAGGCGATCACCGCGCCCAGGCCGATGAACAGGCTCTGCATCGCAAAGCCCTCGGTTCGCTGCTCTTCGGGCAGCTTGTCGGCGACGAAGGCGCGGAACGGCTCCATGCTCACGTTGATGGAGGCGTCGAGGATCCACAGCAGGCCCGCGGCCATCCACAGCGTCGAGGCGTTCGGCATCAGCACCAGCGCGGCCGAGGCGAAAAGCGCGCCCACCAGGAAGTAGGGTCGACGGCGGCCCAGCGGGCCCCAGGTGCGGTCGCTCATGCGGCCGATCACCGGCTGAACCAGCAGGCCGGTGAGCGGGGCCGCCAGCCACAGCATCGGGATCTGCTCGGGCTTCGCCCCGAGGTACTCGTAGATGGCGCTCATGTTGGCCATCTGCAGGCCCCATCCGAACTGGATGCCGAGGAACCCGAAGCTCATGTTCCAGATCTGCGGGAAACTCAGGCGCGGCTTGGTCAGGGTCATTTCGGCTCCAGTTCCTTCGCAAGGGGCGCGCGCTCGTAGATCTCGGCCAGTCGCCGCAGGCGAGCGGCCAACTGGCTCGTGAGCTGGCCCGGCCTTAGCCGCCATTTCCAGTTGCCCCCAGGGCGGCCTGGCAGGTTCATGCGGGCCTCGTTGCCGAGGCCCAGCAGGTCCTGGGCCGGCACGATGGCCGTGTCGGCCACCGAAGCCAGCGCCGCCCGCACGAAGTCCCAATGGATCTCCCGGCCCTCCGTCCCCAGATACAGCCGGGCCAGGGCCTGCTCGGTGTCCACGTCCGCCCGTGTGCGCGTGGAGTCTCCGACGCCCGCGTTCCACCAGCCCACGATCGTGTCGTTGTCGTGGGTGCCGGTGTAGACGACCAGGTTGGGCGTGTGGTTGTGCGGCTGGAAGCTGCTCGCGCAGCCGTCGTTGCCGAAGGCGAACTGAAGAACGGCCATGCCCGGGAACCCGTAGCGCCGGCGCAGGGCTTCGACCTCGTCGGTGATGACGCCCAGGTTCTCGGCCACGATCGGGAGCGAACCGAGATCGGCGAGCAGCGCGTCGAAGAGGGCTGCGCCCGGACCCTTGACCCAGCGCCCGTTCACTGCCGTCGCCTCGCCGCCGGGCACTTCCCAGTAGGCCTCGAAGCCGCGGAAATGGTCGAGGCGCACGAGGTCCACGAGCCCGAGCGCAGCGCGGAAGCGGTCGATCCAGAAGCGGTAGCCGGTGCGCGCGATCACGTCCCAGCGGTAGAGCGGATTCCCCCAGAGCTGTCCGGTGGCGCTGAAGTAGTCGGGCGGGACGCCCGCGATCAGCCCGGGAGAGCCGTCTGGCGCAAGGTGGAACAGCTCGGGGTGGGCCCACACGTCGGCGCTGTCGTGCGCGACGAAGATCGGGATGTCGCCCAGGATGCGAATGCCCCGCGCCTGGCACGCCGCGCGCAAGACCCCCCACTGTTCGAAGAAGCTGTACTGCCAGAACTGTCGGGCGCGCACGGCCCTGGCCAAGCGCACGCGCGCCTCGGCCAGCGCTCCTGCCTCACGCACCACCAGCGCCTGCGGCCAGTGCTGCCAGGCGACGCCGCCGTTCTCCTTCTTGAGCGCGGCGAAGAGCGCGTAGTCGTCGAGCCAGCCCGCCTCGCGCCGGCAGAATGCGTCGAGGGCCCCGCGCTGGGCGCTGCTGGCGTCCGCCTCGAAGCGGTCGAAGGCTTTTTGGAGCAGCGGAATCCGAAAGGCCTTGACCTTGGCGAAGTCGACCTCGGCCTCCGGGAACTTGGGGGCCTTCTTCAGGTCCGCCTTCGTGAGCAGGCCCTGGTCGGCCAGGCCATCCAGGGCGACCAGAAGCGGGCTGCCCGCGAAGGCAGAAAAACACTGATACGGCGAATCGCCATAGCCGGTGGGGCCGAGCGGCAACACCTGCCACAAGCCCTGCCGGGACTCGGCCAGGAAGTCCACGAAGTCGCGAGCGCCACGTCCCAGGTCGCCGATGCCGAACGGTCCCGGCAACGAGGTCGGGTGGAGGAGCAGTCCGCTGCTTCGCGGATTCGCCAACGCCTGCTCTTAGCTGACCTTGACCAGAAGCGACTGCTCCAGGGTGTTGCCGCGGTCGTCCTTGACGCGCACGCGCACCGTCAGGAACGCGGCGCGCTTTGCTGTCGCGGTGTAGCTCAGCTCCTGGGGGATGTCGAGCGAGGAACTCGCCTCGACGCGCTTGCTACCCACGAACACGATCAGGTCCTTGTCGTCGAAGACGGTGGCCGCGATGACGAGACCCGTGACGTCGTCGAACAATCGCGCTTCGACCAGCTCCACGGTGAGACCCTGACCGGCGGTTTCCCTGACCGTCGAGGTCCAGCGCACGACGAAGCTGCTGCCGCTGGTCGAAACGGTGGCGATCGGGTTCGGCGCAATGCTGAGCGTGATCACTGCCGCGCCGATACCGGTCGGCGTCGGCGTGCTGTTGCCGCAGCCTGGCAGCGTGACGACGAACAGCAGGGCCGCGGCCAGGCGCAGGAGCGGAGCTGGCGGATTCGAGAGCATGGCCTTCAGGCCTTGGGCGCCGGCGGGGGAAGATCGCGGGCAGGGCAGACCGACTCGAAGCCGGTCTTGGCGTGGCTCCCGTCGCAGAAGGGCTTGTTCGCGGACTGACCGCAGCGGCACAGGCTCACGACAGTCCGGCCGGCAAGGCCGAAGCCCTTGCCGTCCTGGTCCGCGATCGTGATGTCGCCCTCCAAGCGCAGGGGACCGTTGTTGCGTACGATGATTTTGAAGTCGGACATGTCTTGCATTCTACATGGAAGCTGGCGGAGCTACGGTCATCACTGGGGCCGCCGAGGGGCAACTCCGCTGGTCGGGTGGTACGCGCACTTCCCTCACGTCATCGCGACCGATGCCGATCCGGCGCAGGTCGAGCTCGCTCGCGGACGGCATGGGGCGACACCTGGACTGGAAATCGAGGTGGCCGACGCCGCTCGCCTTCCGTTCCCGTCGGAGTCGTTCGATCTCGTCGTCTCGCAAAACGTCTTCCACCACGTTCCTGATTGGCGGGAAGGCGACGAGGCCGGACTGAGCGATCACTCCGCTTCGCGCGAGCCCTGGACCACGATGTGTGTCACTGAGTCCCAGGCATTCTTCAAGTGGCGTGCCGCGCCAACTAAACAGCACATGTTGCGAACGGTGCCATAATCACCCCATGATCGCGGTTGGGCGACGCTTGGTTCGCGGACGTGACTGGAATGACCAGGAGCCGCTGTCGCGAACCGCAGCCTTCCTGCGGGGTAGCCCCGACATCGTCCCGCGGGGTGTGTTTCGATTCTCTTCCTTCGACGAGGCGGACGCGTGGATGACCCGGATGATGATCGCTACGCAAGAGCGCCGGCGCCTGCCGACATCGTCCGGATCTGCCGGGCGCTAAACCAGGCGGGGGCGCGCTACCTTCTGATCGGCGGCTTCGCTGTGATCGCGCACGGCGCCGGTCGCTTCACGAAGGACATCGATTTGCTCGTTGACGACGCCACCGAGAACGTCGCGCGCGTGAAGCGGGCCCTGGCCGTGCTCGCCGACAATGCCGCGGCCCAGGTGGCGGACGACGACGTGCGCAGGCACACCGTGGTGCGTGTGGCCGACGAGGTCGTCGTCGACCTCATGGGTCGAGCCTGCGGTTTGAGCTATGCCGAGGCGGCTGCCGACGCCGAGACGCTGGAGCGCGAAGGCGTCCTGATCCCTGTCGCGAGCCCTCGTACGCTGATCCGCTTGAAGGACACCCCGCGTCCACAGGACGCCATCGATCGCGCGTTCCTCGAGGGTGTCGTCCGCGCTCGCGACCTCGAAGGGAAGCAATAGTCCCTTCCGTTATGCAAGTAAGTCAGCCCCGGTCTCGTCCTGCCTTTGGTCGATCCAGCCTCTCGATTCGACGTGGCTGGTCGAGTCCGCGATCTTGTCGCCGTAAGGCCGATACGTCCGCCGCTGCACGAGCGTCGCGGTCACGTCCGTGATCGCCTGGATCGACCCGAGCTTGTCCGTGTGCATCCAGTAGACCGTCGCTCCCACTTGGCGAACAGCAGCGCTCCGCGTGCGCGCGCAAGGGGGCGCCATGATTCGGCCGCGGATGTTACCAGAAGGCACAGACCATCAGCCTGCTAGAATCGCGCGCACACGAGGGGGTCCCCCATGAGGATGCATCGGGCGCTTCTGGTCCTACTGGCCGCGGCCTTCATCGCCGCGCCTGCCGATGCCGGCTGGAACTCGCTCGGAGCCTTCCCAGCGCCGTCGCGCATAGCGAACGGCCTGCTGTTCGAGAACGAACAGGGTGTCGTCTCGGTGACGGCACTCGGGCCTTCGGTAGTGCGCCTGCGATTCGCGCCCGGCCGGGGCTTCGGGCGCGATCATTCGTACGCGATCGTGAACCGCGACCTCGGCGATGCGGGCGCCACGGTCGAGATCGGGGCCGGACAGTCGACGCTCGCCACGGCCGCGCTGCGCGTGAGCATCCAGCACGCGCCCTTCCGGGTCTCGATGGCGACGACGTCGGGCGAAGTGATCGACGCCGACGACGCCGAGATGGGCACTGCCTTCGCAGGCCAACGGGTACGCGTGTGGAAGCAACTGGGGCCCGACGATCACGTCTACGGCCTGGGCGAGAAGACGGGCCGACTGGACAAGCGCGGCTGGGGACTGGGCGGTTCGGCCTACGCGATGTGGAACACCGACACCTACGCCTACGATGCGAGTACCGATCCCATCTACGCCTCGATCCCGTTCTACATGGTGCTGCGCGGCGGGCGCTCTCACGGCATCTTCCTCGACAACACCTTCCGCAGCTTCTTCGACATCGGCAAGGAGTCTCAGCATCTGATCTCCTTCGGCGCCGAGGACGGTGAGCTCGACTACTACTTCATCGACGGCCCCGATCCGAAGACCGTGATCGAGCGCTACACGACGCTGACCGGGCGCATGCCGCTGCCGCCGCGCTGGGCTCTGGGCTATCACCAGAGCCGCTACAGCTACTTTCCCGAGTCGCGTCTCAGGCTCCTCGCCGACACGTTCCGCGAGAAGCGCGTACCCGCCGACGTGCTGTGGCTCGACATCCACTATCTCGACGGCTACACGCCGCTCACCTGGAACCGCGAGCGCTTTCCGGATCCCAGGAAGCTGCTGTCCGAGCTGCGCGCCCAAGGTTTCCGGGTCGTCACGATCGTGGACCCGCATCCCAAGAAGGAAGCCGGCTACGCGCCCTACGACAGCGGGCTCGCGAACGACGCGTTCGTGAAGAACCCCGACGGCTCGCTGTTCGAGGGCAGCGTTTGGCCGTCCAACGCCGAGAAGAACCCGCGACCCAGCGTCTTCCCCGACTTCAGCAAACCTTCGGTGCGCGACTGGTGGGGCGGCCTCTACGAGGAATACCTCGACGACGGCGTCGCGGGCATCTGGAACGACATGAACGAGCCCGCGGTGTTCCGCGAACCCGCCCACACAATGCCGCTCGAACTGCGCCACGACAACGAAGGCCAGCCGACGGACCATCGCGAGATCCACAACGTCTACGGGATGTTGATGACCCGCTCGACCTTCGAGGGCCTGTCGCGGCTGCGACCCGACGCACGCCCGTTCGTGCTGACGCGCGCCAGCTTCGCGGGCGGCCAGCGCTACTCGGCGATCTGGCCGGGCGACAACGTCAGCGACTGGTCCCAGCTGCGCGCCACGATCCCGCTGCTCGCGGGGTTGGGCCTTTCGGGCTTTCCATTCGTCGGCAGCGACATCGGCGGCTTCGCCGAGACCGCCACGGCCGAGCTGTACACGCGCTGGCTGCAACTCGGCGTCTTCTATCCCTTCATGCGCGCGCACACGACCTTCGGCACCCCGGACCAGGAGCCCTGGTCGTACGGCGAGCGGCGCGAGGTCGCGAACCGTCACGCCATCGAGTTGCGTTACGAGCTGCTGCCGCACATCTACAACGAGATGCAGGCCGCGAGCGAGAGCGGCGTGCCCGCCTTCCGCCCGTTGTTCCTGGAGTTCCCCCAGGATCCCCAGACCTACGCGCTCGACGACCAGATCCTGTTCGGCCGCGACCTGCTGGTGGCTCCGGTGCTGCGCGAGCAGGCCAGCGAGCGCGAGCTGTATCTGCCGGGCGGCGACTGGTACGACTTCTGGACCGGGGCGAAGCGGGCCGGCGGCCGCAAGATCAAGCTGGCCGTCGAGATGGAGACGCTGCCGATCTTCGTGCGGGCCGGCGGCTTCGTGTTCCGCCAGCCGGTGGTGCAGCACACCGGAGAAATGCCCGGCCAGCCGCTGCGCGTCTTCGTCTACCCGGCGCCGAAGTCGGAGGCGACGTTCTACGAAGACGCCGGCGAGGGCCTCGGCTATCGCGACGGCGAGTTCCTCACACGACACTTCGCGCAAACCCGCACCAGCGACAGTGTGAGCCTCGACGTCGGAGCCGCGGAGGGTCGCTTTCGACCGGCGGCGCGCAGTCTCGAGCTGCGCGTGCGCAGCGAGCAGCCGGCCCGTCAGGTCGAAGCCGCCGGGCAGAAGCTGCTGGCACTGGCGGCGGACGCCCCCGCGGACGCAATTGGCTTTCGCAACGAGGCAGGCTTCGTGGTCGTGACGCTGCCCGACCGCTACCAGGCCTTCCGGGTGACGCTCACGCCCTGAGCCGCGCCGCGAGTTAGACTTCTGAGCATGGCTCCCCGGGCCGAGGGCAAGGCGGAGCGCGCCCCCCTCGAGAACAAGACGGTCGATGCGGCATTCGACCGACTGGCGAAGCATCGCGCTCTCCACACCCTGGTGCGCGGCGCTCTGCCCGTGGCGACGCTCAAGCGTCTCCTGAAAGACGCGATGCCGCGCAAGCATGCCAAGGAGATGCCCGACGAGACCTGGTCCAGCCTCGCCGTCGGGATCTGCCTGGAGAGCGCCGATTTCGGCGACCTGCTGGCGACGGCGCTGCACGAGAGGCTGCGCTGGGACCGCGAGCCGGACGAGATGGACGCCTGGTGGGCGCTGGTGCGGGAACGACCGCTCGAAGCCCTGTGGATGGCGGCGCTCAGTTCTTCCAAGGAGGTCCGCAAAGAGTTCAGCCACATCGCCAGCCACTGCGTCGAAAACTTTCGCTCGTCGGCGGCCTCGGCCCCGCCTTCGTGGGAATACGTCGAGGGACTGCTCGACGTGATGGCCGCCACCAACCAGGAGCTGCGTGACTCGGAACGCAGCGAGCAGGATGCCCTGCGCAAGTACGACGTGGAGCGCGAGCGCCTCGAGGAGCTGCGCGAGGAGTTGAGGCGCCAGCGTCGCGAGCTGGCGGAACTGCGTGCCGAAGTGGCCGATCACCGTCGCGGCTCGAACCAGCCGCAGGCGAGCGTTCCCGCTTCGGACGAGGCGCGCCGCATCGAGGACCTCGAGCGCCGGCTGCGCAAGTCCGAGAAGGAGCGCGAACACCTGCATCGCGAGATCGAGCGGCTGCGCGACGAGCCGGACGACGACGCCTCGGGCGCGGACGAACCCGTCATGCTCGAGCGGCCCAGGGGGAGCGCGAGCGAGGCGGCCGAAGCGGAGGAATCGAGCGCGATCGCGGCAGACCCCAAGCCGCGGCGGCGCGTGATCCGGCAGATGCTGAAGAAGCTGCTCAAGAAGGGCAAGGTCGGCGCTTCGCACACCCACGAAGACAACGTCTACCGGGGCGTCGCCGACCACGAGAAGGGCATCGCCAAGGACGCCATCGAGCTGCTCTACCGCGAGGGCTACCTGATGCCCAAGCCCACAGCCACCGACCCGCACCTGTCGATCGCGACCGAGCGCGTGGCCGAGGTGAAACTGATCATCGCGGGCGAGCTTCGCGACGGGCGCCTGCTCCGCTTCGTGGACAGCGAATGACGGCGGCCGCTCTCATCGCGCTGCCCGAGCGGGGGCTGCTCGCAGTGTCCGGCCCGCAGCGCTCGAAGTTCCTGCACAACCTGCTCAGCAACGACGTCGAGGGTCGCGGGCCCGGCCAGGGCACATTGGCTGCGCTCATGGACGTCAAGGGTCATGTGCTGGTGCTGATGCGCGCTCTGGTGTGCGAGAACGAGATACTGCTCGAGATGCCGCAGGACCGGATCGCCGCGGTCGAGGCGCTGCTGGTCCACTACAAGGTCGGCACGCCGGTCCGCTTCGCCGCGCGGCCGGTCGCGATCCAGGCGCTGCTCGGGCCCGACGCCGGGCAGACGCTGGCGGCGGCCGGGGCGACTCCCCCGGAGGCCGCGCCGCAGTCCCACAGGACAGCACAGATCGCGGGGCAAGCGCTGCGCCTCGTGCGCGCGACGGACCTGCCGGGAGGTGCGATCGTGATTCAGGTCGCGCCCGAAGGCGCCGAGGCGGTGGCCGAGGCGCTGCGTACCGCGGGTGCGGGCAGCTTGGACCGGGGCGACTTCGATGCGATGCGTATCGAGGAAGGCCGACCGCTCTTCGGCATCGACGTCACCGAAGAGAATCTGCTGCACGAGACGGGCCTGCTCCACGAATACCATTCGGCCTCGAAGGGGTGCTACGTGGGCCAGGAAGTAGTGGCGCGCCTCGAAGCCCGCGGCGGAAACGTGAACAAGCTGCTGCGAGGACTCCGCCTCGCGACGCCCGCGGCTGCCGGACAAACGATCAGCGCCGCAGGTCAGCCGGTGGGCCGCATCGCCAGCGCCGCGGTCTCG
>JAQBHI010000111.1:0-6526 GCA_032127875.1 Acidobacteriota bacterium
CTCGCTAGCGGTTTGACCGGGCCGCGGGGGCTCTCCTAGAATGATGGGCTCGGTTGCCGCTTGGGAGATCGTCCAACGGTAGGACACATGGCTCTGAACCATGGTATCGGGGTTCGAATCCCTGTCTCCCAGCCATCCCCCTTCAACAACATCTGCACCTTCTGGCTGGTCGGGGCGCTCACGCGCGCGGGCCGGGCCGACCGGCGCTACCTGGAGCGCGCCCGGCTGATCTTCGAGGAGATGCTCGGCTACGCGAACCACGTCGGGCTCTACGCCGAGGAGACAGGACCGCGCGGCGAAGCGCTCGGGAACTTCCCGCAGGCGTTCACCCACCTGGCGCTGATCAGCGCCGCCTTCAACCTCGACCGGGCGCTGGGCCCCGGCGACTAGGCCCGTCTCACGGGCTGCTTAAGGACTACTGGAGGCCCTGGAGGCCCTCGGGCCGCAGCAGGCGAATCGCCCGCCCCTCGACCGCGATCAGCTGCTTCTTTCGAAAGTCCGAGAGCGCCAGGTTGACCGACTCCCGCGTCACGCCGATCAGGTTGGCAAGATCCTGCTGGCTGAGCTTGAGAGGCAGCAGGATCCCCTGCGCGTCGGGGACGCCGTGGTCCCGCGCGAGTTCGAGCAGCGTCGCTGCGAGCCGCGCCGGCGCCCCCTTGAAGAGCAGGTTCTCCACGCGGCTCCGGAAGGTCTTGAGGCGGAAGCCGATGAGTTTGGTGACCTTGAACGCGAGAGCGGGGTGGCTTCGAAGCATGTCCAGGAAGTCCTGCTTCGTGACGATACAGACCAGGGCGTCCTCATAGGCTTCGGCCATGTGATCCCGCGGAGCATCGTCGAGGGCCGCCTCCTCGCCGAACACCTCACCCACGCGGAGCAGGGCGAGGATGATCTCCCGGCCCTCGTCGTCCAGCGTCGAGATCTTGACGACGCCGCGCTTCAAGAGGTAGATCCGGTCGCCCGCGTCCCCGGGCAGGTAGAGCACCTCCTTGCGCCGCACTTCGCGCATCACCGTGCGCTGCGCCACCATGTGCATCTGCTCGGCTGACAACCCCTGGAACAGGTTGAAGTTCTTCAGGTACCAAAGCTTGGTGCGCTGCGCCAAGGAGAGGCCTCCTCCACATCATCGTACATCGCGCGACTGCGGAGCCCTACGGGAGAAAAGCGGCGTCGATGGGCGTGTGAGCGATGTGGTTGATGTAATTCGAGATGGTCTTGAGCCCGATGCTGGCCACGATCTCGTAGAGCTGGGCCCGATCGATTCCCTCGGCCTCCAGGCTGCTCAGATCGCTCTGGCCGAGCGAACCCCTCATGTCCAGCACCAGCCAGGTCGCATGAACCAGGCTCCGCAGGCGCGCGTCGTCGGGAAGCGCCCCCTGCTGGATCGCTGCGACGTCGGCGGCCGAAACGCCAGCCGTCCGGCTTCCGAGCGCGTGTGAAGCGCGGCAGTAATGGCACTCGTTGTACACGGCGACAGCCAGCTGGATCGCCTGCTGCTCGCGAGGCGACAAGACGCCCGTTGCCAGTGCGCTCTGAGCGTCGAGATAGACCCGCGCGACGGCAGGATTCACGGCCATCTCTCGAATCAGGTTGGGCACGAAGCCGAACTTCTTCTTGACGGTCTCGAAAATGGCTTCCTGAACGTCCACATCCGGCATCTCACCCTCTCGAGTCTGGGTCCTGGCAAGCCTGAGCCTCGGCAACCTCGGTCCCGGTGGCGGTCATACGAAAATGCCTGAGCAGCTCCGCCCGCGTCGGCACGCCGAAGAGGATCTCGGCGCCGTTCAGGAGCAAGGAGGGAGTCGCGAAAATGCCGCGGCCTACCGCCGGGCCAGGGTTTCTGGAGAGGTCCCACTCGCGCAGCACGATCTCGGGATGCTGCGCGGCGAAAGCCGCCACGACCTCCCTGGCCCTCGGGCAGGAGGGACAGTCCGGGGACGTGAACAAGTCGATACGCGGCATCAGCACCTTCCCTGCGACAACACACTACGCGGCTCGACCAGGCCGGACTGTTAGGGAGCTAACAGCCCTGCGGGTTGGATAGAGGATAGGCTCTGGCCTGTGGGGGAGAAGCCAGCCGTCTCGGTCGTGATTCCCACGCTCGACGAGCAGGCTTCGGTGGCCGCGGCCGTTCGGTCGGTGATCGCCGAGGCCGAGGTTCTCGTGATCGACGGCGGCTCGCTGGATGCCACGGCCGAGGCCGCGCGAGCCGCGGGAGCCCGCGTCCTCACGGCTGAGCGGGGCCGGGGGAGCCAACTGGCGGCGGGCGCAGACTGCGCCACAGGCGATTGGCTTGTCTTCCTGCACGCCGACACGCGCCTCGAAGACGGCTGGGCACAGGCCCTCTCGGCCCTTTCCCGGGAGGTCGCGGGAGGCGCCTTTCGCTTCGCGCTCGACTCTCCCCGCGCGAGCTATCGGTGGATCGAGGCCGGCGTGCGGCTGCGCTGCCGGCTGTTCGAGCTGCCGTATGGCGACCAGGCGATCTTCGCGCGGCGCGAGGCCTACCGTCGCGCCGGTGGCTTCGCGCCGATGGCCCTGTTCGAGGACGTCGACTTCGTGGGCCGCCTGCGCCGCGTGGGCAGGCTCGCCTTTCCCTCGACCAGGGCCTTGACCAGCGCCCGCCGCTGGGAACAAAAGGGGGTGCTCGCGACGATACTCTCTAATTGGTGGATTTTCGGACTGTACGCAGCCGGTGCGAACCCCAACCGACTGCAGCGGATCTATAGCCGCGGGAGGACGCTGTGATCACGCTACTGACTCTCGCGGTGCTGGTCCTCGCCTTCGCCAACGGCGCCAACGACAACTTCAAGGGGGTCGCGACGCTGTACGGGAGCCGCTCGCTCGGCTACCGTGCCGCCCTCGCCTGGGCGACGGCCTCGACCCTCGCCGGCTCGCTGCTGGCCCTGCTGCTGTCCGGGGGCCTGGTGGCTCGTTTCTCCGGCAAGGGCCTCGTGGCGGACTCGGTGATCGCCGATCCGGTGTTCCTGCTGGCCGTGGCCATGGGTGCGGCCGCCACGGTTCTGCTCGCCACGCGCTTCGGGTTTCCCGTATCGACGACGCACGCGCTGACCGGTGGCCTGGTCGGCGCAGGCATGGTCGTGGCCGGCCCGGCGCAGCTCAGCTACGCCGCCCTGGGCGGCTTCTTCGTCCTCCCGCTGCTGCTCTCGCCCGTCCTCGCGCTGCTGCTCGCCGCCGGGCTGTACGCGGCGCTGCACGCGGCGCGCTTGCGCACGGGGATCACCGAAGAGACATGCGTCTGCATCGGGGGTGTCGAACAGGCGGGGTCCTACCTTCCCGGCGCAGGCACCCTCCGCTTGGCCAGCGGCATGACGCTCGCGGTGGACAGCGTCGAGCGCTGCGAGCGGCGCTATCGCGGGGCGGTTCTCGGCATCTCGGCACAATCGCTGCTGGACCGCGCCCACGTCGCGACGGCGGGCGCGGTCGGCTTTGCTCGCGGTCTCAACGACACCCCAAAGATGGTGGCGCTGCTCGTCGGCACCCACGCCCTCGGCATCGGCGCAGGCCTGTCCACGGCCGCGCTGGCGATCGCCGTCGGCGGCGTGCTCGCGGCGCGGCGCGTGGCCGAGACGCTCTCCTTCGGCATCACTCCCCTGAACCACGGCCAGGGCTTCACGGCCAACTTGGTCACGGCCGCGCTGGTGATGCTGGCCTCCCCCTTCGGCCTGCCCGTCTCGACGACCCACGTGTCCTGCGGAGCGCTCTTCGGGATCGGGGCCGCGACCGGTGAGGGGCGCTCGAAGACCATTCGACAGATCCTGGCCGCCTGGGTGACGACACTGCCCGTGGCGGCGGCCCTTTCGGCCGCGGCCGCGCTCGTGGCGCAGGCCCTTCATTCGTGAGGTTCGCAAGTGAACATCGATAGCAAGCCCGAAGCTGCCTGGCACGTGCCCCGGCACGTGGTCCTGGAGCGAGACGGCCTCGTCGTGTTGCTGGATCCCGAGACCCCGAACTGGATCGCCGCCGACTCAAGAGGCGCTCGCATCTTGTCCTGGCTCGACGGCCGCGCGACACTCGACGAGGTCGCCGCCCGCTACGCCCGCGAGTTCGGCGTCGAGAATGCCAAGGCCTGGCTTCACGTCAACCGCTTCGTGCGCGAGGCGGCCCGGCGTGGCTTCGCCTCGCCCGAGCCCTTAAGCGCGCCAGCGTACGCCGGCCGCGAGCACCACCTCGAAGCGAGGCTTCGGGAGCTTTGGGTCCACACCAACAACTCGTGCAACCTGGCCTGTGAACACTGCCTCGTCTCTTCGGGGCCGGACGGCGACACGGGCCTGGAGCGCGAGCGCCTCCTGGCCTTGATCGACGAAGCGGCCGGGCTCGGCGTGGGCCGCTTCTATTTCACCGGTGGCGAGCCCTTTCTGCGCCGCGACGTCTTCGAGTTGATCGAGCGGGTGACGAAGACGCACGGCCGGGAGCTCCGGATCCTGACCAATGGGCTGCTCTTCCATGGCGCGGTGCTCGAGGGGCTGAGACGTCAGGACTCGAAGCTGCTGAGCCTGCAAGTGAGCCTCGACGGTGCGACGCCGGAGACCAACGACCGCATCCGCGGCAAGGGGAGCTTCCACGGTGCGAGCGCCGGGATCGAGGCGCTGGCCGAGGCCGGCTTTGCGCCGACGCTGTCCACGGTGATCACCAGGGACAACGTGAACGAGATGGAGGCCTTGGTCCGGATCGTCAAGCAGACCGGCGCTGCGAGTTGGCACCTGCTCTGGATCCACAAGAAGGGACGCTGGGCGGACCTGAACGGATCCTTCGTCGCCCCGCTCGCCCTGCACGCGGCACTGGGCAAGGCCCAGGTGGAGGCCGAGCGCCTGGGGGTCGTGATCGACAACGTCGCCTCCTTCCGCGCGCGCGTCAACGGAGCGCCCGGGACACGCATCGACCTTTCGAACGCTGGCGTCGAGAGCCTGTGCGTCTACTCCGACGGGCGCGTCTTCCCAAGCGCCGCCACGGTGCAATACGAGGCGCTCGAAATCGGACGCTGGCAGGCCGGGAACCTGGGAGCGCTGCTCCAGGGCTCGCAGGTCGCGCAGGCACTGCGCTCGCTCACGGTCGAGGAGAAGCCTGTCTGCAACGTCTGCAAGTTCAAGTTCCTGTGCGGGGGCGGCGACCTCGAGCACTCCTACTCCTACTCGCTTGGCCGGACGCCGCAGAACGGCCACGGCTCCTTCGACTACCTGGACCCGTACTGCGAGCTGTACCAGGGGCTGATCAGCGACAGCATCTTCGAGTTGGCCGCGGAGGGCCGGCGGGCACAGCGGATCGTCACCGGCTACAACGCGCCGGTGATCTACCACGCGATGGGCGAGCGCAACCTGGCCTGCGCGCCCGGCGGCGATCTCGAGGCCTATGCCCCGGTCCAGACCTCCCACTCGAACTGCGTCCTCTCGATGGACATCGAGAAGCCGCGCAGCCTCGTGCAGGATTTCTACGCGAGGGCCGCCGAGACGCCGCAGGCGGCGCTTTGCTGTCCGATCAACTACGACGCCGCCGACACGGCCCACATCCCGGCAGAGGTGATCGAGCGCTTCTACGGCTGTGGAGGCCCGATGAGCCTCGCGAGCGTGGAGCCCGGCGAAATGGTCGTCGACTTCGGCTCGGGAGCGGGCATCGACGTCTTCATCGCGGCAAAGAAGGTCGGTGCGCACGGCCGCGCGATCGGTGTGGACATGACCGACCCCATGCTCGGGGTCGCGGGGCAGAGCAAGGCACGCGTGGCCGAGGCGCTCGGCTACGACGTCGTGGAATTCCGGAAAGGCTTCCTGGAGGAGGTTCCGCTCGAGGACGCGCGCGCGGACCTCGTCACCTCCAACTGCGTGATCAACCTTTCGGCCGACAAGCCCAAGGTGTTCCGCGAGATGTGGCGCGTGCTCAAGGATCACGGCCGCATCGTGGTGTCCGACATCGTCTCCGAAAAGAAGCTGCCGCCCGACCTCACCGTCAACGTCCACCTGTGGGGCGAGTGCATCTCGGGCGCGCTCTCGGAAGAGGAGTTCATGGCCGAGCTGGAGAAAGGGGGCTTCTTCGGATTGACGCTGCTCAAGAAGCAGTTCTGGAAACAGGTGGAAGGCTACGACTTCTTCTCGATCACCGTGCGCGGCTTCAAGTTCGAGAAGAAGGCCGGCTGCGTGTTCCAGGGGCACCGCGCGATCTACCTCGGCCCGTACGTGTCGGTGATGGACGAAGAGGGTCACTTGTTCCCCCGCGGCCAGGCCGTGGAGATCTGCACCGACACGCTGGCGAAGCTTTCGCACGCGCCGTACCAGGGGAGATTCGCGCTGATCGAGCCCGACGGCACTGCGGCCACGATCGACCCGGCGAGCTGCGCAGAGGAGGCGTGCGCCCCGGGCTGCTGCTAGTGCGGCATGCCGGCGGCGGGCTTCATGCGCCGCCACACGCCCAGAACGACGCCCGTCCATACCAGGAGCAGCGCCAGATACAGGCCGAGCATCGTCCGCAGGGAGGGCTGTAGGGCGAAGACGACAAGCATCACGAGAGCGGCTCCCAGGCC